>CAMCZZ010000012.1 GCA_945888375.1 Akkermansia muciniphila | reverse complement strand
CTTGATCGCCCCGATCATGACGCCCTTTTGGATGAAGGTCTTGGCCGGCTCGCTCGTCGAGGTGCGCTTTATGAGCATGATGACCGAGATCGTGAAAATCGTGATCGTGCCCATCGGTGCCGCCCTTCTGCACGAATATCTCAAGGGCGTGTCATCGGTCGTGCTTCGTCGTTTTACTGTCGCCCAAGTGGTGTGCGGCCTGGCGTGCGTCGGCCTATTGTCCAGTCGCGCCGGTTGGGGCGGCGATACGGGCGGCGTGGCACTCGGCATCGAGCTGACGGGCTTTCTATGCGGCGCGGTGGCCTTCGGCGTGTCCTATCATCAACTCACGAGGCGTTTCGCCCGGCTTGATGCGACCATGCCGTTTTTCTCCATGGCGGGCATTGTTTATTTCACCACGATCACGACGGCGGCGGGACGTAACAACCTGCTGCTCGTCGGCGGCCTGCTGATCGTCGTGGCCGCCCTTCATAACACCGCCGGCTACTTCTTCGGCTACTGGCTGGCTCGTCTCGCTCGTTTGGACAAGGCCTCCTGCCGCACCGTCGCGATCGAGGTCGGTCTGCAAAACGGCGGCATGGCCTCGGGCCTCGCCGGCGCGATGGGTAAACTCGGCACCGTCGGCCTGGCCGCGGCGGTTTTCAGTCCTTGGATGAATATCTCCGGCTCCATTTTGGCCAACATCTGGCGCCGGCATCCGGTGGACGATAAGAGCCGCCCGGGCTGATCCTGAGGCCATCGGATGTTCTTCATTCGGCTTCTCTTTCGCACGGCTCTTCTCGCCCTGGCTTTACCCGCGGCGGGGGCGTTCGCCGCCGACGCTTCGGCCGATCCACTCGCGGTCGGATTTGAGGCGCCGCCGGCCGACGCCCGGCCGCGGACTTTTTGGCTTTGGATGAACGGCAACATCACGCGCGAAGGCATCACCCTCGACCTCGAGGCCATGCATCGGGTCGGCGTCGGCGGCGTGATGATGTTCGACGGCAGCGATTACCTGCCCGCCGGCCCGGCGGGCTATTTGGATGAGAATTGGCGCGCGCTGATGACCCACGCGATCCAGGAGGGCAACCGTCTCGGTATCGACATCGGCATGCACAACGCCCCCGGCTGGTCGAGTAGCGGTGGACCGTGGGTGACGCCGGAAAGGTCGATGCAGCAACTCACGTGGACCGAGACCGCCGTGGCCGGCGGCGGCCGCGTCGAGATCGAACTCGTGCGTCCGCCCGCCAACGAGGGCTTTTACCGTGACGCCTACGTCGTCGCTTTCCCTTCGCTAGCCGCCGAGGTCGTGCCCTACGAGCAGGCGCTCGCTCGCGTCAGCGCGGGCGGTCGCGATCTGCCGAAAGCGGGGCTGAGCGATGGTCTGTTCGATACCACGTTCGCCCTCTCCCCCGCCGCGCCGCTGTTGTTCGAGTTCGACGTATCGGTGGAGTTGCATGCGCTCACTGTTCTGCCTGCGCGCAAAGGACGCTTTCCCCGGCTCCAAATCGAGGGATCGGTCGATGGCATCTCGTTCACGCCGGTTTGCACGGTCCCATCACCCGGCCGCCATGGAATCGTCGCGCCCGGTGCGAGTTCTTTCGCACCCGTGCGGGTGCGTTTTTTGCGGGTGACGCCCTCTCGCGAGGGAGATATCGCCGACCTGGTTTTCCACCGGTCTCCGCGCGTCGCCGATTGGGTGGCCAAGGCCAACTTCGACTACCGCGTCACCGGCCAACTCGCCCTCCCTGAGCCGGTGCCTGCGGCCACCGCCATTGATCCGAGCTCCGTCCTCGATCTGACCGATAAACTCCACGGCGATCGTCTGGTCTGGGACGCGCCGGTGGGCGCATGGACCATTCTGCGCATCGGCCACACCAGCACCGGTCAGAAAAACGTCGCTGCCTCCGCCGCCGGACGCGGACTTGAGATCGACAAGTTCAACCCCGCCGCCGCCGAGTTTCATTTTCGTCACGTGATCGACCGCGTCTCGGCCGACGCCGCGGCGGTTGGGGCGAAGGGGCCCGCGTCGATCACCATCGATAGCTACGAGGCTGGCATGCAGAATTGGACGGCCGCGTTCCCGGCCGAATTTCAGCGGCGCGCCGGTTATCCGATCACGGCTTATCTCCCCGCGCTGTTCGGCCGCGTGGTGGGCGACGCGGGCGTGTCCGAGCGTTTTCTTTTCGATTTTCGCCGCGTGCAGGCCGACCTGATGGCGGAGAATTACTACGAGCGGATGCACCAGCTCTCACGCGAACGCGGACTGCGGTTTTTTGTCGAGGGCTACGGTCCCGGAAATTTCGACGAGCTGCGCGTCGCCGGTCTCGCCGATGTGCCCATGACCGAGTTTTGGACGCGCACGCCGTGGACGCCCAATCGCGTCGTCAAGATGGTGACCTCCGCCGCGCATATCTACGGCAAACCCGTGGTCGGCGCGGAGTCGTTCACCGGCGAATTCAAGACCTCCCGGTGGCTCGAGTATCCCTACTCGTTGAAAATCCTCGGTGACGAGATGGCGGCGCAGGGCGTCAACCTGACCGTCTTTCACCGCTACGCCCACCAGCCGCACCCCGACGCCGCGCCCGGGATGGCGATGGGGCCGTATGGGTTTTTCTTCGACCGCACCAACACCTGGTTTGAGCGGAGCAAGGGCTGGATCGATACCTTGGCGCGCACCGGCTTCCTGCTTCGCCACGGCACTTTCGCCGCCGACGTGCTCTACTTCACCGGCGAGCGTTCGCCGGATCCCTCGCAATACGCCATGCCCGCTGTGCCCGTCGGCCACACCTACGACCTGGTGAACACCGATGTCCTGCTTAACCGCATCACGGTGCGCGACGGCGCTTACGAACTGCCCGAGGGCGGGCGTTACCGATTGCTGGTTCTGCCGCCCGATCTCAAAGCGATGCGTCCGGCGCTGCTAAGCAAGCTGGCCGGGTTTGTCGCCGCCGGCGGTGCGTTGCTCGGTCCCAAGCCTAGCTTCTCGCCGACCCTTGAGGCGTATCCGGAAGGCGAGGCCGCGATGGTGAGGCTCGTCGATGAACTTTGGTCGCCGGAGCGCCAGGGGCCTGGACGCGTGTTCCCCACCGGAACCATTGGTGAGACCCTCGCCGCTCTCGGCGTGACACCGGACGTGACCTGGCGCGGCGAGCGGCCGGACGCCGATTTCTCCTGGCAGCATCGCAAGCTCCCCGACGGCGATCTCTTCTTCCTCGCCAACCGCCAGCGTCGCGACGAATCGGTCGTCGTTTCTTTTCGCGACATGGCCGGTCGCCAGCCTGAACTGTGGAGTCCGGAGACCGGCACCAACCGGCTCGCCGCAGTCTACGACGCGGACGGTGACCGTGCCGTCGTTCCGCTCACATTCAAACCGGCCGAATCGGTTTTCGTTCTATTCCGCCGGCCCGCCGGCCCCGCGCCCGCGCCCTTGCGCAAGGACGGTCGCGACCTTGTGACCACTGCTCTCGCCACCACGCCCGCGAGGGAGGCGAGCGGAGACTTTGCCATGTCGATCTGGGTGAAACCCGATACCGACCTGCGCGTCATGCCCAAAGAATCGACCACCGGTCGAATCGACGAGGTGGGCAAGTTTTACGCCATCCCGGCGGATCCCGGCGATCTGCGTTTCGGCGCCGGCCACGCCACGGCCGGTCTCGCGGTCGGCCGCAACGGCATCTTCGTCGTCGAGCGGGCCAGCGATTCGTGCCCGGCCGTGCTCGTTGCTGACGTAAAAGTCGCCGGCTGGACTCATGTCGCGGTCGTTTATCGCGGCGGAAACCCCCGCCTATACGTCGACGGCACCTTCGTTCGCGAAGGTCTCGGCTCGGGGAAAATCGTTCACTCCGGGGTCGGCTCGCCGATTCCACCGGTCGATTACACCCTCAATTTCAATGGCGTCGCCGCCTTGACGCGCGCCGCCGGCCAGCCGCCGCCGACCTCGCGCGGCCAGGTTTTTTACTTCGAGGGCAACTCCGTGCCGCCCGAGACCGTCGTCGGGCCGGTGGACGATGCCGCCATCGCCGCGATCGCCCGGAAGGGACCGCCTGCGCCGGTTTTGCCGATCGTGTCCGATCTCGCCGGGCGGGATGATGGCGGCGCTGGTGCGCTCGTTTGGGAAACCGGTCGTTACTCGCTTGGCGAAGGTCCCGTCGATTCCGCCACCGTGCCCGCCCCCAGGCTGCTCACCGGACCCTGGCGCGTGGGTTTCCAGGCCGGACGCGGCGCGCCGGAGTCGGTCGCGTTGCCAGAACTTCAGTCCCTGCACCTCAACGCCGATCCGGCCGTCAGGTATTTCTCCGGCACCGCGTCCTACGCGCACGTTCTCGACGTGCCCGCCAACTATCTCGCGGCCGATCGCCGCGTCATGCTCGACCTCGGCCGCGTGGAGGTGATCGCGGACGTCGTGATCAACGGACGTCCCGTCGGCCAAGTATGGAAGGAGCCGTATCGGTTGGATGTAACCGATTTCGTGCAGGCCGGCGCGAACGCGCTCGAGGTGCGGGTGACGACGCTCTGGCCGAATCGTCTGATCGGGGACGAACAACTCCCGCCCGAGGACGAGTTCGGCATTCGGGATGAGCAAGGCAACGACCCGCACGGCATCACGCGCCTGCCCGACTGGTATAAGGCAGGGAAGCCAAAGCCCCCGGGCGGCCGCGTGACCTTCGCCACCTGGCGTTTCTACGACAAAGACGAACCCCTCGTCGCCTCCGGTCTGCTCGGTCCGGTCCGCTTGCTCAACCCGGTGAGGGTGGAGCTCAGGGCGCAACGGAAGCCGTAACGCGCGGTAAGACCGCGATGGTGTTCTCCGTGGTCTGGGCCGTCGTGAACCGGATCGGATCATACGCGATCACCGTGAATCTCGCCGTTTCAGAATCGGCGAGCGGACCGACCCTAATGGGCACGCCCCACGCGGCCAAGGTGCGCCAGACCGGGTCCACGCCGACGTCGCCGTTGGCCTGCACCCATTGGCGCGGGGTTCGGCTGGTGGAGATGGCATAGAGGACGCTGTCGCCGTTCCCATTGGCGTTGATCGTGAGATCGAGCGATTGCGCGGAGGCGTCGTAGTTCCCGAGGGCGGTCGCCCCGGGTTTGTTTGGCAAAGGGCGGGCGTGGGTTTTGAAGAATGTATAGATCGAAGTCAGGGTGGCGTCGGATGTCGTCACGTGGTGTGCGCCGGTGCCGGTGACGACCTGATGAGGCACGCCGAGGGCGGCGAGTTTTGCCGCCAGGAGTCGGGCTTGATACACATACCAAGCGGCGTCGTCGGTGTTGTAGCTCAGGAATACCGGGGCGGTCGCGGACGTGGTCATGTAATTAAGCGCGCCCTGCGACTGCCAAAGCGGGAGGTTGGAGGCGGTGGGGCCCCAGGCGGTCACGAAACGGCTGTAAATGTCCACGGCCGAAGCGGCGGGGTCGCCGGTGGTGGCGCCGCCGGAACGCGAGTAGTCGAAAATCCCCGAGCCAAGGAGGACGGCCTGCACGCGCGCGGAGAGCGCGGTGGAGTAGCCGGTCGAGTCGATTTCCGGCACAGCCAGATCGCCGGCCGCGAGGGAACCGGCGGTGGCGCCGCGCGAGAAGCCGTGGACGGAGATGTTGCCCGAAAGCCCCAGACTCGCGCCGACCTCGCGCAGCACGCGCACGGAGGAGCGCACTTTTTTAAGCGTGTCGGGATTTAGGGCGAAGGACGGCGCGTAGAAGCCGCCGCTCTTCGGCTGGCCCCATTCGCGGAACTTCGGGTGATCCGCCATGGCCCACGCGATGCCCGCCGCCGGCGCTCCTTCCAGAATCGTGTTGGTGATGCCGGTGAAGGCATTGCCGTTGTTCATGCGGTCGTCCTCGTTGCCGGCGTAGCTGTTCGAACAGGAGTATTCCATCACGACCGGCACCGCGCAGGAGGGTTGCGACGGGTAGGCGATGTCCATGCGCAGCTCCACGTCGGTGGTCTCGGCGCCGTTGTAGATCGTGCGGTCATTCAGGAAATACGGCACGTTCCGCAGCAGGCGGTAGCCCTCGCACAGGAGGTAGCACTTGTTCTTCTTCGCCGCCAGATCGCTGGAGCCGGGAAAGGTGCCGGTGCCGATTTCGTTGCGGATTTTGAGAACGTCGGCGTTGAGGGATGGCGAGGTCGCTTGGCTGTGGCCGGCGTAGTCGAGCTCCACCACGCGGTAACCGTTGGCGATGAAGTCGGCGATGATCGGGGCATCGGGTTCCTGGCCGATGCGCTCGCAGCCGAGGTTTTTGAGGTAGACGACCAGCGCCGGCGGGCTGATCGCGGGATTGGGCTCGGTGACGGTGGCGGTGATGGCGCCGCCGGTCGCGGCGCTGGTCCAGGTCAGGGCGTGGGCGCTGGCGCTGAAGAGGACGAGGACAAGCCCGAGCAGTAGCTTTGGGCAGGACAGGGAACGCATACTAGGGAAAGTTTAGCAGGCGGGCTTCACCGGGGGCGAGGGTGACTTCGGCTGCGTGGGCGCCGTAACGCACCGTCGTGCGCGTGCCGCCGACGCTGCGGATGGTGGCCTCGGTCAATCGGCCTTCGCGCCACGCGAGGTTCATCTCGAAACCGCCGCGCGCGCGCAGTCCGCGCACGGAACCTTCTGGCCATGCGGCGGGGAGGGCGGGAAGGAGCGCGATTTCGTCGGTCGAGCTTCGCAGGAGCATCTCGGCGATGGCGGCGGTCATGC
This sequence comes from Akkermansia muciniphila, assembly GCA_945888375.1. Classification (GTDB taxonomy): domain Bacteria; phylum Verrucomicrobiota; class Verrucomicrobiia; order Opitutales; family Opitutaceae; genus IMCC26134_A. Next base: position 88,398 of record CAMCZZ010000012.1, on the reverse strand, counting down.
CGAAGTTGCCGTCGATCTGGAAGGGCGGGTGGGCGTCGAAGAGGTTGGCGTAGGTGCCGCCGCTCCAGCGGATTTTGCTCGTGACGGCGTCGGCGGGCTTGAGCGCGTTACGGAAGATTTTGTGCGCGTGATCGCCGTCGCCGAGCCGCGCCCAGAGCGCCATCTTAAAGGCGAGACTCCAACCGGTGGAGCCGTCGCCGCGCACCTCGAGGGTTTTGCGCGCGCCGGCGGCGAGTTCGGGCGTGCCGCGCGGTGTGATCTCGTCGCCCGGATAAAGGCCCCAGAGGTGGGCGATGTGGCGGTGTTGGGGGTCGGCCTCGGGGTATTCCTCCAGCCACTCGAGAATACGGCCGTCGGCGCCGAGGCGGGTGGGGGCGAGGCGGGGCAGGGCGGTGTCGAGTTCGGCGCGGAGATCGGCGTCGCGGTCGAGCAGCGCGGCGGCGGCGCGCGTGGCGGTGAAGAGGTAGCGGAGGAGTTGCTGGTCGGCGGTCGGGCCCAGACAGACGTGGGCGGGTTTGCCGTCGAGGAGGAAGGCGTTTTCGGGCGAATTCGAGGGTGCGGTGACGAGCCGGCCGGTCTTTGGGTCCGTGATGAGCATGTCGAGGTAGAACTCGGACGAGCCCTTGAGGATGGGGTAAACGCGTTCCAGGAAGGCGCGGTCGCCGGTGAAGAGGTAGTGGTCCCAGAGGTGCTGGCAGAGCCAGGCAGAGCAGGAGACGGTGGAGCCCCAGGAGGCGGATTCGCCGGGGGAGGTGAAGCCCCAGGGATTGGCCAACAAGAAGGTAACCCAACCGCGCGCGTCGTAGTAGGCCCTGGCGGTTTTTTGGCCGGGGGCGACGAGCGACTCGATCAGGGCGAAGAGCGGTTCGTGCAGCTCGGAAAGGTTGGTGACCTCGGCGGGCCAGTAGTTCATCTGCACGTTGATGTTGGTGTGCCAGTCGCCGTTCCAGGCGGTCTGGATCTTTTCGGCCCAGATGCCCTGCAAGTTGGCGGGAAGGCCTCCGGGTCGGGAGGATGAGATGAGCAGGTAGCGACCGAAGTTGAAATACAGCGCGGCGATCGAGGCGTCGGGCGTGCCTTCGTGGAACGAGCGTAGGCGTTCGGGGGCAGGACGCGCGGCGGCGGCGGGATCGGGTGCGCCGAGGTCGAGCGAGACGCGGTCGAAGGTGCGGCGGTAGTCGGCGACGTGAGCGGCGCGGAGTTCGTCGTAGGAAATCGCGATGGTGCGGGCGAGATCCGCTTCGGCGGCGGCGCGGGCGTCGGTGACGCGGCGACCGGCGAAGGTCTTGATGTCGGTGGCGGCGGTGACGAAGAGCAGCGCGGCGTCGGCGTCGCGCACGCGAAGAGTGTTACCCTCGAGCGTGATGGTGCCGCCGGAAGGAATCACACGGACGCGGGCGGCGTAGCGCACTCCGTTGGTGCCTTCGAGGCCGTCGTTGAGCTGGCCGCTCATGAGCAGGCCGTCGGGGCCGGCGGGCTCGACGGAGAAGCGTTCGGGTCGGTCGAGATGGGCGTCGAAGGAGATGCGGCCGGGAGCGCTGGCGGTGAGGCGGAGAAAAAAAGTCTCGGCTGGCGCGCTGACGAAGGCTTCGCGGGTGTAGCGCACGCCGTCCTGCTCGTAGTCGAGGCGGCCGACGGCCTCGGCGAGGTCGAGCGTGCGTCGGTAGTTTTTGACCTCGGCGGTGGTGGACGCGGGAAAGGAGAGGCGCAAGTTGCCCAGCGTTTGGTAGCAGCCGAAGGGCGTGTTGGCCCCCGAGCCCTTGCCGGAGCCCTCGCCGGCGCAGGTGAAGTTCGCGTTCACGAGGGCCTCGGCCTCGTGGTTTTTGCCCTCGAGCAGGAGGCGGCGGATCTCGGGCAGCGCGAGGTGGGCGTCGGGGCGGTCGGCGTCCTGGGGGGAGCCGGACCACATCCCGGATTCGTTGAGCACGATGCGCTCCTCGGTGACGCCGCCGTAAAGCGCGGCGCCGAGCCGGCCGTTGCCCAGCGGGGTGGATTCGAAGAGATGTTCGCCGGGCGCGGTCAGGACAACGTAGCGGGCTTCGTCCCGTGGGGTGGCGGGGAGGGTGAGCGCCAGACCGAGCAGGAGGGCGAAAAGGCGGAGCATCATGGGGGCGGGGGGAGCCTGGCGGGCCTATCAACGTGGGCTGTGGCGGGCGATCAAACCACCAGAATTTTTGGCCGCAAGAAGGCGCAGAAGACGCAAAAGACGGAAGATGTTAGCGGGCTTGAAGGAGGACAGCGGCTTGGGCGGGGGTGAGGGCGTCGTGGGATTCGAGCCATGTCTTGGCGGCGGCGGGGTCGGTGGTGAGCCACTCGCGGACGTGGGTGGTGAGGGTTTCGGTGCGCCGGGCGGGGTTTTTTATTTGCGCATAGAGTTCGAGCGCGGCTGCGGGCGGGGTGCGGTTGCCGCCGTCGTTGGTAAGGGAAAGAAGGGCAAAGCGGGGCATTTCGCCTGGAAGCGATTCGGCCCAGCGCAGAGCGGCGACGGCGTCTTTTCGCGCCCATTGGTAGATCATTTGTCGAGAGGGGTAGACGGGGTAGTCGGGGCTGGCTTGGGCAACCTGCCATTGGAGGGCGGCGGCGGGATCGCGTTGGCCCCACTCGGCCACGATGGTGAATACGCCTTGGTGTTTCGTTTTGCCTGCGGGGAGCTTTTGCCACTCGGCGACGGCGGCGGCGGGATCGTCGCGGGCGATCACGCCGAGGATGGCGGCGTGGGCGGCGAAGGACGCGGCGGTGACGTCGGCATCGTCCTTGTGGGCGTCGATCCAGCGCAGGGCGTCGGTTGGCGAATTTTGGGCGAGATCCCCGAGCAGGCGGGAGAGTTGATACTGGCGACTTTCCCCGTCGGGGAGCGCGAGCGCCAACTTGAGCACAGGGGCGAGATCGCCTCCGGTTTGGTAGCGTTGTTCGCTGATCGTTTTTTCCAGCAATGTGGAACGGAGGCTGGGATCGGGGACTTTGTTCAGCCACGCTAAGGCGGCGGCCGAGTCGTCGCGAAGCCAGTCGAGCAGATATCCGCCGAGCGCGCTTTGGCGTCGGAGAAAGCCGGGGGCATCGAGCAAGGCTTGGGCGAAGGCTGCTCGGTTCGCGGCTTGAATCGGGAGGTGGCGCAGGTTGATGGACGGGTCCCAGTCCAGTCGTTTGGGCTGGGTAAGCACCCATGAGATGGCGGCGGCGGGGGCACGATTGGCCCAGGCACCCAAGGCGTTTTGAAGTTCAAATAGCCCGTTGCCGCGTTCCCAAAGCTGCGGGCCGAAGGTCTGCACGGTGCCGGCGGGATCGCGTTTCGCGAGGACGGCCAGGGCGCCGGGGAGAAGCCGTTGGCGAAAGTTTTGACCGCGGGCGGTGGCGAGCGACATGGCGGCGGAGGCGTCGATCTCGGCCAGCGCGGGGAGAATGAAATAGGCGAGATTGCCGGCGAGTTTTTCGTCGGGCAGGGAACAGGCCCAGATAGCGGCGGCGCGTGGATCGGCGGCGCTCCAGGCGTCGAGGGCGTCGCGGAGGAGATCGCGTAGTTCAGGACGTGAAACGCCCCAGCGAGCGGCGGCGGCGGGATCGATCTCGACCCAGGCGAGAAAGGCGATCTCGCGCAGGGCGGCGGTGTCGGGCGAGTTGTCCGTGGCGGATAATTGATCGAGGAGTCGGGGAAAAGAGGGCTTGGGCAGGCGAAGCAGAAGTGCTCGCAGCGCGGCGGCGCGGGCGGGGAAATCGGCGGGGCCGCCGTCGGCGGCGCGGAGGGTGCGCCACCCGGCGATGGCGGTAGCGGCCTGATCCGAGTCGGTGAGGCGGAGCGGGGCGGACCCCTCGCGCCAAGACCAGGCGGAGGGCGGAGGAGCGGCGGTTGGCGGCGTTGGTGCGGGCTCGGGCGCGAGGAGGCGGAAAACGAGCGCGCCGGCGACTCCGCCCAGCAGGGCGCCCAGAGTGAGGCCGAGGATTCGTGGAGAGTGACGACGGTGCATGGGGTGGACGGCTTAGCGGCCGGCGGCGACGGTCGCGGGAAGGAGGGCCTCGGCTCCGTGTTCGGCGGCCCAGCGGCGGGCGGCGTTTGCGTCGTAGCGATGCCAATTGCGCAGGTAGTCGCCCAAGAGCGGATCGCGCACGGCGGGGTCACGGAGTGTGGCGATGAGGGCGAGGCGGTCGGCGGGGGCGGGCTGGTCTGTGTTTGCGCGGTCGGGGGCGTCCCAACTAAGTGTGTAGAGCGCGCTGCGTTGCCGGTCGGCGGAGGGCAGGTTTTCGGCCCAGGTCACGAAGCCGGCGGAATCGCGGGCGAGCCACGCGGAGGCGATCTGATTGTAGGCGTAGGCATGCTGCCAGTAGGGCTGCATGCGTTTCCAATAGGCCTCTGATTTGTCGTGGCCGAGCGAGTTGGTGGCGTTTTGGTCGCAGGGGTTGATGCCGTCGGGGATCTGGGCGAAGAGCCAGTCGGCGGCGGTTTCGGGGGCGGTGAGCGCCCAGGCGCGGGCGAGGTCGGGCGCGGTGCGGCGGCGGGTGTCGTCGGACGCGATCTCTTTCCAACTGGCGAGGGCGGTGGCGGGGTCTTGGCGGGCGAGAGCGCCGATGCGGGCGACTTGGGCGGCGTCCGGACCGGCGAGCTCGACGCCCTCGGGACTGTTGAGCCAGGCGAGGGCGTCGTCGGGGTCTTTCTGGCTCCATTCGCCGAGCACTTTGTCGATGGCTTGGGTGCGTTTGGCGTTCGCAGGCAGGCGGCGGGCGAGGATGAAGAGGTTCCGCGGGTCCTCGTAGGCTGCGGAGTCGAACGACGAGCGGAGAATTTCTTCGCGCAGGGACGCGTCTGGCAGGGAATCGAGCCAACGCAGGGCGGCGGTCGAGTCGCAGGACATCCAGGTGCGGAGGAAATACTCGAGTAGGTCGCGGCCGAATCCCGACTCGGCGCGGGCGGTTAGCGCGGCGGCGAAGGCGTTGAAGTCGGGCGGTGGAGTTTGGTCGGCGAAGTTGCTGATGATGGAGCTGAGCTGGTTGGTGCGCTCGTTGGCGTCGCCCGGTGCTTCGGTGTCGAACCATTCGAGAGCGGCCTGCGGCTCGCGCGCGGCCCAGCGCGCGAGGTAGCGCGGCAGGTTGATGCGTTCGCCAGGCGCGGCGAACATTTCGGCGCCGAGGCTTCGAAAGGCAGCGGCGGGATCATGGTCCAGCCACGCGTCAAAAATCCACGGGCGGACGGCGTCAAACCAGGCGAGGTCGCCGGCGCGAGCGAGGGCGAGCGCGCGAGGGGAGTCGGTGAGGACGAGACGGGCGAGCAGGGTGCCGCCGATGTGGCGGGCAAGGCCGGGGCGGAGCGAGACGGCCCAGGAGTAGGCGGCGTCGAAATCGGCGCGATACCAGGCGAGCGCGGCTTCGGCGGCGAAGGCGGCGCGTTGGTTGCCGTTGATCGCCGCGCTTTTTTCGAGCGCGGCGGCCCAGCGGGCGGCGGACGGCGCGTCGAGCTCGCTCCAGGCGGTGAAGGCAACGCAGCGGAGCCGGGCCTCGGGAAGGCCGACGCGAGCGGTGGTGGTGGCGAGGAGCTGGGCGACGTGTTCAGCGGGTAGGATGGTGAGCAGGGCGCGGAGGCGGGCGGCGCGTTCGAGGAATTCGGGCTGCGGGGCGTCGGCGGCTAGGGGTGGGAGGGCCAGGTAGGCTGCGAGGGCGGCGTCGGCGTCGGTCGGGGAGAGACGCGCGGGGTGGAGGAGGGCGGCGAGGGCGTCGGGTGACAGGGCTGGCGTGGTCGGGAACGGGGAGGATGCGCGAGCGAAGCCGGGCGGGTGTTGGTAGACGGCGACGCCGAGGAAAACGAGGGTGATGGCGCCGGCGGTGAGGGTGGCGATTTTGGCGGTGCTCACGGCGGCGAAGATACCGGTGGTGGCACCGACCACCGCACCGGTGCCGGCGGCGGAGAGCGAAACGGTGGTGACACTGGCCGCGAGGCCGGCGGGGGTGGCGGCGAAGGCGGGTTGGGCGAGGGCGAGGCCCAGGGCGGCGGCCGTGGAGACGAGGCCGCGGCGGGCGAGAGTGGCGCGGAGTTTTTCCAGGGCGCGGTTCACGCGGACGCGGGCGGCGTCCTCGGTGACGTCGAGGGCGGATGAGAGTTCGGCGTAGGAGCGGTTTTCAAAAAAACGCAGCAGGACGGCGGCGCGGTCGCGTTCGCCAAGGGACTGGAGGGCGTCGTCGATCAGCGGACGGAGGCGTTCCCAGTCGGCGGCGCCCTCGGGGGCGAGCTCGGTTTCGTTCATCGCGAAGGCCGCTTGTTCGCGGGCCTGACGGCGCAGTTCGGTGCGGCGGAGTTCCGCAGCGGCGTGGCGCGTCGCTGTGTGCAGCCAGGCGACCAGCAGGGGTCGATGGGTGAGCGCGGAGGCTTTGCGTGCGAGGTCGGTGAAGACGCGCTGGGCGACGTCCTCGGCGCGGTGCGGATCGCCGCAGGTCTGGCGGAGGGCGGCGTGATAAACGAGGTCGAGGTGGCGACGCACCAGCTCGGCGAAGGCGTCCTGGGAGCCTTCCGCAGCGTAGCGGTGAAGGAGCGCGGCGTCATCATTCATGAGGGACTCATTTATGTATCTACTGCCGCCGACGGGGGAACCGAACAGGAAAGATGAAACTATTTATCGCTCAATGTGCTTTTGGTCGCTGGCGCGCGCAGATCCTTCGAGGTGGCGAGGGCGATGACGCGGCCTTGGTCGCCGACGGCGCAGTAGAAGTGGTAGACGACGCCCTCATGTTTCAGGATCCACGGCTTGTGGGCGAATTGTTGGTCGTAGGGCTCGCTCGGCTCGATCAGGTGGGGGCCGTCCCACTTGGTCCAGTGGACGAGGTCGTAGGAGGCGGCGAAGGTGTCGAAGGCGCCGGGTTTCCAGAAGGCGCCGAAGTAGAACATCACCCACACGTCGCCGATTTTGGCGAGCTGCGGGTCGCCGCTGATGGCCCAAGGCGTGGGGCCGACGTTGTTGACCACCGGGCCGTGGCCGAGGCGACGCCACACGCGGAGGTCGTCGGAGATGGCGAGGCCGATGCTCTCCTGGCCGTAGGGCGGGGCCTTGCCGTTGTAGGCCATCACGAAGGGCGCGCCGAGGGTGCGGGCCTCGTCGCGGACGATGGCGCTTTTGTAGAGCGTGGTTTGCTCGAAGTCGCGGGTGTCGGGCTGGGCGGGGGAGAGGACGGGATTCTCCGGCAGGCGGTTCCACTCGCGGACGGCGGTGGGATCGTCGGTGTGGGCGAGGCCGATGGAGAGCGGGTCGGTTTCGTAGCCCTGAAGCGCGCCGCCGATATAGGAGAGCCAGTAGCGGCCCTCGTGGGTGCCGAGCTCGTGGGTGGCGTCTTCCCAGCGGGTATCGTAGAGCGAGAGGCCGCCGTCGGCCTGCCAGGCGTCCCAGCCCTGTTGGGCGAAGGGCAGGATTTTGCCGAGGCGTTGCCAGCGGAGGAGGTCGTCGCTGACGGCGAGGTGGGTTTCGTAGCCGACCTTGTCCTGATTCACGACGAACATCATGAACCAGCGGCCGCCGTGGCGGAAGACGTTGGGGCAATCGAGCACCTCGCCGGAGCCGGCGGGGAGGACGACACCGTATTTGTGGGGCGTTTTCACCTGCTCGTGCAGCTCGCGCATGAGTTTGCCGGAGACGAGGCGGGGTTTGCCGACGCTCGGGAACGGGATGACGGCGGGGCGCTCGGGCGTGGCAGGGCGGATGGCGGAGGCGCCGAGCGGCAACACGCAAACGAGCAGCGCGGCCAGTAGGCGGGCAGGCTGGCTGGGTGGGATCATGGCGATAACGGAGAATGGGCGTCGGAGCCGCGGATACGGCGCCCGGAAGAAGACCCGTCGCCGTGAATCAATGACCGGCGGCGACCGGCGGTGCCGCGAGGTAGTTGCCGTAGGTGAGCAGGCCGACGGCGGCGAAAAGCAGGGCGATGGCGGCGGCGACGATGGTCTTGGTGGCGGGGCGGCAGGACTTCCACTCGCCGATGGCGACGCCGAAACCGCAGCTCAGCAGGATCAGGATGATCATGTGGATCGCCCAGCTGGAGAACTTGAACTCGCCCATGCGGACGTGGCCCAGGCCGTAGAAGAAAAACTGCAGATACCAGAGCAGGCCGGTGAGAGCTGAGAAGGCGTAGTTCAGCGCCAGGCTGGCGCCGCCGGCGGAGGTGAATTCCCCCGAGGACTTGTCGCGGGTGATGAGCCACAGGCAGTAGATCAACGTGGTGGTGAACGCGCCCGAGTGGGAGAAGAGGTAGATGACGTTGCCCTGGAAGTTGCCGGCGCCGTATTTCGCGGCGACGTCGGCGACGGGTTGGCCGGCGGCGAGCGAGAAGCTGAAGACGGCGGACAAGACGCCCGCCAGCAAAACGATGGGCAGGCCGAGGCGGGGGTTGAAGGTCGATTTGGCGGCCGCTTCGGTGGATTGTTCACGTTCCTTGCGGAAGCCGGCGAGGCCGGTGACGAAGGTCGCGACAGCGCCGAGGAGCACGCCGCCGATCACGTAGGCCCCGCCGGTGTTGGAGAGGGTTTCGCCGAGCTTGCCGGCCACGATGGGCGGGATGAGCGTGCCGAGCACGCAGGAGAGGCCGATGGCGATGGCGTAGGTGAGCGAAAACCCGAGGTAGCGAATGGCCGCGCCGAAGGCGATGCCGCCCACGCCGTAGATCGCGCCGAGCACGTAGGACTTCAGCATCGCGTCCTTCGGGGCCTCGGAGAGCACGGCGCCGAGTTGCGGGATGGTCGCCACGGCGAAAATCCACGGCAGCACGAGCCAGCAGGCGGCGGCCTGAACGAGCCAGTAGGTCTGCCATTTCCAGTTTTTGACGTAGCGCTGCGGCGCGTAGCAGAGTGCGGCGGAGCCGGCGCCCACGGTGTGAAGGAGCGTGCCTAGGATCGGTGAAGGGTCGGGGGTCATGGGGAGGGGGTGGGGGGGCTGCGTTTTGGGGGCGGCCTTTGCCGGGACTAGATCGACCAGTTCCAGGCCATGAGTTCATCCTGTTTCCGGCATTCGACGGCGACCTCTTGTTTTTTGCGGGAGCGGATGACCAGGTTTTCGTTTTTGTAATAAGCGATGCTGTTTACCGGGATGCTTTCGAGCAACCAGACGTTGGCGCCTACGACGGAGTGGGCGCCGATGCGGGTATCGCCTCCGAGGATGGTGGCGTGGGCGTAGATGGTCACGTGGTCGCCGATGTCGGGGTGGCGTTTGACGCCTTTGACGGGGTTACCATCGGAATCGACCTCGAAGGATTTCGCGCCCAAGGTCACGCCTTGGTAGATTTTAACGTGGTGGCCGATCGTCGCGGTCTCGCCAATTACCACTCCAGTGCAGTGGTCGATGAAGAAATACTCGCCGATGCGAGCACCGGGGTGCAGGTCGGTGCCGGTGCGTTCGTGGGCATATTCGGTGAGCATGCGGGGCAGCAGCGGCACGCCCAACCGGTAGAGTTCGTGGGCGAAACGTTGCAGCGAGATTACGAGGACGCAGGGGTAGGCGAGGATGATCTCCTCGGTGGAACGGGCGGCTGGATCGCCGGCGTAGGCGGCCTGCACATCGGTTTGCACGATGCGGCGCAACTCAGGTAGCCGAGCGAGCACGGAGTCGGCGATTTCAGTCGCTTGGACTTCGGGCGGGGGGGAATGGAGGGCGAGGGTGGCGTCGGTGGTCCGGGCGAAGCGGAGTGATTTCTCCAGATCGGTGCGGAGGCGCTCGCGGACGTTTTCCAGTCGCTGTCGGGTGACGGCTGGCACGTTTTCGCGGATGAGGGGCTCTGTCTCGAAAAAGCCCGGGAACAGCAGATGCATGACGTCGGAGGCGAGCCGATTTACCGAGGCCTCGGAAGGGAGGTTGCTGCCGTCGAGGTGGTTGATGCCGCCCTGGGTATCGTAAGAGCGAAGCAAAGCCTGGAGCGTTTCGTCGATAGTCATGCGAGTGGGCGCGCGTAGGCGTCAGTGTGACCTTCGGGGTGGAAGCGAAAGGGTCAAAAGGGTTTTTTTAAAAAACGATTTTGAGGCTTGTCAGTCCAAGCGTGGATTGTCTCGCTCTGCGGTCCTCTCCGTTAGCAATGCCCAGATGGTGGAATTGGTAGACACACACGTTTGAGGGGCGTGTGCCGAAAGGCGTGCAGGTTCGAGTCCTGTTCTGGGCACCATTTTGAGGACGAAAGTCCTTCTGCGGGGTGCGCCCGCGAGGATGCGGGCACAAAAAAGCCCGCCCTTTCGGGCGAGTGATATGAGGAACCCCTATGCGGACCCTTTTTTAAGGATCTCAGCGCACGCGGCGCTTGAGGGCGAGTTGCACTCCAGCGAAGCGGATGGCGCCTTGTAGGCGCTCGAGCTCGGAAGTGTCGATGTTGGCCGGAGCGGACTTCAGCTGTTCCTCGGCGCGCTTGAGCGCGGCCTCGACCACGCCCTCGTCGATCCTCTCGGCGGTGATGGCTTGTTCGGCCAGGACGGAGACGGTGTCGCCTTCGATTTGGGCAAAGCCGGGACCAACGGCGAGGTGGGACTCCACGCCGCCCTTGGTCACGCGAAGTTCACCGTCGGCTATGCGGGTGAGCAACGGGATGTGCCCGGGGAGAATGCCGATCTCGCCCTCGGTCGTGGGGATGACCACGGTATCGATGGTATCGGAGTAGACCCGGGCTTCGGGAGTGACGATTTCGAGAGTGAGGGCCATGGCGAAGACTGAAGGTTAGCCCACGTAACACACGGAGGACACGGAAACCAAACCGTGTTTTCTCTCCGTGTGCTTCCGTGTGTTCCGTGGGCGCTAAGGATTGTTTACTTCTTGCTGCCGGCGGCGGCGAGCACCTCGTCGATGCGACCCTTCATGTAGAAGTCGCCCTCGGCCACGTGGTCGAGCTCGCCGCTGAGGATCATCTTGAACCCGCGGATGGTCTCCTTGACCGGGACCTGCTTGCCGGGCGAGCCGGTGAAAACTTCGGCCACGGTGAAGGGCTGAGAGAGGAAGCGCTGGATCTTGCGGGCGCGGTAGACGGTCTGCTTATCCTCGGGGGAGAGCTCGTCGAGACCGAGAATCGCGATGATATCCTGAAGATCCTTGTAGCGCTGGAGGACGCGCTGGACTTCACGGGCGACCTGATAGTGCTCGGCGCCAACGATGGAGGGCTCGAGGGCCTTTGAGACGGACGCGAGTGGATCGACGGCGGGATAGATACCGAGCTCGGCGATCGAGCGCTCGAGCACGATGGTCGAGTCAAGGTGGGCGAAGGTGTTGGCCGGGGCCGGGTCGGTCAAGTCGTCAGCGGGCACGTAGACGGCTTGGAAGGAGGTGATGGAGCCCTTCTTGGTGGAGGTGATGCGCTCCTGGAGTTGGCCCATCTCGTTCGAAAGGGTCGGCTGGTAACCTACGGCGGAAGGCGAGCGGCCGAGGAGAGCGGACACCTCGGAGCCGGCCTGCGAGAAGCGGAAAATGTTGTCCACAAAGAGCAACACGTCCTTGCCCTGCTCGTCGCGGAAGAACTCCGTCATCGCGAGGGCGGAGAGGGCGACGCGCATACGGGCACCCGGGGGCTCGTTCATCTGGCCGTAAACCAGGGCGACCTTCGACTCGGCGAGGTTGTCCTGCTTGATCACGCCGGCCTCGGACATCTCGTGGTAAAGGTCATTGCCTTCGCGGGACCGCTCGCCGACGCCGGCGAAGACCGAGAAGCCGCCGTGGGCCTTGGCGATGTTATTGATCAACTCCATGATCACCACGGTCTTGCCGACGCCGGCGCCACCGAAGGCGCCAACTTTGCCGCCCTTGGTAAAGGGGGCGATGAGATCGATGACCTTGATGCCTGTTTCGAGGATGTCGGCCTTGGTGTCTTGGTCCACGAGGGCGGGGGCCGCACGGTGAATGGGATACTTTTTGGTGTGGGGCACGGGGCCCTTGCCGTCGACAACGTCGCCAGTGACGTTGAAAATGCGTCCGAGGATGCCGTCGCCAACTGGCACGGAGATCGGGGCGCCGGTATCAATCACTGTCATGCCACGGGACAGGCCTTCGGAGGAGGACATCGCGATGGCGCGAGCGACGCCGTCGCCGAGATGCTGCTGGATTTCGAGCGTCAGCTTCTCTTGGCGGCCGGAGACGGTGAAGTCCACGGTGAGAGCCTGGTAGATTGGCGGGATGGTGCCCTCGGTGAACTTGACGTCCACCACGGGGCCGATGACTTGAACGATTTTACCGGAGTTCATGTGTTAAAAGCGGAAATGCTAAAAAGCGGAAATGTTGAAAAAAGAGGGCGAAATTGGGGCTTATGAAGGGACTCGTGGGCTCGGGATTATAGCGTTACAGCATTTCAGCTTTTACGCTTTTTCCTTTTAGCCAGTGGCGAATTGAGCGGCGGCGATTTCGAGGATCTCGGCGGTGATGGCAGCTTGGCGGGCCTTGTTATACTCAAGGGTGAGTTCGCCGAGCAGCTTGGTGGCGTTATCCTTGGCGGTCTTCATCGCGACCATGCGGGCCGAGTGTTCGGAGGCGCGGGCGGAGAGGACGAGTTGGTAGATGTGGCGGTTGACGTAGAACGGGATCAGGGCTTCGAGCACCTCGTTGGCGGAGGGCTCAAAAAGCATGTCACGGTCATCGTTGGTTTCCACAGACGCACCGGCCTCGGATTGGGCGGCGGCCAGGAAAGAGGCTAGATTGGCTAGCGGCAGCACCGGGCGGACCTGGGGCTCTTGAACCAAGGTGTTTTTGAAGCGCGGGTAAATGACCTCGATGGTATCGATTTCACCATCGAGATAGGCTTTCACCATGAGTTCTACCGCAGGTTTAACCTCGGAGAAGCCCAGGCGGTCGGAGACGGTGAAGTCGGCCACGAGATCCCGTTTGGTGCGGGCGAGGAATTGGCTACCCTTACGCCCGATGGCGTAGAATTTGGCCGGGGTCTTCACCTCCAGGACGAGCTTGAAGAGATTGGCGTTAAGGGGACCGCAGAGACCTTTGTCGGTGGTTAAGAGCAGAATGCCGCGGGTCTTGATCTCGCGTTGGGTGAGGAACGGGTGCTGGACCTCGGTGAGACGGGGGGCTAGGCGAGCCAGCATGCGGGCCATCAGGTGGGCGTAAGGGTTGCCGGCGAGGGCAGCCTGCTGCGCCTTCTTCATCTTCGACGCCGCCACCAACTCCATCGCCTTGGTTATTTGGCGGGTGTTTTTGACGGACTTGATCCGGCGGCGGATATCGCGGGTGGATGCCATGAGGGGGGAGGGAAGTAGCGAGTAACGGGTAGTGGGTAGCGAGCTGGTTGAGAGTAACGGATGGCGCGCCTTGGAATGCTCGCTATTCGCTACTCATTACTCGCTACTTCTTCAGGCGGCCGTGCTCTTCCAGGCGTCGAGGGCGGCGACGATCTTGGCTTCGAGGTCCTTGTCGAGGGCGGCCTTGGTGCGGATTTCGGTGAGCAGGGCATCCTGGCGGGCCTTGAAGAAATCACGGATGGAGACGGAAGTGGCGGTGACTTTCTTCAAATCGGCGCTGTCGTAGTAACCCTTTTGGAGCGCGTAAATGGTGACTACCTGGAGCTCGATGGAGATCGGGCTGAAGGCGGGCTGCTTGAATAGCTCCACGATGCGGGAACCGCGGTCGAGCTGGGACTTGGTCTTGGCGTCGAGGTCGGAGCCAAACTGGGCGAAGGCGGCCAGCTCGCGGAACTGGGCGAGCTCGCCTTTGAGTTTACCGCCGACCTGCTTGGTGGCCTTGATCTGGGCGGCCGAGCCGACGCGCGAAACGGAAAGACCGACCGAGACGGCGGGGCGGATACCTTGGTTGAAGAGATCGGTCTCAAGGAAGATCTGGCCGTCGGTGATCGAGATCACGTTGGTCGGAATGTAGGCCGAGACGTCGCCGGCGAGGGTCTCGATGATGGGCAAAGCGGTGAGCGAGCCCTTGCCGTCGAGGCGGGCGGCGCGCTCGAGCAGGCGGGAGTGCAGGTAGAACACGTCGCCGGGATAGGCCTCGCGACCGGAGGGGCGCTTCAGAATGAGCGAGATCTGGCGGTAGGCGACGGCGTGCTTGGAAAGGTCGTCGTAAACGATAAGGGCGTCCTGGCCGTTCTCCATGAACCACTCGCCGATGGCGGCGCCGGAGTAGGGGGCGAGGTATTGGTTGGCGGGATTGTCGGCGGCGGGGGCGGCGACGATGCAGGTGAACTCGAGCGCGCCTGCGGCCTCAAGGGCGGCGATGGTGCGGACGATGTTGGAGTTTTTCTGGCCGATGGCGACGTAGATGGAATAGACAGGGCGGAACTTCGGGTCGCCGCTGGCGAGACCGACGCGGTTGATGTTGGCCTGGTTGATGATGGTGTCGATCGCGATGGTGGTCTTGCCGGTGCCGCGGTCGCCGATGATCAACTCGCGCTGGCCGCGGCCGATGGGGATCATGGAATCGATGGCCATGATACCGGTGAACAGGGGCTGCGAAACCGACTTACGCGCCATGATGCCGGGGGCGATCTTCTCGACCGGATAGGACTCGGAGGAGGCGATGGGGCCTTTGCCATCAACAGCGTTACCGAGGGCGTCGACCACGCGGCCGAGGAGGCCCTTGCCGACGGGCACGGAGAGGAGTTTGCCGGTGGTCTGGACCTCGTCGCCCTGCTTGAGCTGGGAGACGTCGCCGAGGATCACGCAGCCGACCTCGTCTTCGCCGAGGTTCAGGGCGATGCCGATGACGCCGCCGGGGAAGGCGACCATCTCGTTATACATCACCTCGGAGAGGCCGGAGACCTTGGCGACGCCGTCGGCGACGGTCGTGATGACGCCGGTGTTTTTGCGGACGGCCTTGGACGAGAGCTTGGCGATCTGCGATTCGATTTGGGCGAGGACGGTGCTCATTTTTGAAAAATAGTGGGTAGCAAGATGCGGGTAGAGAGTGGAAGTGTGACGGTTGATTCAGGAAGCCGCCGAAAGGGCGGCGAGCTGGCCGGCTACGGAAGATTCGTAGACATCATCGCCGATGCGAACACGCAGACCGGCGAGCAAGGTGGAGTTGGCAGTAGCGAGGGGGGAGACGGGGCGGCCGTAACGTTGGCCCAGGGCGGCGGCGATGGCGGCCAGAGCTTCAGCGGTTACCGGGCCGGCATGCTCGATCCGAGCTTCGCCTTTGGCGATCTCGGCGGCGATGGCCTTATGGTAGGCTTGGAGCAGGGCAACGGGTCTAGCGGGCGGGTTTTTCTCGAGGTATTCGAGGATGCCTGCGACCTGCTCGGAGGACACGCGACCGTCAACCAGACTGAGCTGGACGAGTTGCTTGACGAAAGCGCGGGTTTTAACGGAGACGGCGGACATGAGAAAAATTTTGAAACGCTGAAAATCTGAAATACTTAATTTTTAAAACGAAGAGAAACGGGTGCTTAGATTTTCGCGTTTCAGCTTTTCCGCTTTTGGTTTTCAGACGGAAGTTAGCTCGCGGGTGGCGGTCTCGTTGTATGCGGCGCGGTCGGCGTCGCTCAGGCGCTTGGCCAGCACGCGCTCGGTCGTGGCCACCACGAGACGGGCGATCTCCTTTTGGGCATCAGCGAGCATCTTTTTATGCTCCAGCTCGATGGCCTGCTGGGCTTTGGTCACCAGGGCGTTGGCCCGCTCGGTGGCGGCAGCGGTCTCGCGCTCGGAAAGTTCCTTGGCGGCCTTGCGGGCCTCGTCGATAATTTTGTTGGCCTCGAGCTGGGCGGTCTTGAGCTGGGCGGCCACCTGCTGCTGGGCCTCGGCGAGCTTGGTGGCGGTGGCTTCAGCGTTCTTGAGGCCGGCCTCAATCTGGTGGTTGCGCTCGTCCATGGTGGCGAGCGTGGGCTTGATCGCGAAGCGATAGAGGACGTAGGCCAGGATGGTGAAGCTGAGGAGCTGCATCCCGACGTTGGTGGCGTCGATGCCGAACTTCTCGACGAGATCGTGGACAAGCCCGCCGGAGGCAGCGCCTTCGGGGGCGGCGACATGGGCGGGGGTGGTGGCGGCCAGAAAAAGGGAGAACATGGCGGGCGGTCGACGGGCGTAAAAAGTGGTCTAATCTAAAAGAGGGGTGGGGCCTTGGTGCGTGCAAACGCTCCTCACCAAGGCCCGAAACTGCGCCAGGGATTACTTGGCGAGGAAGAGGGCGAGGAGGCCGAGACCTTCTGCGAGCGCCATACCGAGGATGGACTGCACGAGGATCTTGCCGGAGGCGGCAGGGTTGCGACCGACGGCCTCGGCGGCCTTGGTGCCGATAAGACCTACGGCGATGGCGGCGGCGATGAGGCCGGCGGCGGAGGCGATGTTGCCAGTGATTTCAGCGATGATCATGGGATGTATTAGGTTTTGGTTGTGGGTCTCGACCGTGCACACTTAGGTGTCGCGAACGACGCATGCTCCCGGTCGGGAAAGGGATAAGTGCTCAGTGCGCGGCCTCCTTGGCATGGCCGTGGTCGTCGTCGTGGCCATGGTCGTCGCCATGGTTGCAAATCAAGCCGATGTAGACGGCGCTCAGCAGGGTGAAGACGAGGCCTTGGACAAAGCCGACCAGCAACTCGAGGAAATAGAAAGGAGGCAGAAAATGCATCGCGTGGAGCAAGTTTTCACCTCCGAACACGTTACCAAAGAGACGCATCGAAAGGGTGACCGGGCGAATGAAGATCGAAACGACCTCGATTATACCCACCACGATAAAAACGAGCGAGAGTCCCCAATACATGGCGGGGGCGAGCTCCGATTTGTCGGCCTTGTTGCCGAACAGATCCTTGATAAGCAGGCCCGGTCCAGCGTAGCGCATGACAATGATTAACCAAGCCCCGAAGGAGACCAGGGCGAGGGCAATGGTGCCATTCAGCTCAGAAGTGTGAGGGCGAATCAGGGGGGTGTTGACGTGGAAATGGCCATCAACGGAGTGCCCCCAGCCGATCGTGCCCACGAAGGGGAGAAGACCGGACCAGTTGTGTAATACGATGAAAATGAACAGGGTAACTAACAGCGGGAAGGCCATAGGCATGGCTTTTTTGCCTACGATGGGTTCGTAGAGATCACGAAGCGCGGTGAGGGCGGACTCCAAGACCGACTGTCCGCGGCCCGGAATAAGCTTAGGGGTGCCGACCGAGATGCGAACAAACACGATAATCGCTAGGGTGATCACCCAACTGGTCAGGATGGAATTGGTGACCGGGAATCCGATGAAGCTCTTCAGCGATGCGGCCGCCTCGTGGCCGCCCTCGGCCGCCTGCGCCGTCGCGGCGAGTGCCGCAAAAAGCGGCAGGGCGACGAGGGTTTTGAGGACGGTTGCGGAAACGCGGGGAGACATGGCGATAGAATAAAGTTCGAGGAACTAGGTAGCCGCAGCTTGGGTCGTCAATCCTGGAAGTGGGTTACTTCTTTTGGCACTGCGCATCATTAGGTTTCAAATGTCGGTTTTGACGGGGCGCTAATGTCAGGCGTTTTTTCTCTAACCGCTGTTTCCAAGCGCAAGGCGGTGAAGGATTGGGGCGCGCCGGCCAAGGCACGCTCTTCGAAAACGGACACATGCTCAAAGGGCCACGGCGACTCTTCCGCGCCGGCCAGCCGCCACTGGGGGTGGGCCCCGACTACTTCGCGGGCGTAGGTAAAGTAATCCGGGTGGTCGGTGCGAAAGTGCAGCGCCGCGCCTGCTTCTGTCAGTTCCGCCAAGGTATCGAGCAAGGTGGTTTGCAGGACTCGATGTTTCCAGTGCCGGCGTTTCGGCCAAGGGTCGGAGAACAGTAAAAAAATCCGTCGCAGTCGCGGTGGGGCTGCGCGAAGGGTGGGGTGGGGGGCGGCCAGCGCTTGCAAAAATAGCGCGGCCTCGGCCTGCACGAAGGCGAGGTTGGTCAGCCGGGCGCGTGCCGCTTTACGCGTGGCCCTGGCTATGCGGTCGGCGATCAGATCCAGGCCCACGCAAAACTCCCCCGGATGCGCGGCCGCGTAGGCGTTGAGATAATGGCCGTGGCCGCAGCCCAGTTCCAAAGTCAGCGGGGTGCCGCTTGCGAGGGGCAGTTGCGGCAAAAACTCCGCCTGCAGCGCGGCAAACCGCTTTTCACGGATGGAGTCGTAGATATCTAAGGGCACAATAAATCGCGGGTAAACGCCGACGCACGCAAAGCCCGGCGCCGGGGTCAACGTGTTACGGGTTGAACCTCATGGATTGAGCCGGCTCCATTCCGAGCCATGCCCGCCGTCCGCCCCGCTTCTGAAGTCATTACACCCGCTGCCCATCTGCTTGGTCTCACTCGGCCGGAGTTGATCGATCGTGCGGTGGCGTGGGGCTTTTCGCCGATCCACGCCACCTCCCTATGGAACGAGATCCATCTGCAGGGGCGGCTCCACTTTTCCGAGCTCGCGGCGCGTGCCCACGACCGGATGCCGGCGCGTTTCGTGGAAAAAGTCGCCACTGAACTCGCCTGCGATCTCCCTTCGGTCGCGCTCGAGACGCGCTCGTCCGACGGGTTCACCCGCAAATACCTGCTCGCGCTGCACGATGGCCACCGCATCGAGACCGTGTTGATGCGTTACCACGGCCGCACCACCGCCTGCGTGAGCTCGCAGGTCGGCTGCGCCATGGGCTGCGTTTTCTGTGCGACCGGCCAGATGGGCTACACTCGCCACCTCACCGCCGCCGAGATCGTCGCCCAGGCCTTGCACGTTGACGCCGTGCTGCGCGCGACCGCCGCGCCGGCCGGGGAAAACTCCGACGCGCCCGTCCCCGCCTTGGCCGAACCGGCCCATCCGTCGCCCCACCACCGTCACGAGCGCCTGCGCAACCTTGTTTTCATGGGCATGGGCGAACCCCTGCACAACTACGACGCTGTCATGCAGGCCATCGATATCCTGCGCGACTCCGCCGGGCTCGCCCTCGGCGCGCAAAAAATCTCCGTCTCCACGGTCGGGGTAGTGCCCGGCATCCGCCGCCTCGCCGCCGAGCGTCGGCCCATTCACCTCGCGGTGTCCCTGCACGGTGCCACTCAGGCGGAGCGTGCCGCGCTCGTGCCCGCCGCCCGCAAGTGGCCGCTCGAGGAGCTGATGGACGCCTGCCGCGAATATACGACGACGCTCGGCCGCCGTATCTTTTTCGAATGGACCCTGATCGAGGGCAAAAACGACGGCGCGGACCACGCCCACGCCGTGGGAGCTCTGCTGCGCGGCATACCTGCTCAGGTAAACCTCATCCCGCTCAACCCGACCCTCGGCTACGATGGCCGGCCGACCGCACCGACCGGCGCGCGGGGTTTTCAGGATGTGCTCGCCGGTTACGGTATCCCTTGCACGGTGCGCCAGCGGCGAGGCATTGATATCGCGGCCGGTTGCGGGCAACTTGCGGTTGCCGGCTGAGTTCTGGTAAGGTTCCGGCTTCGGTTTGCGTCTGATTTTATCCCAGATGCCGCGATTATCCCAGCGGGGTATCAGGCGTCTTTTAAATTTTGAATTTGGTGCGGAATCTCCGCCCGGATTTGCAAGGATGCAAGGAGCCTGCCTGACTGGAGGATCGTGCAAGGTCATGGGATTGCTGACCAAGCGGGCTGCTTTGCGTTTCGGTCGCTTCGGGGTTTAACAGAGGACTGCTTTCGTTCCTGACACACCCCATGCCCCGGTTTTCCATCCTCATTTGGATGGCGGTTTCCGCCATCGGTTTTACGCCCTGCGCCAACGCCGCCTTGACCCAGCGCTGGTCATTTAATTACCCCGCAAGCGCAGCTCCTTCAGGCACCATCATAATCGACTCGGTGGAAGGTAAACCCCTCACGGTGCGTGGTCAAGGCGCCACCTTGAACGGCTCCGCCATCGTCCTGCCCGGCACGACTAACGGCAACCAAACCGCCGCGTCGGTCTCTGCCTACCTTGATCTGCCCAACGGTTTGATCTCATCCCGCACACATCTTTCCGTCGAGATCTGGGCTGCGCCCATCACTGCCAAGGCGTGGCAGCGACTCTTTGATTTCGGCAATATGGCCGGCGCGGGCGACGGTCTGGGCGCGACGGGCGAATGGACGGGAGGACTGGCCACCGCGCCGGGCACCACCACCGCTTCCGACCAGTTTGCCCTAACGCTGGCCGTCAACAGCGATCTTAATACTCACCGGCTCTACGGCCGGCTCAACTATGCCGGGCCGAGCAACGGCAATTACTACGTTGAGTCCACTCAGGCGACCACCGCCGGCCAGCTTTACCATTACGTCGTCACGTTTGAAAACGGCGTCGGCACTTATGGCAGCGCCGGCGCTCGCGAGACTTGGTATCGCAACGGCTTCCAGATCGGCACCGTCGACGTGCCTTGGCAGCTCAGCCAGCTCAACGATGTCAATAACTGGATCGGACGCTCCCAGTTCTCCGCTGACAACTTGGCCAACGCGTCCTTCGATGAAATCCGACTCTATAATCACGTCCTGAGCGTAGCGCAGATCACCGCTAATTACGGTGCCGGCCCCGATAGCATTGTCGCCCTGCCCCCGCCCGTTACCGCTCCCGCCCCCGACCACCGCTGGCTGTTTAACCAACAGGCCGACTCGACGGTCGATTCCAGCCTGGCCTTTACCGATGAACGCGCCGGCCTAGTCGCCACCCTGCGCGGCCAGGGCGCTACGCTTACCGGCACCGCCCTTCGCCTGCCTGGCACGACCGACGGCAACCAGACCGCCTCCGGGATCTCGGCCTACCTCGATCTGCCCAACGGCGTCGTTTCCTCGCGCCCGGCGGTCACTTTCGAGGCCTGGGTCATCCCCCGCTCCTCCAAAAACTGGCAGCGTCTCTTCGACTTCGGCCGCTGCGCTACCACCAGCGGCCCCGGCGCCGTGACCGGCGAGATTGTCGACGGACCTGCCATCCCGGGTTTCACTACCGGCTATGACAACCTCGGCCTCACCCTCAACACCGGCGCCAACCTCAACAGCCAGCAACTCGAAGGCCAGTTCGGCGGCGCTGCGCCCGTTTACTCGAGCACGAACGCGGCGACGGTCATCGGCACCCGCTACCATTACGTCTTCATTATCGAGGACGGCGTCGGCACCTACGGCGCCTCCGGCTGCCGCGCCCGCTGGTATCGCAACGGCGCGCTGCAAAACTCGATGGATTTCGCCTTCCGCTCCCGCGACATCGCCGATGTGAACAACTGGATCGGCCGGTCGCTGTATACCGGCGACTCCAACTCGCACTTGGACCTCGACGAACTTCGCATCTACAATCGCGCGATCACCGCCGCCGAGATCGTCGCCAGCTTCGAGGCCGGTCCTGATCCCGCCTCCGGCCCGCCCGAGCCGCTTCCGCCCGCGCCTCCTCCTGTCAACCGCTGGTCGTTTAACAATCCCGCCGGCGCCGCCGCCTCCGGCGCCGCCCTTCTCGACACTTCCAGCCGCGAGACCGTCACGGTGCGCGGCGCGGGCGCGACCTTCAGCGGCTCGGCTGTCGTGCTTCCCGGGACGACTATTGGCAACCAGACCGCCGCCGCCATCTCCGCCTATCTCGACCTCCGCAACGGGTTCGTCTCCTCCCGGCCCAGCCTCACCCTCGAGGCCTGGGTCACGCCCCTTTCCTCCAAGAACTGGCAGCGCCTCTTCGATTTCGGCAACTGCTCGGTCACCAGCGGCACCGGCGCGCAGGCGGGGGAGGTCGTTGACGGCGCGGCGGCTCCGGGCGGCTTCGTCGCCAACGACAACCTCTTCCTTTCCCTCAACGTCAACGGCGTCCTCGGCAGCCACCGCCTCGCCGCCAAGGTGGCCGGCGGCGGCGAGACCGGACTCAATACCGACCTTTCCTCCGTCACCTCCGCCGGCGTCGAATACCACCACGTCCTCACCGTGGAAGACCAGGCCGGAGCCTATGGATCAGCCGGCAGCCGCGTCCGCTGGTATCGCAACGGCGAACTGCAGGGCTCGACCGACCTCGCCTACCGCGTGGCCGAACTTAAGGACATGAACAACTGGATCGGCCGGTCAAATTGGGCCGCCGACAACAACGCCCACCTCTCCCTCAACGAGCTCCGCGTCTACGACCGCGTCCTCTCCGCCCCCGAAGTCGTGAGCAGCTATCAGGCGGGCGCCAACGCCGTCTTCGCCCCGCCTTCCGTCGCGCCCGATTCCGCCGTCATCCAGCCCGGCCAGAAGGTCCTGCTCGACGTTCTCGCCAACGACGGCGGCGCCCCCATCCCCGCCAGCCTTCAGGTCGTCTCTCTGCCCTCCGCAGGCTCCGCCACCGTAGTCGGCGGACGGATACTCTACGTCCACGCCGGCACCGCCGCCGCGCCCGTTTCTTTCACTTACAGCGTGAGCAACGTCAGCGGGGCGACCGCCGAAGGCGCGGTCACCGTCTCCTTCGCCCCCGGCCTCCGGATCGACAATCCCGCCGTCTCCATGCCCCCGGCGCCGCCGCCCACCTTTTATCAGACGGTCGATGCGCTGCCCGGCGTTTCCTTCAGCGAGCCCCTCGCCATCGCCACCCAGCCGGGCAACACGCGTCGGCTCTTCGTCTGCGAGCGCATGGCGAAGATCCAGCTCGTCCCCGACGTGACCGCCGCCGCCCCCGCCAAAAAACTCTTCCTCGACCTCCAGCTCGCCATCGCCGGCCGCATCCCAGCCGAGACCATCGATAACGGCGCCAACTACGAAAACGGCCTCCTCGGCCTTGCCTTCCATCCCCAGTATTCGAGCAACGGGTATTTCTACGCCGCCTACACCGCCCGCATCAACGGCGTGGACTACCAGCGCATCTCCCGCTTCCGCGTGAGCGCCGGCGATCCCGATGCCGCCGACCCCGCCTCCGAGCTCATCCTGCTCCAGCAACTCGACGAGGGCGACAATCACAACGGCGGCGACCTGCACTTCGGGCCGGACGGATACCTTTACTACGCGGCGGGCGACGAGGAGAACCCCAACGACTTTCGCGCCAACAGCCAGCGCCTCGACAAGGATTTCCACGCCGGCATTTTCCGCCTCGATGTCGACAAGCGCCCGGGCAACCTCGAGCCGACCGCGCATGCCGCCATTCCCACCGACAACGGCGTGGCGCGTTTCTCTGTCCCGATCGACAACCCCTTTGTGCCCGTCGCGCGCGGCGGCGCCTGGAGCGGCGTCTTCAGCGGTCTGGCCATCACCGACCCCGCCAAGCTGCGCATGGAATACTGGGCGGTTGGCCTGCGGCACCCGTGGCGCATGTCCTTCGACCCGCTCAACGGCGAGCTCTGGACCGGCGACGTCGGCCAGAATCTCTACGAGGAGATCAATCTCGTGGTCAAAGGCGGCAACTACGGCTGGGTCTGGCGTGAGGGCTTCACCGACACCGCCTTTGGCACCAGCCCCGCCAAACCCGCCGGCTTCACCTCCATCGACCCGGTCTGGGCCTATCCGCACACCTCCGTCGCCGGCGCCGACCCCCAGTTGGCGGGCAACTCCGTCGTCGGCGGCATCGTCTACCGCGGCGCCCGTTTCCCTGCGATCTACGGCCAATACGTTTTCTGCGACTCCGTCTCCGGTCACATCTGGAAACTCGACCCCGCCACTAAGGTCGTCTCGCGCCTCACCGGCGTTCCCGGCGTCTACGGCGGTCTCGTCAGCATGGGCGTGGACCCTTCCAACCAGGATCTGCTCCTCGTCGATTACCTGAACAGTCGCATCATCCGCCTCGTCACCGGCACCGCCACCAGCTCCTTCCCCGCCACCCTCGGAGCCACCGGGCTTTTCGCCGACCTCTCCGACTTGTCTCCCGCCCCCGGCCTCGTGCCCTACCAGGTCAACCTGCCTTTCTGGAGCGACCATGCCATCAAGCGCCGCTGGTTCAACCTGCCGGCGGGCGCGCAAATCACCCCTCGGCGCGACGCCAACTGGACCTACCCCGCGGGCACGATCCTCGTAAAACACTTCGACCTCGAACTCACCCGCGGCGACGCCTCCACCCGCCGCCGCATCGAGACCCGCGTCATGGTGAACGGCGACGCGGGCTTCTACGGTGTCAGCTATCGCTGGAACGACGCCCAGACCGAGGCCGCGCTCGTGCCCGACGAGGGAGTCGAGTTCGACCTGACGATCAACGACGGCGGCCTGATCCGCACTCAGCGCTGGAGCGTCCCCAGCCGCTCCAGCTGCCTCACCTGCCACACTCCGCAGGCCGGCGGCTCGCTTTCCTTCAATACCCGCCAGCTCAACCGCGACAACGTGATCCACGGCTACCCCGGCAACCAGCTCTCCACCCTTGCTGCCGCCGGTTACTTCACCAACGCCATTGATGATCTCGAGACCGTGCCCCGTCACGTCCGGCCCGACGAAACCCTCTACTCGATCGAGACTCGCGCCCGTTCCTACCTCGCGGTCAACTGCGCCTACTGCCACCGTGCCGATGGCACCGTGTCTGGCGCCTTCTGGGACGGCCGCCCCCAGTTAACCCTGGCCCAGACGAATCTGCTAAATGGCCCCGCCACCAACAATGGCGGCAACCCCTCTAACCGCCTCGTTGTTCCTGGCGATCTCACCCATTCGATTGTCTACAACCGCGTCTCGATGCAAAACGGCTTCACGCGCATGCCGCCGCTTGCCACCTCCGAGCTGGATCCTTCCGGCATCGCCCTCCTTGCCGAGTGGATCTCCGCCCTCGGTGCGCGTGCCGACTACACCACTTGGCGCACCGCCACCTTTGGTTCCGCCACCTCGGTTGAAGGCGCCGAAACCGCCGATCCCGATGGCGATGGTCAGACTAACCTTGCCGAGTTCATCTCCTACACCGGTCCCCTTGATCCGGGCAGCTCGTTGAATGTTTCCATCAACCCTGCCCCCGCCGGCAGGGCCGCGATTACCGTAGTTTTTGTGCTGCCACCGGATCGTGCGTGGTCCTTGGAAACCTCCACCGATTTGGTCACTTGGTCCCCTTGGGCTCCCCCCGGGGCCGATGGCCTGCCTCGGGCCGAGGCCACTCGGATCGAGCTAAATGCCCCCGTGCCGGATGGCACCGCCCCCCGCCGTTTTTTCCGCCTAAACCTAATCGTTCCCTAGTGTCTCGTTGTTTAAGTTCATTTTAGAAGTAATCGGCCGCAAAAAGACGCAGGAAGCTCAAATTCAAACCCAGTGTTTCATGTTTCTGTCTTTTTTGCGTCATTTAAGGCTTTTTGCCTCCATCATCCGGTTTGGTTTATTCAAACTTCTTCGATGACGGAACACTTGGCGCTTTCTTCAAAATAGGCCTTTGCTCCGTGAGAGGTAAACCATGCTCGGCCCTGGCGACCGAGGCGAAGGTAACCCCGAGGGCCATTCCGTCGAGGTCAACGCCGGCCCAGCTTGGTTTGCCTCGCTCCCCCCCTGCTCCGCTGCCGGCGCCACGCAGCTTTTATTTCCCAGACGCACCCTGGTATCGCTCGGTAGCGCGATACAGCCTATGTTGAGGTGCAGGATTTTAACTTAAATCCGCGGTTATAAAACCCAATGCTCTTCTATGGGTTTAGTTTGATTTATTGTCCTGTTTATTGACTGAAAGGCGATTTAGAAAGTCCAAATAGAAATTGAATATATATTGTTAAAGAAGAAGATAAGTGACTTATTTTTAATTTTTAAAGTGAGCTTGGGTGTGCTCTATCTGCAAAAAAATACTTTGCCTAAACCCTGCCTTTTTCTGCTGGTTACAACTCTGTTTTCTTTTTCCACCCCCCCAGCATCCGCCCGCACCCGTCAGCGTAGCTACCGGTTGCTGTTTTGTTACCCTAACCCCTGATTATCTTAATCATACCGCACTCCATTTGGGAGTCTCGGCTGTTTTTTGTATCCCCATGAAATTGATCCCTCGTAATCACCCCCCTCGCGCCAGTCGGCGCATGGCGTCCATGCAACTGCTGGACCGCGCAGTCATTCGGACCACCGCTAAATTCGCCGGTTCATTTCTCCTGATGGCCGGCCTCGCCGCCACCGCCCACGCCCAAGCCACCTGGGTCGGCGACACCAGCCAAGACTGGAACACCGCCGCCAACTGGAGCAGCGATCCCGCCAACCCCAGCGGCAATTTCACCATCAACAAAGCGGCCGCCGGCGTGTTCCCCATCGTCAGCGCCAGCTCCGTCTTCACCCCGGTTGATATTTTCATCGCCAACGGCACCGGCGCAGTAGGCCGGTTGGACCAAACCGGTGGCGCCCTCGCCACCGGCACGGCAAACTGGTTCATCGTCAGCACCGAGCGAGGCACCGGAACCTACAATATGTCCGGCGGCACTCTCAGCGCCCAGGAGGTGCACGTGGCTCGCTCTGGACTCTCCGCCAACGGCACTATCAATCTCAGCGGCACCGCCTCCATCAGCACCCGCGGTGGCTTCGTAATCGGTGACGGCACCAACGCCACCGCGGCCGCCGTCGGCACGGTAAACGTTGGCTCGGGCGCCAGCATCCAGTCCGAGGGCGACCTGCTCGTCGCCTTCGCGGGCGCCTCCACCACCGTCGGCACGCTCAACATCGAGTCCGGTGCCACCGTCTCGGTCGGCTCCACCATCGAGCGCTGGGCGATCCTCTCCTATTGGGATAGCAGCAACGGCTTCATCAATATCAACGGCGGCACCCTCAACTTAAACGCCAATACCGACCTGCGCTTCAGCGTTGGTAGCTGGGGCCCCGGCGCCTCCAACGGCACCTCCGCCGTCACCATCAACTCCGGCGCGCTCAATGGCGGCGCCACCTCGGTCATCGACCTTAATAACAACGCCGACCGCGCCACCGTCTCAAATACCCTCAACCTAAACGGCGGCACTGTCACCATCGGCCAGATCCGCAGCGGAAAAGCCACCGGCACCCGCGTGGTCAACTTCAACGGCGGCACCCTCAAAGCCGCCGCCGCTGACGTCAGCCCCACTAACTTCTTCATCGCCGCGAACGCGGCCAGCACGGCCGCCGTCAAGGCGGGTGGAGCCATCATCGACTCCAACGGCTTCGACATCACCATCGCCAAGGCCCTCACCGCCGACTCCGTCTCCACCGGCGGCGGCCTGACCAAGCTCGGCACCGGCAAACTCACCCTCACGGGCGTCAACACTTACGCGGGCAACACCACCGTCTCCGACGGCACCCTCGCCCTCGCCGACAACGCCGCCATCCAGTTCACCGTCGGGGCCAACGGCGTGAACAGCAAGCTCACCGGTCCCGGCACCGTGACCCTCGACGGCGACATCGCCTTTGACCTCACCAACGCCAGCACCGCCGTCGGCAACTCTTGGACCGTCATCGACCACGCCACCCTCACCGAGACCTACGGCCCCACCTTCTCCGTCGCCGGTTTCTCGTTGAACGGCACTAAGTGGACCAAGCCCGCCGTCGGCACCACCATCTACCAGTTCGATCCCGCGACCGGTCTCCTCACCACCGTCGTCGATCCGACCATCACCTTCCCGCCCCCGGTCGTCACCGCCGGACCCTCTGAGG
This sequence comes from Akkermansia muciniphila, assembly GCA_945888375.1. GTDB lineage: Bacteria > Verrucomicrobiota > Verrucomicrobiia > Opitutales > Opitutaceae > IMCC26134_A. The sequence continues at coordinate 61,086 of CAMCZZ010000012.1, read as the reverse complement.
CCACTTATCCGCTCGGCTCCGACATCACCCTCCGCGTCTCCGCGACCGGCACCGGTAACCTCACCTACCAGTGGTATTACCAGGCCGACTCCGGCGCCACCCCGACGGCCATCTCCGGCGCAAACAGCTCCAGTTACACCGTCACCTCGGCCACCGCCGCCGCCAACGGCATCTACAGCGTGATCGTCTCCGACGACGCCAACGGCTCCACGCCCACCACCACCACCTTCCCCGCCTACACCGTGCAGCCTGGCGCCTCTTTTGCCGTCGCTCACTACCGCTTCGAGGAAGGCCCCGCGCTGGCTACCATTTCCAGCACCCTGGACTCCATTGGCACCAACCACCTGACCGTCCTGGGCACTCCCAATTACGCCAACGACGCCCTACCTTACTCCATCATTCCCGCCACCGGCGCGGCCAACACTCTAGGCGTGAACTTCCCCGCCACCGGAAATAACGGCCTCATCGCCCCCACCTCCGGCACCCTCGCCGAAGAGCCCTTCACCAGCTTCACCATCGAGGCCTTCTTCCGCCTCGATAACCTCAACGGCTGGCAGACCGTCGTCGGTCGCGACGACAGCGCCAACCCCGGCCAGGGACCCGGCGCCCAGGGTCTCTTCTACCTCTCCAAGGCCGGCGCCGCCGTTGGCACTGGCCTGAACAACGCTTTCCGCATCGAGCTCATCGACCGCTCTGGCACCAGTCTCCAGGTCAACAGCCAGTCCGTCCCGGTCGTCGGCAACTGGTATCACGTCGCCGCCGTCGGTGACTCCACTAAGGGCACCCTTACCCTTTTCGTGAACGGCGTCTCGGTCGGCTCTGTGACCGGCTTCACCGGCCTGCTCGTCCCCACCACCGGTTCCGACACGCCCTGGACCCTTGGTCGCGGCGACTACGGCTTCAACAACGTCGACTTCCTCCGCGGCGACCTCGACGAAGTCCGCTTCTCCCGCGCCGCCCTGCCCCCCAGCCAGTTCCTTAACTCGGCCAACGGCATCTCCGTCGTTAATCCCTCCGTCACTGTATCGCCCGGCTCCCAGACCGTCGGCACCGGTGCATCCCTCACCCTGACCGCCAACGGCATCTCCAACATGGGCGGCTCCGTGACCTACCAGTGGTATAAGGATGACGTCATCCTCTCCGGCCAGACCAACGCCTCCCTCGCGATCGACACCGCCTCCACCGCCGGCTCCGGCAGCTACAAGGTCGTCGTCTCCGACAACACCCCCGGCTACGTCGTCTCCGCCGATTCCATCGTTTCGATCAGCGTGATCGAACTGCCCGGGGCCGGCCGCCGCTCCATTGGCCTGAACTTTGTCGGTGCCGGCAATGGCAGCTGGTCCGAAGAGGTCGCTGTCCTCGCTTCCGACTACGTCGCCGGCTTCTACCCGGCCGCCAACTGGAACAACTCCGCGGCCGACACCGGCGTCGCGAGCCAGTCCACGCCGCTGGCCTTGGCCGAGAGCAACGGCTCCACCGGCTACACCACCGCCACCTGGGCTGCGGCCAACACCTGGTCCGCCCGCCTTGGCTTGGGCCTCGTCGCCGACAAGGACGCCAACGGCAAGCTCCTCCACGGCTACATGGAGACCCGCTCCGCCACCGGCGCCACCGTGACCTTTGCGAATATCCCCTACGGCACCTACGACGTCTATGTCTACGTGGCCGGAGGCGTCGGCGCCAACGTCGGCGCGGTCACCCTCGATCGCGCGAACAGTCCGACCTACTACTACCGCATATTCCAAAACGACAGCTACGCCACCACTCCCTATGCACCCCTAGCGATGATCGGTGCTTCACTTGACGCCACGGCCGCCGCCACCGCCGCACCCGCTACCTTCGTGCGCTTCACCGGTGTCACCGGATCCGAACTGGTGATCACCGCCAAGGATGCCGTGCTCAACGCCAACGCCGGCGGCATCGCCGCCGTCCAGATCGTGGACACCACTCCGGCCGGCACCGCCTATCCCCCCACCGTCACCACCGCGCCTTCCTCCCTGTTGCGCGTTGGCGGCGCTTCCGCCAGCCTTTCGGTCTCGGCTGTGAGCAATAACTCTGGCGGCGTGCTGAGCTACCAGTGGCAAAAGAACGAGGTCGATCTCCCTGGCGAGACCAGTGCGAACCTGAACCTGTCCAGCCTGACCAGCGCCGACACCGGTCGCTATACCGTGGTTATTACCGACACGACCTCCGGCGGCTCCGCGACCACCAGCCGCACCGCTTCTGTGGTGGTGGTGGACGCCAATCGGGCCCTGCTGATCAACGGCGACCTCGGCACCTCTGCCGTATCTGTGATGCCCTATTCCGGTGTGCTCCTCTCCGATGGCACTGTCTCCGCGAGCAACGTTGGCGCCCAGACCAACACCTGGAACAACGTCACCACCGCCGCCGGCTCCGGTTCCGGCGTCCTGTCGAGCGAATCGTCGGGTCTGGGTCTCGCGGGTCTTACCCTCGCCTACGCCGGCGTCGGCGGCAGCGCCGACAGCCTGAATGAGGCCGATGGAGCCATCGACATAACGGGCAACAGCGCCAGCGGCGCCCCCATCCTGCGCGACCTCGCCTTCACCGACAGCCAGACCGTCCCGATGACCCTGACCGTCGGCGGCCTCCAGGCCCTCTCCGGCCATCGCGTGAAGCTGGTCGTCTATGCCTCGGGTTTCTCCTCCACGTTCTCGAGCATAACCAACCTTAACGATGCGGCCACTATCACACTCGCTTCCGCAAACAACCATCTCGCCCAGGCCCCTGCCGCCACCGACAATGGTCAGGGTCGAGATCTCCGCTACAACCTTCAGGCTTTCGTGGCCTTCGATGGTATCGTGGCCGCCGATGGCACTGTGGCTTGGAGCGTCGGCGCCGATTCCGACGGCGGCCGCATCCCGATGAATGCCTTCCAGTTGCTCGTCACCAGCGAGGAAGTCTCGCCGCCCGTCCCCACCGGTCTCGCCGCTACCGCCGGTAACGGCCAGGTTGGCCTGACCTGGACTGCTTCGGCCGGTGCTACCACCTACACCATCGCCCGCTCCACCACCGCCGGCGGTCCCTACACCACCCTGAGCGCCGGTATCGTTGCGACCGAGAGTTACACTGACGTCACCGCGGTCAACGGCACCACCTACTACTACGTGGTCGCCTCGGCCAACGCCCTCGCCACCAGCGCTTACTCGGCCGAGGCTTCCGCGACTCCGGTAAACACCGGCACCGCGCTTGAGCTCTGGCGCCAGTCCAAGTTCGGCTCGAGCGCCAACTCCGGCAACGGAGCCGATGCCTCCGACGCTGACTCCGATGGCATCCCCAACCTGCTGGAATATGCCCTCGGCACCGAGCCGCTCACCCCCAACTCCGGCGCTGCCGCCACCGTTGGCCGTTCGGGCAACTTCCTGACGCTTGGCTTCCACCACATCGGCGATGCCACCTTGGTCTATTCGATCGAGGCCACCAATGATGTTACGGGCTCTTGGACCACCGTGCAAACCTACCAGGCCTTCTCCGCCGCCGGCGACGAGGTTTACGAGGACACGGTCTCCCTCGCCACCCAGCCGCGCCGCTTCCTCCGTCTGCGCGTGACCACACAATAAGCTCGTCCCGTTATATCACGAGCCGGCTGCCCCTCGGTGGCCGGCTCGTCTTTTTAGCGAACAACCCATGCAACCCCAATCCTCCTCCAACCGCCGCCATGGTTTTACCCTGATCGAATTACTCACGGTCATCGCGATCATCGGCATCCTCGCCGCCATTATCATCCCCACGGTTGGTAAGGTCCGCGATACCGCCAAGCGCGCCAAGTGTAGCAGCAATGTCCGTCAGATAGCGTTGTCCTTGGTCAGCTTCGCCAACCAAGACCGCCAGCAACGATTCCCGGCCTATCAGGCAGGAGCTTGGGCTTGGGATATGCACAAGGACATGGTGAAACTCCTCGTTGGCAACGCCGGCCGGGATGTCATTTACTGCCCCTCCGGCCTGCCCAATGATGCGGATTCCATGTGGCAGTATAACGGCACCTTCGCTGTCTCTAACTACGTGACGCTGATTCCCGGCGTCGCTCAGGTTCCCCAACCTAGAACCCGTCTTACGGATGGCACCGGCGATACCAATCCAGGCACGGTCGCTCTGGCTGAGGATAGCCGGGTGAACTTGAAGATCCAAGCTTACTACCCCACCCGGGTCGGTGCCAACATCGAGCAGACTCCGCCTAGCAAGCGGGAGTTGGTGGTGGATACCATCATGCGTCAGGGACGCGATAATTACAGTGATGTCCTCGGCGGTCTCGCGGGAAATCGCACCAACCATCTCAACGGTCTGCTTCCCTCCGGTGGCAACGTCGCCTTCGTCGATGGGCACGTCGCTTGGCGTCCCTTCGATAAGATGGTGATCCGCACCACTGGCACGCCTACCTTCCTCTGGTAAACCCATCCCCGGCTTGCTTGCTGCGCAAGGCCCGGCCTCGGCCGGGCTTTTTTGCGTCTTGGGATACTCCACCCTCTACGGCTTTAACGCGCTACCCGCAAACGCAGGAAACGCGTCGTCCCGCTCGTGGTTAATGCCATCGTATCCGTGACTGTCACCCGTCCTGCCGTATTCGCAGCGCCCGTGCTCGTCCAGATCGTCACCCACGGGCCTCCCACCGTGTCGGCCGCTTCCACTAGGTAGGTGAGCGACGCCTCGGCGATCCGCGTGAACGAAAGAGTCAGGCGCATGCCTCCTGCGACTCCGACCTGCGGCCGCTCCCCGCCATCCCCGCCGACCGGGTCGCCGCCTAGCGCGTATTCGAGTAGATTGGGTAAACCATCGCTGTCAGGGTCCGCCGTATCTGCTCCTGCACCTGCGGAGGCTGCGTTTTCGAAATAGCGCCCGCGCCAAGTTTCCAAAGGCGTCAGGCCGGTGTCTACCACCGCCATCAACGACTCGAGCATGACCGTCTTTGGGGTGGCATTGAGTGGTGTGATGGCAAACACGCCGGCGCATAAGCCCGCCGTGTTGTTCAAAAATACCGGTTCGCTCGCTACCCCCGAGGTCAGAGGCGGCCATTCCGCGTCATCTACCCAGTAACCCCACGCACCACTTGCACGCTGGATACACACAGTCAGGCCATCGGTCGGATCCAGGACCCCCTTGAAGTGCCCATCCTTGTCCGCCCCGGCCCGGGTGTGCACTGCGTAGCCTTCTGGTGCGGAGCCAAAGACGATCGCGCCTGCCCGGGTCAGCATCGTGCCGCTCGTGCCCACGAAGAGCCCCACTTGATCCACTAACCCAAGCCTCGGCAGCGGCGCGAACCGCGCAGTCACCGCAAAGTCTTCCGCGCCCGTGAAGCCCAGCTCGGCCAAGGCCAGCCCGATGCTGCGATTGCCCGTCAGTCCGGTGCTGCCGTTGTAGTCGGATTGCGTCGTGGTCAACGCGAGTCCGCCCGTGCCCGCCGTCGTGAGGCTAAGCAGGGGGTCATTAATCGGCACGCCGCCGCCCGTGCCCGGTAGCCGTGCGGTTAAGCCGGTGAAACGCCCGGCTCCATCGCGCAACCCAGAGCCGCCCGCGGTCGTGAAATCCAGCTCCACCCGGCGCAGGACCGTCCGAGAGGAAACCGCCACTTCGAAGCTTGCTTCGGTAGAGCGTGGCGCGGCGCCGTTATCTGTCGCCCGGACGGTAAAGCGGTGGAGCTTGCCGACCTCGGCGAGCGAGGGCGTCCAGTTGATTTCCCCTGTGAAGGAGTTGATTTCGGCTGCTGCAGGAGCCTCCTTCAGACTGTAGGCGACCGATTGGGCGTAATCGCCGTCGCTGGCATAGACCGTGCGTCGCCAGGTCTCACCGCGAACCGCCGCCGCATTGGACTGCGGGCCCAATACCGGGGGCGCGTTTGGAGTTGCCACCTCGCTGCCCCACACGGTCACCCCGCCGGCGGAGAGGGCGGTAAAAGCCCGCACCCATACCCGGTTATCGTCATCCCATTGGCGGGTAAAAACGCCTCGATATACGATCCGCTGCAACGTGAGGGTAGCCACGTTTCCTGCCTCGATGGTCCATGCGCCGCTCGCGTCGCCCGTGACCGTGCCATCGGCCACCAGTGTGATCAACGAAGACGTATGCAAATCGGGCGAGATGTCCTTGCCGTGGTTGACAAGTTTGTAGCGTCCCGGGATTTGCGCGGCATCCAGGACTGGATCGACCTCACCGGCGTAACGTTGCGGCGCGACCACCGGCCAAGCCTGGGCATTGAAATAAAGACGATGCACGCGCACCTCGTGGGCGTTCCCGCGGCCGACGAAGCGGGTATGAAAAACAAAATAGGCCAGACCGGTGGCGGCGTCGCGATACACGGAATTGTGTCCGGGCGAAAGGTATCCCCGTGCACTGGCGCCCGGCTCGCCCGGGATGTGGTTGAACTGGTAGTTGCCGATGAGTTTAGCCCCGTAGGGGGCGATGGCCGCGTCATCAAAAAAGGATCCGGCCGGTCCGCCCACATGGGTCATGTTTACCCCGGCCGGATCGAAATACGGTCCGTCGGGGTTGGTCGAGCGCGCTACTCGCACTTGGTATCCGCCATCCGGGGTAAGCCCGCCGAAAGAAAGAAAAAGATAGTAATAGCCCGTGGCTGGATTGTGTAAGATGCACGGACCCTCGATCCGGGCATGGTTTCCGCCCGCGAGCTTCTTGCCGTAGCCTTGGCCGGTCAGCGGTCGCCCCGTAGCGGCATCCAGACGCAGAATGAAGATGCCGCCGGAGTAGGACCCGTAAACCATCCAGAGGTTTCCCTGGGCATCGGCAAAGACATCCGGATCCACCGCATTCGGGTGCCGCGTGGCATCGTAAACCGTGCCGTCGGGACTGATCTCCCCCCACATGCCACTTTTGATCAACGAGCCTTGATCAGCGTAGGGGCCGCCCGGGGCGTCGGCGGACGCCAATCCGATGACCCCGCGCGGGCTGTCCCCTTCGCAAAGGGAATAGAAGAACGCGTATTTTCCGCTTGCGAGTCGGTGCACGTCGGGCGCCCAGAAATTCAGGGTTCCCCCGATCCAAGCGACGGCTGGGGCGAAGGCCGCCGCTGGATCGGCGGCCAGCGGATTGCCTGCGACGGGGCTGGAAGAAAGCTGCGTCCAAGCCATCAGATCGGCGCTGCGTGCCGAGGCGAGATGAGAGCCGAAGACATAATAGCCGTCAGGAGCCCGCACGATTGAAGGGTCGTGAACCGAGACTTCTTGCGTAAAAACGGGCACCGCCGGCTGCGCGTTCAGCCCCCCCGCGGCCAGAGTGAGTCCGAGCAGCAGCGGCCCTCGCACGCGGATCTGGTCGCTTAAAGAAAGCATCACAAGCTGGGGTATCGGGGGTAAATAGCCTCGGTCTCGACCAATTCTGGCTACCCCCGTTCGATGCAAATGACAAGGCGCTGGACCTACTTAAGATATCAAAATCGTTTTTTCTAACAATTGAGCCAGCTTTTAGGCACCGCGAAACTGGCCGGGCTCCGCCGGCCCTGCCCGTCAAGCGTGCACCAGAGTGCCGACCTGCTCGCCATGGATGGCGCGGGTGATGACGTCAGGCGCGTTCAAGTCGAACACCAGAATGGGCATGTTGTTGTCGAGACAAAGGCTGAACGCGGTGCTGTCCATGACGTTGAGGCGTTGCTTCAGGGCATCGAGGAAGGTAAGCCGGTCGTAGCGCACAGCGTCGGCGTGTTTCTTTGGGTCCTTGTTGTAGATGCCGTCCACCTTGGTGGCCTTCATAATGATGTCGGCGCGGATCTCCGAGGCGCGGAGGGCGGCGGTGGTGTCGGTCGAGAAATAGGGATTGCCGGTGCCGGCGGCGAAGATGACCACCCGGCCTTTTTCTAAGTGGCGGATGGCGCGGCGCAGGATGAAGGGCTCCGCGACCTGGTTCATGGGGATGGCGGACTGGACGCGACAACTTACGCCCATCTTTTCCAGACAATCCATGATCGCGAGGGAGTTGATGACGGTGGCAAGCATGCCCATGTAGTCGCCGGTGGTGCGGTCGACGCCGCGCTGGGAGCCTTGGAGACCGCGGAAAATATTGCCCCCGCCTATTACGACACAGACCTCGACCGAAGCGTCATGGGCTACTTTCACTTGCCGGCAGATGTCCTCGAGAATCTGCGGGTCGATGGGGTCGGTGCCTTTGCCGCGCAGGACCTCTCCGCTGAGCTTGAGGACGATGCGTTTATATTTTACTTGGGAAGCTTGGGCCGGGCGTTCGCTCATGACGCGCAAGGAAGCGGGGCGCGAGCGGGGCGGTCAAGCGTGCGGGCGTTTGGCTACGGCCTGACATTGCTCCCAGTGCGGGAAAACATCCACGCTGGCGGGATGACCGTCCGCCGCCTCGACCAACTTCTCTCCAATCTCGGTTATTGCTCGCGCCGCGAAGTCCGCGACTGGCTGAAGGCGGGTCGCATCGCGATCGCGGGCAAAACGGCCGACGATCCCGGCAGCAAGCCCTCACCCGCCGCCGTGCGGGTGGATGGTGAGCCCCTCGACCATCCCGAGGGCCTGCTCCTGCTACTCCACAAGCCCCTCGGCCTGACGTGTTCGCATGATCTCCGTGAGGCGCCCCTCGTCTACGATCTGCTCCCGCCTCGTTGGCGCGAGCGCAACCCCGTCATCACCTCGGTCGGCCGCCTCGACAAGGAAACCTCCGGCCTGCTGCTGCTCACCGATCAGACCGATCTGGTCCACCGCCTCACCTCGCCGAAACATAAGGTTCCCAAAATCTACCACGCCACCCTCGACCGCGATCTGCCGGCCGGACTGGCGGAGGTGTTCGCCGCCGGCACGCTCCGGCTCGACGGCGAGGACGAGCCCTGCGCGCCCGCCACCCTCCGCCCGCTCGGGCCGCGCGAGGCCGAGGTAACCCTGATCGAGGGCAAATACCATCAGGTCCGCCGCATGTTCGCCGCCGCCGGGGGCGGCACCGTGCTGACCCTGCACCGGGTCGCGTTCGGCCCGCTTACTCTCGGCGACCTGAAGCCCGGCGCCTACCGCGAGCTGCAGTCCGCCGAGCTGGCACTTTGAATCCGGCGCCCGCGCAAACAGCCAACCGCGACCAAGGCTTCTTGCTCGCCCCCAATGGCCAACGCCGTATTCACCCGATTGGTCGATGACCACTACGCTTGGCTTTACCGTTTCGCCCTGAGCTTGTCGCGCAGCTTAGCCGACGCCTCCGCCGCCCGCTCGGAATACCTCACCCCGGAACACGAACCGCTCGTGCTCGGAGGCAGCGGCCGCCTCCGGGAACTGCTGACAGATCTCCTCGCCCCCTCCCGGCCCACCTGGACCTCGATTTTGATCAACTGCGCGCCTTGGGCTGCCGCCGCCTCAATCTCGCCGGCATCGAGGTCTTCGAGATTTGTTTTATGCTCGGCCCGACCGACGAGTTTCACCTCTACGTCTCCCGCCGCAGCGCCTTCGGCCCCGCTGGCGAAAACCGCCCGGTCGTCGCGTCCCACGCCTCGCCTACGTGCTGCTGATCGAGGACGCCCCAGCCAAACTCCACACCGTGCTCTGAATTGGAGCAAAAAAACCGGGAATAAAATCCGGTGCGTCCGCATCTCACTTACGCCATGAGCAACCAACCCGATTCCACGTCAGTCACCTCGTCTGGCCTTTCCCAAGGCCTGGTCATCGCCAGCTGGATCGCCCGCGTCGTCGTGGCGATCATCCTCGTCCAGACCTTGTTCTTCAAGTTCACCGCCGCTCCCGAGTCGGTCTACATCTTCGAGACCGTCGGCCAAGAACCGGTCGGCCGCATCGGCTCCGGCGTGGTCGAGCTGATTGCGAGTGTGCTGCTGTTTATCCCCGGGCTGACCGCGGTGGGCGCCTTGCTCGCCCTCGGCACCATGAGCGGCGCGATTTTTTTCCACCTCACCAAGCTCGGCATCGTGGTCCAGGACGACGGCGGCACCCTCTTCGGCCTCGCCCTAGTCGTCTGGGCCGGCAGCGCCTTCCTCCTCTTCCTGTATCGCCGCACCCTGCCCGTGATCGGCGTCCGTCTCTAAACGTTTCCCTCTGTTTCCGTCCTCCCATGAAGTTCCTCCGCCTCCTGCTCGCTGGTCTTGCCCTCGTCTGCACGCCGTTCCTCCGTGCCGAAAAACCGGTCAACACCACCCTCTTCGGCGTCGCCATCAAGGGCTACGACCCCGTCGCCTACTTCACCGCCGCCAAGCCGGTCGAGGGCGACAAGGCCTTCATCACCGAATGGCAGGGCGCCACCTGGCGTTTCGCCTCGGCCGAGAATCTCGCCTTGTTCCAGGCCGAGCCCGCCAAATACGCGCCCCAGTTCGGCGGCTACTGCGCCTGGGCGGTCAGTCAGGGTTACACCGCCGGCATCGATCCTTACGCCTGGAAGATCGTGGACGGCAAACTTTACCTGAACTACAGCCTCGATGTTCAGAAAAAGTGGGAAAAGGACGTCCCCGGCCTGATCGCCGCCGGAAATGCCAACTGGCCGAAGCTCCTTGAAAAAAAGTAAGCGTCCCAGCCCACTCGACGCTCCGGACCACCGGAACCTCCTCCCGCCCATGATCGCCCAAGCCATACGCGCCAACCTTGACGTCGTTCATCAGGGCATCGCCCTCCTCGCCACCTTCGACCCGGCCGGTTACGCCACCCGCGACCCGGCGGTGTTCAATTCCACGATCGGCGGACACCTCCGCCACGTGCTCGAACACTACACGAGCTTCCTCGACGGGCTAGACCAAGACGAAGGCATCGACTACGAGAATCGCGCACGCGACGTTCGCATCGAGCGGGAGTGCGCCCACGCCCGCGAGTGCCTCGCGCAGGTGGCCGCACGCCTCGAAAACACCCTCGCCGCGTCCTCCGCCGACTGCCCCGTGCGCGTGCGCATGGAGAACCCGCCGACCGCCGGGGTCGCCTCCTGGTCCGCGTCGAGCGTGTCGCGCGAACTCGAGTTCCTGCTCAGCCACACCGTCCACCACTACGCGCTGATCGCGGTGATCTGCACCCGGCTCGGTCACCAGCCCGCGGCGGATTTCGGCATGGCCCCCTCCACCCTCCGCCATCAGGTCGCTCAGGCCGCCGGCTGAGGCGCGTCCGCCGGGCCGATGTGCACCTTCACCTGGACCGCCGCGCCGCGCCGCGACGGCTACGATCTGTTCTTTAACCGCGACGAACGCCACCCGCGCGCCGTCGAGACCCCGCCCGCCTTCGGTGAAACCGACGGCCTCCGTTGGCTCGCCCCGCGCGACGCCGGCGCCGGCGGCACCTGGATGCTGGTCAACGCCGCCGGACTGACCCTCGCCCTGCTCAACGACTACGCCACCCCGTGGCGCCCCGCCGGCCCCGCCCGCAGCCGCGGCCTCCTAGTGCTCGACCTCGCGCCCGCCCGCGACCTCGCCGCCGTGGCCGCCGGCCTCGCCGCCGTCGACCTCGCCCGCCTCCCGCCCTTCCACCTCGTCGCGGTCTCGGCCGACGCCTCCGCCCGCCGCTGGCATTGGAACGGCGAGAAGCTGCGACCCGAGACCCTGGGCTCCCCGGCTTGCCTGTCGTCTTCCTCCTTCGCGACGAGCGAGGTCGTGGCCTGGCGGCTGGATAAGTTCGACGTCCTCCGCGCCGGGCACGCCGGGGCCCCGTCGCCCGCCGATCTCGCGGCCTGGCATCGCGTGCACGATCCGGAACGGCCCGCCCACTCCGTGCGTATGCTGCGCTCCGACGCCGCCACCCGCAGCCTCACGCACGTGTGTGTGCGTCCGGTCGCCGTTATGGTCGCCTACGAAACCTTTTATCCCTCGGCGAACCCCGAGCGGGTGTGGCTGCTTCCGCTCACCGCCTGAGTTTTCGCCCCGCCATGCCCGCCGACTTCGCCACCCGCTGGCTCGCCCTCGCCGCCGAGGGTGGACCGTGGACTCTGCTCGGCCTGGCCCTGGCCACCCTGGCGAGCGAGGACCTCGCCTGCATCGCGGCCGGGCTCCTTGTCGCCCAGGGCGCGGTTTCATTTCCCGCCGCCACCGCCGCCTGCCTTGCCGGCATCCTGATCGGAGATCTCGCGCTCGTCGCCGCCGGCCGCTGGCTAGGCGCGCACGGGCTGGATCGCGCCCCCTTGCGCTGGTTCGTCACCCGCGAAGGCGTGGACCGCGCCGGCCGCTGGTTGACCGCACGCGGCGCGATCTTGATTTTCACCACTCGGTTTCTGCCTGGCACGCGCCTGCCCACCTACGTCGCCGCCGGCCTGCTGCGGGTGCCCTTCGCCCGCCTCACCCTCTGGCTGACCCTAGCCTGCGCGCTCTGGACGCCCCTGCTGGTCGGCGCGGCTGCAATCTTCGGCGAGGCCGCCCGCTCCTGGGTGCAAACCTGGACCGCCGCCGCCCCGGGCCTGCTGGTGGGCGGTCTGCTCGTCTGGTTGCTCGTGCGCCTCGGCCTCCACGCCTCCACCTGGCGTGGCCGCCGCCTGCTGCTCTCGCGCTGGCGCCGCATCGTGCGCTGGGAGTTCTGGCCGATGTGGGCGGTCTACCCGCCCGTCGTGCTCTGGATCACCTGGCTGGGCCTGCGGGCCCGCTGCCTCACCTGGTTCACCGCGGTGAATCCCGGCATCGGGGCCGGCGGCGGCCTGGTCGGCGAGTCCAAGGCGGAGATCCTTCGCGCCCTCGACCCCAGCGGGGCGGTCGCGCCGTGGGCGCTGCTCGCGCCCGGGGAAACCAAGGCCCGCCGGGCCGCGCTGGAGGCCTTTCTCGGGACCCTGGCGACGCCCTTCCCCGTCGTGCTCAAGCCCAATGTCGGCGAGCGCGGCGGCGGCGTGGTGATCGCGCGCGATCGCGCCGCCGCCGAGGCCGCCCTCGCCGCCGCGCCCGGCCCGCTCATCGCCCAGGCCTACGTGCGCGGCATCGAGTTCGGCGTCTTCTACGCCCGCCTCCCGTCCGAGGTGCGCGGACGCATCTTCGCCATCACGGAGAAACGCACCCCCGCGCTCACCGGCGATGGTATCCGGAATCTGGAAACGCTGATCCTCGCCGATGACCGCGCCGTCTGCATGGCGGCGTTTTTTTTGCGCGAGTTCGCCGCCCGCCGTGACGAGGTGCCGGCCGCCGGGGAACGCATCCCGCTGACCGATCTGGGCACCCACTGCCGCGGTTCGCTCTTCCTCGACGGCGCGGCCCACGAGACGCCGGCGCTGCTCGCCGAGGTCGAGCGGGTCAGCCGTGTTTTCCAGGGTTTTTATTTCGGACGCTACGATGTGCGCACGCCGGACGCGGAGGCCTTCCGGCGCGGCGAGTTCACCGTGATCGAGCTCAACGGCCTCACTTCCGAGGCGACCAGCATCTACGATCCCCGCCACGGACCCTGGCACGGTTGGACCGTGCTCTGCCGGCAGTGGCACCTCGCCTGGCGTATCGCGCGCGAGACCCGCGCGGCCGGCGCGTGCGCGCTCACCGCCGCCGAGACCATCCGCCTCGCCCTCGCCAACCGGGCGTGAACGTCCGGCTTGCCCCGCCGCTTTGCAATTTTCCCGGGGACGCGCCACTTTCCGTGGTGCCTGCCCCCTTCTCCGTTTCCACCCGTCCAAGCCCCGCCCAACGCGAAGCGCTGCGTGTCCGTCCCGCCGCCGCGCCGGTGATGTTTCAACGCTGGCAACACCTGCTTTTCCTGCACTGGGCTTGGGACCCCGCCGTGGTCCAGGCCACCCTGCCGCCCGGTCTCTTCGTCGACACCCATGAGGACCGCGCCTACCTCGGCGTGGTGCCGTTTTGGATGGACCGCGTTCGCCCGCGTTTACTACCGCCCGTGCCAGGCCTCTCCTGGTTCCTCGAACTCAATTTGCGCACCTACGTGCACACGGCGGATGGAACGCCTGGCGTCTGGTTCTACTCGCTCGATTGTAACAACCACGCCGCCGTCGCCCTCGCCCGTTCGCTGTTCTCCCTTCCCTACGTCTTCGCCCGGCAGCGCGGCGAGCGCCCCGACACGCCGACCTCGACCGCGCGGTTCGAATCCCGCCGCCCGGGCGGCGCGGCCAACACCTTCGCCTACGCGCCCGCCGCGCCCTTCGCGCCGGCTGCGGCCGGCACCCTCGACCACTTCCTGACCGAGCGCTACCTGCTCTTCTCCCGCCGCGCCGACGGCAACCTCGCGAGCGGGCGGGTCTGGCACACGCCCTACCCGCTGGCGCGCGCGAGGGTCCACGCTGCGGAGACGTCGCTCTTTGCCGACAACGGCTTCGCGTCGCCCGCCCGCCCCGCCGACCACGCCCACACCTCGCCCGGCGTGGACGTTTCGATTTTCCCCCTCCGGCGTTTGGCCTGAACCGCCCGCTGCCCGCCGGGCCGTCAGGGTAGCGTCGCGCGGACCCGGAAAAACTGGCTCGCGGCGGAGGAAAGGGGTAGAGCCGACCGCACCAGCACACGGTCGAAACCCTCCAGTTCCGGCGGAGCCTCCATATCCACCGGAGCCACCAGGCTGGCGAAGGCGGGATCGCGGGCGACCTCGACCGCCACGGTCACCCCGCCCCGCGCGCGGCGGCGGCGGTAACTGACCGCCGGATACGTCTCCTCCCCGGCCACGATGGTGGTTGCGAAGAGCGGCATCATGTCCGGCGCCACCGGTTCTAGGCCGAAGACGAACTCGAGCAGCGTAGCCACGCCGTCGGCGTCGGGATCGTCCGGCGCACTGGCGGTGTCGGCGGCCAGTCCGCGCCCGATCAACCAGTCGTAGAACGGCGTCAGGGCGATGCCGTCGTCGTCCAGGGTAAACTGGACGTTGTTCGGCCCCACCGTGAAGCGCCCCTTGGCGTGGCCGAGGCCGGTGTAGGCGAGGTTGGCGGTCGTGATGCCGGGAACGCCGCCGGGCGTGGTGATCAAAGTGTAGGGTGTGCCGACCACGAGCGTTCCGGGAGTAAACGCGAACGTCACCACGCCCGAGCCGAAGGTGGTGAAACCGCCGGGGATGACTAGTTGGTCGCCGCCCGCGCCCAAGTTGAAACGCAGGGAGGAGCCGCCGGAGATCCGCGCGCCCGCCACGGTGAGCGTTCCCACCGCGTTGCCGCCCGGCGACACCACGCCGCCCGGGAACAAGCCGAGCACGATGTTCGAGGTCCCAGTGCCGGCGAGCGTGCCGCCGGCGTTGACCGCGAGGGTCTTACCGGAGGCGGCGGCGAGGGACCCGGTGAGGTTGAGGGTGCCGGCGTTGACGTAGATGTTGCCCGCGGTCGTGTTCGCGGCACTCAACGTGAGCGTGCCGCCGCCGGTTTTGTTGAACCCGCCTACGCCGGATACGGCGCCGTTGAGCGTGATGTCTTGCGGCGCTCCGTCGGGCCCGGCGGCGCGGATGGTGAAACGCGGCGTGGCGGACGCGTCGGTGATGGACAGCGCGTGGCCAGTGCTCCAATTGGCCAGGGCGCCGAGGGTGCCGCCAGAAAAGGAGAGCGAGGATGCCAGCCCAGCCGCGCCGTTTTTCACGATCCCGCCCGCGCCGAGGTTGAGCTCGCCCGCGCTCACCGTGATGCTCGCGGAGCCCGCGCTCACGGTCGCGTCGTAACCGAGCGTGAGCCGGGCGAGGTTGGCGACGCCGCCGGTGATGAGCAGTTTGGCGACGTTGTTGGTGTTGGCGTTCGCGCCTCCGGGATTGCGCGCCATCACCAGACCCTGGGTCGCGTCCGTGACCGCGAGTTCGCCCCCGGAAAGATAAATCACGCCGCCGCGCCCGGCGGTCTTTTGGTAACCGTTGTGCAGGATGCCGGTGACGGTGAGCTTGCCGCCCGAGACGGTCATGCCCGCCCACGAGTCGACGGTGCCGAGGCCGATGTTCGCGAAGGTCGTGTCGCCGCCGGAAATCAACACGCCGGTGCCGCTGGTCTGGGCCTCGGAGTCGCCGCTGCGGGGGAAATGGAGGTCCTTCGCGGTGACCACGCCGCCGGTGACGCGGAAGAAGCTGTTGCGGGTGTTGGTCGGGACGATGTTTTGGAAGCTGGCGCTGCCTCCGCTCACGAGCACGCCCGTGCCGGTGCCGGAGGTCCAGGACACGTTGCCGGCGGTAGTGAACGCTCCGCCCGTGACCCGGAGTTGCTGGGAGGTGGCGATGGTCACCGAGGCCGGTGCGAGCGTGCCGCCGGGGCCGACTTGAACGATGCCTTTCGAGATGGTCAGCGCGCCAGCCAGCGCGGGATTTGGCCGGTTTAACTCCAGGGTGCCGACGCCGGTTTTGGTGAAGCCTTTGCCACCGGCCAGAGCCACCGCTAGGTGGTGCGGGGTGGCGTTGGCAGCGGGGACGTCGGTGGTGTCGCCGGCCGGCGTGGTGGCGGCGTCAACTTGGATGATCGGGGTCGAGGTGCCGTCCAGGGTGATGACGCGGGCGGACGCATTGCCGTCGGAGATGGTCCAACCGGCGGGTGTGGAAAAATCGGTGTCACCCAAGACAATGCGCCCGAGCGTGCGGTTGGAGTCGAGGATTAGTGAGGTGTCCGCGACGAGGTCGCGCAGGCTGAAGTCGGCGGTGGCACCGGTGCCGGCCGCGACGAGGCCGCCATCCCAGTTGGCGGAGTCGCTCCACAGGCCGTCTTCGTCGAGGTTTATCCAGGCGCCGCTGCCGGCGAGACGCACGGTGTAGGCTTGCCCGGAGGAGTAGCCGCCGGAGATCGCGTTGCCGGCGAGGTCAAGGATACCAGTGCCGCTGGCATTCACGTCCAGCCGGGCGGTGCCATCCCCCGAGATGCTCCCGGCGGAGACGTCCCAGATGGTCGAGCTCACGATCGAGATCGAGATGAGTGCGCCCGTGGTGCCTGACTTGGTGAGGGTAAAGTCGGCCAGGTCCACGCCGGTAACGGGTTCGGAGAAGGTGACGCGATAGACCACGGAACCTCCATTGGTGGAGTAGGTGGCCGGGGTGAGCCGGCGTATGGAGGCGAGACCGGGCGCGGTGGTGTCAATCTTAGCCAAGAAGGGTGCGGAGACCGGGCTGGCTGAACCCGCGAGTGTCGCGGTGGCGGTGAAGGTATGGGTGCCGGGCGGAAGCGTGGTCGCGGCATAGCTGAACGAAAAGCTCCCGCCGCTGGCGGTCACGGCGCCTACGACGCCCACCCCTGCGCGGGTGACAGTGACGGTCGATCCAGAGGGCGCGCTTCCCGATAGCACTAGGGTAGTGTCGCTGGTGAGTTGGTCGGTGGCGGATGCGCCGCTGTCGGTGCTGATGGTGGTAAAAACCGGCGCGGCTATTCTTGTATCGACGACATAGCCGGTGGAGGCGGGGCCGGCATTGCCGGCCGGATCGGTCGCGGCGGCGGTAAAGGTTTTTAATCCCGTGCCGAGAGCGGTTCCGGTGTAGAGCGCGGTCCAGTTGCCCAACTCGTCGGCCACGCCGGTGGCCACGACTTGGCCGGCGAGGCTCACGGCAACCGTATCTCCCGGTGTGGCGGTGCCGGAAACCGCGGCCACTGGGGCGAGGCTAAGGCCGGTGATCAGCGGGGCGGGTGCCGCGATGGTGTCGATGCGAACGACCAAGGCGGGCGACGGCGGGGTGGCGACTCCGCCAACGGTGGCGCTGGCGGTGAAAGCATAGACCCGGTCGGCCAGCGCGGTGGCGGTGTAATCATAGGTCCATTGTCCGGTCGCATCGGCTAGGACCGTCCCCTGCACGCCACTATCGGCCCGGGCTAGGGAAATGGCGGACCCGGCGGGTGCGGTGCCGCGGAGGAGGAGGGTGCGGTCGGAGGTCACGCCGTCCGAGCCCGATGCCCCGGTGTCGTTCGATATGCCGGTGATGAAGGCACCCGGCACGCCGCCCACGACGAGGGCGTTTAGGTAGCGCTCGATGTTCAGGTAACCGTCGGCGCCGAGCACGGTGGCGTCGGCGACGGCGGAGTTGGTCCCGGCGGCCTGCTCCCACCAATCGGGCATGCCATCGTTGTCGGCATCGGCTTGCTTCAAACCGGCGGCGACCGTCCCGACGCCGCCCATTTCCGCCTCGTCATAAATGAAGGCGCCTTTCGTGCCGTAGGTGCGGACTTCGGCGACGACGTAATCATCCGTCCGGTCACGCCGGTGCGACGCGCCGGCCTGGTTGAGCACCCAAGCGAGGGCGGCGGGGGCGGACAGCTCGGTCGTCGGAGCAGGGTAGGCGAAGCGTGTGCTGACGAGCTGAAGGGTGGGAAAGCTGGCATTGGTCACTGCGACGCCATCGAGCACCCCGTCGAGGTCGAGGTCCTGAAGGTTGCCCGAGTGGTAAAGGCGGTAATTGGTGTTGCCCGATGAAAACGGTGATCTTCCCGCGCCGGTTTCGGGGCCGCCGATGAAGTAACACCGGATCATGTTTGCGTAGGAATCCCCCGCCGAATCGCCCGCCGGGATGTAGCCCCCGCCGCCACCCCAGTTGTAGACCACGTTGTTGATGTAGTCATTCACCCCTTTGATCTTCGGATTGCGCATCCAGTTGTCGGCGTAGAGGGTGCGGAGGATACTCACTCCTCCGGAGGTCTGCATGAGGCCGCCGGCGGAGTGGATGCGCAGGCCTTGGGCAATCAGGCAGTCCTGCAGGGTGATGCGGATGGCGGTGTCACCGCTGATGGAGAAGGTTTCGTCACGACCCCAGGAGGCGGAGACGTGGTCAAAGATCATGTCGCTCCCGCTGGCCACGCCGACTGCGTCCGCCCCATCGTCGCCGTCGATGCCCATGCGAAAGCGCAGGTAGCGGCAGATGGTATTGTTCGCGCCCGAGAAGGACACGCGGTTTCCGTAGAGGGTAATACCACCGCCCGGTGCGGTCTGGCCCGCGATGGTGAGGTTGGATGCGAAGACAATGGGCGCACCTACCCGAATCAGGCCACCGACGTCGAAAACCACCACGCGGCCGGAGACGCTCACCGCGTCGCGCAGCGAGCCCGCCCCCGAGTCGTTCAGGTTGGTGACGCGGTAGACGGTCGGGCTGGCCGAGGCCCGCGCGCCCTTAGCGTTGGCCCCGAAGCCCTCCGCGCCGGGAAAGGCGGACACTGCTCGCGCAGCCGGGACCAAGGCGAACGACGACAACACGGCGGCAATGAGCGGGGGTATTCTCACGCCTCCAACAGACAACCGATCCGCCGGATTGGCGCGTCGCCCGCCTTCTTCCAGTTAGAATACCTCCTTCGCGCCCAAGCGGGATTGCCCCGGAACGGTTCCGTTCGACAGGTTTGCCCCGTGCCCACCCCGCGTTCCGTGTCTCTGGCCTGCTTGTTCGCCGCCTGCCTTCTGTTTAGCCGGGCAGAGGAGGCCGAACTGTCCACTCCGCTGCCGCCCCTCATCGTGACTGCCGCCCGCCTGCCGCAGGACCCGGCGACGCTGCCGCTGACGGTTGATATTTTTTCGGGTGCAACCGTGCGGGATGGTCCGGCACTCGTCCTCGACGACACCCTGCGCCGCTGCGCTGCCTTTTCGCTTTTCCGCCGGGCAGGCTCCCTCGTTGCTAATCCCACTGCGCAGGGCGTGTCGCTCCGCGGGATCGGCCCTAGCGGGGCCAGTCGCGCCCTGGTATTGCTCGACGGTGTCCCGCTCAACGACCCCTTTGGCGGCTGGGTCGCCTGGTCCAAGATTCCCTCTGGCTCGGTGGACCGTGTGGAACTGGTGCGTGGCGGCGGCTCGGCGGCGTGGGGCGGTGCTTCGCTCGGCGGTGTGGTGCAGTTGATCTCTGTCTCCCCGCTGGAAGCGCCGGCCGGCGCCACGATTTCCGCCACGGCGGGGGAGTTTGAAACTCGTGACATCGAAGCCACGGCTACGCTCGGCCGCTCCTCCGGCCGCGATGCCTTTCGGGTGGATGCCGCCACCTTTGCCTCCGCCGGCCCGCGCCTCGTCCGTGATCCCGGCCCCGTTGACAGCGCGGCTGACTCGGCCCACCAGCGCGGGCAATTAACTTGGGCCCGGCGGGTGGATGAAACCACCACTCTGACCACTCGGATTCGCGCTTGGAGTGAGGAGCGGGGCAACGGCACCCCTTACCAGCGCAATGCGTCCAAGGAGGCTTTCGTCTCTTCCAAGCTCCTCGGCGCCGCGCCTGGAGGCCCGGCTTGGTCGGTCTCGCTTTACGTGCAGGAGCAGGATTTTCAGAGCACCTTCAGCGCGATCGATACCGCCCGCACCTTTGAGACGCCCGCGAGCGACCAATACGCGGTGCCTTCCCTCGCCGTGGGCGCATCCGCCCAGGTCGCGTGGGGCGAGTCCGTCGGTCTCGGCGAGGGCCAGGGTTCCCTTACCGCGCTGGGCCTGGACGCCCGCCGCGTGGACGGGGAGACCCGAGAATACTTTTTCTACAACGCGGGCGCTTTTACGCGAGAACGTAGGGCTGGCGGCGCCCAGACCGCGGCCGGTGTCTTTTTAACTCACGCCCGCCCGCTGGCTGAAGGTCTGGTCCTCACGGGCGGCGCACGACTCGACTCCACTGCGCGGGCCAATGGCTTTCGCCAGGAAGCCACCCGGACCACCGGCGCCCGCCTTCTGGACGAGGCCTATCCCGACCGCGAGGACCTCGCCTTTTCACCCGGCCTGGGCCTTGCCTGGCGCGTCACGCCCCGGGTCACCGCCCGCGCCGCCGCCTACTCCGCCTATCGCACCCCGACGCTAAATGAGCTTTACCGGCCTTTCCGGGTTGGTGCTGTCACCACCCAGGCCAATCCCGGGCTTGATCCCGAGACGTTGCTTGGAGGCGAGATCGGGCTCGAGCTCGCCCCGCCGGCCGGGCGCCATGCCCTGCGGGCCACCGTTTTTCAAAACGACCTGGCCGGCGCGGTCGCGAACGTCTCGCTCTCCCCGACCTTGCGGGAACGCCGCAATCTCGACGCCGTCTGCGTGCGTGGACTCGAACTCGGCGGCCACTGGCAAGCCCTTCCGGCCCTGCGGATCGACGCCGATTATCTTTGGTCTGATGCCCGGGTGCGTTCCGGCGGGGCTGGGGCGGCCGCGCTCGACGGCCTCCGCCTGCCCCAAGTGCCTCGCCACACGCTGACCGCCGGGGCCGTTTGGCGGGTCGTGCGCGATCTCGAACTCGACCTGCGCAGCCGCTGGGTTTCGGCGCAATACGAGGATGATTTGAACACGCTCGCCCTCGCGCCCTCGGTCCGGCTCGACCTCGCGGTCCGTTGCGCCCTGTCGCCCCGCCTGGACCTGACTTTCGCGTTGGAAAACCTCTCCGGCGCCGAGACCCAGACCAGCCGCACCGCCGGCGGCACGTTCGGTCTTGCCCCGCCCCGTTTGGTCCGGGCCGAGGTGGGTTTTCGATGGTGAAGGGATGCCTGCTTCGAGGTTGGACCTTGGCGCTCAACCCCATCACCGTCGGTCTCACATGGAAAACCTTCCCCTTACCGCCGCGCAAAAAACCCGCCTGCGCGGAATCGGCCAGACCACCGAGCCAGCCATCAAGGTCGGGAAAGCCGGGCTCACGCCGACTTTTTTTCGCGAATTCGCCCGTCTGCTCGAGGCCCGCGAGTTGGTGAAACTCCGCTTCGAGGGAGCCGATCGCCACGAACGCGCCGCGCTCATCGCGCAAATCGAGACCGAGGGCGCCGCGCCCTGCGTGGGCGCGGTCGGACACACCGCCCTCTTTTTTCGCCGCCACGCCGAGCCTGCCCGCCGCGTGGTCGCGCTTTGAGGCCCGCCTGCGCCGGCGTTTTGGCCGCCCCTCTTCCGAAATGTCTGAATCCGTTGCCGCTTCCCACCCGCTGGCACCCTACGGTTGGGACGCCTCTTGGGCGCTCGCGTTTGCCCCCCACGCCGCCGCCGGGCTGGAGCCGGCGCGAGTGGTGGTGGAGCTTCGCCGGCACTATTACGCGGTGGTGACCGGTTCGGGCGAATTACTGGCGGAGTGCATCGGCAAATTCCATCACGATGCCAAACGCGACGCCGAGGCGTATCCGGCGGTGGGCGACTGGGTGGCGGTTTCGCCCAGTCCGGGGGCGGAGGGCCGCGCCCAACTCCACGCCTTGCTGCCGCGTCGCAGCCGCTTCTCCCGCCAGTCGGCCGGCGGCGAGCAATCCCAGCAGATCATCGCAGCCAACATCGACGTCGTCTTCCTCGTCAGCGGGCTCGACCGGAACTATAATCCCAAGCGTATCCAGCGTTTCCTCGTCGCCGCGCGTGACTCCGGCGCCCAGCCCGTGATCGTGTTAAATAAGGCGGATCTGCACCCTGATCCCGAGTCGGTGCGCGCCGAGATCGATCGGCTCGTGCCCGGTGTGCCTATCGTAGTGACCAGCAGCCACACCCGGCGCGGTTTGAAGCTTCTTGGGGGCCATGCTACCCCCGGGAGCACCCTCGCCTTTGTGGGTAGTTCGGGTGTCGGCAAATCCAGCCTCATCAACCGGCTCGCGCGCGACGCCGAGCTGCCGACCGGAGAGGTGCGAGACAAGGATGCCAAGGGACGCCACACCACCACCCGCCGGGAGTTGGTGCTCGCCCCCAGCGGCGCGCTCATCATCGACACCCCGGGCATGCGTGAGCTGCAACTCTGGGACGCGGACGAGGCGCTGGAGGAAGCCTATGCCGACATCGTCGAGGTCGCGGCCGGCTGCCGTTTCACCAACTGTCGTCATGAGGATGAGCCCGCCTGCGCGGTCCGCGTCGCGCTGGCGGCCGGCACGCTCCCGCTCGAGCGGCTCGCGAGCTACCGCAAGCTGAAGGCTGAGCAGGCGGCCAAGGCGCCCGCCCTTCGCAAACCCGGCGCGGTTGCGAGTAAGCCGAGCTGGAAACAAAAGGCCGCCGAACGCGCCGCCAAACCCTTCCGCCACGGGCAGCACCGGGAGGAATAAGCATCCGATCCCAGCCCTTGAATAACTTTTTTAACCTACGACATGAAACCTCTTTTGCTAGTCGCGCTGGGCGGTGCTCTGGGCTCGGTTACTCGTTATCTTTTTTCGATTTGGGTGGTGGCGCGTTGGGGGGATTGGCGTTTCCCGGCCGCCACCTTTTTAATCAATTTGGCCGGGTGTCTGGTGATCGGTTTTTTGAGTGGGATTTCGGTCAAGCAGGCGGAGTTCTCCACCCCGGCTCGGCTTTTTCTTTTTACGGGTTTGCTGGGCGGCTTCACGACATTCTCCGCGTTTGGCTTGGAGACTTTTCAGCTCCTGCGTCGCGGTGAATTCCTGGTAGCTGGAGCCTATGTTGTTTTGAGCATTTTAGTCGGGTTACTCGCGGTTTGGGCTGGTTTTTCAGGGGTGGGGGCGCGCTCCTGAGCGGGCGGACTGCACGCGGGTGAGGAGAGCATAGGACGAATTGATGAGACTGGCTCCACGTGCTCGAGATTGCCCGAACGTGCTTTCGGGTTAATCTTTCCCCGGTGTGAGCGTCTTTTTTCATCATGTTTAAATTCCTTTTTATGACTCTGTTGATTGCCTCTGCGTCCGGAGCCGCTGAAGGCCCCGGCGGCTACCTCTTCGTCACGTTCAAGGGCGAGTCCACGCCACTGACTGAGCAGGTGTATTTCGGGCTGAGCCGGGATGGCCGGACCTGGGAGGCTTTGCAGGGTGGCCGGCCGGTTCTGGTGAGTGCTGCCGGTGAAAAGGGGGTGCGTGACCCCTTCGTGCTGCGTGCGCAGGGCGGCGGTAAGGCCTATCTCATCGCCACGGATCTCTCCATCCACCTCAACCCCGACTGGGGTCGCGCGGTGCGTGCGGGCAGCAGATCGCTCCTGGTGTGGGAAACCGCTGACTTGGTGAACTGGCATGGCCCGCGTTTGGTTGAGGTGGCGCCGCCTGATGCCGGCTGCACTTGGGCGCCGGAGGCGATCCATGATGAAGAACGGGGCGACTATTTGGTTTTTTGGGCTTCTACCACCGGCCGTGATGATTTTCAGCGGCACCGGATCTGGGCCGCGCGCACGAAAGATTTCCGGACCTTTGGCGAACCCTTTATCTACATCGAAAAACCGACCACGATCATCGATACCACCATCGTGCGGGACGGCGGTCGCTACCACCGTTTCACCAAGGATGAGAAATACAAGGCCATCACCCTCGAGGTGGCCGACCGGCTCGACGGGCCGTGGCAGGACGTGACCGATTTTTCCCTCGCGCGGTTGGTCGGTTATGAAGGCCCGGCCTGTTTTCCTTTAACCGATGCGGAAGGCCGGACGCGGTCCTGGTGTCTTTTGCTCGACCACTATTCCAAGGGCGAGGGCTACAAGCCCTTCGTTGCCTCCGCGCTGGAGGGCGGAGCTTTTGCTCCCGCCTCAGACTTCCAGTTCCCTTTCCGCTTTCGGCATGGCACCGTGCTCCCGGTGACAACCGGGGAATACGAGCGTCTGCGGCAGGCTTATCCGCCGATGCCGCCGGCTCCTTGAGCCAGCGGTTGCGTGGGCTGCGCAAGGGCTGGCCGCCTGCGGATTTGCAGGCTGCCCCTTGACGGTTACCTCCGGCGGGACTTCTTGCTTTGCCATGATCAAGCCCGGCCAAAAACTAAAGACTTCCTTTAAGCTCAAGATCGTCCGCGACGGCGCTGAAGCCGAGGTCGCGTTCTACGAACTTCTCGACCGCCCGGCCATCGTGTCGGTCTACATGAGAAACAACACCGGTTCCTGCGACAAACAGAACGACTCCCTAGCGGCGCGGGCGGACGAGTTTGCCAAACGAGGCTACCACCTCGTCGCCCTTTCCCGCGATACCTGTAGCTCGCATCTGAAATACGCGGTGAAGAAAAAAATCAGCTACACCCTGGCCAGTGATCCGGACGACCTTTTTGCCAAGGCGGCGGCGGCGATCGTGGAGAAGTCGATGTATGGCAAAACCTACGAGGGGCCGGCTCGGGCGGCCTTTGTGATCGACCGGGATGGCACGGTCCTAGCGGTGGCGGAGAAGGTGGATACCAAGGACCACGCCGCGCAGCTGCTCGTCTTACTGGACGAGCTCAAGGCCTGATTCTGTCCCGAGGCGGGCAGGTTTTACCGTAGCGTCGCGCGGGGTGGCTTGCCGGGGACGCGACCGGCCGCATCGTCGCGTCATGCCCGGGCCCCTAACTGATTCCTCCGCTCCCTCCCTCCAGCAACTGCGCGCCGCGCGCGGCCGTCCGCCCGCGTTTTGGCGGCGGCACCGTTGGCTGCTGGGCGCGGCGGGCCTCTTGGGCGCGGTGGTGCTTTTGGGCTTTTTCGGTTTGCCGCCGATCGTGCGGGCCCAGGCGGTCAAGCGGCTCTCCGCGTCGCTGGGTCGTGCGGTCACAATCGAGCGGGTGCGCCTCAACCCGTTGGAGTTTTCGGTCGCGTTGGAAGGCTTGGCGGTCGCCGAGGCGGCGCCGGACGCGGCTGAGTTCATCGGCTGGAGGCGCTTTTATGCCAATCTTGACTCCTGGTCGCTGCTCACTGGCCGGGTGTGTTTTCAAGAGATCGCCTTGGACGGTCTGCGGGCCCGCGTCTTTAAAAGCGCCAGCGGCGGGCTGAATTTCGATGACATCTTGGTGCGTCTGGCCGGGGCGGAGCCGACCCCCGCCGGGGCCAAGCCGGCCAGGCCCCCGGCGTTGCGGATCCGCCGTTTGGAAGTCACCGATGCCCGCGTGGCTTTCCGCGATGCCAGCCGTGGGCGTCCTTTTGCGACTGAGGCGGGGCCGGTTTCGTTTTTGCTGGAGGAATTTCACACGGTTGGTGATCCGGATTCGCCCTATCACTTTGAGGCGGTGACGGGAGCGGGGGAGCGGTTGGCTTGGAGAGGCACCCTCTCTGCCGACCCTATTCAATCGAAGGGCGAATTGGTGTTGGAGAATATCGATTTGGCCCGTTTTTCGCCTTACTACCATGATGTCTGCAAAGGTGAGCTGCGCTCGGCTTTTCTCGATGTAGCGGGAGAGTTTACCCTGGATCTAAAGGGTGGGGCCCCGTTCTTGCGCCTCGGCAATGGGGCGGTGACGCTGCGGGACGTCCGCTTCGGCGCGCCCGGGGTGGCGGAAGATGCCTTGGCGATAAGGCGTCTGGCAATCAACGCGGTATCCGCTGATTCCGCCTCTTTGCGTGCAGACATCGGGAAAATCGCCATCGAGGGAGTGCGCCTCAAAGCTACGCTGGAAGCAGCCGGGCTTGATTTGGCGCGGCTTCTGGAGCCGGCGTTTCCTGCCAGGCAGCCGGCGGTGGACAAGGCCGGAGTGGCTCCGGACTATCCGGCGATCAAACTGGCCGAGCTCTCGCTTTCTGACGTGCAGGCCGAGTTGGTGGATCTCACCGCGCCGCGCCGGGTGGAGCACCGGGTTGAAGGTCTCTCGCTGGTCGTCCGCGGGATTGATACCGAACATCCGGCGGCTTCTCTGCCGTGTGAACTCGAAGTCACCCTGCCTCGCGACGGACGGATCGCCGTGGCGGGCACCGTGGCGGCGCAACCTCTGGCCGCGGATCTGGAGCTCACGCTGGAGCGAATCGCCCTGGCCGGCCTCAGTCCGTATGTCGAGTCCATCGCCGATGTGCGGTTGGTGGAGGGCGCGGTGCGGGCGCGGGGCAGGGCGACACTGCGCGAGAGCTCGGCTGTTTTTGCGGGAGACTTTGGCCTGGCCGGTTTGCGATTGGTCGATGGCAAGCTCGCGGAGGATTTGGTTAAGTGGGCTGATTTGGCAGTGACGGGCATACGCGCCTCCTCGGCGCCGGCCGCTTTTCACGCCGACGAGGTCCGGCTGGTGGAGCCCGGCGCGGCGGTGCGCATCGACGCGGATGGTTCACTCGCTTTTAACCGGACGGGCGGGCCGCAATCGGTTACGGCGGCGCCGCCTGTGCCGCCGCCGCCCGCGCTCCCTCTCACGGTTGACATCGGCCGTATCCGTTTTGAGCGGGGCGTCTTCCGTTTTGAGGATCGTTCAATCCGCCCCTTTGCCCGCGGCGGCATATCGGATTTCGAGGGCTACATCGCCGGTCTTAGTTCCGAGGCTCGAGGGCGGGCGGATCTCGCTTTGCAAGGCAAGTTCGACGGCCTCGCACCGGTCTCCGTCAAGGGTAGTCTCAATCCGCTCGGGCGGCCGGCTTTCATGGATCTGGTGGTGGACCTCAAGGGTATCGATTTGCAGCCGGGGGCGGGGCCTTACATCGGCAAGTTTGCCGGGCGTTCGTTGACGAGTGGCAATCTCGGCCTCGCGGTGAAAGCCCGCTTGGATGATCGCCTGGTGGATTTGGACAACGTCGTCACGCTCGACCGCTTTTACTTGGGTGAGACCACCCAAAGTCCGGACGCGACCACTTTGCCGGTCGGGCTGGCGTTGGCTTTGTTGCGCGATTCCGGCGGGAGAATCGTCATCGACCTGCCGGTCCGGGGTAGCCTGGATGATCCCAATTTCCGCATCGGGCGGGTGGTGTTGCGGGTATTCAGCAACCTCCTCGTCAAGGCCGCCACCTCTCCGTTCTCGCTGTTGGGTGCGGCTTTCGGCGGAGGAAGCGAGGAGCTGGGGTATCTCGACTTCGCGGCTGGCTCGGCGGAATTGGATGAGGCGGCTCGCTCAAAACTCGCAACCGTGGCCAAGGCGTTGGCGGGGCGGCCGGCGCTTCAGCTGGATATTGTCGGGGCCTTTGATCCGGTTGCGGACGGGCAGGCCCTGGGCTTGGCCAGGCTTGAGCGGGAAGTCCGGACCGCGGCCTGGGAGGCGCGGCGTCAGGTGGATGTGAATACGCCGCCGCCTGAGGAGTTGTCGATCACGCCGGAACTGCGTGCGGGCATGCTGGCCAGGCTCTATGCGGCGGCCTTCCCTGTTTCCGGGGCCGGCCTGCCGCCGGGGCCGGGGCCGGGGGCGGTCGCGGCAAAGGCGGTGCTGCCGGCCGAGAATCAGCCTGCGGCTGCGGTGGCGCGCGCGGACAGCGGCGGCTTGCGCCGTTCGCTGGGCCCCCGGAGTCGATTCTACGGGCGGGGCCGAAATGAGTGGAGACCGGAGGCGGTGGGGCCGGAGCTGCCCGTTTTGGTGGAAGAGGTGACCGAAGCAGGGATGGAGGCGCGGTTGGTGGAGCGCATGGCAATCCCGCGGACCGAACTCGAGGCCCTCGCCACGGCGCGGGCACTGGCCGTCCGTGGCTGTTTGCTGGAGGGTGGGAAAGTGGCGGCCGAGCGCATCACCCTGGTCCCGTCGGCGCCGGCGGGACTTCGCATCAACCTCGCGCTCAAGTAAGCAGGCTCGTGACCACTCCGCTGGCCATGGACTGTCGTGCAGGTTGCGGGGCGTGTTGCATCGCCCCGAGCATCTCCAGCCCGATCCCGGGTATGCCCGGGGGCAAGCCGGCCGGAGTGCGTTGCGTGCAACTGTTGCCTGACTTGCGGTGCGCGCTTTTCGGGCGCCCGGAGCGCCCGGCGTTTTGCGTGAGCCTCCGTCCGGCAGAGGATTTATGCGGGACGGGTCGCGAGGATGCCCTGGCGCGGATCGCGGCTTTGGAGGCGGCGACGCGGCCTTGATCAGCCCCGGCGTAGGAAAAGTCTCTGCAGCAGGCTGGGACGGGGTGGTTTTGGGGACTCGACGGTGCGGAGCGGCGCGAGGTGGGGGGCGAGCAGCGCGGCGACGGCTGATTCCACGCTGAGGTCGTCGAGGGAAACGACGAGACGGGGCAGGGGCATGCCGCTCTTCAGCGATTGGCGCAGGTGTGCGGTCTGGTCCTGGAAATAATCCACGCGGCGGGCGACTTGTTGTTTCAGTTCCACCGGTGTGCTGGCGGGGGAGCGGGCGAGCATGACTCTTTCTTCAATCCCCAGCGGGCGGACCAGCAGGCCGATGGCTTCGACCAGATGCAGGCCGGTCGTTTTCAGCCGAAAGGGGAGTAGGCGGGCGAGGGTTGCCTCGTCGATATGGACGATCGCGTTGAGGAGATCGCGAAATTCTCCACCCACGATGACCTGGCGCGAGGCGCTGCGGGAGAACATCAGGAAGTCGATCAGTTTAACCAAGCCCTCGCGGGTGCAGAATTGGTGGGTGCCCGGGGTGAAGCAGCATAGCTCGGTGGGGAAGTCGGGCGGGATGCCGAGGCGTTCGAGATTGCGCTGCACCGGATCGGTGCGGGCCTCGGCTTTGTTGGCGATCTCCACCATGGCGCCGAAGGATTCGTCAAAGGCGAGCGTGCCCCGCAGGATATCGGCCAGATGGTCGATCAGGATGGGAGGGAGGTTGCGGGCGCGCAGCCGGAGGAGCAGTTCCTGGTGGGAGAGATCGATATAGGCGGAGGGCTTTTCCTCGGGTCCCTCCACGTTCCAGGCGCAGCCATCGATATTTTGGGCCAGGCTTGAAAGGGGCGTGTCTGCCAGCAGGGAGCGGTGGAAGGCTAGGCGCAGTTCGTCCCATTGTTCGGGGGTGGTGTGTGCGCGCAGCGGTCTATTTTCTGCGGGAGAGGGTCTGGGAGTCATACCGAGAGGGTGTGGAGCAAGAGTTCGCGGGTCAGGGCCCGGTAATCGGCGATGATACCGCTGGAATCGGCGGCCGTCTCAGCCGAGACAAGGGCCACGGGCAGGCCTAGGGTCACGGCCCGGCGCACGACGGTGGCATCGCGCACCTGGGCGGCGAAGATTTTCGCGCCGCGTGCCACGCGTTTGGCTGTTTTGAACTGGTTCAGGCGCAGCTGCATGCGCATTTTTGGCACCTCCACGTCCGTGTTGCTTTTCACCGCATTGAACAGGATGCCCTCGATTTGTGCGGCCGGGCCGAGGGCATGGCGGCGGAAACCGGCGGCGGTGTCGTGGAAGGAGGCGAGCTTTTCCACCAGGAGGGTAAACCCGATCAAAGAAAGGGCGTCGGGGTTGGCGGGGACGTAGATCTCGGCGGCGGAAAAAACGCCGCACTGCGAGGCGCGGAGGACGTTGGGCGGGCAATCAAACAGGACGAAGTCATAATCCGCCTCGACGGTGGAAAGCGCTTCGCGGAAGTGGACGTAGGCGGGTTTGCCTGGCGGGCCGCTATAGTCGGCCTCCAGATCGACGAGATTAAAGCTGGTCGGGAGCAGATCCAGACCAGGGAGGATCCTTCTCCCTTCCCTATCCTCCACGACATCGCGCACGATCAGATCGGCCAGCGCCGGGGGATCCGGTTGGAACAGAGTAAATACCGTGCCACGGGTGCCGGAAACGAGACGGTTCCAGCGTTCTAGGCGCAGAAGCCAGATCGAGGCATTGGATTGCGTATCGAGATCGCAGAGCAACACCCGCGCCCCTTGCTGCGCCAGACAGGCGGCAATGTTGACGACGAGGGATGTTTTCCCGACGCCGCCTTTATAATGCAAAAATGCGATACGACGCGCCATGTGTTTGCAGAAAAGGGTGTAGGCTGGGCAACCTCTCACGCTATCGGCCATAATTGCTAAAATGCAATTGGTTATGTAAATAAAGTGTCACAGAGTTGCTGGCGTGGTGGACCGCAGCCGGGATGCGGTCCACCGGTTCGCATCGAGGCGACTTGGCGTCACCTTTCGTTGGGGCCCTCGGCTCGAAATACTCTTCGGGGTTTATTCGCCTTGCGGGCTCACCCTTCGCCTATGGCTCCGGGCTGCGCTCGGTCCGCGCCGCAATCGGCTCGCCTCCTCGACCCGCTGCTCCGCCGTTCAACCGAGTGTTCTTGGCTCAGGCGAGCCGTGCCAAGCCGTCTTCCCCTCCATCTACGCGAGGTCCGGTGGCCAATAAGGCTTAAACTCGCCGCCGCCTCAGCGGATGGGCCGGGAGGCCCCGTTTTTAGGCTCGCGCCGGGTTTTGGCGCACCAAGCCCACCAATACGCCCTGGGTTTCAAGGCGTTCCGTGGGGATGATATCGGCATAGCGTGGATTCTCGGCCCGCAGCACCGCCCGGCCATCGACCAGCACAAGGCGTTTGAGCGTGGTGGTGACGCCATCCACCAAGGCGGCAATGATGTCGCCCGGGCGGGCCTCACGACGTTCAAAGAGGCCGATATCCCCGTCACAGATATGTGCGCCGAGCATCGAATCACCCGTGACGCGCAGGCCCCACAACGCCTGCCGGGGGCGACCACCGAGGCCAAAGGCGGCCGGGTCCAGCGCGAGGGTCTCGGCCGGCTCTTGTTCGCGTTGATCAGGTAGCCCGGCGGGGATGGCGCCGTAGATGGGGAGGTCGAAGAGGCCTTGAATTTCCGAAACTTTCAGGCCCCACGAGCCATCCCCGAACTGTTGCACCGCGCCCTTGGCCGCGAGGGCGCGCAGGTGGCTCATGGCGGCATTTTGGGAGGCGAAGCCAAAGTGTTTCTGGATCGCGCGGGTGGAGGGCGGCACAGTGTGGGCCTGCTGGTGGCAGCGAATGAAATCGAGGATCTCTTCTTGGCGGTCGGTAAGCATACTGTTCAAATGAACAGCCTTCATGAATTTTGCAAGAACCACCTCGCCGGTGCCGTCGGGGGGCGGGAGACGCAGCAAGTGGAAAACGACCTTGCGACCGCGTAAACATGGGCAAAGTTCATATCCTTACCTTTTTGCCATGATCTCCGATTCTGCCGCGCCCAAGCCCCTCGTCGCCAACGAGGGCATCAAGACCGCCTCGCACCACCTGCGCGGCAACCTGAAGGCGGAGTTCGCCGACACGTCCACTGCCGTCGTCTCGGCCGATAGTGAGCAACTCATCAAGTTCCACGGCACCTACCAGCAAGACGACCGCGACCAGCGTCTCGCCCTCAAAAAAGCCGGCAAGGACAAGGCCTACTCGTTCATGCTCCGCGTGCGCCTGCCCGGCGGCAAAGCCACCGCCGCCCAGTGGCTCGTCCTCGATCGGCTCGCCACCGATCTCTGCTCGCCTTCGCTTCGCCTCACCACCCGCCAGACCTTCCAGTTTCACGGGGTGCTGAAGGGCAACATGAAGCCCCTCATTCAGGGCATGCACCAGGTCCTGCTCGACGCCATCGCGGCCTGCGGCGACGTGAACCGCAACGTCATGGCCCCGGTCAATCCCGAGCAGTCGCCCGTGCTCGAACAGGTTTATCAGGACGCCAAGGGCTGGTCCGACTACGCCCTGCCCAAGACCCGCGCCTACCACGAGATCTGGCTCGACGAGGAACTCGTCGCCGGCGGCGAGCCCGAGGTCGAGACCATGTATGGCGCCACCTACCTTCCGCGCAAATTCAAGACCGGTTTCGCCGTTCCACCCTCCAACGACGTGGACGTGTATTCGCAGGATCTCGGCTTCATCGCGGTCATCGAAAACGGCGCCCTGCTCGGCTACGACGTCACCGTCGGCGGCGGTCTCGGCATGAGCCACGGTAACGAGGAAACCTTCCCGCGCCTGGCCGACACCCTCGGCTTCATCGCCCGCGAAAACGTCAACAAGATCGGTGACGCCGTCCTCACCACCCAGCGCGACCACGGTGACCGCACCAACCGTAAACACGCCCGCCTCAAATACACCATCGCCGACCGCGGCATCGCCTGGTTCAAGGCCGAGGTCGAGAAACGCAGCGGCGTCGTCTTCGCGCCCGCCCGCGCGGCCGTCTTCACCACCATCCAGGACCCGCACGGCTGGCACCAAAACGCCGACGGCACCTGGTTCTACGGGCTGCACATCCTCTCCGGCCGCATCGTGGACCGCGACGGCTGGGCGATGAAGACCGCGCTGCGCGAGGTCGCCGCCACGCTCGACGGCACCACCGCCGACTTCCGCCTCACGCCTTCGCAAAACGTCACCATCTCCGGAGTCGCCGCTGCGCAAAAGCCCGCCATCGACGCCATCCTCGCCAAGCACGGTCTCGACAAAGAAAACACCCGCTCCGGCCTGCGCCTGAACGCGCTGTCTTGCGTCGCCCTCCCGACCTGCGGACTTGCCCTCGCCGAGAGCGAGCGCGCCCTGCCCGACATCCTCGCGAAGTTCGAGACCGTGCTCGACGAGGCCGGCCTGCGCGACGACGCCATCAGCCTGCGCGTGACCGGTTGCCCCAACGGCTGCGCCCGACCCTACCTCGCCGAGATCGGCTTCGTTGGCAAAGCGCCCAACAAATACGCCCTCTACCTCGGCGCCGCCTACAACGGCAGCCGCCTCAACCGCCTCGTCTCCCCAAGCATCACGATCGACGACGCGGTGAAACTGCTCTCGCCCGTGATCAAGCGCTACGCCCTCGAGCGCGGCGCCGGCGAGACCTTCGGCGACTTCTGCGAGCGAGTGATCCTGCCCGCCGACGCCACCTTCCACGCCGTCGGCACCGGCGGCCTCGTGCCGGCGAAACCCGCCGCCGGCGCCGCTCCCGCCGCTTGAGCTCGGCGGGGACGGGCCAGCGTTGGTCCGCGCGGGAAAGTTTGCCCCTCAGACCTCACGACCGGGCAAGGCGGTGAAGGCCTCGGCCACCTCGGGGCCCACGACCGACGAGGGTTTCACGGCGGCGGTGCTGGCCGCCCCCGCCATCATCTTGCTTGCGAGCAGTGCGCTGCTCACGGGGTGAATTCTCTCGCCGTATTTGCCCGGCGCGCCGACGGTGACAAATTGCGTGATGCGCTCAATCACCCCGGGTTTCGCGGCTGGCCTTGCGTCCGTCCTGTTCGTCGCCGGCCCGGTGCCTGCCTCCGCCGAAAGTCTTCCTCTGCCCGATCTCGAAAGCCATCGCTGGAAGCATCGGGTGTTGGTGATCGACACCCCGCACACGGCCGCCGCCGACTACCAGACCCAAGCCGCCGCGCTCCTGCCGGTGTGGGCGGGGTTGATCGAGCGCGATCTGCATATCGTCACGCGGGGCGAAGCCGTCGCTTTCCGGGTCCGCCTGATCGGCAAGGACGGCGGCGTGAAGCTTGACGCCGCCGCTCCCGTTTCCGCCGAGGCCCTGTTCGCGTTGATCGACGCTATGCCCATGCGTCGCTCCGAGGCGGAATCAAAACAATAGCTCGCCGCGATCGGACAGGCTCAGGCGCCGACCTTGAAGAGGGCCACGTCGCCATCGCGGAAGACGTATTCCTTGCCCTCGAGGCGGTATTTGCCGGCTTCGCGCGCGGCGGCGGTGCTGCCGAGACGGACGAGATCCTCGTAGGTCACGACCTCGGCCTTGATGAAATTTTTCTCGAAGTCGGTGTGGATCACGCCGGCGGCCTGCGGGGCCTTCCAGCCCTTCTTGATCGTCCAGCAGCGCACCTCTTTTTCCCCGGCGGTGAAGTAGGTCTGCAACCCGAGCAGAGAATAACTACCGCGGATCAGGTTCGACACCCCCGAGTCGGACACGCCGAGGTCCTTCAAAAACTCCTTCGCCTCCTCGGGCGAGAGGTCGATGAGCTCGGCCTCGATGCGGGCGCTGATCGGCACGTAGGCGGCGTCGTGGTGGGCCTTCACGAACGCGGCCACCTTTTGCACAAAGGGGTTGGCTTCGGCGTCGGCCAGGTCGCCCTCGGCCACGTTGCAGGCGTAGAGCACGGGCTTGGCGGAGAGGAGTTGGAAGAACTGGAGCAGCTTCTTCTCGTCGTCGGTGCAATCGAGGACGTTGGCGGGTTTGCCCGCGTTCAGGTGCGGGATGAGTTTTTCCAAGATGGCCAGTTCGGCCTGGGCATCTTTGTCGCCGGACTTGGCGAGCTTCTGGGTCTTGGCCAGGCGCTTCTCGACCGACTCCAGGTCGGCGAGCACGAGCTCGGTCGTGATCACCTCGATGTCGCGGACCGGATCGACCGAGCCCATGGTGTGGATGACGTCGGGGTCCTCGAAGCAGCGCACCACGTGGACGATGGCGTCGGTCTCGCGGATGTTGGCGAGGAACTGGTTGCCGAGGCCTTCGCCCTTGCTGGCGCCGGCGACGAGGCCGGCGATGTCTACGAACTCGATCACGGCCGGGATCACGACCTTGGTCTTGGCGATGTCCTTCAGCACGTAAGCCCGGTCGTCGGGCACGGTGACCACGCCCACGTTGGGGTCGATGGTGCAGAACGGGTAGTTCGCCGCCTCGGCCTTGCGGGAGCGGGTGAGGGCGTTGAAGAGGGTGGACTTGCCCACGTTGGGGAGACCGACGATTCCGGCTTTCATAAAGAAGCAAAGTCCCAGCAGGGTGGGGAGGCGGTCAAGGTTTGTCTCCGGTCGCCCCCCGCTTGGAGGGAGTTTTCTCCGCGGCGGGCGGGGATTTAGGTTTGGCGGACGGGAAATGGCGACTTGACACCAGCGCTCGCGACCCGTGTTTTCCACCCTTTTCCAAATCACTAGCCCTCGTCCCTCGATCTTCCATGGCCCTTAAAATCCGCCTCTCCCGCATCGGTTCGACCCACAATCCCATCTATCACGTGGTGGTCGCCGAGGCCCGCTCCCGCCGTGACGGCGCCTCCACCGAGGTGCTGGGCACCTATAATCCTCGCGCCAAGAAGGATGGTCTTATCCTTCGTCTCGAGCGCGCTGACTACTGGCTCAGCAAGGGCGCCCTGCCTACCGACACCGCGCACAGTTTGATCAAGCTCGCCCGCAAGGCCGCCGCTGCCGCTCCGGTCGCCGCCGAGACGCCCGCCGCCTGATTTGGACCGCTCTCGACCCTTGCGCGCCCCGGACTCTTCGTCCGGGGCGCTTTCGTTTCCACCCATGTCGCTCCAAATCGATGTCCTGACGCTCTTCCCGCGCATGCTCGACGGCTTCCTAGCCGAGAGCATCCTGGGCAAGGCGGTCGAGGCCAGGCTCCTAGGCGTGTCGGTCCACGATGTGCGCGCCTGGTGCACCGATAAACATCGCACAGCCGATGACCGCCCCTTCGGCGGCGGCGCGGGTATGGTGATGAAGCCCGAGCCGGTGGTCGCGGCCATCGAGCAGCTCCAGACTCCGGGTTGCCGGCGGGTTTACTTGACCCCGGATGGCGTGCCCTTTTCGGAGAAGATTGCCCGCGAGTTGTCCGTCCAGTCGCATTTGATTTTTCTCAGCGGTCATTACGAAGGCATCGACCAACGCATTCGCGATACTGTGATCGACCAGGAAATCAGCATCGGCGACTATGTGCTGACCAATGGCACACTGGCGGCGGCCGTGGTCATTGATGCACTCGCCCGTTTCATCCCCGGCGTGCTCGGCGACGAAAAGTCGTTGACACACGAATCCTTCACCGGTCGTTTTCTCGACTTCCCGCAATACACGCGTCCCGCCGAATTCCGAGGTCAGTCCGTGCCGAAAGTGCTCCTTTCGGGCAACCACGCTGAAATCGAAAAGTGGCGGCACGAGCAACGCGTGGAGAAAACCCGCCTCGTCCGTCCCGATTTACTCGAAAAACCTTAATCACTTTATCGCCATGAGCCACCCGATCATCAAAGAGATCACCTCCGCCCAGATCCGCAACGTTCCGTCCTTCAAGGTCGGCGACGGCGTGAAGGTGCACACCAAAGTCCGCGAGGGCGACAAAGAGCGCACCCAGCTCTTCGCCGGCATCGTCATCGCCCGCAAGGGCCACGGGATCCACGAGACCTTCACCGTCCGCCGCATCAGCTATGGCGAGGGCGTGGAGCGCGTATTCCCGGTAAATTCCCCGAACATCGAGAAGATCGAGGTGGATCGCGAGGCCGAGATCGGCCGCGCCCGCCTCTATTACCTCCGCGATCTCAAGGGCAAGGCCGCCATGCAGGTCAACGTCAAGCGCTACGACGCCAAGGCCGCCGCTGCCGCTGCCGCTTCGGCCTGATTTTCGGCCCTTCTGCCGATCGTCTTACCAAACCCCGGTGCCCCCGGGGTTTTTTTACGCAGAAACGTCTCGTTCCCTGCTGCTTTCGGGCGGCGCCGGCCCCCGGGTTCGGCGGAATTTTTCCCATCTGCGATCATTTTCAGGGCTTTGGGCTTTCCCCGCCACGCCGCGCCTTTCTACTCAGTTCCTTTCACGACCGTTTCCTCCCTCTCTCAACCTATAACTCCAGTCTTAATCTTTTCCCTATGGCCCTCGATCTCCCTCTCCTTGCCTTAGCCGCCAATCAGGCCCGTGGCCTCGCCATGGACGCCGTCCATAAGAGCAATTCCGGCCACCTCGGCCTGCCGCTTGGCGCTGCCGAAGTCGGCGCCGCCCTATTCGGTGGTGCGCTCTCGCACTGCCCTAGCGCCCCCCGCTGGCTCAATCGCGACCGCTTCGTGCTCTCCGCCGGCCATGGCTCGATGTTCATCTATTCCTGGCTGCACCTCAGCGGCTACGACCTCTCGCTCAATGAGCTAAAGAACTTCCGCCAGCTCCATTCCAAGACCCCCGGCCATCCCGAGTTCCATGAGACCCCCGGGATCGAGGCCACCACCGGCCCCCTCGGCCAGGGTATCGCCAACGCCGTCGGCTTCGCGATCTCCGGCAAGATGGCCGCCGCTCGTTTCAACACCGAGACGCACCCCATCTTCGACAGCCACGTGATCGCCCTCGCGGGCGACGGCTGTATGCAGGAAGGCGTCGCGCTTGAGGCCGTATCCTTCGCCGCCCACCAAAAGCTGGATAACCTCATCGTCATTTTCGACAGCAACGACGTCACCCTCGACGCGATGGCCAACAAGTCGCAGGACGATGACTTCGTGAAGCGTTTCAAAGCCCTCGGCTGGAACGTCCAATTGGTCGATGGCCACGATATCGCCGCCATCGCCAAGGCCGTCGCCAAGGCCAAGAAGGCCGTCGGCGCACCCAATCTCATCGTCGCCAAGACCATCATTGCCAAGGGTATCCCCGAAGTCGCCGGCACCTCAAAGGGCCACGGCGAAGGTGGCGCCAAGTTCATTGACGCCGCGCGCGCCGGCCTGGGCCTGCCCGCCGACCAGCACTTTTTCGTCAGCCCCGAGGTCCGGGCCCATTTCGACGGGCTCAAGAAGAAGACCGAACGCGCCTACAAGAAGTGGAAAAAGACCTTCCACGAGTGGGCCGCCGCCAACCCCGAAAAGGCCGCCCTGCTCGAGAGCCGCAACGTCGTGCTGACCGCCGAGGAACTCGCCGCCACCATCCCGGCCTTTGCCGCGGACGTGAAGCTCGCTTCCCGCGCCGCCGGCCAGCAGGTGCTCCAGCCCCTCGCCGCTAAGCTGCCCCTGCTCATCGGCGGCTCGGCCGACCTTTACGGATCGACCCTCAATTATATCGCCGCGGACAAGGATTTCGACGCCGCCAACCGCGCCGGCCGCAACATCCGCTTCGGCATCCGCGAGCACGCCATGGCCGCCATGGCCAACGGCCTGGCCTACGATGGCATCTTCAAGCCCTCCATTGCCACCTTCCTGGTGTTCGCCGACTACTCGCGTCCCGCCATGCGTCTGGCTGCGCTCTGCAAGCTGCCCGTCACCTATATCTACACCCACGACTCCGTCGGCGTCGGCGAGGACGGCCCCACCCACCAGCCCGTCGAGACGGTCTCGGGTCTGCGCGTGATCCCCGGCCTTGACGTCATCCGCCCCGGCGACCCCGAGGAGACGGCCGGCGCCTTCGCCGCCGCCTTCAGCCGCAATGACGGACCCACCCTCCTCGCGCTCTCGCGCCAGGCCATGCCCATCCTGAACGATATTCCGGTCGAGGCCCGTCGCTCCGGCGTCTTGCACGGCGGCTACGTGGCCATCCGCGAG
Source organism: Akkermansia muciniphila (assembly GCA_945888375.1). Lineage (GTDB taxonomy): Bacteria > Verrucomicrobiota > Verrucomicrobiia > Opitutales > Opitutaceae > IMCC26134_A. The sequence goes on along the minus strand of CAMCZZ010000012.1, from coordinate 22,766 downwards.
ACCGCCGAGCTGACTCACATCCTGCTCGCCAGCGGTTCCGAACTGCACCTCGCCGTCAATGCCGCCAAGGTCCTCGGCGCGGGCGTGCGCGTGGTCTCCATGCCGTCTTTCGAGCGCTTCAAGCGCCAGAGCCCCGGCTACCGCGAGAGCGTGCTGCCCACCTCCTGCCGCAAGCGCGTCGCGATCGAGGCCGGCGTTTCCGGGCTCTGGTATCAGTTCACCGGTCTCGACGGCAAGGTCATCGGTATCGACCGCTTCGGCATCAGCGCCCCCGGCGGCACGGTGATGAAGGAACTCGGCATCACCGCCGAGGCCGTGGTCGCCGCCGCCCAAAGCCTCTAAGGCCCGTTGGGGCCCCGGGGTTAGCCGCCGTCCCGCTCATCGAGTTGAAAGGACTGGCCCTCCGGATTTTATAAAGCACAGCGGACCCTGTTGAAGGGTCCGCTTTTTTGTGCCCGTGCCTTTCCAGCCTGCAGGCTGCAGTTCCCTCTGACCGCGAAGCATACCAGCGGCTGATATCCTTTTGACTAAGCACCCGAATTTTTGACCACGGATTGCCCCAGGTGCAGGCTGGGGATTCCGCGCCGGACCCGACGACGCAATCACTGGAGCGATACTCCGCCCGGATTAGCGCGGAATCCGGGTGCAGTCGGTTGCTCTTGGCCAATTAGGCCGGCGTGTGGGTCGCGCGGGATAGATCCAACGTCTTGCACACAGCCAGGGCGAGTTCATCGCCGGTAAAGGGCTTTTCCAGCACCACCACGGTTTTCATGGCGGTTAGTTTGGCGGGAGGGATGGCGTTGCGGTTCCCGGTGACCAGCACGCTGGGCAAATTGGGTGCGAGCGCTTTAAGCTCATCCAGCAAATCGAATCCTGTGAGCCCTGGCATGGTGAGATCGGTCACCACCACATCGATGTCGCTGTGTCGGGTCTTCAGCTCGGCGAGGGCGAGGTGCGGATCGCTGAAGATGAGGACGCGATGGCCGAGCTGCTCTAGGCGAAGCGCACTGAACATGCCGACGGATTGCTCGTCGTCTATGATCAACACTTTTTCTCCGCCTCCGCGTTGGGACTGGGGAGCGGGCGCGGGAAGGCTGGGGGCCTTGGCCGTTTGGACCGGCAGGAAGACTTGGAAGGTGGTGCCGGCTTCGGGCGCGGTTTCAAGGGAGATGCCGCCATTGTGACTCGTGACGATACCCAGCACCACGGCTAGGCCCAGCCCGGTGCTCTCGCCGATATTTTTCGTGGTGAAAAAGGCTTCAAAGATTCGACTGGCAGTGGCCTCGTCCATGCCTCGTCCGGTGTCCTTCACGCTCAGGCATAAGTGCGGTCCGGCGACCAGTCGGGGTTTGGTGGCATTGGCCTGCGCCTGATCCACCGTCACGGCTTCGACCGAGACAGACAAGGTGCCGGCGCGATCGGCCATGGCCTGGACCGCGTTGGTGCAGAGGTTTAGGACTACTTGGTGAATCTGTGTCTCGTCAGCTTCGATGATGCCCGGCTTGAGGCGGGACTCGAACTTGATCGTGGCCGGCGTGGTCGAGCGCAGGAAGCGCAGGGTATCTGCCACCGCCGCGGCGAGATCGAGGGCGCTGCGCCGGGTTTCGTTACGGCGGCTGAACCTCAGTATCTGGGCCACCAGGTCGCGGGCGCGCAGACCGGCTTTGCGCACTTCTTCAAGGTGGCTTTGGGCCGGCGTTTTGGGTGGCAGCGAAACCGTGGCGAGCTCGTTATAGCCCAGGATGCCGGTGAGGATATTGTTGAAATCATGCGCTATGCCGCTGGCGAGGGTGCCGATCCCGTCCACTTTTTGGGCTTGGTAGAGCTGCTTCTCAATCACGCGGAGGCGTTCGGCTTCCGCACGCACGCCCGTCACATCGCGGGCGATACCCTCGATGGCGACGAGGTGTCCGCTGGCATCGTGGACGGGCACGATGCGCTGTTCGGTCGTAACGATGCGGCCGTCTCGGGCGATCCAGCGCATCACGACGGCGCCATCCGGCAGTTGCCCCTCTTCAAAGAGGGTGTGGAAGAGCGGGCGGTCGTCGGGATGGATGACTTTGCCGGCCAACTCGGGGTCCGCATAAAACTCCTCGGGTCGGTAGCCGAGGATGCGCTCGATGGTGCTGTTGATGTAGTCGCACCGTCCGGGCAGAGTCTCCAGGCGATAGCGGAAGATCACATCAGGCGCATTATCTGCCATGCGGCGGAAGCGGGCTTCACTCTCGCGCAAGGCGGCCTCGGTCTGAGCCCGGCGCTCGGCCTCTGCATGCGCCTCCTCGGCTGAACCGCGCAAAATCCGGGTCGTTTCCCATAGCAGCACTGCGTTCACCAGCGCCAGCACGACGATGACCATCGCGCGCAGCCTCTCGGGCGGGACTATCGGCTCGACGTAGAGGATGAACAGGCCGAATAACAAGGTGCACGCAGCGGCATAGGCCAAGCCGCTGCGCAGCCCGAAAACCAAGGTGCTGTAACTGACGAGCGTGAGGGTGCTGGCGAGCATCGGTGCCTCGATGCCGCCATTAAACATACCGCCGAAGGCAATGCCCCCTAAAATGCTAAAGGCTAATATTTTAGCCGAAAGCTTTATGAAGCCGCGCCGGAGCAGGACAAGGCACAACGTGGCAAATGCGGCCAAAAGCAGACAAAGGATGCCCCGGCTTATTCTATCTGGCGCGATCACGGGGAAAACGAAAGCGCCAATCCCGGCAAAACCCAGCACCGCCCGACAGGTGGTCAGGGTGAGACGGCGAGCGATTTCTACATTTACCGACGGAGGTATTTTTAGTGATTCAGACAAAGCAGCTTTATTTGAAGGTGGCTCCGGGTGAAAACGAGGGGAAAGCGCAGCGTGCTTTTACCCAGCGAGATTAGCCACGGCGGCGCGGTAGGCGGCCTCGGCCTCGGGAGCGGAGGCGGCGGTCATGCGCAGATCGCGCAGCAGGCCGTCCTTTAGACCGTAGATCCAACCGTGCACCGCAAGGGCCTGGCCGCGTTCCCATGCGTCGCGCACGATGGTGGTCTGGCAGACGTTGGAGACCTGCTCGATCACGTTCAGCTCGCAGAGCCGATTGGCGCGGGTATCCTCCCCGTTCAGGGCGTGGATGCAGGCCTCGTGACGGCTCTTTACGTCCTGCACGTGGCGCAGCCAATTATCGGCCAGGCCGACGCGGTCGCAGCGGAGGGCGGCACGCACGCCGCCGCAGCCGTAGTGGCCGACGACCATGACGTGCTTCACCTTCAGCACATCGACTGCGTATTGGAGGACGGAGAGGCAGTTTAAATCGGTGTGGACGACGACGTTGGCGATATTGCGATGGACGAAGACCTCGCCGGGGAGCAGGCCGATGATTTCATTGGCCGGCACGCGGCTATCGGAGCAGCCGATCCAGAGGTATTCGGGATTTTGCTGGCGGGAAAGTTTAACGAAAAAATCGGGGTCGCGCCGGGTGATGGTGTCGGCCCAATCACGGTTTTGGGCGAAGAGCTGGGGAAGGTCGTCCATGTTTCGCCAAGACCTTGGGCGGCAGACTGGCGCGGGCCAAGGGAAAGATTGGGGGGGCGGCCGATTCCGACGAGGCGCGCGATTGACCGGCGGCCGGCGCATGGGTTAGCCTTGGCCTTTATGTCTTCGTCCGCCGCCTCCCCTGCGCCCGCCAACCTCATGGAAGCCCTCGTTTCCCTCGCGAAACGCCGTGGCTTCGTCTTCCCCTCCTCCGAGATCTATGGGGGCCTCAACGGCTTCTTCGACTACGGTCCGCTCGGGGTCGAGTTGAAGAAAAACATCCGCGATTGCTGGTGGAATGACATGGTGCGACGCCGGGATGATGTCGTGGGGATCGAGACCTCCATCATCATGCACCCGAAAGTCTGGGAGGCCTCCGGCCACGTCGCCGGATTCAGCGATCCGCTGGTGGACTGCAAGGTCTCCAAAAACCGCTACCGCGCCGACCAACTCTTCTGGGCCCCCGTCGTCGTGACCGGCGCGGACGGTGTCGCGCAGACCGTCGGCTACGTCTCCGCGCTCGAGAGCGAGCGGACCGCCGAGGAGCTCCAGACCGCCGCCGAGCAGCTCAAGCGCAAGAAGGCCATCCAGGGCACCCTCGCGGCCGTGACGCCCAAGGATTTCACCGAGGCCAAGCCCGAGGAGATCGTGCTCATCCCGTCGCCCGCCACCGGCAACCCCGACCTCACCCCGCCGCGCGCTTTTAACATGATGTTCCAGACGAACGTCGGGGCCATGACGGACGCCTCTTCCGTCGCCTACCTGCGCCCGGAGACGGCGCAGGGCATGTTCGTCGATTTCAAAAACGTCGTCGACACCGGCCGGGTGAAGCTGCCCTTCGGCATCGCCCAGACCGGCAAGTCGTTTCGCAACGAGATCACCCCGCGTAACTTCATCTTCCGTTCGCGCGAGTTCGAGCAGATGGAGATGGAGTTCTTCATTCACGAGGATGACGACTGGGCGAAGTGGCATCGCTACTGGATCGAGTGGTGCAAGGACTGGCTGAAGAGTATCGGTCTGCCCGATTCCCACCTCTCCGAATACGACCACCTGAAGGAAAAGCTGGCCTTCTACTCCAAGGGCACGACGGACATTATGTTCAAATTCCCCTTCGGCGTGCAGGAGCTCTGGGGCATCGCCGCGCGCGGCAACTACGACCTCGGCCAGCACGCCGCGGCCTCGGGTAAACCGCAGGAGATCTTCGATGAGGCGACGAAGAAAAAGTTCGTCCCGCACGTCATCGAACCGGCGGTCGGCCTGGATCGTATTTTCCTCGCCGTGCTCACGGCCGCCTATGCGGAGGAGCAGGTGGTGGACGAAAAGGGCAACGCTGAGATGCGCACCGTCCTGCGTCTCAACCCCCGCATCGCGCCGGTCAAGGTCGCCATCCTGCCCTTGCTCAAAAACAAGGAGGCTCTCGTCGCCCGCGCCCAGGCCCTGCACAAGAAGCTCCAGCGTCGCTACGCCGTGTTCTACGACGAGGCCGGCGCGATCGGTCGTCGCTACCGTCGTCAGGACGAGATCGGCACGCCCTGGTGTGTGACCATCGACTTCGACACCATCGAGAAGGAAGGCGATACCTTCACCCTCCGCGAGCGCGACTCGATGGCGCAGCGTCGTGTGACCGAGGCCGAACTCCTCGCCCTGCTCGACGAGCAGGTCTATTAACCCGCCGCTCCGGTAATGCCCCCGCGTTTTCGCGCCCCGGTCGTGCGCACCGTCCGCACGCCCGAGGCGATCGACGCGCTGCGTGCGCGGCTGGACCTCTTTGATGCCGGCTCACGGCAGCGCGGGCGTGATTATTTCCAGAGTGGAGCGGTTTTGCGGGTCTGGTCCGAGGCCGATCACCTCGTGAAAGCGGAGGTCGAGGGCGGGGCGCGTTATGCGCTGACCTTGTTCTACACCCGCGGCGACTGGACCACTCGGTGTTCTTGCGCGGTTGGGGTGGACTGCAAACACGCCTACGCGGCCGGCTTGGCCTGGATCTCGAGCAGCGAGGCCGGGGCGCGGGATGGCCGCGATCCAGCCTCGCTGGTGGCGGCGGTCGCACCGAGCCTGCTTTTTGCCCCGGCGGATCCGGCGGCGGTCCGGGACCGGGCGCTCCAGCATGAACTCGAGGGCTGGATCCGGGCTCTGCCGACGTCCGAGGAAAAGGCGGATCCCGCCAACCCGGCCTTGCTGGCTTGTCGCGCCGGTTTGAGAGTGCGGCTCGAGGAAGCGGGTGGCTGGTTGGTGGAGGTCCGCTCCGAGCCGGGCAAACCCTGGCGCGCGCCGACGCAGCGCTGGTTGAGCGACCTCGCCACCCTGCGCCCTGCGGACTTCGAGAGGCTTCCGCCCGCCGAGGCGGCGCTCGGGGCGGCTCTGGCGGTCGAGTGCCGCCTCGCACCTGCCGGGCTTTCCAATCGCCGCCCCCTGCCGGTGGCGGCGGTAGCGGGACTGCTCGGCGTGGCGGCTCTTCGGGGGGCTTTGGCGCGGCCTGATGGCACGCCTCTGACGATCGAGGCGGAGCCGCTTGCCCCGGAAGCGGCGCTCAGCGCGGAGCGGCCCGACCAGCTCGATGTGCGCTTGGTCGCCCCGGATGGGCGCGTCGCCGAACCGGTGGTGCTGGCAACCCTGCGTCCGGAGCCGCTTTACCTTTTCGAAGGGCGGGTGTGGCGCGGTCCGTCTCCGGGGCCCTCCAAGCGTTTGCCGGTGGCGGCCTTGACGGATCCGCGCCTCCTGCCGCGGTTACGTGCGGCGGGGCTGCGTTTGCCGGCGGGTCTCGGGGCCGAGGTGCGGGTGGTTTTGCTAAAACCCCGTCTCAAGTGCTGGCTCGCGCCCGCGCCGGATGGGCGCGAGCGGGAATTCAACGCCCAGCTGCTGGCGATCGCAGACTCCCCCGCCTGTGCCCAGCAGTGGGCCGATGGGACGGGTTGGCGCTGGGGTAAGGACTCGACCCCGCCGCCGGTTCTGGCGGGCGCGCCTTTGCTTGAATTTGATCTCTCGGCGGCCCGGGCGGCGAGCGCCTGCTTCGGCGGTTTGGATCTGGTTTGGGACGGCTGGGCGGAGGCCTGGACGCGCACGGTGGACGACGATTTTCCGGATGACTTTCTGGCTTGGCATGCGGCCCAGCCCGCCGGGCTGGAGGTCGTGCTTTCCCCGGAGCTGGCGGGGCTGCTGGGCGAGCCTTTGCGGGCGCAGCTCGAGCTCTCCGTCGCGGCCGCGCCGGACGCGCAGCAAGACTGGTTCGACCTCACGGTCGGTCTCAAGGTGGCGGATACGACGCTTAGCGCCGAGGAGGTGGCCCTGTTGCTCAAGGCCCGGGGAAAATGGGTGAACCTGCCGCGTCATGGCTGGCGGCGGGTCGCTCCGGAAGTGAAGGTCGAGGCGGACGCAGCGGCGGCGCTCGACCGGCTGGGCTTGGGGGTGGATGATGTTACCTCCGGAGGCCGGCCGGCGCGGCATCGTTTACATGTGTTGCAACTCGCCCTCGAGGCGGAGGCGCTGGCGGCGCGCGACACGCTCTGGGTGCATGCTTTGCAGGATCGCGCGGCGCGGATCGCGGCCCAGCCGGTGCCGGCCCTGCCGGACGGGCTCAAGGCCACCTTGCGGCCTTACCAGGCGGAAGGGTTTCAGTTTTTGGCGCACCTCTCGGGCCAGGGTTTCGGCGGGGTGTTGGCGGACGACATGGGACTGGGCAAAACGGTGCAGACCCTGGCGTGGTTGCTCCACCTCGCGGCGCAACCCCGGGCGGCCGAGGCCGGGCCGTTTCGCGCCTTGGTGGTGTGTCCGAAGAGTGTGACTCATGGCTGGCTGGCGGAGACGCAGCGTTTTGCGCCCGGGCTCGGGATCGGGGCGTTTTTTCCCGGTCCGGGCGGGGCGGCGGCGCGCGGGGTGGCTCAGCCTCGTCTGCTTGTGGCCAACTATACCCAGCTCAGGCTGCATGCCGCGCGCTTCCGTGCAGAGGCGTGGGATGCGGTCGTGCTCGACGAGGGCCAGTTCATCAAGAATCCGGGCAGTCAAGTCGCGGTGGCCGCGCGTTCGCTCCGGGCACGGCACCGGTTGGTGTTGACCGGCACGCCGATCGAAAACCGGCTGTCGGATCTGTGGAGTTTGTTCGCCTTCGCGCAACCGGGCCTGCTGGGCGACCAGCCGGGCTTCCGGCGGCAGTATGCGGAGGCCGATCCGGCGGCGCTGGCCCGTCTGCACCGGCGCGTTCGGCATTTTCTGTTGCGCCGGACCAAGGCTCAGGCGGCGCCGGATCTGCCCCCGCGCACCGAGGACGAGATCGTGGTCGAGCTGGAGGGCGAACAGCGCCGGCTCTACGACGCCGAGCTGAAGCGGGCGCGGGCGCAGATCCTCGGGGTCGAGACCAAGAGCGCGCTCGACGCGGTGCGGTTCCACGTGCTTGCGAGCCTGCTGCGGCTGCGGCAGATTTGTTGCCATCCGGCGCTCATCGACGGGGCGCATGCCTGCCTGCCGAGCGCGAAGCTCGACGCGTTGATGGAGCGGATCGAGGAGCTGGCGGACGAGGGGCACCAGGTGCTCGTCTTCAGCCAGTTCGTGGAAATGTTGAATATCATCCGGGAGCGACTCGTGGCGGGCGGTATCGGGCATTTGATTCTGACGGGTGCGACCGAGAACCGGGCCGAGCTGGTGGAGGAGTTCCAGCGCGATCCGGCCAAGACAGTCTTCCTGCTCTCGCTCAAGGCGGCGGGTTTCGGTCTGAATCTCACCGCAGCGAGCTATGCTATTCTCTTTGATCCTTGGTGGAATCCGGCGGCGGAGGCCCAGGCGATCGATCGTATTCATCGCATCGGCCAGACCAGGCCCGTCATCGCCTACCGCTTGATCGCAGCAGGCACGGTGGAGCAAAAAATCCGAGCCCTGCAGCGGGAAAAATCCGCCTTGGCGGAGGCGGTCATCCAGGAGGAGAGCGTGGCCTCCGTCATGGATCTGGAGAGTTTGCGCGAAATTTTATCCTAGGTCTTTAAGGACAGCCCGCTGCCCGGGCCCGCGCCGGCCGCGGCAGGGTGAGCGGCGCCCGGCCGGCGGTGCCGGAGTCACCATCCGAACTGGCGTTTGATGCGGAGCGGTTCGTAGAGCGAGGGCGAGAGCTCAGTGAGGAAACGGCTCGGGTTTAGCAGCATGCCTCCCGGGCCGGCGCGGGACGCGACTTTGGGGTAACAAAGGTAGAGCTCGTTCTTGGCCCGAGTGACGGCGACGTAAAACAGGCGGCGTTCCTCCTCGACATCGCCATCCTCGATCGAGCGGCGGCCGGGAAACAAACCGTCGGCGAGGCCGATGACGAACACGGCGTCGTATTCGAGACCTTTGGCCTGATGGACGGTAGTGAGCTTGATCGCATCCTGGGGCGGGGCGACTTCCTTCTCGCTGGTTTCGCCGTTGAGCAGGACGATCTGGGCGAGCAGGTCCTGGATGTCGTCGAAGCGTTCGGCAAAGCCGATCAGCGCCTTCAGCTCTTCGTGGCGGTCGAGGTAGTCGGCGTAGGCGCCCTTCAGGTGGTCGCCATACCAGCCTTCGATGGCGAGCTCGATGGCGCGGGCGGGTTTTTCATCCCGCAAGGCGTGGGCGACCTCGCGGAGGGAGGCGCAGAACTGGGGCCAGTCGTCCTTGGCGTCCTTGGGCACGCGGCCTTTCACGTCGTCGCTGGCCAAGGCATCGACAAAATCCAGTCGCAGCAGCCGGGCGTGGTCGAGGGCGGCGGCGTGGATCTTTTGCGCGCCCTTCTCGCCTACCTTGGGCAGGAGCACGGCGATGCGTTCCCAAGCTAGGGTGTTAGCGGGATTGTAGACGAACTGGATGAGGCCGACTAGGTCGCGCACGTGCTGGCGTTCGAAAAACTTAACGCCGCTGGTAATGGTGTAGGGGATGGCGGCGCGGGAGAGAGCGAGCTGGATTTCTAGGGCGACGAAATGCGAACGGTAGAGCACGGCGATCTCGGCGGGGGAGACGCCGTCGTCCTCGATCAGACTGCGCACGCGCTTGATGATAAACTCGGCCTGCTCCCGGTCATCCATGGCCTGGACGACGTAGGGCTTGGTGGAGTTGGCGCGAGCAGCGACGAGTTTTTTCTCGAAATGGCGGCCGCGGGGTTGGGCCTCGAGCACGCCGTTGGCGAGGGCGAGGATTTGCGGGGTGGAGCGGTAGTTGGTCTCGATCCGGTGGATTACGGTCCCCTCATGGCGGTCGGGGAAGGTCATGATATTCTCAAAATTCGCCCCGCGCCACGAATAGATGCACTGGGCGTCGTCGCCTACGGCCATGATGCGGTGGTGGGCGCCCATGCGGTCCACGATCTCCGATTGGAGCGTATTTGTATCTTGATACTCATCGACCAAGACGTGGCGGAAACGGGAGGCGAAATAGGTGGCGACGTCGGGGGCCTTGATCAGCAGGTCGAGCCACAATTCCAGCAGGTCGTCGTAATCGAGCACGTTTTGCTCGCGTTTGCGGGCGGCGTAGGCGGCGGCAAAGGCGGGCAGGCGGTGGGCGATCTCCTGGTATTGCGGAAAGTGACGCGACACGGTCTCGGCGAGGTCGAGCCGAGTGTTGCGGGCGAGGGAGAGGACGTGGTGAAGGGGGCCGGGTTTTGGGTGGGTCTTGTCCTTGAAGAACAGCTTGTCCTCGGCCTCGACGGACAGCTTCAGCAGCGACTCGGCATCGTCGGCGTCGAGGATGGTGGGGTTTTTCGGCAGGCCCACGGCATCGCCATACATGCGCAGGATACGGGCGCCAATGGAGTGGAAGGTGCCGCCCCAGAAGCGGCGGGGTTCGACGCCGGTCAGTTGCTCGACGCGGGCGAGCATTTCCTTCGCCGCCTTGTTGGTGAAGGTCAGCAGAAGGATCTCGCCGGGGCGGACGCCCATGGAGAGCAGGTAGGCGACGCGGTAGGTGAGGGTGCGGGTCTTGCCGGAGCCGGCGCCGGCGAGGACGAGCAGGGGGCCGGGCTCGGCGGTGACGGCGTTGAACTGCTCGTCATTTAGCTCGGCGCGGAAATCGATCGAGGAGCCCCCGGGGGATTCGAAGGGAGGGTGTTCGGGTGTCTCGTCCATGGATCACGAAGGCAGAGCGAAGCGGCGGCGGCGGCGAGCGTGGAAAATAAAAGACCCCGGCAGGGACGGTGCCGGGGCGGGGGGATGGGCGGGTCTTTGGGCGGTCCTGGACGGGTTTAGAAACCCTTCTGGCGGAGGGCGGCATCCAGTTCCTGCATAAAGGCTTGGCCGTCCTCGGGGGTGGGGCGGTAGCCGGGCTGGCTGATGCTGGTGAAGCCGGGGCGGCCGTATTGATCGACCACCCACTTTCCGGTGACGCCGTCGCTGAAGGTGACGGTGCCGCTGGCGATGGCACCCGGGCTGAGGGTGAGGGCATCAAGCTCGACCACGACGTTGCCGGGGGCGGGGGGAAGGGCGTCCTCCTCCGGGGCTTCGTCTTCCTGGTCGGTGCCGGAGGCATCGGCCGGGGCTTTGCCTAGGCCCAGTTTTTCCTTCGCCTTGTCCAGCAGCCCTTTCTTTTCGGCGGGGGCGGGGGCGGGGGCGGGGGCCTTGGCTTTGGTGACGTCGCTCGTGTCGGCCTTGGGGGCGGGATCTTTCAGGGTGAGGTTCAAGTCGTCGACAAGGAAGCGGACGTCCATGTAGGTCAGAGACAACTGGAACTGTTCGCGCAGCTTTTTCTGCACGGTGGAGAGGTTGTCGCCGGCGGCGATCCAGGAGGAGACGGTGGACTTTTGCTCGGGTGTGAGGGACATGGCGGCAGGATGGTGCTGGCGGGGTGGGAGTCGAGGGAGCGAATAAAAAACCCCGTTCAATCGGGCGAAACGGCAGGTGTGACCAGAGCGGTGTAGTCCGCGGATCTAGCGGGGGGCTTAGCGACTGAGGGCGGTGCGGAGGAACTCGATCTGGCCCTTCATGTGGGCGTCTTGGGAGAGCATGTTGTCCACCGCCTTGCAGGCGTGGATCACGGTGCCGTGGTCGCGGCCGCCGAAGGCATCGCCGATATCTTGCAGGGAGTGTTTGGGGATCAAGTTGCGCACCAGATACATGGCTACTTGGCGAGGGATCGCGATATTGTTGGGGCGGCGTTTGCTGGTCATATCGCTGTGGCGGATCTGGAAGTGATCGGCGACGCGTTTTTGGACCACCTCGATGGTGAGTTGGTTTTGCGCCTGCTCTATGAGAACGTCTTTCAGCAAGTTTTCGGCGGCGGCCAGGTCGATGGGTTTGCCGGTGAGTTGGCTGTAGGATACGACCTTGATCAGGGCGCCTTCGAGGCGACGGATATTGCGGGAGATGTTTTGGGCGATGAACGAGGCCACGGCCGGGGGCAGTTCACACTTCATCGCCGCGGCCTTTACGCGAAGGATGGCGAGGCGGGTTTCGAAATCGGGCGGCTGGATATCGGCAGGGAGGCCCCACTCGAAGCGGGACACGAGGCGGGCCTCGAGTTTTTCGATCTCGGAGGCGCGGCGGTCGCTGGAAATGACGATCTGTTTACCGGCGCCGTGAAGGTCGTTAAAGGTGTGGAAGAACTCTTCTTGGGAGCGCTCCTTGCCCGCGAGAAACTGGATATCGTCGATCAGGAGCACATCGACGTGGCGGTAGCGTTGGCGGAACTTGGTCAGGGCATTTTCCTGAATGGCCTGGATAAATTCGTTGGTGAACTTTTCGGCGGAGAGGTAGGCGATGCGGGCCTCGGGGCGGCGCCGGAGGATGGCGTGGCCGATGGCATGCATGAGGTGGGTTTTGCCGAGGCCGGTCTCCCCGTAGAGAAAGAGGGGGTTGTAGGACTGGCCGGGGGCGTCGGCGACGGCGCGGGCGGCGGCGGCGGCCATCTGGTTGTTGTCTCCCACCACGAAGCTTTCGAAGGTATTACGAAGGTTTAAGGAGGTATTAAGGGGCAGGCGTTCCTCGGCCGGCCGGGGGGCGCGGCGGGGGGCGACGGCGCGGAGGCGAGCGGCTTCGGCGCCCGGGAGACCCGAGGCGGAGCCAGCGGCTTCGGCCCTGCGGAGGACGACCTTCATATCGCGCCCGGAGGTGAGGCGGAGACGTTGAAGGATGAGATCCATATAATTGTCATGGATCCAGATGGCGGCAAAATCGTTGGGCACGCCGAGAGTGAGTTGATCGGGAGTTACTTCCAGACAGACCACGGGATCGAACCAAAGCTTGAACACGTCCTCGGGGAAGAGGCCGCAGAGGTCGGCTTTGGCGGATTCCCAGAGGTTGTTGGAGCTATGGATGGCGGCGGGCATGAGTGGGCGGAGCGAGAGGAGGGCGGGAGTTTATTCACACCGTTGGCAATAGCGCTTTTACCACACACACTACTCGTCCGCTGGCTGGTTAAACCCAAGGGGAGGAAGCCTTGCAAAACAGTTGCGCAGGAGGCGCAGAAAATGGTTTTGTTAAATATTCATTAACAAATATTTAACGTCTCCCTGAGAGGGGGATTGCCGAGGGGGCGAAGTGAGGAGGTGGTAAAGAGCGATATGGCCTAGCGGAAGCGATGGCGGGAGTGCAGTAACGGTCAGGGGCTGGACCCTTTCAAGGTGAAGTTTCCGACAAGTTATTCACCGTCGTTTGGCGCATAAGTTTTTTCGTCTTTTTTAGTTGCCAAGAAGCGCGCGGAGGTAGGGCGGTGATTTGCCCTCTGGACCAAGCGTCACGGTTTTGTCACTACGTCTGGTTTTACGCTCGCGTGACGGCCGGGTGACGGCGAGGTGACGGCGCGATGTGGTTCTCAGGGAGCGGAAGGGCGGGTGGGGGTGGCGCGCACGGCTTGCGGAGGGGTGGGTTCCACGATCACGGAACCGGGTTCCTGGTTGCGGCTGGAGAGGGTGCTTTCGGTGGCGGTGCGGGCGGCTTCGAGGCGGGTCTGGATGTCGCGGAGGCGTTTGGTCAGTTCGGCTTCTTTGGCGCGGCGTTCATCGTTATTGAGCAAGCTGAAGTTGGATGCATCCCGGACGATGTTGGCGGGGAGGAGGAGGAGGCGGTTGAGCACCCCTTGGTCCTTGATCGAGCTCAGGTATAGGGCGGTGAGTTCGGAGGACAGGGCGATGGATTCTTGGGCGAGGCTCTGGGTGAGCTGGACTTGGGTGCCGAGGCGTTCGTTGCGATCGAGTTCTCCCGCCAGCACGCCGGTGACTTGTTCTGAGATTTGGTTGGCGTAGCGGTTGAGGGATTCGCGGGTGAGGTTTTGGTCGGCTGCGATCTGGCCGAGGATGGGTTGGATGCGTTCGGACAGGCGCCCGGAGACTTTGTCCACCTGGGCGTTTTGCATGGCCTCGGCTTCTTCCGGCGTCTTGGGCAGCGGGTTGTAGGGTTGAAGTTTTTGAGCCACGGCCTCGGCTAGCTGGGTGACTTTGGCGGTTTCGGCGGCCTTGGCTTCCTCCTCGGTCAAAAACAGCCCGCCGGCGCGGGTGGCGATGGCATCTTGAAGGAGTTTATTCACCGAAGCGATTTCCTTGCGGGTCTCGGCGGCGGTGCGTTCGAGGTCGGCGGCGTGGGCGCTGCGCATGGCTTCTAGTTCGGCGCGTTGGGCGGGCAGGACCTTTGCGTTCACATAGTAGGCGTAGCTGCCGAGGAGTGCGCCCATGATCAGGGCGGTGATGACGATGGCGGGGGTTTGTTCTTGGAGTTTAGACATGGCAGGGTCCTAGCACGACTTGGGCGGAAAGCGGAGCAAATCTTGCGCCTGGGGCCTTGCGCTCGCTTTTTGTCTTTGTCCGCGCTCGTTCCCTCGCTTGCGCATATCCAGCATCTCTCTCCATGAGCCTTAATCGCAGCGAGCAAATGGTCCATGATTACCTGCTAAAATGCCCCGAGGAGCGGCGGCACTGGCAGGAGTTGGTCAAGCGCGAGGCGGCGGGCCATGCCGACCTTCATGCGGCCGCGGTGAACTTGGAGCGTGAGCTTTGGCGCTATTTTCGAGAGAGGGCGGAGGTGGTGGAGCCATTTCGCAGTTTTGCGCGTCGTGAAGGCGGTGCGCGCACCAGCATGCGGGGTTTGGCGGAGCTGTTGCTCCGGCTTTGGGTGCCGCCGGTGGCGAAGCCCGGGGCCGCCCGACCGCCGTCTTAGGCCGGAATGGCCAAACTTGTGCAACGGTGAGGAAACAATCGCTGCAGCGACACGAAACGGCGTAATCCGTCATCGACAAGCGCCGCGGTCTGTTCACCTTTATTCACAAGTTATACACCTAATGGAATCTATCCCTGGTGCGGCTGCTCTGAAACCTAGGCTGAAGGTATCCGCGAAGGCCAAATCCTTCGTCTTGGATACCAACGTCCTCCTCCACGACCCCCAGTCTATTTTTAAATTCGAGGACAACAACCTCGCTATCCCGGTCGAAGTTCTTGAGGAGCTCGATGCCATCAAGACTGAGCAGTCCACCGAGCGTGGTCGCAATGCCCGGCGCGTGCACCGCATCCTCTCCGAGTTGCTGCCCGATTCCCGCTCGATGCACGAGGGCGTGAAGCTGCCCAATGGCGGCACTCTCTCCATCATCATCAATCCCTGGCTGGCCGACCCGGCGCTCAAGGATACTCCTGCGATGATGGCGTTTCGGGCCATCCTGCCCGATCTCGCGAAAAAGGACAACCGCATCATCGCCGCCGCGCTGTATGTGAAGTCCTGTTATCCGCCGCCCACCATTCTGGTCACCAAGGACGTGAATGTGGCCCTGAAGGCACGCGCCGTCGGTCTCGAAGCGCAGGATTACCTCAACGACAAGGTGGCTGACGTCGACGACGAGGGTGACTACCGCGAGATCGAGGTCACCATCTACGAGCTGCAGCGTTTTGCCTCGGAGGGCGAGTTTACCCTGGAGGACGAGACCTCTCGCACCCTCACCCTTAACGAATATGTCCTCCTGCGCTCGACCGAGGGCAAGACCATGCCGGCGCGCTACTATGGCGAAGGCCGCGTGTGCCGATTAAAGATCCCTGATTGGATCAAGGCACCCGGCGGCATCACGATCCGCGGGCGCAATCTCGAGCAGCAGTTCTTTATGGACGCATTGCTCGACGATTCGATCACGCTGGTCACCTGCTTCGGCAAGGCCGGCACGGGCAAGACCCTGCTCTCCATCGGTTGTGCGCTGCACCAGACCCATGACGACCAGTCGCGTTATGACGGCGTATCCATCTCTCGGCCAGTCATGGCGTTGGGCAAGGATATCGGTTTTCTTCCGGGCACGATTGAGGAGAAGATGAAACCTTGGTTGCAGCCCTATTTCGACGCGCTCGAAGTGCTCATACCCTCCCGGCCGCCGAAGGAGCCGCAGTTTGCCGCCAAAAAAGTCTCCAAAAAACATCGCAAGGGCGGGGCCTCGGCGCTGGCTATGTCCAACGCCGCCCTTACGGGGTCGGCTCCCACTGGCAATGGCGGCTCGGCCGGACCAAACGCGCCGATGAAGCCCTACGAGCGCCTGATCAAGAGCGGGTTGGTCGAGATCGAGGCCCTCGCTTTCATCCGCGGTCGCTCAATCGCCCGGCGCTTTTTTATCTTGGACGAGGCCCAGCAGCTCACCCCGCACGAAGTGAAGACCGTGATCACTCGTATCAGCGAGGGCTCGAAGATCGTGCTCATCGGTGATCCCGCCCAGATAGATAACCCTTACGTGGACTCCCGCAGCAACGGCCTCGTTTACTGCCACGATCGCATGAAAGGCCAGTCGCTCGCCGCGCATGTGAAGTTGACCAAGGGTGAACGCAGCCGCCTCGCCGAGTTGGCGGCGGATTTGCTCTGATCCCGGCTGGCCCGGACGCCCTACCGGCTCAACTCCGGTAGTCGGCGTTCTCGCTCACGTATTCGTGGGTGAGATCGCCGCCAAAAACCGTCGCGGTGGCCTGCCCTGCCCCCACATCTACCTCAATCTCCACGCAACGTTCGTGCGGGGGGTAGTCCACTGGGGGGGCGAAGCCGCCGTCGGGGGTGGGTTGGCTCTGATAAAGTTCGGCCGAGCGGAGATGCGCCACCAAGGCGGACTCCTTCGCATAGTCCAGGCGGAAGGCGCCCCCGGAGAAGATCTCCTGCCCGCCGATGCATGCCCGGAGTCTGGAGAGGTCGAGACCCAGGCCCGAGGCGCCGACGTATTTGCCGATCGCCTGGACGAGGCGGCCGACGTTCGGATCGTTTCCGGCCATGGCGCACTTAAAAAGGGGGGCGTTGACGATGGCCTTGCCCAAGGCGCACGCGGTGGTGACGTCCGGCGTGCCGGTCACCCGCACGCGAAGGACGTGGCGAACACCTTCGCCATTTCGCACCACGTCCTCGGCGAGGTCGGCGCAAACGCCGCGCAGGGCATTTTCAAAGGCGGCGAGGTCGGCGCAGGGCACCAGGCCGGATGAGACGGCGACGACGGTGTCGGACGTGCTGGTATCACTATCGATCGAGATGCGGTTAAATGTTTCGCCGGCCGCGCGGCTGAGCATGGCGCGCAAAATCTCACGGGGCACCGCCAGATCGGTGAGGAGGTAGACGAGCATTGTCGCGAGGTTGGGTTCGATCATGCCCGCGCCTTTGGCGATGCCGACGATGGATCCGCCCCCGAGGTCGGCGCGGCGGATTTTGGGGTAGAGATCTGTTGTGACGATGCCTTCGGCGGCGGGCAGGATATCCCCAGCCGCCAGCGCCGTGGCGGCCTGCGGGAGAGCGGCGGTCATGGCCTCGACCGGCAGGCCCCAGCCGATCACGCCGGTGGAGCAGGGGAGCACCTCGGACGGCGCCAGCCCGAGCAGTCCGGCGGTGGCGGCGCAGACCGCCTCGCTGGCGGCGACGCCATCGGGGGCGCACACGTTGGAGATTTTATTATTGATCAGGATGGCGCCGAGCCGGGGCTCCCCCAGGCGTTTCCGGCCTACGATCACGGGGGCCCCTGGAAAGGCGTTTTTGGTAAAGACGGCCGCAAAATCCGCCGTCGGCGCATCGAGCGCGATCAGCGTCAGCGTCATTTTCGATGGCTTGGGCGCCTCCTTAGGCAAAAACTCGAAGCGTGTGGTCCCGACGCGGAAGCCCTTGGGCAGGGCGGCTTGGCCGGCGAGCCAGGCGCGATGCGCGGCACGGGAGGGAAAAGTATTCTGTGAACTGGGCACGGGCGGATAAGTGGACCGGAGACGAGGGAAGTGAAGAGCATTTTCGGGCTGCCGCCACTCCGTCACACGTCCGTCGCGGAGAATGTGGTGGAAAACCTGACGCAGGGTGATTTACCCCACCTTCTAGGCTTATCCAAATGAACGTTTCCGACATCACTGCCAAGGCCCGCGTCCTGCTCGAGGCGCTCCCTTATATTCAAGACTTTCGCGGATCCACCTTCGTGGTGAAATACGGCGGCAGCTTCATGGACGACCCCGATCCCGAGGTCCGTAACCGCGTGGCCTATGATATCGCCTTTCTCGCCGCCTGCGGCATCAATGTCGTCGTCGTTCACGGGGGCGGCAAAGCCATTACCAAGGCCATGGAGCAGTCGGGTTTGAAATCCCAGTTTGCCCCGAACGGCATGCGCATCACCGACGAGGCCACGGTGCAGATCGTGAAAAAGACGCTCGATGAAATCGTAAACAAAGATGTGTGCGACGCCATAGCACTCGCCCGTTCCAAGCCCCGCGCCCTGGCTGGCGATACCGTTTTAGTCTGCGAAAAACTCACCATAGATGATAATGGTGATACGGTTGATCTCGGCTACGTTGGCGAGGTCGTCGAGGTGAAGGTGAAGTTGATCAAAAAGGAGATTGCGGAGGGCTATGTGCCGGTGATCTCGCCGGTGGCCGAGGGCCATGATGGCAAGCCCTACAATGTGAACGCCGATCTCGTCGCCGGCCGGGTGGCCAGCGCCTTACGCGCCCGGCGATTAGTTTACATGAGCGACGTCCCCGGCTTGCTCGCCGCCCCGCCCGACATGACCTCGCTCATTTCTACGCTCAAAGTCTCCCAAGTGGATGATCTAAAAAAGAGCGGAGTGATCGACAAGGGTATGCGCCCAAAAGTGTTAAGTGCCGTAAGGGCGCTTAACGAGGGAGTGCAGCGTGTTCACTTTATCGACGGGCGCCTGCCACACTCGCTCCTGCTGGAGATTTTCACCGACAAGGGCATCGGCACCGAGATCGTGCACGGTTAAGCCCTTCCGGCCCCCGGGATCGCGCTCAGGGTTTAATCTTTCCGGCCCGCCTTGCGCCGGGGGTGCGTCCAGCATTTTCTCCCTTTTCCATCCATGAGCCAGAACCAGATCGCCCAGACCGCCGCCGAGGCCGCCTATGATTCGTATGTTCTACGGAACTACGGACGACCTGCCATTACTCTTGCCCGCGGCGAGGGTTGCCGGGTGTGGGATGACGCCGGCAAACGCTATCTGGATTTTGCCTCGGGCATCGCAGTCAACGCCGTCGGCCACTGCCACCCGCGCTGGGTCCGGGCCGTCTCCGAGCAGGCGGCCACCCTCGCGCACGTCAGTAATCTTTATCGCAATCCGCTACAGGGTGAACTCGCCCGCCGCCTGGTCGTTCAGGCTGGCCCGGGCCGGGTGTTTTTCTGCAACTCTGGCGCCGAGGCCAACGAGGGTCTGTTAAAGCTCGCCCGCCTGCACGGCATCCGGAAGTCCGGCGAGGAGGGCAAGTGCCACAAGGTCATCTGTGCGAAGTCAGCCTTCCACGGCCGCACTTTCGGGGGCATGAGCGCGACGCCGCAGGAGAAAATTCAAAAAGGGTTCCGTCCTTTGCTTTCAGGCTTTGAGTTTGGCGAATTGAACAATCTGGAATCGTTTGAGGCGTTGGTCGATGACCGGACGGCGGCGATCTTCATCGAGACTATCCAGGGCGAGGGAGGGGTTCATCCCGCTACGTCTGACTTTTTGCGCGGTCTACGCGCTCTTTGCGACCGCCACAATCTGCTGCTCATTTTGGATGAAGTCCAATGCGGCATCGGGCGCACGGGGCGGTTTTTCGCCTTCGACCACGCCAGGGTGCGACCGGACGCGATCGGCATGGCCAAGGGTCTCGGCGGCGGATTTCCCATTGGCGCGATTTGGATCGGCGAGAGTGCGGCGGATCTTTTTCAGCCCGGCATGCATGGCACCACCTTTGGCGGCACGCCGCTGGCTTGCGCCGCCTCCTTGGCGACGCTGGATATCATCGCGGACGAAAAACTCTGCGAGCATGTTGCTCGGGTCAGTGGCCCGTGGCACGCCGCGCTGGCGCGTTTAGCGGAGGAGTTTCCCGCGCAGCTGACCGGCCTTCGCGGCGTGGGTTTCTTGGTGGGCCTGCAACTTACCTCCGAGCCGCCGCCCTATATCGCCGCCCTGCGCGAGGCGGGTTTGCTGGCGCCCTTGGCCGGGGGGAACGTCATTCGTCTGCTTCCTCCTTTGATTGCGAGCGAGTTGGAGTTGGCGGAGTCGGTCGAGATCCTGCGCCGGGTTTTCGCGGCCAAGGCCACCTGAGCCTGGCACGCTGTTGAGGCGAGCGTTGGGTGGGCTGGGTCACGTTTTGGTGGCGAGGCTAAGATTACCCTCGCCCGCGGGGACGCGGCTTCCCTACGTTGAGCCGCTTCTATCGACGGACATGAAGCATTTCCTGAAAGAGACTGATTTCTCGCCTGCTCAAGTAGCCGAACTTTTCGCTCTGGCGCGCGAACTCAAGGCCCTGCGTGGCACCGCCCTGGGCACCGTCTTGCAGCACCAGACGTGGGCATTGATTTTCTCCAAGTCATCGACCCGCACCCGCGTATCATTCGAGGTCGGTATTCATGAATTGGGTGGCAATCCGCTTTTCCTGAGCAAAAACGACATCCAGCTGGGGCGCGGCGAGTCGATCGAGGATACCGCCCGGGTGCTTTCGCGTTTTGTGCACGGTTTGATCGTGCGCACCTACGACCACGCCGAGGTGGAACGACTGGCTGCGGCTGGCACGGTCCCGGTCATCAATGCGCTGACTGACTTCCTTCACCCCTGCCAGATTTACACCGACGCGTTCACCATGGCTGAGCGCTGGGCACCAGCCGGAGGGGATTTGTTTGCCTCCCTGCGCGGGAGGAAAATCGCCTTTCTCGGAGACACTGCCTGCAACATGGCCAATTCTTGGGTGCTGGGGGCAAATTTGTTTGGCATGAAGATCAGTCTGGCTGGACCCAAGGGTTTTGCGCCCTCGGCCGAGTTGGAGGGCTTGCTCGCGCGGGAGGGTTTCGCTGGCGGCTATGAATTTACCACCGATCCGCTCCTAGCGGTCAAAGACGCGGATGTGGTTTACACGGATGTGTGGGTGAGCATGGGCAAAGAGGAGGAGAAGCGGGAGCGCCTCGCGCTCATGGCTCCCTACAGCGTCACCGGCGAAATCTTCGCGGCGGCCAAAGCGGACGCTTATTTCATGCACTGTCTCCCAGCGCATGCGGGGGAAGAGGTGCAGCAGGAGGTTTTGGATAATCCTCGTTCCATCATTTTTGATCAGGCTGAAAATCGCCTGCACGTGCAAAAGGCGATTATGACGCTGTTGGCACGTCGCGCCTAGTGGTCTTGTCGATGGCGGATGCGCCTTGGGGCGTTTCGCCGCAGACCGCTGGTAAATCGCCATCGAATTACGGAGGCTTTCTGCGCTTTGTTTTTCGCTTTGGAGGCGGTTTCGGGCGGCTTCGCGTTTTCTTGCGCCTTTTTCTTTGCTCCACCTGTCCTCGCCGCCCACAAAACCTATTTTTCCTATGAAAATCGTTCTCGCCTACTCCGGGGGTCTCGACACCTCCGTCATCGTCAAGTGGCTCAAGGAAACTTATGACGCCGAAATCGTCACCTTCGCCGCTGATGTCGGCCAGGAGGAAGAGCTCAAGGGCTTGGATAAAAAGGCCAAGGCCACCGGCGCCTCGAAGCACTACACTCTGGATCTCGTCGAGGACTTCGCTCGCGACTATATTTTCCCGATGATTCGCGCCAACGCGATTTACGAGGGCCAGTATTTCCTGGGCACCTCCATCGCCCGTCCGCTGATCGCCAAAGCGCAGGTGGATATCGCCCGCAAGGAGAAGGCCGACACGGTCGCCCACGGCGCCACCGGCAAAGGCAACGATCAGTGCCGTTTTGAGCTCACCTATATGGCGCTCGCCCCCGATCTCCAGATCATCGCTCCCTGGAAAATGGAGGAATACCGCGCCCTTTTCCCCGGTCGCGCCGAGATGATCGCCTACTGCGCTAAGCACAAAATCCCGGTCGAGGCTTCACTTAAGAAGCCTTATTCGATGGATCGCAATCTTTTGCATATTTCTTATGAGGCCGGCATCCTCGAGGATCCATGGTTTGATCCCACCACCCAAGCCAACAAGGCGATGTTCAAACTCTCCGTGGCCCCGGAGGATGCCCCGGACAAGCCCGAATACGTTGAAATTGAGTTCGAGAAGGGCGACGCCGTCGCGGTCAACGGCAAGAAACTCACCCCGGGCGGGGTGATGAAGGCGTTGAATAAACTCGGCGGCAAACACGGCATCGGCCGCGTCGACCTCGTGGAGAACCGTTTCGTCGGCATGAAGAGCCGCGGCGTCTACGAGACCCCGGGCGGCGCCATCCTCATGCAGGCCCACCGGCAAGTCGAGTCGCTCACCCTCGACCGCGAGGTGCTGCACCTGCGCGACGGCTTCATCCCCAAATACGCCGAGCTCGTCTACAACGGCTTCTGGTTCGCACCCGAGCGCGAGATGCTCCAAGCCATGGTGGACGAGAGCCAGCGCTACGTCTCCGGCACGGTCCGTCTGAAGCTCTATAAGGGCAACATCATCACCTGCGGCCGCAAGTCGAAGTATTCGCTTTACGACGACAAGATCGCCTCGATGGAGGGTGTGAAGAGCTGGTATAACCAGAGCGACGCCACCGGTTTCATCCGCCTGAACGGCCTCCGCCTGCGCGCGCGCAAGCTCTCGCAGGGCGGGCCCAAGGTTTGACCAACCGCTGGTTTTTCCGGCCTGCGCCGCTCCCTTTGCCCGGAGCGGCTTTTTTGTGTGTCGCGACGATGTCGCCTCAGCCGGGATCAGGGCATTTCCCGGGGTGTGGTTAGGTGACTTGGCGGCGCCTTTCGGTGAAGCCCTCGGGTCGAAATACCCTCCGGATAGTGTTCGCCCTGCGGGCGCACCCTCCGCCTGCGGCGCCGGGCTGCGCGGTAGTGTCTTAAAAGTTCAGCAAAAGGTCGGGTCATGGAAGGGTGGTTTTGGTGACCAAACCTAAACCACAAACGAACAAGGAACCGACCATGACCCGACAGAAGAAGAAAGTAGAGAAGATGAGCGACGCGCGCGAGCAGATG
>CAMCZZ010000011.1 GCA_945888375.1 Akkermansia muciniphila | reverse complement strand
AAATAGTTACTGCCGCTACGCCAATGGTTTTTTCCTGAGCGGTGAGACACAACGGTGAAAGAATCGCAGAAAGTGTAGCAAGGAGGATTAATAAGCGTTTCATAAAATTTAAAAAAGCGGTCGTCAGGTGGTTTACTAAAATGTGCCCTTAGGGTAAATTGTATTATGCAATTCGGTTCCGATTAAATTAAAATATTTTAAAACCAAAATTCTCGAGAGCTTTAGCCAAACCTTTCATTTTTTCAGCCTCGGCACGTGTAAGGATGCTATCTCCTTTTAATTTTGATAGAAACTCGGTGTTTGCCTGCCAGCGTGAGAGCCCCTCTGGACTCAGCTGCATGGCGACGTTTAACGTAGTGCCTTCCTGAATGTTGACGGTCCGTTCCCATGGCGTTAAATCTTCGCGAGATAGTCTTAAGCGATGGAACCCACGTGCCGCAGTTAAGTTGGTGATTGAACCACCTGTTCCTGTTGACCCGATGGCTACGCCGTTAAGTTCAACTGTAACTGCCAGGGGTTCTATGGCCACTGTGTTGGCAGTGACGCGAGCTTCGCCGGCTTCGTCGAAAACAACTTCGGGAATGTTCACATCTGTCATGGAGACAGCGATACGGAAGGTAACCTGGGATAGGTTGCGGTCAACCGCGCGGATGGAACCGCTGGCGACTTTCTCGCCGGCTTTTGCGGCTATGTCGGTGGAAGCTTTGGTGATAAGACCGCGAATCAAACTAGGGGCCTCGGTTTGGGAATATTTGTCTTGTTGGATCGAGCGCTCTGAGATGATTACATCGGCCGCCAATGTCTCGCCCGTGAAGCCATCTACGATGCGATAAGTGGTCCGTAGGGTGTGAGTCAACTTGTCGAACTTAACATTGTAGGCGTTAACTTTACGCGTTTCCGTTTCAAATGAGGTTAGCGTGCCGACGATTAGATAGTCTGCCCCCAGATTCTGGCTCAGACGAATGGCGGAAGTTTGCTCTGATAAGGCTTCGTCCACCGAGTTTTTTTTGCCTCGCGCAAGGAAATCGGCGACAGCATTCAGGGTCAATTCTCGGGATATAACTGCGAAACCTTTGGTAGTTAGCTGAGCAGTAAGCAGGTCTTCAAAAATAGGTGCTTCCTTATTCAAAGATACGTCGCCGCGGTTGATTATGAAAATGGCTGCCTTGTAAGCTAGGGGAACGCGGTCCTTCTCCTGATCTGCGGGGAGTGGCGTTTTATCAGTTACAATCCGATCATCGGGCGTGATAGTTCTATTTAAGGTGTCAATCTCAGTAGCCTGAGAGGTTTTAATAGAAGCAGCCCTAGATTGAACAATGAAAGAACCGTTAAGGGCGAAGACGCATAGGGCTACGAATAGGCACAGTGGGCTCATGATGTGGGTAGGTTGTTAGAAAAACGATTGAAATTGAAAGTTATCTTCTTGTTCAGCCTGACAGCAGAAAGTGGATTTAAATTTTATTGGGTATTTCGGGCCTTTTGAGGGCGCTCGTGCAAAGTGGGGTGCACACTAGCAAGTGAAGTCGAAGGCGGGCTGCCAAATCAAGTGCAATGCGGCCTGGGTTCACTTTTGCTGAATTTGATAGACACAACTCAAGTAACTTACCCCTCCCCTACGGTGTTCTCTTATGCTGCGTTCATCTCCAGCCATTGACACTCTTAAAAACTCGCCTTGCCAATTCTTCATTTCAGGGGTCCAAGTCCATAGTTAACACGACTCGCCGACGGCCCCCAGTCATTGTAGCTAATTTCATAAGTGCTTTTAAATAAGCCCCTAGCCGAACCTGTAGCATATGTATCTCCCAACCAAAGTCCCTAAAAAATTCTGGCCTCTCTTAATCGCCCTTTGGGTCGTTTTTCTGGCCTTTGGTGTTTATGGCTGGCACAGGACCCTTGAGGCGGCACACAAATTGCCGGAATGGGAACTGGTCGTTGATCAGACCATTCATTTGGCCAAAGGAGAGGATTTTGAAGTTTTTGGAGAGTATCACGAAGAACATTGGTCATTAAGTATTTCTAGGATAGGAATTAAAGCGGTTTTCGCCGCTGCTTTTTTGCAGTCCGTTTTTTGGATTTTTCGCAGGCAGGTCCGGCAGTTTGCTTTTCGCCAGGCGCGGGGACACGTGGTTTTTGCTGGGTTTGGCATGAATAACCCCGATCTTGCCCTGGCGGCTTCGGCTAAAGGGCAGAAGGTGGCGATTATCGGAGATGACGCGCAACATCCCCGGTTGGGCGAGTTGGAGCAGTCCGGCATTCTTTTTGTGGCAGGTTCCCCCTTGGATCCTTTGAAATTAAAAGCGGCGGGAGCCGATCGCTCGGCGCGGGTCGTGGTGGCTGCCACTAGCGGTGACAACGAAACCATTTCCTCGGCCGAAACCATCGCCGCAATGGCCCGGCCGGAATCGATCAATGGGGATAAAGGGCAAATCCTCGTCTGCATCGAATCACTCGAGATCCGGGAACTCCTCAACCAACGCTGGAAACTGGTCGTTCATCCCTCCACGTGGCAGGCTCGGGTAGTCAGCTTTGAGGCGGCCGCCTTGCGCCACATCGTGGGCGATGCGGCGCGGGATTTGGCGCTTGTCCCTGACATCGCCGCCCGAGGCGTGCGAATTCTCGTGGTCGCCGATGATTTTTTTTCGCGGGATTTTATCAAAGCCGCCATCGCTTTTATCCAAATAACAGGCAGCCATCTGCCAGAGTATGTTGTGGCGGTCCGCGATGCCAAAATGGAGAAGGCCTTTCGCACGCTTCACCCCGCATTGGATCTCGTCGCAAAGGTCGATTTTATCCAAGAGGACGATTTTTTGGTTCCTGTCTCCCCGGCATTAGCGGGCCAAAATTTCGACCTCGCCGTCGTCAAGTTGGCCGACGAAACGAGCACGCTTGAGCTCGCCGATAAACTCCTTTGCTCGCCGCAGTTCAACGCGCAAAGGGTCCGGGCGATTATTCTTCACTCCCCGAAAACCCAGCTCATCGACGAGCCGCGCCTCAAAATTGATTCAATTTTTGAAATGGGCCTTAAATCACCCGAATTCGGGGATTTGGAACTGGAGCGGCAGGCCCGCGAGAACCACGCGGCCTATCTTGCCGGACTCAGCCCGGAGGAAAGGGCCAAGGCGCAAGAGTATGACGCCTTGGGCGAGGCCTTTAAGGAGTCCAACCGCTGGGCCGTCCTGCATCGGCAGATCAAGAAAACCATCTGGGATGCTGCCCCGGAAACCGCTCGGGCCGGTCTCGTCGAGCATCTGGCCATTTGCGAGCACCAGCGGTGGATGGCGGAGAAAGCCATGAGTGGCTGGCGCGGCGGGAGGCCGCGTGACAACACCCGCAGAATCCATCCCGACATCGCTCCGTTCATGGAACTCAGCGAGGCGGTTAAAGAAAAAGACCGCGTCCAAGTGAGGAAAGGCCTCGGCTTGTGATCTAATTAAATCGGGCCAAGGGGCTTCAGCGTGAAGCCATGGTCTGCCTAGCGCCCTTTGAAACGTTTTCCCGGTGAAACCCTGCCAGACTTCGCGCCTCGCCCGAAAGAAGCCCGAGCGCTGCTTTAGCTGAAAACCGCCTTTCGGCTTTATGCAGGTGATTCTCGTGGACAGGTTTAATGCCCGGCAGAAGACTTACTGTAACTACCTGCCGTGAAATGCCCCCACTGCTCCTCCGCCGACACCACCTGGAAGGCCAAGGCCGCCAAGTGGGAGTGTAACGCCTGCGAAGAACGCTTCCCCGGAGAGTCTCCCGCCCCGGATGCTTTCACGCCCAAGGTCGAGGTCGAGGCCAAGGCCGCCAAGCCCAAGCGGATTTTCTTTTCCTACGGGCACGACGCCAATCGCGAGCTGGTGGATCGCTTCAAGGCGGACTTGGAGTCGCGGGGGCACCGGGTGTGGATCGACTACAAAGAGATTGGCTCCTGGGATGACTGGAAGGGCACGATCACCAGGGGGATTCACGATGCGGAGATGGCGATCGCATTCTTATCCCTCCACTCGACTCGCGATCCCGGTGTGTGCCGCAACGAGGTGGCAATGGCGCTCCAGCATTTCGGCAAGGTCTATCCGGTGCTGGTGGAGCAGGTGCCCCTGGAGAGCATCCCCGTCACGATCGCCCACCTACAGTGGCCGGACCTGAGCCGGTGGCGGGAATACCGCGACCAGGTGGACCTCGACTTCGAGCGGTTCTACGAGGAAAAGTTTTTGGAGATCGTGAGCCGCGTTGAGGGAGAGGCGGGCCGTTTCGCCTCCGAGGCCGAGGTCTTGCGGAGAGTGCTCGCCCCCTCTGGCTTTGAGGGGCGCTTTGCCCGGCACTTGGCGGGCTTCACCGGGCGCGAGTGGGTTTTCGATGCCTATGAGCACTGGCTGGATCACCAGCCGTCCTCGCGCGTTTTTTGGGTCAAGGCCGGGCCCGGCTTTGGCAAAACCGCCCTGGCCGTGCAAATGGCCAACCGGCACCGCGCGGCGATCGTGGGCACGTGGTTCTGCGACCACCAGAGCGTAGAATTGCGCGATCCCATGCGGGCGCTCCAGACGATCGCCTATCAACTCGCCCTGCGCTGGGATGACTACCGCGCCCGCCTCTTGCCGCGGCTCGGGCTGTTTGCCGACTCGGCGCCGGAGCGCATCGAGGAGGCACGGCAGGAGCTCGCCAAGAAAAGCCTGCACGACCTCTTTTCTTTTCTCATCTCGGAGCCGATGGCGGGGCTCATCTGGCGCGAGCACAAGCTGGTCATATTGGTGGATGCCCTGGATGAGGGGGCCGAGGCCGATGGCACGAACCCTCTTGCCGCCTTGATCAGCGGGCGGTTTCTGGAGCTCCCCGAGTGGATAGGCTTCGTGGTGACGAGCCGGCCGGACGCCTCGGTCGTTCCCTACCTGCAGGGCTTCAAGCCCTTTGCCATGGAGGCTAGGGATGCGCGTAACACGGCCGATTTACAGGCTTATTGCGAAGAGCAGGTGGCCCCCCTGCTGCCGGCTGAAGATCGCGACCGGCTCTGCATGCTGCTGGTCGAAAAAAGCGGGGGCATGATACTCTACCTGCGCCTCGTGGCCGAGGGATTGCGCGAGGGAACGCTGGCCCCGGGTGGATTGGACGCTCTCGAGTCCGGTCTACCCGGCCTGCACAGCCGTTACCATGCGGCCTTCGAAGGTCGCTTTCGGAAGGAGTTTAAGGAATGCGCCCAACCGCTTCTGCGCTTGGTCATGGCCGCGCCGGGGCCCTTGCCTCTGGATCTTGCCGCCGAGGTGCTTGGTTGGGACCGGGAGGGGGCTGTGCGGGCCCGCACACTCTTGGGCAGCTACCTGGTCGAGGATCGGGGGGGCCTGGGCTTGTTCCACAAAACACTTGGCGAATGGCTGGGCTCGGATTCCGCCGGGGTTTACTTCACGGATGCCATTCCGGCGGCAAAGCAGCTGGGGGAGCTTCTGTGGAAGTGTTTCGATGAGCGGGGCGAGACCGAATATGGTCTTGCTGCCAAGATTCGCTGGGAGGCCTGGGTGGGCGATTGGCTGCCGAAGCTCCTGGGGCAGACGGACAGGGCGGAAGATTGGAGCTCCATCTCAAGTCTCGCCTCCTGTCTGTTAAACCAAACAAACTACCCTGGAGCGGCAGAGGTTTTGTATCGCCTGGCGTTAGAGGGTAGGGAAAAAGCGCTTGGAGCCGACCACCCGGATACGCTCGCCAGTGTTAACAATCTGGCGGTTTTGCGCATTGAATACTGTGATTATGATGGGGCCGAGGCGTTGTATCGACGGGTCTTGGGGGGGTATGAAAAAGCATTTGGCGCTGACCATCCGTTTACGCTTGGAAGCATGAATACTCTAGGAAATCTGCTGAGCGAAAAAAACGACGATGAAGGAGCAGAGGCGCTCTTTCGCCGGTCTGTGGAGGTTAGCGAAAAAGCATTGGGCACCGACCATCCAGTTACGCTTTGCAGCGTTAACAATCTGGGAAATCTACTCAGAAGAAAATGCGACGATGAAGGGGCAGAAGCTCTCTTTCGCTGGGCCTTGGACGGCAGGGGAAAAGCCTTGGGCGCCGACCATCCGGATACGCTTAACAGCGTTATGGATCTTGGAAAACTGCTCCAAGACAAAGACGATCATGTAGGAGCGGAGGCGCTCTTTCGCCGGGCCTTGGAGGGCAGACAAAAAGCACTAGGAGTTAACCATCCGGATACACTCAGTAGCATGGAAAACTTGGGTAATTTTCTTAACTCCAAGCGCGACTATGAAGGGGCGGAGGCTCTGTATCGCCGGGCCTTGGAGGGCTGGGAAAAAATAAAGGGCGTAGATCATTACTGGACACTATTCAAAGTTAATAATTTAGGGGTTTTATTAAATAAAATCAATCGTCGCGGGGCCGCAATAAAACTGCTGCGCGAGTGGTCATCCCATTCTAATGAGGTCGCAGACAATTTCCGCTCCCAATTAGCAAGCTACGAGTGCCTTGAAGGCAATCTGGAGGAGGCAAAGCGTCTAATACGAAAACACCTCGCGCTGCATCCTGTCGAAAAAGACCAGGCGTTGGCTGACGACGATTTGGTAGCTATCCGAGACTTTATCGAAGCTCTGTAGAACTGATCAAAGCTCATGCCCACCCCATCCCGGACCGTCCGCGTTTTTTTAAGTTCCACCTTTCGGGATTTTGCCGAGGAGCGGGATTTGTTGGTGAGGAAGGTTTTTCCCGAACTGCGCCGCAAGTGCCGGGAACGGCAGGTGGAGTTGGTGGATGTGGATTTGCGCTGGGGGATCACCGAAGAAGAGGCCCGGCAGGGCAAGGTGCTGCCGATCTGTCTCGCGGAGATCGACCGCTCGCGGCCCTTTTTCATGGGCTTCATCGGCGAGCGCTACGGTTGGATCCCCGAACCGGAGAAGTATGACCTCTCGCTCATCTTGGAGCAGCCCTGGCTTGATGAACACAAGGGCGGCAAAAGCGTCACCGAGCTGGAGATGCTCCACGGTGTATTGAACAACCCAGCGATGGCGGACCGGGCATTTTTCTATTTTCGCGATTCCAAGTGGTCGCGAAAAAAAGGAGGCGCCTACCTGAGCGAAGGCTTGGCGGAAAAAGAAAAACTCGAGGCGCTCAAAGACCGCATACGCCGGAGCGGATTTCCCGTGGTGGAGGATTGCCCGTCGCCGGAGGCGCTCGCTGAACGGGTCCAGAACGACCTTTGGCACCTCATCGACGTGGCCTTCCCCGCGAGCGAAGTCCCCGACGCCCTCGCGCAGGATCGCATGCGTCACGAGGCGTTCGCCTCTTCCCGGCTCGGCCTCTACATCGGCGGGCAGAAATACTTCCAGGCAATCGATGCCGCGATTTCTGAGGAACCGCGCAAACCAGTCCTGGTTTGCGGCGCTTCTGGGGGAGGAAAGAGCGCTCTGCTCTCAAACTGGGCTTACATCCCAGAACATTCCGGGGCCATCGTGCTTACCCACTTTCTCGGCACGGGCACGGATGCAGCCAATCCTGTCAGCATGACGATCCGCCTTCTGCGCGAGATTTCACGCATCATCGGCGAGGAATTCATTTTCGAGGGCGATCCGCGCGAGGCGCTTCACCTGCTCGAGCCTTGGTTGGAGAAAGCGGGCGCCTTCGCCCGGGGGAAAGGCGTTAGTTTCATTCTGGTGCTGGACGCGCTCGACAAGATGACCGCGCATCGGGATCTCGACTGGTGGCCGAGGCAATTACCCGACGGGGTCGCGTTGGTTGCGTCCTGTCTGGATGGCGGGATTCGCGATGTGGTTCTCCAGAAAATGGAATGGCGCGAAGTGCGAGTCTCCCCGCTGGAGCGCCCGGACTGCGAAAGGTTTATCCGCGAGCATTTGGCCAAATACCGAAAGTCGCTCACTCCCCGGCAGACTGCGACGGTGCTCGGGCATCCCCTGTGCGGGAATCCGCTCTTTCTGCGGACTTTGCTCGAGGAGCTGCGAGTCTTCGGGGTCCATGAGGAACTCAACGACCGCCTCGCCCACTACCTCGTGAGCGCAACGATCGACGACCTGTTTGAAAAGGTGCTGGCACGCATCGAAGCCGACAACACCCCGCGGGCGGTTCGATCGGCCTTGGAGGTTCTCTGGGCGGCTAAGGAGAGCTTCGCTGAAGACGAGCTTTTATCCGTCTCTGGGTTGCCGCCCGCGGTCTGGGCGCCTGTCCACATCGCTCTAGACGAGTCCCTCATCGGGGCGGGTGGGCGACTCGCATTCAGCCACGACTACCTGCGAAAAGCCGTGGAGGATCGATATCTGACGACGCCCGAGACGCGGCATCGCGTTCAAAAACGCATGGCGGAATTCTGCGCCCGGGCCATGGCGGATGGCCGTAAGCAAACCTCACGGTATGTGCGCCGCCATGCCGTGGAGCACTTCCTCGAAGTGGAGGACTGGGACAACGCCACAGCCGCGCTTTCCGATCTGGATTTTATCGAAGCCCGCGCGATCGCGCACGAACTCCCCGAAATGCTTCGGGACTATTTGGCGGCAGTGAAGTTGCTCCCCAAAGGAGAAAAAGAACGCAAAACCGACGCCGTGCGGCAGGCGAAACTGGATCGATATGCGAAGGATATGGCGGAATACGTTGCCGCCTGGTCGCGGATCCGGGATGGCAGCCCAGAACCCAAGCCGGCCCCGCCCAAGCCCGTGCCCCAAGTGCGGATATGGACCGAGGAGGAAATCGCGGTGGAACGAAAACGAATCACCGAACAGCCGGGCCGCCTCGATATTGTTAAAGCATTCCGGGTTTTCACCGCCACCCATTCTAGACCGCTCCAGCAATATTGCGCCCAGGAAGGATTCGTGGCCAACCTTGCCCGCAACGATGCCCCCGCCGGGCCGGTGCATGAGGCGGGGGAAAAAGGTCTCCAGGCATTTGAGGGCATCAAACTTATCAAGGACTTTCATCCTGGAGAAATTTATAACCCGCTTCCCGCCTGCAGAGCGGTCCTTGAGGGGCATACAAAAGAGGTCAGTTTGCTCGCCCTGAGCGTGGACGGGCGACGCGTGGTTTCTGGGAGTAATGATTATACCCTTCGCATTTGGGACACGGAGACCGGCGTGTGCCTCCATGTCCTAAATGGGCATCAAGGGACCATTTTTTCTATCGTGCTGACCGCCGATGGACGGCGAATCGTCTCCGGTAGCGAAGACGGATCGATTCGCATCTGGGATATGGAAACGGGCGCTTGCCTCCGGGTGCTTGAAGAGAAGCCACTATACAGAAGTGGAGGCCTTTTCTTGAGCTTAGATGAACGGCTCATTGTGTCTTCGCATCCATCTGCTCGAGACTCTAGAAATCAGCTTCGCATTTGGGATACCGAAACCGGCGCCTGTCTCCATATCCTCAAAGGGCATACAGATAGCATTGAAGCCTTTGCCCTAAGTTCGGACGGTAGGCGGGTTGTTTCCGGTGGTCTTGACGCAACGGTTCGAATCTGGGATGCCGAATCCGGTGTGTGCCTTCATATTCTCAAGGAGAAAATATCATATGAAGACCAAAAACAATACATAACCGTGCTCACTCTGAGCCCGGATGGGCGGTTTGTTGTTACCGGAAGCCGGGACTCCGGCGATGAGGGATTCTACACGATATGCATCTGGGATATGGAGACCGGCGAGTGTCTACATAAACTCGAGAAACATGCGGATAAAATTCGCGCCTTGGTGGTTAGCGCGGACGGTCGGCACCTTGCTTCTGGGGGTGACGACAAGACTATACGCATTTGGGATATGAAAACCGGCAAATGCCTCCACGTTCTTGAGGGACACGAGGGTAGAATTGATGCGATTACCTTGAGCGCAGACGGGCGACGCATGGTTTCCGCTAGTTGGGACAACACTCTTCGTATTTGGGATAGAAAGACCGGAGCATGCCTAAGGATTTTAAAAGGTCATACAGGATCGGTTAACTCCATCGCCTTAAGCGCAGATGGGCAGCGGGTTGTTTCCGGGAGCAATGATAAGACTCTCCGCATTTGGGATGCTGAATTCGGTGTTTGCTTGGAAAAACCTGATGATATTATAGATGACGGGTCGACCGACGATTTCCTCAAAGAGCCTAAGTCTCATCATCGTCGCGTAATGAGCGTAACGAGCGCGGACGGCCGTTATGGTGTCACCGAAAAACCCCCTTTTATAGCTTGGGATTTGGAGTCTGATAAGATTCTTCATATTCTTGATATCGAGGGTTTAGCCAATGATAAAAGCCTCCGTTTACTAGATCACCACGCCTTGTTCAGCAGAGATGGCCAGCAAGTGATTCTTGCTGTAAACATCACGAAAAGAGACATCGCCGGTTCGAGACAACAAGATGCCGCTATTCGCATCTTTGACGTGAAGACCGGAGCGTGCCGCAAGGACATTTTGGGGCATTCTGACTGGGTTTGCAGCATGGCTATCAGCTTGGATGGGAAGCGCCTTCTTTCCGGTGGCAGGGACGGCATCATTCGGATTTGGGATATGGAAACCGGGGAGTGCCTAAGGGTTCTCGAAGGCCATACAGATCACGTCGATCGTATCGCCCTGACTGCAGATGAGAGACTCATTGTTTCCTGGTGTTTATATATAAAACCTGAGATTCGTATTTGGGATATGGAAACCGGCGCTTGTCTTCATGCACTTGAAGGCCATTCTGCCGATATTCGTGACCTGACTTTTAGTCCCGATGGAAAAAGAATTGTGTCAGGAAGTTTAGATTCCACGATTCGCATTTGGGATATAGAATCCGGAGCCTGTATCCATGTTTTAAAGGGGCATACCGATGAGATTCGCTCCTTTAAATTAAGCGCGGATGGGCGACGTATTCTTTCCTCTGCACGGGACCAAACCCTCCGCATCTGGGACGTGGAGACGGGAACGTGCCAGGGAGTATTTTTTATTCCCGGCTTCTCAGGTGATATGTATACGAATCCGGCATTAGACAAACAAGTGGCCGTCGTTTCCGATGGCCCAAATGCCTGCTATTATGTAATTTGAGTCACTGGTCAGTTTCGATTCAAATCTATCGCGCAACACGGACCAGACACAATTGCATAGCACCACGAGCGACACCAATGCCCAAATGGACTAAAGAACTACGGCCGACGCTGGTTTTGGCCGTGCCGATTATGCTCGGGCAGTTGAGCCAGATGCTGATGTCGGTGATCGACAGCATGATGATCGGCCACGTGGGCACGGTGGAGCTGGCGGCCTGCTCGTTTACCGGAGCGGTGTTCGGCGTGGTTTTCATGGGCTGTATCGGCCTGCTGGTGCCTGGATCCGTATTGGTGGCGAGGGAGCATGGGGCGGGGAGGGATGATCTCGCGGGCCTGTGGTTGCGCCATGCGCGTGCGCTCGCCTGGGGGGCGGGCGGCTTGCTGGCGGCTGGTTTGGTGGCGACACTCCTGGTGGCGGACCGGCTCGGGCAACCGGCCGAGGTCATCGCGGTGATGCGGCCGTTTTTTGCGCTTATCTCGCTCTCCTTGATTCCTACGCTCTTGTTTCAGGCTGACCGGCAATTTGCCGAGGCGCTGGGCCGGCCCTGGCCGCCCTTGGTCATCCTTTTTGCCTGTGTGGCGCTGAATGTCGGGCTCAACTGGATCCTCATCTGGGGTAAGCTGGGGGCGCCGGCGCTGGGGTTGACTGGGGCTGGCGTGGCGACGCTGGTGGCGCGGATCGTCTCGGTGGTGGCGATCCGGTTCTGGTTGCGGGGGTTTGGGCCTTTTGCCACGGCGGTGCGGGCGGCGGGGGCGGCGCGAATCGAGGCCGGACGGATGCGGGAAATGCTTGCGCTGGGCTTGCCGATGGGGGCGGCGTTGTTTTTTGAAGGCGGGGCTTTCTCGGCGGCGGCGGTCATGGCGGGCTGGCTTGGCACGGTCGAGCTGGCGGCGCACCAGATTGCGATCAGTTGCGCGGCCTTCGCCTTCATGGTGCCGCTGGGCGTTTCAATCGCGTTGGGAGTGCGGACGGGACGGGCGGTCGGCGCGGGCGAATCCTGGCGGGTGCGCCCGATGGCGCTGGGGGCGACGTTGGCGACTGTGGTCACGGCGGGTATCTCCACCCTGGCCTTTGTGCTGGCAGGAAAAACGGTCGCGGAGTCTTTTGTAAAAGATGACCCGGCGGTGGTGGCGCTGGCGACCAAGGTGCTGGTCATCGCGGCGTTTTTTCAGCTCTTCGATGGCCTGCAGGTGGTGTTTGCGGGGGCGCTTAGAGGATTGTCCGACGTGCGGGTGCCGCTGGTATCGGCGTTTCTTGCCTTCTGGGTGCTGGCATTGCCGTGCGGGTGGTGGTTCGGGGTGCGCGGCGGGGGCGGGCTGGAGGGTATCTGGATCGCGCTGGCCGGCGGTTTGGCGGCCTCGACTTTGGTGCTGGGCTGGCGCCTCGGCGTGCTTACTCGGCGGGCGTGAGCGCGGCGCGGACGAGGGCGGCGATAGCCGGGGGAAGCTCCAAGGCGAGGGCGGCGGCTTGCGCGGCGGGACTCATTTTGCGCCAAGTCTTGCGCAGGATATCGATGAACTTGGCCTCGGGATAATCGGCGTGGGTGGCGGCGAAGCCGGCGATCTCGTTTTCCAAAAAGACGAGGCAGGCAGCATCCTCAAGGGCTTGGGTGCCGGGATTGGTTTTCAGGCCGGTCTTGGAGACCCAGACGGCGACTTCCTCGGCCTCGTGGGCGGGTGTGCCGGCGGCGAGGAGTAGGGCGCGGGCGCGCTCGGCCTGGCGGACGTAGAGGGCGCGGCGCCAGGTCAGGTAGCCGGGCTTATCCATCGGGAAATCGGTGCGCGGGGAAGTCCAGCGCTCGAGATGCTGGCAGCGGGCGGCGAGGCGGAGCAGGGGCGAGGCGGCAGGGTTGAGGCGCGCAATCCAGGCCTCCATGCGGTCGGCGTAGACCAGCTCGGCCGGGCGCCCGTCGGAGGTGAGGCGGGGATCGCCGGAGTGGGCGGCGTCGATGGCCCGGCGCGCGAGGTCGAGGGGTGTTTCGCTCATGGCGCGGAGGGTGGCTCAGCCCTTGGCCCCGCGCAGGAGGAGGAAGTGGGCGAGATCGTGCTTCTCAAACTCATCCCAATAGGCGTCCTCGATCTGCTTCAGGCGGGCGTCGGCGTCGATGGGGGGGCCGTCTTTACCGGTGGCGTGGTCGCGGGCTTGCTCGGCGGCGAGGTCGCGGTCGGCGAGGCGGGCGACCAGCTCGTGCCAGAAAACGTCGTTGGAATAGTCGCCCTCGATTTTGCGGAGGCGCTCGTCTTCGAGCAGTTTTTCCGAAGGGGCGAGCAGGCCGTTGCTGGCGACGGTCACGAGGTCGGCGGTGCCGAGCGGGGTGGCGAGGTCGAAGAGTTTTTGTTGAATGTCTTCGTAGCGGGCGAGGTGGGGATTTTCCTCTTCGGGGGGGCGGGCTCCGGCGACCACGCGTGAACCGAGGTAAACCAGTTCGAGC
This sequence comes from Akkermansia muciniphila, assembly GCA_945888375.1. Classification (GTDB taxonomy): domain Bacteria; phylum Verrucomicrobiota; class Verrucomicrobiia; order Opitutales; family Opitutaceae; genus IMCC26134_A. The sequence goes on along the minus strand of CAMCZZ010000011.1, from coordinate 86,227 downwards.
AGGCGGGCGTATTCTTTGGCGGTGAACATGACCTTCATGGGCTTGGAAATGCACCGCCGGGTGGGTGTGGTGCAAGGACTGAAGGTGGGGGGCGGGGGCGGGGGGCTTTCTCGAATGCGCGTTTGCATCCGGAGCGGCGCGGTTTTTTGGTCATCTTTTTTCATGGACCGATGCCCTTTTCATACCGCCTCCGCCCTTGCCCAGCCTGGCCCTGGGGGCGGCGGCGCGCCCGATGAGTATGCCTTTTTGGCGGAAGTCTATGGTGGGGTCGAGCCGCCGGCGCGCCGGGCCGCTTGCGTGGCGGCAGCGGCGGAGGGGCGTCCGGCTCCCTTGGAGGAGGAGGAACTACGCTGGGCGGGGCGGGTGGCTTGGCGGAATCATGCACGCTGCATCGGGCGGCTGCATTGGCGTAGTCTCGAGGTCCGGGATCGGCGCGCGGTCCGCGAGCCGGCGCAGATCGCGGCGGCCTTGCGCGAACATCTGGTGGCGGCGCAGGGCGACGGGACGGTGCGATCCGTGCTCACGGTTTTCGCGCCGGCGGACCGGACGGGCGGGCCGGCTCCGCGGATCTGGAACGGCCAGCTCTGTGCCTATGCGGGCTATCGGGGCGCGGGTGGGGCGATTCTGGGTGACCCGAAGAATGTGGTTTTAACCGACCACGCGCTCGAGCTGGGCTGGCGGCCGCCGGCGGAGCGCGGGCGCTTTGATCTTTTGCCCTGGATCATCGCGGGGCCGGAGGGCCGGCCGCAGCTTTTCCCGCTGGAGGAGGGGCTGGTGCGGGAGGTGGCGTTGAGCCATCCCGAATTTCCGTGGTTTGCGGAGCTCGGACTGCGCTGGTATGCGGTGCCGATCCTGGCTGACATGTGTTTCCATGCGGCGGGCACGGATTATCCGGCCGCGCCGTTTAATGGCTGGTATATGGGCACGGAGATCGGGGCGCGGAATCTGGCGGACCAGGACCGCTACGACCTGCTGCCGACTGTGGCGGACCGGCTCGGGCTGGACCGTCGCTCGGCGCGGACTTTGTGGAAGGACCGGGCGCTGCTCACGCTCAATGAGGCGGTCTTGCATTCCTATGCGGCGGCCGGGGTGAAGCTGGTGGACCACCATGCCGCCTCGGCTGAGTTCATGAAATTTTGCGAACGTGAGCAGGCGGCGGGGCGCGAAGTCTCGGCACGCTGGGACTGGATCGTGCCGCCCCTTTCACCCGCGACCACGCCGGTTTTCCACCTCCCGATGCAGGAATTCGCGACCACCCCGGATTTCCATGCCCAGCCGCCGGCCTGGGCGCGGCGGGGTTAGCGTTAGAAGCGGAAGCTGCTGCTGACCTTGAACACGGCGCTCACGATCGCGTAGGCGATGAAGGCGACGAAACTGAAGGCCCCCACCAGCACGCCGGCGCTGATCGAGGTCGTGAAGGTGTTGAGAAACTTGTCCAGCTGGGCGCGGCAGGTGCGGGCGATGTCACGCAGGCCGGGGGCGAGGCTGCCGGTTTGTTCGGAGACGGACAACCGGTCGAGCAGGAGCGGCTCGAAGATGCCGGTGCGACCGAGGGCGGTGGAAAGGGCTTCGCCCTCCAGGACCCGGTTGGTCGCCTCCTGAAAACGGGCGCGGAGGGCCTCGTTGGCGACGGTGCGCTCGGCGAGGCGCAGGGCCTCGGCGGTGGTGATGCCGTTTTCGAGCAGCACGGCGAGGGTGTGGGCAAAGTTCAGGACGGTGCCACGGATGGCGAAGCCGCTCAGCACGGGCAGGCGGAGGGCGAGGGCATCAGTCGCGAGGCGGCCGGCGGCGGTGCGGCGCGACTGGGTAAGAAAAATCACGCCCACGACGAGGGCGATGATGGCAATGATGCCGTAGCGGAGCAGGAACTCGGAGCTGTTGACCAGCAGCCTGGTCGCGAAGGGTAGCTCGCCGCCGAGGGAGGAGAGCAGGCCCTTCAGGCGGGGGAGTAGGAAGAACAGGAAAAACAAGATGACGCCGCCGGCGAGGAAACAGACGAAAACAGGGTAGGCGAGGGCCGCGGCGAGCTTGGAGCGCAGCTCTTTTTGCTCGGTGAAGTGGGTGATCAGGCGGTCGAGAACATCGCGGAGATTGCCGGTGGCTTCGCCGGCGGCGACGAGGTTGATGGTCTGGCTGTCGAAGACCCGGGGGAACTGGCCGAGGGCGCCGGAGAGGGTCTGGCCCTCGCTCAGGCTGGACCAGAGGGAAGCGCAGAGGGAACGCAGGCGGGGCTGGGAGACGCGGACGGAGAGCAAGCGGACGGCCTCGCCGGCGGAGAGCCCGCCCCGGATCAGGTCGGCGAGCGACTCCATGAAGGGGAGGCGCTCCTTGGCGGTGGGGGTGGTTTTGGAGACAGGGAGCGCCTTGGCGGGAGAGGGGGCCGCGCTGTGGGGCGCGGAGGAGCGGGCGGCGCGGGCAGGCTTGGCGCCGGTGGACTCGGTCAACTGGGTGGGCTGGAGACCGCGGGTCTGCAGGCGGCGGAGCGCATCGCGGCGGCTGGGGGCGTCCAAAACGCCACTGGAGGTGGCGCCGGACTTATCGCGGGCGGTGTAGGTGAAGGAGGGCATTGGTCATTCCGGTTGAGCAAAGCTCAGTCGGTTGTGCTCAAGGCGCGGAGGAGCTCGTCGAAAGTGGTCTGGCCGCCGCGCACGCGATCCCAGCCGGATTCGGAGAGGGTGGTCATGCCGTTGGCGATGGCTTGGTCGGTAAGGGCGCGGCCGGACTCGCGTTTCACGATGAGGTCGTGGAGGGGCTTCGGGTGCAGGATCTCGAAGATGCCGACGCGGCCGCGGTAGCCGGTGCCGCGGCAGGCGCGGCAACCGACGGGAGCGTTTAGCTGGGTAACGCCGTCGGCGAGGGAGGCGGGCAGGTGGAGGGCGACGAGATCGGCCTGGAGGCGCTCGCGTTCGACGGGCCGGGGCTTGGTGCAGGCGGGGCAGAGGCGACGCACGAGGCGCTGGGCGATGACGAGCTCGACGGCGGAGGCGACGAGGAAGGGCTCGACGCCCATATCGATGAGGCGGGTGATGGCGCCGGGGGCGTCGTTGGTGTGCAGCGTGGAGAACACCAAGTGACCGGTGAGGGAGGCGCGGATGGCAATCTCGGCAGTCTCGAGGTCGCGGATTTCACCGACCATGATGACGTCGGGGTCCTGGCGGAGGACGGAGCGGAGGGCGGAGGCGAAGGTGAGGCCGATCTCGGCGCGCGTCTGCATCTGGTTGGCGCCGGGGACCTCGTATTCAACGGGGTCCTCGATCGTCACGATGCGCAGATCGGGGGAGTTGATCTTGCGCAGGAAGGCATTCAGCGAGGTCGATTTGCCGGAGCCGGTGGGGCCGGTGACGAGGATGATGCCGTGGGGGTAGTCGAGGACCTTGGTGATGACCTTTTGCTCCTCGGGCGACATGCCGAGGCGATCCATGGTGTAGGCCTCCTTCTTCTGGTTCAGAAGGCGGAGGGAGATGGATTCGCCGTAGAGGGTGGGGAAGGTGGAGACGCGGATATCCAGGGCGGTGGTGCCGGACTTAAAGTTGATGCGGCCGTCCTGCGGCAGGCGTTTTTCGGAGATATTCAGCCGCGCCATGATTTTCAGGCGGGAGATGATGGCATCCTGGAAACGGCGGAGGTTGTCGGGGACGGGCACGGGCACGAGCAGGCCGTCGATGCGGTAGCGGATGCGGAGGGCCTCCTCCTGCGGCTCGAAATGGATGTCGGTGCCTTGATCGGCGATGCCCTGGGCGATCACGTCCGTGACGAAGCGCACCACGGCGGCGTCTTCATCGGCCTCGGCCTCGGCGGGGTTTGCGGTGACCTCGAGCGCCTCCAGCTCGTCCTCGAGGGAGCCGCCGCCGACGCCGTAGTTGGCCACGATGAGATCCTTCACGCGGTCGGCACCGGCCAGCCTCCAGAGGAGGGGACGGTTGGTAAAGGTGGCGAGCCAATCGCTGATTTCGATGGTGGGCGGCCAAGGAGTGGCCAAGTGCAGCGGGGCGTGGTCCGGGGAGGGCGCAGAGTCGTCCGTTCCGGCTGGAGTGGAGGCGGGGGCGGCCGGGTCTTTGACCGGGATCAGTTGGTATTCGTGGACGAGGCGGGCGGGCAGGAGGCGCAGGGAAGCCGCGTCGATGACCGGCTCGACGAGGACCGGCAGACCGGCGGCGGTGGCGAGGGTGGCGAGAGCGGTATCGGGCGGGACCGATAAAGCACCCGCGAGGGCGAGCAGGCGCTCGGCGCGCGGGGCCTCGGCGACGGACTGCAAGGCCTCGGCGGCGAGAGTCGGGAAGGTGGCGGAGTCCAGGGCGAAAGGCATCGGCTGAAAAAGCGGAAAGCGAAAACGCGGAGAAGAAGGGGCCGGGGCTGGCTCAGCGTTTGGCGGCGGGGGCGGGCTCGAAATAGGGGGCGGCGGCGGGGCGTTGATCGGTGATGGCGCGCACCTCCTTGGCCTGGGGGGTGGAGTCGATGCGCTTCATGGCCTCGACGTTGTCCAGATGGGTATTCGTCAGGATGACCGGGCGGAGGAAGAAAATCAGCTCGGTGCGACCCTTGGAGCGGCTGCGGCCGCCGAGGAGATCGCCGATCCAGGGGATGGGGCCGAGGCGGCTGGTGCTGCGGGATTCGGAGGCGCGTTGCAGGCCGCCGAGCACGATGATGTCGCCATTGCGGGCGCTGACGTAGGAGGTGGTGGTGCGGCGCCCGATGCGGGGCTGGTCGTTGTTATCGATCTTTACGGTGCCGAGGACGTCCTCGACCTCCTGCTCGATTTCCAGCTGCACATCGCCGCTGCTGCCGATGAGGGGGAGCACGCGAAGGCGGATACCGATTTCCTGCTGGGTGACCGTGGAGCTGCTGGTGAGGCCCGTGGCGGCCCCCGAGGAACCGCTGGTGGTGCCGGAGATGACCGGGCGCGTCTCGCCGACGAAGATCTCGGCCTCCTTGTTGTGGGTCGTGACGATGGAGGGCGTCTGGAGGATGGAGGAATTCGATTTGCGCGGGGTCGCTTTGAGGTTGATGATGCCAGAAAGGTCGAAGTTGCCTGAACCGAGCTGAGTGATGGTAGCGTATTCGGAAGCTGGAGTTGTGTTGGTAGTGGTAGTGGTTTTGGCATCTGCACCTACGCCAGTGGTAACGCTAGTAGTGCTAGTAGTCGGGGAGCTTCCCTTGCTTGCTGCGAGAGTCATCCCTGAGGCGATTCCCGTGATGCCCACTAGCTTGTTATTCCGCACGTCCAGCCCCATCTCGGTGATGCCTGACGAGGCATCGTCCGCGAGCGTGACCTCGGCGATCACGACCTCGATGCGCACCTGGGCGAGGAGGACGTCGAGGCGATCGACGAGGGATTTGATCAACTTGATGTCGTTCGGCGTGCCGGCGATGACGATGGCGTTGGAGCGTTCGTCGGCGACGATGGTGAGGTGTTCGGAGAACTCTTCCGAGGCGGCGCCGGCGACGGCGGCCGAGGCGGCGGGGTTAGGGGCAGGGGTGGCGGGGGTATTTGCATTTGCTCCGTTGCGATTGGCGCTGTTGTTGGCTCCGGTCCGGGAGTTGTTGGAGCGACTGAGGCGACCGGTCGAGCGGGTGGAGGAGCCGGAGCCGCCGGACTGGCCGGAGACGAGGCGGGAGAGGAGGGCCTCGACCTCGGTGGCGGTGGCGTGTTTCAGGAAAACAACTTCGCTGCGGGTGTTTGGCGAGGTGGCGGCGTCGAGTTTGGCGATGAGATCGTCGAACAGGGCCTGTTCGCGGGCATCGCTGATCAGGATCAGGCTGTTGGTGCGGTCGTCGGGCTGGTAGGTGGTGGCGGTGCCGATGGTGGCCGCGAGGGGGCCGCCGAGCAGGGTGCGGAGCTGGTTGGCGACGTCGGAGGCCTTGGCGTTGACGATGGCGTAGGATTTAACGGCGAGGCCGGAGGCGGAGGGGCGGTCCAGCTTCTCGATCAATTCCTCGATGCGTTGGAGGTTTGATACGGACTCGATGACGAGGGTGGCGTTGGTTTTGTCGAAAACGACGGGGGCGGAGCCGAGGTTGGGGTTGATCAGCTGGCTGATCTGGGGGACGAACTCGCCGACGCGCAGGAACTGCAGGGTGAAAAGTTTGCTCGCGATGCGGCCGCTGGGGGGGAGGCCGAGGGTGGAGCCCTCGATAAATTCGGGGGCCTCGGTGCGGGTGAGCTGGAGCTGAGAGACCTTGATGAAGCGATCGCCGAGCGCGGCGAAGCCGATGCCCTGGAGGTTGAACAGGGTTTCGAGGGCGCGGAGGGCTTCGGACTTCGGCAAGGGTTTATCGAGGGTCAGGGTGAAAGTAGCCTCGGGGAGCTGGGCGGGGCGGAGGAGGATCTTGCCGGTCCAGCGCTCGTAAAGGTCGAGCACTTGGTCCCGGGAGTCGTTGCGCATGATCACCGGGCCGACCATCTCCTCGGGAGCGGCGGGGTTGGTGGCGGCGGGGGCGGGGTTCGGGCCGCGGCGGGCGCGCTCGGGTTGCGGAGGCGGGGCGCTGACGGGGGAGAGCGGGGCGGAAGGCGCGGCGACCGCAGGGGGGTTCAGCAAGGCGTCGGCTGAAGGCTCCGGTGCCGGCGGGGTATCCTGCGCGTGCCCGGGGGCAGCGGCGAGGATGGACAAGGCGGAGAACAGGAAGAGGGCGGGGCGGGATGAGCGAGGCATCGAAGGCAATAGACGTCACTACACTCGCGAGGGTTGCAGCAAAGTGGCGAGGTTGAAAATCAACGGCTTTGCGCCCCGGTGGCCGGGCCGGGCGGGTTTGGGGGTTGAATCGGGCGGGGTGGGGCGGTGAGGTGGCGGCTTTATGGTCACCGACTATGTCATGCAAGGGGTGTGGGTTTTGATCGCGCTGCGACTGGCGGCCCAGCTCGGTCTGGCCGCGCTCAACCGACGCGAGGTCCTCCGCCATGCCGGCAACCCGCCGCCGGCGGTGGTGGCGATGGTGGATGCGGATACCCACCGCCGCAGCACGGACTACACCTTGGCTAAGAATCGTTTCGGAGTGATTTCTCTGCTGTTTGACGCCGGTGTGCTCGCGCTCCTCCTGGCCAGCGGGGTGCTGCCCTGGCTCTTTGCCCACATCGCGGTGTGGGCGCCCGTGGGCCGCTGGGATGACGCCCTCTTCATCCTCGCGGCATCCTTGCTGGCAGGTGTGCCGGCGCTGCCTTTTGAGTGGTGGGAGACCTTCCGCCTCGAGGCGCGCTTCGGCTTCAATAAAATGACGTCGAGCCTCTGGCTCGTGGACAAGCTCAAGGGCATCGTCCTGCTCCTCGTCATCGGTTTCCCGCTCCTCTGGGGCGTGCTCGCCCTGGCGGCGCTGGCCGGCCCGGCGTGGTGGGTGTGGGGATTTGGGCTGCTCTTCGGTTTTCAGCTCCTCATGGTCGTGCTCTACCCCCGGCTGATTCTGCCCCTCTTCAACAAACTCACGCCTCTCCCGGAAGGTGAACTCCGGGCGCGTCTTTTCCGCCTTTCGGAGCGCACGGGGTTCAAGGCCGCCACCATCGAGGTCATGGACGGCAGCAAGCGCAGTGGCCACGCCAATGCCTTTTTCACCGGTTTCGGGCGGTTTCGCCGCATCGTGCTTCTCGACACCTTGATCAACCAGCTCACTGAGGCGGAGACCGAGGCGGTGCTCGCGCATGAGGTCGGCCACTACCGGCGCGGGCACATCCCCAAGATGCTCGCTACCTCGGCGGCGCTGCAACTGGCGGGTTTCTGGGCGGTCGCCGCGCTGGCGCGCGCGCCGTGGTTCAATGCGGGTTTCGGGTTTCCGGCCGGCGAGATGGCGCCGGCTTTGTTGCTCTTTGGCCTGACCAGCGGTCTGGCGACCTTCTGGTTTGCGCCGCTGGGCAACCATGTTTCCCGCAAGCACGAGTTTGAGGCCGACGCCTTTGCCCGCGAGGCGATGGGGGGGCCGGCGGAGCTGGTCTCGGCGCTCCGGAAAATGGCCTCCAAGAGCCTCAGTAACCTCACTCCGCACCCGCTCTTCAGCGCGGTGTATTACTCCCATCCGGCGTTGGTCGAGCGTGAGGCGGCCCTGCTCGCCACACCCCAGGCTAAGGCGACTCCCGCGGCGGGCGGCGCGACCAACTAGTTTAAACGGGCGGGCGCGATGAACACGAACGGATGGCGAACATTGGCGGGCCTGACGATGGCGTGGCTGGGCCTGGCATTGGGCCTCGCCCGGGCGGCGCAGGCCGGTGACTGGCTGACCGTGGCGACCTACAACGTGCAAAACTACACGCTCTCGGACCGGCGTCTGCCGGACGGCGGCTTCCGGCCGGACTATCCTAAGCCCGAGGCGGAAAAAAAGGCCCTGCGGGCGGTCATCCGCTCGCTCGGGGCCGATATCATCGCGCTCCAAGAGGTGGGCGGGGCGCCTTTTCTGAGCGAGTTGCGGCGCGATCTGGCGGCGGAGGGCGTCGCCTATCCCTTTGGCGATGCCGCGCTGGGGGCGGACGAGACACGTGGGTTGGCGATCTTGAGCCGGGTGCCGCTTGGCCGGGTGACCTTGCACCGTGATCTCAAGGCGAGACGGCCCGCAGCGGAGGACGACGCGGCGGTGCGGCGGGGGCTGCTCGAGGTCGAGGTGCCGGCGCCGGGCGGGGCGATCACGATCTTCGTCGTGCACCTCAAGAGTCGTCTCACGGACGACAAGCAGGACCCGGGCGCGGAGGACTTGCGGGTGGCGGAGGCGCAGGCGGTGCGCGATCGGGTGCTCGAGATTTTCCCTGATCCGGCCGCGGCGCGCTTTTTAATAATAGGGGACTGCAACGACACCCCGGGCAGCCGGACGCTCAAGGCTCTGCAGGCCCGTGGCAAAACCGCCATCGCCACCTGGCTCGATGCGGTGGACGAGCGCGGCCAGCGCTGGACTCACGCCTACGCCCAGATCGGGGTGTATTCGCGCTTTGACCAAGTGCTCGTCGCGGAGGGCCTTCGGCGGGGGAATGCGCGCAATGTCTCGGCGCGGGTGGCGGGCGAGCCCTGGGCGGAACTGGCTGCGGCGAGCGACCACCGACCGCTGGTGGTCCGACTGCGCACCCAGCCGGACGCCAGCCAGCCCTGACGGGAGGGGGCTGCTCGCAGGGCCGGACCGGTCAGGCCCAAGCGTAGTTAAAGCTGATGCTGATGCGCTCGACCGCGACGCGGTTTTGGGTGACCTCGTGACGCAGCCAGCTCTCGAATAAAATAACGTTACCCGCCTCGGCCGGATAGGTGGTGTGCGGACGGTTTTCCTCGCGCGCGGACCCGAGTTTCGGCGGGGCCGCCATGAAGGACGAAAGACGCGGATCCTCGAACTTCAGTCCCGGGCAGCCCGGCGGGGTGACGACATAATACGTCCCGCTGATGAAACTGTTGGGATGGAGGTGCATCGAATGTGCGGCGGACTCCGGCATGATGTTCACCCAACAATCGCTCATGCGCACCTCGCGCCCACGGAGGTCCATATCGAGGGCCTTGGCATAGGCGCGCACGTGGCGGCCGATTTTCTTTTCGAGGCCCTCAAAGGTGCTGGAAAAGCGGTGCAGGGTATTCATCGACGCGTAGCTGGTGTAGCCGCCGGGATAGTTTTTTTCCGACCAGCGGCGACCGTCGGTGTCAAAATCCCGCAACTGGCGACACTCGGCGGCCAGGTCGGTATTAAAACGGGCAAGGCCGGTGTTCTGCAAAGGGGTGCAGTAAACCAGAGTGGGAAACCAAGCGCGAAGGGGCGAGGTGGCGGGAGCGGAGGAGGACATGCGGCCAAGCGTGGACACTTCCAACCGGCTGGCGCAAGGCGGCGCCGTCCCGGACGCATCGTTCTTTCAGGCGCGTCGGGTTTTTAGACTGGCGGGGCCTTCGGATCGGCCGACTCGGCCAGCCATACGGCGGCGGCGAGAAGCAAGAGGCCGGCGCCGAGGCGGGTCAGGTCGGCGGGCTCGCGAAAAATCACCAGCGAAAGCGCGACCCCGAGGGGAATCTTCGCGTTGTTCAAGGCGGCGAGGGTGCCGGGGTTGACCTTGGGCAGGGCGCGGTTCCACAGGTAAAAACCCCCGCCGCTGGCGATCAGGCCGAGGAAGGCGAGAATCAGCCACTGCTCGCCGCTCGGACCGAAGGCTGACCACCGCACCAGCGGTCCGGCGACGACCGCGGTGGCCGCAAAGCCACCGAGGGCCAGCCAAGCGAACAACGCGTGATCGGGCAGATGAGCCAGGGCGGGGCGCGTGCGCTGGTAGGCGACCTGCCCGGCGGCGAAGCACAGGTTGGCGCCTTGCACCAGCAGGAAGCCGATCATCACATTGGCGGTGCCGACCGCGCGCGGCACGACTACGGCGGCCCCGAGCACGGAAAGCAGAGCGGCGAGGCCGTGGCGCGGGCGGAGGTGGTTGTTCAAGGCCGAGTCGAGCAGCACCACGTAAAGCGGCGTCAGAATGGTGAAGAGGAAAACCTCGTGCCCCTGGAGAAAACGAAACGCCTGCAAGTAGAGCAGATACATGATGCCAAACTGGAGTGCGCCGATGCCAGCCAGCCACGCGGCGGTGCGGCGCGCGACGAGCTGGGGGCGGAGGAAGGGGGCAAAGACGGCAAAGGTCAGCCCGAGCCGGATGACCGCCACGGCAGGGGCGGGCAGGTCGCCGAGAAAGTGTTTGATCAGCCCGGGCGAGAAGGCCCACAGCAGGGAAACGGCGAGGAGGAGCGGCACGGGAAGGGTGGAGGTTACTTGCGGAAAAGGTCGCCGAGGGCGCCGAGGGACTTGAGCGGGACGTTTTTCTTGTTGCCGGTGGTCAGGACGCTCAAGGGCGAAGCGGCGCTTTTGGCGGGGGCAGGAGGTTTGGCCGCGGGGCCGGGGGCGGCGGCAGCGGCGCCGAACTCGCGCTCGAGACGCTGCGGGCTGACCGCCTCGGCGGTCCCGAGCTCTTGGGCGAACAGGCTTACGCGATACTCCTCGACCAGCCAGTAACGGTCGTCGGAGCGGGGCAGGGTGCGCTGGCGCGTCAGCCAAGGAGAAAGGGTGCGACTGCGCTCGGCCTCCTTGGCGGGGTTTTGCCGCCAGCGATCGGCGCGGAGTTTCATGGCCTTAAGGTAGCGCGGCAGGTGCATCAGCCGCGGGTAGTCGATCTCGCCCAGCAGGGTTTTGGGCAGGAGTTGGGCAAGATCACCAACCAGGGTGGGGTAGGCGGAGGGGTGAACCTCGAGGGCGGAGCGCAGGGAAAAAACCTCGCGCAGGGTGGCGACGAGTTTGGGCCCGGTGGTGCGCAGATCGTGGCGGGCCTGGGCGAGGGCGGCGGCGAAGTTTTTCTGGGTTGGCTCGGTGACGCGCGCGGGGGCGCAGAGCCAACGCTGGAGCAGGCCGGCGGCCTCTTCCGTGAGTTGATTCTGCGAGCAGTAGGTCGCCAGCAGGGCACCGAGGTCGCGCAGGCCGCGCAGTTCCTTGTGCAGGAAGTTCAACTCATGCCGCAATTCGAGCTCGAGCAAACGGCCGAGGGCGAGGTGGGTCCAGGCGGAGGCATCCTCGGGGGAGGCGGCCAGCCGAAGGGCGACGCCGGCTGGACCGATCTTGAGCGCGGGGTGGGCGTGGATGGTCAGGCCGTTTTGCGTGCAGACCTCGACGGGCCCGGGCAGGCGCTCGCCAAAGGTCCAGGCCATCTGGTCGGGTTTCTCCCATTGGGCGCGGGCTCGGCTCCACGCGGCGGGGGCATCCTGGGCGACGCGGGCGGAGGCGGCTTTGCGATGCTCGGCCAGATGGCGGCCGAGCTCGTCGAGATCGCGCGCGGCGAAGAGTTCCCGGCCGTTGTCATCAATCACGCGGATGCGCACGCGCAGGTGTTCCGGTAGTGGTTTATCGTTCCAGACGGAGGCGGAGAGGCGAAGGGGGAAGCGCTCGGCGAGGCAAGCGGCGAGGGCATCGGGCAGGGCTTCGCGGCGGTCGGTCAGGCGATCGCGCGCGGCCACGGCTGCAGCGAGTTGCTTGACCGTTTCCGCGAGCGGCACGAAGAGCCGGCGGGCTTCTTTGGGCAGGGAGGAGAGCAGGTGCTCCACTTTCAGGGCGAGGTGTCCGGGCACGGCCCAATCGAGCGCGATGGGGGTCAGGCGCCCGGCTTCGGCCGGGGAGACCTCGAGGGTGACGCCGTCGTCCGGCTGGCCGGGGCGGTAGGTGTAGGTGAGGGGGAGCGCGCTCTGGCCGAGGGGCAGGGCGGCGGGAAAGGCGACCTCGTCCACCGGGATGCTGGCGGGATCGCGCAGATCGTCGGGGGCGAGCATCAGGAAATCGGGGTAGCGGGCGCGGCGCTCGCGCACGAGGGCGACGAGGTCCTGGACGGCGGACACGCCCTCGGGTGGCGCATCCGGGGCGCGGCCGGGTTGCAAGCGGTCGGCGTAGAAACGGAAAAGGGCCTCGTCGAGGTTCAGGAAACCGGTGTCGCGGGCGCGGGTGAGGAGGTGTTCGAGTTCGTCGCGGACCTTCCGGTTGTGAGCGAGGAAATCCAGGGGCCAGGTGATGACGTCATTCACAAGCGCCTCGCGGATAAAAATCTCGGTGGCGTGGGCGGGATTGATTTTCCCGTAGGACACCGCGCGGTTTTCGAGTTCCAGACCGTGCAGGCGGGTGCGTTGTTTCACCATTACCCGGCCGGCGTCGGCGTTCCAGAAGGGTTCGCTGTGGGCGATTTTCAGCAGATGGCGGCCGAGGTCGAGGGCCCAGGCGGGGTCGAGGCGGGCGGCGGTGCGGGCGTAGAGGCGCGAGGTCTCCATGATCTCGGCGGCCATCAGCCAGCGCGGGCCCTTCGGGTCTTTCTTTTGGCGCGCGTCGGCGCCGCGCGCTGGGGTGACGTGGTGTTTCTTTTGCTCGCGGACGTGCAGGGCGGACCCGGGAAAGACGGCGAGGCGGCGATCGTGGCTTGCCTTGAATTCGCCCGTCTCCTCGTCGCGAGCGGCGATATTGCCGAGCAGGCCGGAGAGGATGCTCCGATGAATGGAGCGGTAGCCGGCAGAGCCGGAGGCGAGGCGGTCCGGGGTGCGGTCGGCGGGGGCGACCCCGTCCCAGACCGAACTCAATTGAAAATCGCGCCGCGTCTCCAGCACGTCGAGGAGTTGCGCGTAGATATCCCGCCACTCGCGGATGCGGGTGTAGCTGAGGAAGTGGTCGCGGCAGAAGCGGCGCAAGCGGGCCTGGGAGAGGCGTTCGACCTCGTCGTGGAAGGCATCCCAGATGGCGAGCAGGGTCAGAAAATCGGAGTCAGGATGAACGAAGCGGCGGTGGGCTGCGTCGGCTTTTTCACGGGCTTCGAGCGGGCGGTCGCGCGGATCCTGAATGGAAAGACCGGCGGCGATCACGAGGACTTCGCGCACGGCTTTTTCCTCGCGGGCCTGCAGGATCATGCGGCCCACGGTGGGATCGACGGGCAGACGGGCGAGCTCACGCCCCAAGGGCGTGAGCGGGCGGGACGCCTCGTTACCGGCGGCGTCGCCGTCGAGGGCCCCGAGTTCCTCCAGCAGGGCGTAGCCGGCGCGGATCGACTTCGTCGCGGGCATATTGATGAAGGGAAAGCGCTCGATGTCGCCAAGGCCGAAGGCCTTCATGCGCAGGATGACGTCGGCGAGGTTGGCGCGCTGGATCTCGGGCTGGGCGAAGCGCGGGCGGGCGTTATAATCCTCCTCGGAATACAGGCGCACGCACACGCCCTCGGCGACGCGGCCGGCGCGGCCCTTGCGCTGGTCGCAGCTGGACTGGGCGACCTCCTCGATGGGCAGGCGGCGGGTGCGGGCGGCGGGCACGTAGCGGCTGACGCGAGCCAGACCGGTATCCACCACGTAGCGGATCCCCGGCAAAGTCAGCGAGGTCTCGGCGATGTTGGTGGCGACGATGATCTTGCGACGGCGGGAGCCGCCAAAAATCCGCTGTTGCTCGGCCTGGGAAAGGCGGCCGAAGAGCGGGATCACCTCGGAGGAAGGGTGGCGTCCCTCGAGGATTTCGCAGCATTCGCGGATGTCGCGCTCGGCGGGCATGAACACGAGGATATCGCCACCGGGCGCATTCGCGCCCCGGTCGCCGTCGAGGATGCGTTCCACCGCCTCCACCGCGCCGTCCACGTAATGCAGGGCCTCGGGCCGGGAGGAGGGTTCGTCGCCCTCGGTGGCATCGCTGCCAAGTGAATCCAGCGGGGCGTAGACGACCTCCACCGGGAAGGTGCGGCCGGAAACCTGCACGACGGGCGCGTCATCGAAGGCTTTGGAAAACGCCTCGGTGTCGATGGTGGCGGAGGTGACGACGATGCGCAGTTCGGGCCGTTTGAAACGCAGGTTGCGCAGGTGGCCGAGGAGGAAATCGATGTTGAGCGAGCGTTCGTGGGCCTCGTCGAGGATGATGGTGTCGTAGGCGCGCAGGAGCGGGTCGGACTGGACCTCGGCGAGCAGCATGCCGTCGGTCATGAACTTCACCACGGTATCGCGGGCGGTGCGGTCGTCGAAGCGGATCTTGCAGCCGACGGCTCGCCCCCACTCGACGTTCAACTCCTCGGCGACGCGGCGGGAGACCGACAGGGCGGCGACGCGGCGGGGTTGGGTGCAGGCGATCTGGCCTCGGCTGCCCCCGCCGGCGGCGAGGCACATTTTGGGAATCTGGGTGGTTTTACCGGAGCCAGTTTCGCCGGCGAGAATGATTACCTGATGCCGGCCAAGTAGGGCGATGATTTCGTCAGCCCGGGCGCTGATGGGCAGGTCCGGCGGAAACTCGATGCGGAAGCGCGGCTCTGCAGGCGCGTCCCTGGAGGATGCGGCGGAAGTGGACTGGAAAGAGGGTTCGGCCATCGGTTACGAGCAGAGCGCGGGAAAAACCTTAAGAACAAGGCCCCGTGCCTTGGGTGGCAATGGCATGAAATAAGTTCATGCTAAGGTCGATGCCGAGGCGTGGCTTAAATCGTGCTGATATCAAAGTCCTAAAGCCCGCCCTCCATGCCCCAAACCATTCTTGATAGTCGTAAACTGCTCGCTTTCGAGACTTTGGCGCGTCTGGGGAGTTTCACACAAGCAGCCAAAGAACTTAACCTTACGCAATCAGCTGTCAGTCATGCGATTAAGGCTTTGGAGCGGGACTTGGGCTGTCGTTTATTTAATCGCTTGGGGCGCTCGGTGACGATCACGCCGGCGGGGAGCCAGCTTTTGCTCTATGCGGGGGTGATTTTGGCGGAGATGCAGCTCGCGCGGGCGGATTTGGCGGCTTATTCGGTTTGAGGGTTTGGGCGTGGGTGGCGGATTTGATTTATCGGTGCTTCGAGAAATCCGGGCTTGCCTGCTTGGCCGTAGGTCAATGGGTTTTCCCTCCCTCATCCGCCCGGGTGGTGGAATTGGTAGACACGCAGGTCTCAGAAGCCTGTGCCGAAAGGTGTAGCGGTTCGAGTCCGCTCCCGGGCACCACTAGGGTGTGTCTGGTTAAGAGCACGGCCCATCGCCCTAGCTCTACGAGTGAAACGAGAAAGGGAACTGGGCCGGCGTTGCCCTCTGCGGCACGGCCCGCTGGGCCGCCTCCGCCTCGGTCGCCTTGGCCGAGCCGCCTTTCTCGCTCACGCTGGGCCGAGATCCTTCCCAGACACACCCTAGTGATTTACGAATCGGGTAAGCGTGAGAACTCGCCCCGAGCCTTTTTATCGGGCAGGGGTATAATCACTTGGTTTAAAGCTATTTGCATGCGAAAATCCTGCTGCATAAGCGACGGTGAAAAGGGTATTGTCGCTAAACTTGAGGACACAGGAGGCGGGGAATCCGGCTGATTCGTGCTGGGTGCTCGCCGATTTTTTAAACCCTCCTCCCTTCTCACCTGTTCCCTTTTTTATGCAATACGGACACTTCGACGACCAAGCCCGCGAATACGTTATTACCCGGCCCGACACCCCCCGGCCCTGGTCCAACTACCTTGGCTCGACCGAGTATGGCGCGATCATCACCAACCATGCCGGCGGCTACTCTTTTTATAAGAGCGGCGCCACCGGTCGTTTCCTGCGCATGCGCTTCAACGGCGTGCCCATGGACCAGCCCGGCCGCCTTTTCTATGGGCGTGACCGCGACTCCGGCGATTTCTGGTCCGGCTCCTGGCAACCCGTCGGCAAGCCCCTCGACCAATACGAGTCCACCTGCCGTCACGGCATGGCCTACACCATCATCGAGAGCCGCTACGCCGGCATCCAAACCGAGGCTACCTACTTCGTGCCACTCGGCCAGACCTTCGAATACTGGCGCATGAAGGTGACCAACACTTCCGACCGCGCCCGCAAGCTTTCCCTCTTCACCTACTGCGAGTTCGCCAACCTCTGGCACACCTTCCAGGATCTCACCAACCTCCAGTATTCACTTTTCATTACGCGCGCCACCCTTGAGGACGGCATCCTCGGCGTGACTTGCAACCCGAACTACGACTTCGACGGCAAGGACCTCACCGGCTGCAACCGCACCTGGATGGCCCTCGCCGGCGCCCCGCTCGCCGGCGTCGAGACCGTGCGCGAGCGTTTCCTCGGTTCCTACGGTGGCTACTCCGCCCGGGGCCCATCTCGAGGGCGCGCTCCTCGCGGCGCGTGCGGGCAAACCGGCCTACATCGAGAAACCCATGGCCCGCCACACGCCCGAGTGCGACGCCATCCTCGAAGCTTTTGGCCGGGCCGGGGTGCCGGTCTACGTGGCCTACTACCGGCGTTGTCTGCCTCGCTTCGTGAAGGTGCAGGAGCTACTCGCGGCGCAGGCCATCGGTCGGCTGACGCGCGTGGCGTGTTCGCTCAGCGCGCCCCCGCCGGCGGTGCCGGATGCGGCGAACCCGCCCTGGCGACTGGATGCGGCGAACTCAGGCGGCGGGCTGTTTCTCGACCTCGGATCGCACATGCTCGATCTGCTCGATCATCTGCTTGGCCCGCTCCAATCGGTGACGGGCGAGGCCAGCGGGGCGGGTTCGCCGCTGCCGGTAGAGAACCGGGTGAAGATGGTCTTTGTCGCCGGGGCGGGCGTGCCGGGCACGGGGTGTTGGGATTTTACGGCGGCGCAGGCGTCGGACAGCATCGTGCTGGAGGGCACCGAGGGAGTGATTCGTTTCGGCGTGTTCGGGGCCGATCCGGTGCGGCTGGAGACGAACCGGGGCACGGAGGTGTTTGACCCGCCGCATCCGGCGCATGTGCAGCAGCCCTTGATCCAGAGCGTGGTGGACGACCTGACCGGACATGGCGTGTGCCCGAGCACGGGCGACAGCGCGCGGCGCACCTCGGTGGTGATGGACGCGGTCTTGGCTGATTATTACGGGGGCCGATCCGATGCCTTCTGGATGCGTCCGCAGACGTGGCCGGGGCGTGCGCGAGGCGAAGGGTGAGTGGGAACGCGTTGTCTTCAACTCGCTCTGGATGGGGATTTACCTTTCGAGCCAGTGTCTGGTGGACCACAATGAGTCGATGGGTGGCGTTCTTAACCAGACACACCCTAGGGAGTGTCTGCAAGGACCAGGCGAAGGAAACGGCGGTCGCCGGGGGAGAGGGCCAGGGCGGTGCGGTAGGTGAGCGTTTCGAGGTTGGCGGCGGTGGTGGAAGAAACGAGCACGACGTCGGCGGCTGAGCGGCTCCAGCTGGATAGATCGGTCGAGGACTCCACGGCGTAGGTCACGTCGGTAAGCCCGCTGGGGCGGGTATAGGTCAGCGTCGGGTAGACGCCCCCGGGGAGGGTGAGGCGACCGGCATTCGCGGCCGGGGCGTCGGCGGCGAGCGGGTCGCGGCCGAGGGCGTATTCGAGGAGGTTGGGCTGGCCGTCGGCGTCGGGGTCGGCGAGCAGACCGGCGTGGTCGGCGCGCAGGCGGTCGGTGGTGGAGAAATGCGCCGCCAGCCAGGCTAGCACGGTGTGGTCGGCGGCGGGCGCGCCGAGGCGCATCACCGGGTCTGCGGCGTCGAGCGTGTCGATGACCACGTCGCGGAAGATACCGGGCGAGATATCGAAGAGCGACCCGAGCGGATTCGTCGGATCGACGGTAACGGCGGGCAGGAGGAGGTTCATCCCGAAAATGCCGTCGAGCCCGGCGATGTCGGCCACGAGGACGTCCACGTTTTCCCACACCAGGGTCGCCCCTTCGCGGGTGGGCACGCTCAGGTGGCGCACGGTGAGGATGGGCACCTTCAGCGAGCCGCCGACGCCGCCGATTTCGGCGGTGGGGCCGGTGTAGCCGGCCATGAAGGCGGAGAGATTGGCGTAGGAAGCGGGGATGAGGCCGCAGGCTCGCGCGGCGGCGAAGCTGGTGAAACTGCTGCCCGCGCCGGTATCGAGCAGCCATGTGACCGTGGTCTGCCCGCTGGCGGTGGCGAGGGTAATGCCAGGGACAAGGGGATTGGCGGAGTGCGAGGGCAGAATCTCCCCGGGGGGCGGGGTGGCGCCGATAAAATCCTGCAGCTGCAGCGCGACGGTGAGCTGGGTGACCGGCTCGGGTGTGCCGGGAGCGAGCAGGTAGGTGCCGAGGCCCGACTCGGCCAGCAGCGGGTTGAGGATGGGCTTGGCGTCGAGGTGGAGACGGCGCTGGCGGATCACGGGCATGCCGACGAGGTTGATGGGATCGGCTTGGATAAAACTCTCGCCGCCAAACAGTGCGCCGTAGTCGATCACCTCACCGGTGCCGACGGTGCGGCGGACCCAGAGGTTGAAATCACCGTAGGCGACGTAGGCGTCGAGGGCGGAGTAGTCCACCAGATCGACGGGTCCGCTCAGCACCTTCAGGCCGAAGGCGCGGGAGACGTCGCCCAGCTCGGTGCCGGCGACGCCAATTTCCGTGAAGGAACCGAGATAGTCATTCGGCCCGAGGGCGAGGGAGGCGACGTCGTAAAGCCCGGAGGCGTGGAGCTGGCTGAGGGCGATACCGGAGGCGCCGGTATCGACGAAGGCCTTTATAAATACCGGCTCGCGGGCGGCGGTATCGGGGTTGAACCAGGTCTTTACCGCGCCGGCGGCCAGCGGATCAGTGACCACGGCGTAGAGCCGGGGTTGGTCGATGGCGGAGGCATTGACCCGGCCGTAGGCCGGATCGGTGACGACAAGCTCGTAGCCGCGGGCGGGGAGGAGCGCGGTGAGGGCGAGGCCGGAAAGCAGAACGAGGGTGCGGGGCGGCACGACCCCAGCTTGGCCCATGGGCTTGAAAAAGCGAGCGGCTTCCCCCCCGAAGCTGCCGGAGCCAGCCGACTGGAAGCAGGCGGCTGGCGGGCCGGATCAGGCCTGTTCGAGCAGCTTGTAGAGTCGGGCGACCATCTTGCTCGGATCCTCGAAAAGGCCGGCGGAGATGAGGGCGTTGTCCAGAATCTGCTCGGCCACGAGAGTGGCTCGCTCGGGATTTTTTTCGCGCGTCTCCGCGAGACGTTTGATCACGGCGTGGCGGGGATTCAGCTCCAGCGAGACCTTCACGGGGGCCTCGGGCTCGTCCTTCTTCATGGCCTTCATCATGCGGCGCATCTGGGGCGTCATCATGCGGTCGGCGCTGATCGCGAGGGCGGGGGAGTCCACCAGGCGCTCGCTGGCCTTCACCTCGGTCACGCGGTCGCCGAGGGTGGTCTTGAGCCACTCGGCGAGGGTTTCTACTTCGCTGTCCGATAGGTCGCCTTCATTCGCGGGCGGCTTGGGGGCGTCGGGCAGTTTGGCGTCGGGGCTGTCGGCGGCGACGAGCTTCTTGCCGTCGAACTCGCGCACGTTGTTCATCACGTATTCGTCCACTGCCTCGACACAGAAGAGCACTTCGAGGCCGCGGGCCTTGAGGCCTTCGAGGTAGGGGCCGGACTCAATGGCAGCGCGGCTGGGGCCGGAGAGATAATAAAGCTCGGTCTGGCCTTCCTTCAGGCGGGAAACGTAGTCGGCGAGCGAGGTGGTCTTGCCCGCCTCGGTAAAGGTGGACTCGTAGCGCAGTAGTTTCACCAGTGCGTCCTTGTGGGTCCAGTCGAGCGCGGCGCCCTCTTTCAGGAACACACCGAACTCGGCGAAGAACTCGTCATATTTTTCAGCGCGGGCCTTGGCCTCGTCGGCGAGGAATTTCAGGAAGCGGGAGGTGACGGTCTTACCGATCTTTTCGAGCAGGGCCTTGTCCTGCATGGTCTCGCGGGAGATGTGCAGGGGCAGGTCCTCGCTATCGACCACGCCCTTGAGGAAACGCAGCCACTCGGGGAGCAGGTCCTTGGGTTTGGCGTCGATCAGGACCTTGCGACAGTAGAGCGACACGGCGGGCTCGGCGCGCTGCATGCCGAATTTTTCTGGGTTGTCCTTGGGGACAAACAAGATCGAGGCGATCTGGAGCGGGGCGTCCGCGGTGAAGTGGTAACGCAGGCGGGGCTCGTCGTAAGCGTGGGCCTGGAATTTGTAGAAGGCGGTGTATTCCTCGTCGGTGATCTCGTTTTTCGAGCGCAGCCAGAGGGCCTGCACGGTGTTCACCACCTCGCCGTCGAGCTTGATCGGGAAGGAGACGAAGGCGCTGTATTTCTTGAGAATCTCCTCGATGCGCCACTTCTTCGCGAAGTCCTCGGCTTCGTCCTTTAGGTGAAGGACGATTTTCGTGCCGCGGGCGGTGTGTTCGGGGGCGGGGGCGAGGGTATAGGTGCCGGCACCCTCGCTGGTCCATACGTGGGCGGGGGCGTCGATCTGCCAGGACTTGGAGAACACCTCGACCTGTTTGGCGGCCATGAAGGCGGCGTAGAAGCCGACGCCGAACTGGCCGATGAGGTTGCTATTCTTCTGGCCGCCCTCGGTGAGGGCCTTGAGGAAGGCTTTGGACCCGGAGTGGGCGATGGTGCCGAGGTATTTTACCAGTTCTTCGCCGGTCATGCCGAGACCGGCGTCCTCGATGACGAGGGTCTTGGCCTTCTCGTCGGTGGTGACGGTGATCTCGAGCGGGCGGTCGGCGTCGTGGATGGACTTTTCGGTGAGCTGCAGGTGGCGGAGTTTCTCGGAGGCGTCGGAGGCGTTGGAAACCAGCTCGCGGACAAAGATTTCCTTCTCGGTGTAGAGCGAGTGGATGACGATATCCAGCAGCTGCTTGATTTCGGCTTGGAACTCGAACGATTGGGGGGCGGGTGTGGCGGCGGTGTCGGTGGACATGGTGGAAAACGGAGAATGGATTTTAACGAGGAAACGGAAAAATCAAGCGGAGCGTGGTCCAGGGCGCGAGCCGCGAGTTTCTGGGGAAGCCGGTTGACGGGCGGGGCGGGTGCCATAGGTTGGGAGCGTCACTCTGCGGTGTTCGAGGTGTCCTTCACACGCTCTTTGCCTTTGAATCAATCCGGGAGCCATTCCCCGGGCGCATCCAGCTAGGCCGTAAATCGGAAAGCTTTCCCGCGCACGGCGGTTCCCACCTTCACTTAAAAAGGTTAGAGGCCTTTGGGCACACGGCACAGGCGGAGTGACAATTTTTTTTCTGCCCGGTTGGTTTTCGCATTCCCCGCTCTTCTGGGGAGGCAGCTCGGACGAGGCTCCTATCCTAGCCTCTTCCCGTCTTTGCGCTTCTTCTCGGCGTTTTTGTGGCCGACCGGTGCGCCTGCAACTAGGCGCTGCCGTAACGAACGTGGCGGATGTAGAGTTGCTCGACCTTGGCGCGGGCCCAGGGGGTCTTGCGCAGGAAGACGAGACTCGATTTTACGCTGGGATCGTGGGTGAAGCAGCGGATCGGGATCAGGCCGCCGAGCTCTTCCCAGCCGTGGTGCTCAACCAGGGTGGTGACTATGTGCTCAAGCGTCTTGCCGTGCAGCGGGTCGCGGGCGGTTTGGTCCATTATGAAAAGAGAGAATAGGGAAGAAGGATTGGTCCACGAAACACACCAAAGGGCACGAAAGTGGGTAAAGATTGGCTAATGTTTGAAGCGCGAAGTTCTGAAGAAGAAGCCGGAGTTGTCGTATCATTTATCGGTCTTTGGCGCTAACTTCGCGTCTTGGCTTCTTCGCGCTCAACTTAGGGTCTTCCGTTCCGCCGGCTTTGGTTCAGCCGCCGTCCAGGAGTTTGTTGAGGGTGGCGACGTAGTTCATGAAAAACCCGATGACCACGTAGGCGACCATCACCACGACGGCGCTGAAGAGCAGGCCGGGGTAAAGCATGGAGGCGGCGGCGAGGCGCTGGTTGGCGCGGATTTGGTAATCGGCGGCGAGGACGAGGAGGGTTTTTTCCAAGCCGCCGGCGGTCTCGCCGGTTTGGTAACGGGCGCTAAAGTCAGGCGGGAAAACCCGGTATTGGCCGAGGCTTGGCCCCGGGGACAGGCCGCCTTCGATCAGGCCCTCGATCTCGCGGGCGGCGGCGAGGATGCGACGGGAGCGGGCGATGCGGCCGGAGTCGCGCCATGCCTGGCCGATGGGCGCGCCGGCCTCGAGGAGGTTGCCGAGGGCGAAGGCGAAGTCAGCCAGTGCCTGGTGCTTGCGGTAGCCGCCGATGGCGGGGAGCAGGTCGAGCAGACGGAGGGCGAGCGGATTTTCCCGGCGGACCAGATAAAAGAGCAGGCCGGCGCCTAACCAGACGGGCAGGAGAATGGTCAGCACGCCAGTCACGTAGCTGGACACGCCGCCCTGGAGCCCCTGCTCGAAGTTGATCATCCGCAGGAACGGGAAGATCAGCGCGGCGAAGTGAAAAACGCCCACCGGATAGATGCAGGCGAAGAGCACGCGGCGGCGGGTGGCCCCGATCTGTTCGTGGCGGGCGGCGAGGTTTTCGAGGACGAGGGGAAGGCGGCCGGAGCCGGCGGCGGCGAGGATGAAGGGCCGGTCGGACTGCGGCAGCCAAGCGCCGGCGGCGCCGATGACCTCGGGCATCGAGGCGCCCGACTCGATGAGGCCGGATAGCCGCATGCAATCCGCGACCGGGGCGGGCGAGGGTGCGCGCAGCGCCTCTGCCAGCGTCACCCCGGCACCGAGCAACTGGGCAAGGTTATGGTAAACGAGGGCGAGTTTGGTGGAGGCAAGGGGCACGGTTTTTTGGGGGGTAGCGAGCAGCGCCTAGCGGTTGGTGGCTGGCGCGGGGGCGAGGAGTTCGGCGACGACGGCGGGTATGACCTCGTCGAGGTTGGTCGACTTGGCGATATTGCGCTGGCGGGTGGCGGTGGCGAAGGGCTGGAGCTCGCCGGTGTCGTGCAGCGAAAGACGGAGGTATACCATGTGATTGCCAAAATCCCAGGCCCAGCGGTCTTGGTAGGACACGACGGCCTCGGCGCTTTTGGGCAGCAGGGTGAGCGGGCCGCTTTCCGCACGGAGGCCGCGGGCGCGGAAGGCGGCGGCGAGGCGGCGGCCGAGGCTGTGGTTATCGTTGAGATTGGTGGCGACGAAAACCTCGCGCAGGGCGGCGGGATCGCGGCCGGGGGTGACGGTGCGCTGCAGGCTGGAGCAGGCCGCGAGGGTAAAGGCGAGCGCGAGGGCGAGGAGCGGGAGCAGGCGGAGGCGTTTCACGGCGAAGGAAGGGCGGGGGCGCAGTGCGGGCAGGAGATGTCGGGGACGTAGCGCGGATCCTGTTGTTCGGCGAGGGTGAGCGGCATCTGGCAGGCGAAGCAGAGCACGGCATCGGTCTCGCGCAGGGAGGCGTCCACGCCCACGCGGCGGTCAAAGACGAAGCAATCCCCCGAGTAGTGTTCACCACCGCAGAGCTCGAAGTATTTAAGGATGCCGCCGTCGAGTTGATAAACGTCGTCAAAGCCTTCGCGGCGCAGGAAGGGCGCGGCTTTTTCACAGCGAATTCCGCCGGTGCAGAAAGTCACGACCGGGCTATGTTTCAAGCTCTCTGGCAGTCGGCGGACGGCGTCGGGGAAGTCGCGGAAGTGGTCGATGCCCGGCACGAGCGCGCCCTTGAAGGTGCCGAGGCGGATTTCGTAGTCGTTGCGCGTATCGAGCAGGGTCACGGGACGGCCCTCATCGAGCCACTGTTTTAGCGTCTCCGGGGCGAGCCGGGGGGCGGGATCGCGGGCGGGGTCGATGCCTTCCACGCCGAAAGCGATGATCTCCTTTTTGATCTTCACCAGCATGCGGTTGAAGGGGCGCTCGTCGGAGGGACTTTCCTTCGGCGTGAGGTCGGCGAGGCCGGGGAGGGTGCGGAGCTCGGCGAGCAGGACGTCGGTGGCGGCGCGGGGGCCGGCCACGAAGAGGTTGATCCCCTCGGTGCTCAGCAGGATGGTGCCACGCAATTCGAGCTCGCGGGTGAGCAGGCGCAGGCGGTCGCGCAGCGGCACGAGGTCCCCGGCGGCGAAGGGCGTGAAGCGGTAGGCGGAGAGATTTAAAACGGCGGACATGGCGGCGCTGCGGAACGGCGATGATTGACTCCAGCCCAGCCGGTGGGAACCACGAAAAACACTCCAGGCAGCACTCCGCCGCGACTGGACCCGGCTCAAACCGCCTTTGGCGGGTGGAATACGGATTTTCGGGGACCGTCAGAGACGAGTTTTCCGCTCAGCCGAGATCATCCAGTTGCCCGGGTCGCTTTGAGGCGACCGGGCGGCGCCTTTGGCGGGCCCCTTGGCTAAAAAGACCCTTCGGGTAGTGTTGCTCCGCGGGCTCACCCTCCGCCTCGCTCCGTCCTTTACCCGGGCTGCACCGAAATGCGCTCGCCCCCTCGTCTCGCGGCACCGCTGTCCAACTGAAAGATTCTGTTGCAGAGGCAGGCACGCCCAAGGCCGGACGGGGGAGGCGATGACTGCCGGACGTTTACTTCTTTTTATAAACGGTGGCTGGATCGAAAAGACGTTCGGCGGTGAAGCCTAATTTAAAATCGGCTCCGTCGAGATCCTCCAAACGGCGGTAGAAGCAGCTCTGGTAGCCGTTGTGACAGGAGGCGTTGGCGGAGCCGCTTTGGTCAACCTTCAGCAGGATCACGTCCTGATCGCAGTCCGTGTAGAGCTCTTTGACCCATTGCACGTTGCCGGACTCTTCGCCTTTAACCCAAAGCTTGTTGCGGGAGCGGCTCCAGTAGGTGGCTTTTTTGGTCCGCAGAGTGTGGGCGAGGGACTCGGCGTTCATGAAGGCGAACATCAAAACCTGTCCGCTGGCGTGGTCCTGCGTGATGCAGGGCAGGAGGCCGTCGGGACCGAATTTCGGCTGGAGGGTCGAGCCGAGCTCGATCTCAGGGAGGGTGGTGCGGGCGGGAAACGACATGGGCAAAAAGGGAGGCGGGCGGCGGCGCGGCTAGTGCGGGCGGGCGGCCAGCTCGCGCAGGTAATCGTAGGAAAAAAGTCCGGTGCGATGACCGTCGCTGAAATCGAAACGCAGGGCGTAGTTTCCCACTTTTTCCCAACTGCGCACAGTCACGCCGGGGAAGCGCTTCGGGCCGTCGCCGCCGTAGCGGTTGCCGAGGATGTCATGCTCGCCGATATTTTCGGCGCTGGGGGAGGCGGCGCGCAGTTCTTCGCCCAGGAAATAGGTCTCGGCGCCGTCATCCCAGGCGATGGCGACCTCGGGGCCGATGAGCTGGATATTGGCGGGCGCGGGCATGGCGGCAAACGGCCATCCTTTACCGGAGAGGGATGGCGGGCAACGGGTTTTTTATCTCGCGGACGAGCTCGGGCGGGAACGACGCTCGGCGCGAATACTCTACCCATCATGCTCGTTCATACTGTGATTTTTTGGCTCCGCTCCGATCTCGATGCTGCGCAACGGCAGGCTTTTCGCACGGAAGGTCTGGACTCACTCCGCGCCATTCCGGCGGTCGCCGGGCTCTATGTCGGGGGCCCGGCCCCGATCCCGCCGCGTCCCGTGGTGGATGCCACCTATACCTTTGCTCTGACCATCCTATTTGCGGACGTCGCGGCGCATGATTCCTACCAGGTGCACCCGCTGCACCGGGCCTTTGTGGACAAATTCAAAACCTGCTGGGAACGCGTGCAGATCTACGACGCGGCCTGAGCGAGGGCGCCTTTGGCCGCGGTCGTCGCGGCTGGTCGCTTGCCGCCGGCACCCCTCTTCATGCGTCTCCGCCGTCTCACCCTGCAGAACCTGCGCAACATTCCGTTCGCGGAGTTTTCATTTGCGGGAGGGCAGCAGTTCTTCGTCGGCGCCAACGGGCAGGGGAAAACCAACCTGCTCGAAGCGGTCGGCTTCGTGACGGCGTTGCGTTCCTTCCGCACGTCCGACACGGCTCTGCTCATTGCCCAAGGCAAGCGCGAGGGCGCCTTGGCGGCGGAGTTTGAGCACGAAAAATTCGGACCTAGTCGCGTCGTGATCACCCTCCGGCCGGGCGGCAAGGAGGTGGTTTGCGATGGCGAGCGTGTGGGGCGTATCGGTGATTTTCTGGGGCGTTTCCCCACGGTGGTCTTTTCCTCGCAAGACCAGCAACTCGTCCGCGGGGCCCCGGCGCTCCGGCGGCGCTGGCTGGATCTCGCGCTCGCGGGGGTCGATGCGGACTACCTCCGTGCGCTGTCAGGCTACCATCGGGCGTTGGAGGGCCGGAATCAGTTGCTCAAACGACAGGCGCCGGCCGGAGAACTTTCCGCCTTCGAATCTCCGCTCGCTGCTGCCGCCGCGGCGCTCGTGGGCGGTCGCCGCTCTGGTCTGGAAGCGCTCGCGCCCGCCGTGGCGGCGGCTTACGCCAGCCTCAGTGCGGACGCCGAACCGGCCTCCCTCGCCTATGAGGCGGATGCCGAGCCCGGCGAGGGCGGGGCCGATGATTGGCGGGCGCATTTCGAAAAGGCCCGCGCCCGCGATTTGGCGTTTCGCGCTTCGCTCTCCGGTCCGCACCGCGACGACATCGGACTCAAGATTGGCGGGCGCGCGGCGCGCGACTACGGCTCCGAGGGGCAGCAACGCAGCCTGGTGCTCGCCCTGCGTTTGGCGCAGGTGGCGCTCGTGCGGGCGCGCACGGGGGTGGAGCCCGTGCTCCTCGCGGATGATGTGCTCGGCGAGCTCGATCCGGCGCGGCGGCGTCGGTTCTGGGCATCGCTCGGGCAGGAGCGGCAGATTCTGGCGACGGGCACCGGCCTGCCCGAAGCCGAGCTGGGGGCGTGGGAGATTTTTGAGGTGGTGGCGGGCGGGTTCCGGGCGCGGGAGGGCCAGCCGTGACCTTCGATACCGGGGAGTGGGTCCTAGCGGTTTACGCCGCTGGCATCGTCGGCCTTTCCAAGACGGGCGTGCCCGGCATCGGCATGCTCTTCGTGGCGATTTTCGCCAACCTCATGCCCACCCGCCAGGCCAGCGGCTTTGTGTTGCCCCTGCTCTTGTGCGGAGACCTGGTGGCGGTCTCCGCCTATTGCCAGCACACTGAGTGGAAACACCTTTGGCGCTTGTTCCCTTGGACGGCGGCGGGGGTGGTGCTCGGGGCCTTGGCCATGGGGCGTCTGGACAACCGGTCGGCGCAGTGGCTGGTCGGCGGCATTATCCTGGCTTTGGTGGCGCTGCACCTTCTGCGCAAACGCGCGGCCGCCCGGGGCGAACCGGCCGCGCCCGGCCCGGTGCTGGCTCCGACGGTGGGCGTGCTGGCCGGCTTCACCACCCTTGTTGCCAATGCAGCGGGGCCGTTGATGACGATCTACCTGCTGGCCATGCGTCTGCCCAAGCTGGCCTTTGTCGGCACCGCCTCGGTCTTTTTTCTCCTGCTCAACTTGTTCAAGGTGCCTTTCATGGTCGGGCTGGGGCTGATCACCGGGGAAAGCCTCCGGCTGAATCTCCTGCTCGCGCCGGCGGTGCTGGCGGGGGCCTGGTTTGGACGCTGGTTGTTGCCGCGCGTATCGGCCAAATGGTTTGAGAGGCTGGCGTTGTTTTTTAGCGCGGTGGCTGGACTGAAGCTCCTGAGCGGCTGAGGCTAGGTGTTAAGACATGGCCACGAAAAACGTCAGGCAACTCTGGGCGGCGAAACTGGCGGCGGGTGCCGGGTCGGCGACTGCCGGCCGTCCTGGGGGCGGGCCGCTCAAGGTGCCGGTGGGCACGGTGCTGCCGGTGGGTGCCCTGCGCGGTTCGGCGGGGCCCGCGCCACACCCGCTGGCCGGGGCTATGCGGGTTTCCTTTTCCGGCCAAGTGCTGGGTATCGACCCGTCATTGCGGGGCACGGGTCTGGCGCTGGTGGAGTTTCACCCCGGCCGGGATCCGGTTTTATTGAGCTGCCGCACGGTCGCGGTGCCGCCCAAAAAAAGCATGGCTTTCGCACTGGGGGAGATCTCCAAGGCGGTGACGGTTTTTTTGCGCGATTTCCAAGTCCGCCATGTGGCGCTCGAGCAGACCATCTACGTGCAAAACTTTCAGACCGCCCAGATCCTCGGCGCGGCGCGCGGCGCGGCGATCGCGGCGGTGGCTTTGCAAGGCCACACCGAGATTTGGGAATATGCGCCGCTACGGGTGAAGCAGGCGGTGGTTGGGGCCGGCCGGGCGAGCAAAGAGCAGATGGCCCGCACCGTCATGGCCTTGCTCGGCCACGGGCGCATGCTCGCAAGCGATGAAGCGGACGCGGCGGGCGTGGCCCTCTGCCACGCCTATACCTGGCGCGGTTGAGGTCCGGCGGTAGCCGACAAACTCATTGTGTTGGGGGCGGAGCGCGGGGACTGTGGTGAATGACAACACCTCAAAACGACTGGGCGACGCGCTATGGACTGACGCTCTGCGCGGCGGCGGAGATCGCCGAAAAACTGACTCCGGACGCCTCGGGCGTAGCCGTGGTTTATGCGGAAACGGCGGCGGGCCAGGCGGTTTTTCTGGTGATTGAATCGCGCGCCCGCGGTTTGCTGGAGCAGGTCACGCGTCGTCTGGAAACGGCGAAGTTTCCTCCGGGGGTCGCCTTGCAACTGGCCTTTCGCGTCGAGGCCGGTGCGGCGGTGACGCCGGAGGAGATCCACGCCGCCTGTCGTGAGCAGGTGATTCTGGCGGGCGCACTGCGCCGCGAATTGCGCCCGGCCATGCGCTGAGTCGCCGGTTTGCAGTTGTCGTCAAGTGATCCGGGCGCGAGGCTGCGGGCATGGGCGCCAAATACCTTCCCACCGTCAAGGACCAGCGGGCCAACCAGCGGTTTCTCGCCAAGCAGACGGAGGTGCCCAAATTCAAGAATGCGCAGGGCGACAAGCCGGTGCGTAAAAGCAAAAAGAAGTAGGCCGGGCCGGCGGATGGCGCCGGGCTTTAGCGGGGCCGACGGCGCTCGTGCTGTTCTGCTTACAACCGGATCAGTTCGGAGGTGGGGGGCACGTCCTTGATGATCTGGGACGGCTCGGGGCCGACGCCAAGGTAGCGGAGGTTGGGCAGGCGGCTCTCGTGGGGCCAGCGGTCGCCCTGGTAGGCGACGGCGAGCAAACTGCGCATCATGCCGGCGACGTAGCGGCGGGCGTTGACCGGCAGATCGTCGAAGTGGCGCACGTGGGCGATATCCTCGCTCCAGCCGGCGAAGCGTTCGTAGACGGGGCGCAGGGTTTTGCGCACGGCGTCGTTGCGCGGCACGTGGTGGTGGCGCACGCCCGCGGCGTCCTCGTAGGCGACGCAAACCAGCAGATCGGAGTTCCACTCGCCGCGGTGGGTGAGGGCGTCGAGCTTGTTGATCATCACGTCCTGGAAGCCGCCGTAGCGGAGGGCGTCGCCTTTTTCCACGGCATCATACCAACCCACCATGCGCTGGCGGCCGGTGCTGGTGCCGAACTCGAGGCGTTTCAGCAACGCGGCCAGCGGGTGCGTGTCGTCCATCTGGGTGAGGAATACGTGGGTGCCGACCTTGGTATCGTAGGCCTTGGCGACGCCGAAGGTATGGATGGCCTGCACCGGGATGCCGGCGCTCTCGAAAAACTCCGGGGTAAAGGTGTGCGAGGCGGTGACATTCGGCGAGTAGCCGTGGCGTTTATCGAGCCAGTAGGCCTGGCCGAACTCGCCGATGATGGTGTGGCCCGCGTGGAGTTCGCGCAGCACCAGCTCGCGGACCTCGCCGATGTTTTTGGCGAGGCGGCGGCCGGCCTGCCAGTAGGTCTCGATCAGGGCTTCCAAATTAAGGCTGAAGGGCTCGGTGCCGCGGAAACGGATAAAATCAAACTCCGCGGCGGTGAACACCCCGAGCTCGAGTGCCTCGGCGTTGGCGCGCAGCTCGGCGGCGGACAGCTTGTCAAAGAAGCTGGCAAAGGTCTCGGGCGAGACCTGGCAAACGTGCCGGATGGTGCGCAGGGCGCGGTCGGCGCGTTGGGAGAGCTTGCGGGCGAAATCGGCGCGGTCGCCGAGGAAATCGGCGAAGGTGATCTGCCACTGGCCGACCTCGTCGGCGTAGGCGGGGGTGATGCCGCGACCGGTGGAGCCGCGCGGCTCCTCGGCGAGCACATTTACCCGGTAATCTTCCCAGGCGAGATCGAGCAGGCGGTGGGTGAGATCCGAGACCATGGTGCGCTCGTCCAGCACGAGGCGGGCGAGGACGTTGTAGCCCTTTTTCTCCAGCGGCATGGCTTCCCACCAGGCCTTGCGGGGATCGGCGACCACGCCGGCGCCGATCGCGAGATGGGCGACGCCGCGCTCGACCACGCCGGAGGGGAGGAGGTTCAGCTTGATGCCGGCGGCGGTGTGGCCGGAGTTGGCCCCGCCATTGACCTTGAGGACCACCGTCACGGGGTGGGGGCCGTGGCGCAGCTCATGCTCTACCTCCGGGATCAAGCGGCCCTTGCCCTCGTCGCCGAGGGAGATGCCTACATCGGCGATGAGGCGGCTGGTAAAGGGGAGGAGGGGCATGGCGGAAAAACGAGTAGCAAAAACGACCGAGCCCTTCTCGGGCAATGCCGGAAACGCGAGCTCTCGAGCAACCTGATCGGGCGCCCGGCTCAGCCCTTGGTGCCGGCCTTGATCTCGATCACGTCGTGCGGCGAGGCCTCTTTCTGGCCGGCGGGGGACACGCGGATGTAGCGGGCCTTTTCGCGCAGGGCGGGGAGGTCTTTGGCGCCGAGGTAGCCCATGCCGCTTTGCAGGCCGCCGACGAGGTTGGCCAGCACGTCGTCGGTGCTTCCCGAGACCTCTTTCAGAGCCTCGATGCCCTCGGCGGTCAGCTTGCGGGTGGCGTCGGTCTTGTCGTGACCGTAGCGGGCGGCGCTGCCGGCCTTCATGGCGGCGAGCGAGCCCATGCCGCGATACTGTTTATAGAGTTTGCCGTTGATCTCCATGATCTCGCCCGGCGCCTCGCGGCAGCCGGCGAGCAAGCCTCCGAGGATAACGCCGTCGGCCAGGGTGAGGGCTTTCACGATATCCCCGGACTTGGTGATGCCCCCGTCGGCCAGAATACGCACCCCGCGGGCGCGGGCGGCGCGGGCGGCGACGTAGAGCGCGGTAAGCTGGGGTATGCCGACGCCGGCCACGATGCGGGTGGTGCAGATCGAGCCGGGCCCCTGGCCGACCTTGATGGTATCGGCGCCGCAAGCGGCAAGGAACTCGACTCCTGCGCCGGAGGTAACGTTGCCCGCGATGATGGCGAGGGCGGGGAAAGCGCCACGGATCATTTTCACCATATCGCCGACCCCGGCGGTGTGGCCGTGGGCGGTGGAGATGGCGATGGCGTCGATGTTCTCCTCCATCAGGTGGCCGACGTGGGTGAGGATGGAGTCGCGATCGAGGGTGCCGTCCGGTAGGCGCACGGGGGCGATGGCGGCGCCGACGACGAGGCGGAAATCGGCGTCGCGGGCGGGTTTCCGGCGCGATTTGGCGTCGGTCATGATGCGATCGACGTCGGAGAAGGTCACCAGGCCGCGGAGGTGGTCATGGTCGTCGACCACGAGCATCTTGTGGATGCCCACGTGTTCGGTGAAAAACGCGTCGGCGGCCTTGATCGGATCGGGCTGGAGCTGGCGGGCGTTGAGGGTGAGCAGTTCGCCGCGCGGGGTCATGGTCTCGGAGACGCGGCGGGCCTTGTAGCGCTCGCGCACGGCGGAGCCGGGCAGCAGGCCGACGAGTTTGCCGGCGGCGTCGAGCACGGGAAAGGTGCGGAAGCCGTATTTTTTCATCTCCACGAGGGCGAGGATGTCACCAATCAACTGGTCGGGGGTGACGGTGATGGGGTCCTGGATGAGGCCGTGGATGTGGCGCTTTACCCGGGCGACCTCTTTCACCTGCTCCTTCGCCGGCATGTTGTAGTGGATCAGGCCGAGGCCGCCGTTCAGCGCCATGGTGATGGCCATGCGGGATTCGGTGACTGTATCCATGTCCGACGAGACCACCGGGATGGACAGTTGCAGGCGCTCGGATAGGCGGGTGCCGGTGTCAGCGTCGCGTGGCAGGATATCCGAGTAGAGGGTGGCCAGGGAGACGTCGTCAAAGGTCAGGGCGACGGGCAGGTTGGCCGGGAAAAAGCGTTCGGCCGGCAGGTAAAAATCGGCGTCGGCGAGCGGAGCGGTGGACGAGGCAACTGGATTCATGAGTTGCCGACGGATGAGGGGGCGGCGGAGCGGTGCGCGCAACCGCATTTTCTGGCGGCTGGCGGGGACGGGCGCTGGGGGGCGGCGTGGCGGCGGCATTTAGTTGTGGGATTTTGGCATGATTCTCCGACGTGCGGCGGTATCGGCCGGATTGGGGGGAAAGAGGCCAGCGGCTAGGCGTGCGCCTTCCTTGACCGCATGGGGTCGGGTGCGTCATGGCTAGCGGTTTCACCATCCTATGAGCACCGCGCGCAAACCCGTTCTCCTCATCATCCGCGACGGCTGGGGCCGCAATCCCCACCCGGAGCAGGCCTCCACCAACGCCGTCGCCCTCGCCAGGAAGCCGACGGACGACGCGCTGCAGGCCTCCGCGCCCGTCGCTTACGTCTCCGCCAGCGGCCTCGACGTCGGCCTGCCCGACGGCCAGATGGGCAACTCCGAGGTCGGCCACGAGAATATCGGCGCCGGCCGCATCGTGGACCAGGAACTCGTCCGCCTGAACAAACTCTTCTCCGAAAAACAGCTCGCGCACAACGCCACCTGGCATGGCGTGCTCGCCCGCCTCCGCGCCAATCCCGCCGCCAAGCTGCACCTCATGGGCATCGTCTCCGACGGCGGCGTGCACGGCATGCTGGAGCACCTTTATGGTCTGCTCGCCCAGGCCAAGGCCGATGGCATCGCCGGCGACCGCGTCTTTGTGCATGGCTTTACCGATGGTCGTGACACGGCGCCTTCGTCCGCGCTGGGCTTTATCCGCCAGGTCGAGGCCAAGATCGTCGAGCTCGGCCGCTACGGTCGCATCGCCACTATCACCGGCCGCTTCTGGGCCATGGACCGCGACAACCGCTGGGAACGCGTGCAAAAGGCCTACGACCTCCTCACCGGCCGCGCCGTTGCCGCCACCGCGACCTCCGCCGAGGCCGCCATCCAGCATTATTACGAGCACCCCCTCTCCGAGACCCAGAAGGGCGACGAGTTTGTCGCGGCCACCGCCATCCTCGATCCGGTCACCGGCCAGCCGCTCGCCCACTTCGCCGATGGGGATGCGGTCGTGTTCTACAACTACCGCGGCGACCGCCCCCGTGAGATTACCCGCGCCTTCGTGATGGACGACTTCTCCGGCTTTGATCGCGGCCCGAAGCTCGACCTCTTCTATGCCACCATGACCGAGTATGAGGCCGGCCTGCCGGTGCACATCATATCGCCCAAGCCGCCCAAGTTGAAAAACATCCTCGGCGAGGTCGTGGCTGCCGCCGGCATCGGGCAGTTCCGCTGCGCCGAGACCGAGAAAAACCCGCACGTCACCTTCTTTTTCAATAACTACCGCAAGGAACCGTTCCCGCTCGAAGACCGCGCCTGCCCGGCTAGCCCGAAGGTGGCGACCTACGATATGCAGCCCGAGATGAACGCCGCCGAGGTCACGCGCCTGAGCAAGGAAGCCATCCTCTCCGGCCAATACGGTCTGGTGATCGTCAACTACGCCAACCCCGACATGGTCGGCCACACCGGCTCCATTCCCGCCACTACCCGGGCCTGCGAGGCGACCGACGCCGGCGTGGGCGAGTTGCTCGCCGCCCTCCATACCGTCGATGGCCGCGCGGTGGTCTGTGCCGACCACGGCAACGCCGAGCAGATGTGGGACCCGGTTCTCCCCGGCCCGCACACCGCCCACACCCTCAACCTCGTCGAGGTCTTTGTGGTCGGCGCCGGCTTCACCAAGGCGACCCCGATGCGCGCCGGCGGCCGCCTCGCCGACATCGCCCCGACGGTATTGCACCTCATGGGCCTGGCCAAGCCGGCCGAAATGACCGGCGAGAGCCTGATCGCCGGCTGAGCCCCGCGTTTCCCCAGACCGCTCCCTCCCATGCTAAACTTTCATGCTCGCGCGCTCGCTGCGCTCCGTTCCGCCCGGCTCTCCGCTCCTGCTTGCCGCGCTTTGGTGGGGCTCGACGGCTTTGTTGACACCATTGTCACCCCGGTGGGGCAGCGCACCGGACCCGGCGAGGCCTACACCCCGATCACCCACATCCCCGACTTCGCCGCGCGCATCGCGGCGGCGGCCGGCAAAAGCACCAACCTCGAGCTTTATCCCGTGATGGATAAACTCGGAGGAAACGGCCCGATCCTGGCGGCTGCGCTCCTCGCGGGCGGCACGCGTATCACCTACGTCGGACCGCTCGGGCGCCCGGCGCCGCATCCGGTTTTTCAGGACTTCGCGGCCCGCGCCGAGGTCGTGTCGCTGGGCGAGCCCGCCACGACCATCGCGGTGGAGTTCCGCGACGGCAAAGTCATGCTGGGGCAACTGCGCACCCTGGAAGACATCACCCTCCAGCGGATCGACGCGGTGATGGGGGCCGACCGTTTTCGCTCCGAGCTGGCCGCCGCTGATCTGGTGGCGCTGGTTAACTGGACCATGATCCCGCACATGAGCGCGATTTTCTCCGGTTTGGTGGAAACTGTGCTGCCGGGGCTTCCGCCCCGTGCTGCCGGCACGCCCGCGCGGCGGTTTTTCTTTGACCTCGCCGATCCTGAAAAACGCACCCGGGACGATCTGCGGGCGGCGCTGCGTTGGATCGGGCGTTTTGAGCCCTTCGGTGCGGTGACGCTCGGACTCAATCTCAAGGAGGCCCAGCAAGTCGCGGCGGCGCTCGGTTTGCCGGAGCCGGACAAGGATGAAGCCAGTCTGCGTGCCGCCAGCGCGGCCATCCGCACCGCGCTCGGCGTCGCGGTCGTGGTGGTGCATCCGCGGGAATCGGCGGCCTGCGCCACGGCGGAGGGCACCTGCTGGGTGCCCGGGCCGTATTGCGAGGCGCCGGTCATTACCACCGGCGCAGGCGACCACTTCAATGCCGGCTTTTGCCAGGGCCAGCTTCTCGGCCTCGACCCAGAGGGCTGCCTCGCGCTCGGTGTCTGCACCAGCGGCCACTACGTGCGCACCGCGGTCAGCCCGACGCTCGACGACCTCGAAACCTTCCTCGCCAACCGGGCCTGAGCCGCGCAGTTTCCCGCCATGCCCTCCCCGCATTCCCCGTCCGGTAAACTCATCTCGTTCGAAGGTTCCGAAGGCAGTGGCAAATCCACCCAGATCGCCCTGCTCGCCCAGCACCTGCAGCTCCTTGGCCGGGAGGTCCTCACCACCCGTGAGCCGGGCGGCACGGAGATCGGCGAACAAATCCGCAACATCATCGTGCACAACTCCAAGGGTGACGAGATGTGCGCCGAGACCGAATTGTTTCTCTTCGCCGCCTCCCGCGCCCAACTGGTCCGCGAGGTGATCGCCCCCGCCCTTTTGGAGCGCAAGATCGTGCTGACGGACCGCTTCCTGGACAGCTCGACGGTTTACCAGGGCATCGCGCGCAATCTTGCCTCCGATCCGGTGCAGCAGATCAATCACTTCGCGGTCGGCAACGTCATGCCCGACCTCACCCTCGTCCTCGACGTGCCCACCGAGGTCAGTCTGGCGCGCATCCGCCGCCGCGCATCCGACCTGCCGGATCGCATGGAGCGAGAAAACATCGAGTTTTTTGCCAAAGTCCGCGAGGGTTACCTGTTGCTGGCCAAGAGTATGCCCCAGCGGTTTCATGTGGTGGATGGCACCCTCTCCGAGGAGGCGATTCAGCAGGACATCTGGAAAGCCGTGCAAAGGCTCATCGCCTGAGGCGCTTATCCTCCTCTGGACGCACCGTGTTTGCTCCCGTTCCCGTCTTACCTTGGCCGGAGGCCTTGGCCGGCACGCCGGCGATTGCGGTGCTCGAGCAGGCGCTGGCCCGCGGGCGACTGGCGCACAGCTTGTTGCTCACCGGCGACGATTTGGAGGTCTTGCGTGGCGCTGCGCTGGCCTTGGCGGATCGTCTCTTGAACCCTCCGCATACGGCTCCGGAGCGGAGGCGGGCCATCGAGGGGCATCCGGACTGTTTCCATCTCCGGGCTGCGGGTAAATCGCGGCTGATCACCGCCGATGCCACGCGCGAGCTCATCGGCAAGGTGCAGGTTTCGGCCTTGGCCGGCAGTCACAAGGCGGCGCTGCTGCACGAATGCGACCGCATGAACCCGTCGGCATCGAATATCTTTCTCAAAACCCTCGAGGAGCCTCCGGCGCACACCACGCTGTTGTTGCTCACTACCCGGCCCCACGCGCTCCTTCCGACCATTCGTAGCCGGTGTCAATTGTTCCGCTTTGTGACACCGCGCCTCCCGACGCCCGTCGATGGCTGGGCGGCCTGGCTGGAGGACTACCGCGCGTGGCTGGCCTTGTTGCAAGGTGGAGCGGCCAAGACGGCGCCGGCGGACGCGATGTTCCGGCTTTACGGGCTGGTGGCGCGTTTCGGGGTGCTCTTGGAAACGGCGACGGATACTCTCTGGGCGGCGCAAAAAGTCACTTTGCCGGAGGATTTGACCGAGGAGGAGGCCCAGGCGATCGAGACGGGTATCAGCAAGGGCCTGCGCGACCGGCTCCTCGCCGATCTGGAGCGGGCCACGGGCGAGTATGCGCGGGAGGTGTTGGTTACCCCGGCGGCGGCGAACGGGGCGCGAGCCTTCAGCGAGACGGTGCGGCACCTCGAGCACACGGCGGGCCTGCTGCGCTTGAACTTCAACGATACCTCGGCGCTCGAGTTGTTCATGCTCCAGGCATTGCGGGCTTGGGCTCGGCGTTGAGCGGGCGGGGTAAAAAAATTAACCCCGCCCCCGAGGTCATCGGGAGCGGGGTTTCGCAGGGCGGCGGGTAGATTTTAGTCGCCCGCCGAAGGGATGGAGCCTGGAAAGGCGGTCTTAGTTCTTGAGGAAACTGCCGCGGGCTTCGTCCAGAGTCTCGTAGAAGTGCCAGCTGCGGGTGTCCTCGTAGGCCTTGCATTCGGTCACGATGGCCCCGGAGCCGACCAGGCTGAAGTTAAGCGCAACTTCGCGGCAGGTCTGCATGGCGAACAGCAGGAACTTGATGAGGTTCATGTCCAGGCGTTTGACCTCGTGGAGATCGAACACGGCCTTTTTGATGCCGCTATCGACCGCTTCGGAGATTTTGGCCTTCAGGTGGGTGGAGACTTCGTTCACCACGGTGCTCATCACCGGCGAGAACGGATCGGGCAAGGAAATGGTGGCGCGCGAGATTTTCAGTAATTCGCCGCGGCGTTCGGAGGCCTATATCAAGGTGAATTGCGCCGCCCTGTCCGAGCAGTTGATTGAGAGCGAGTTGTTTGGTCACGAGAAGGGCGCGTTTACCGGGGCGGTTGAACGGCGGGAGGGGCGTTTCGAGCTGGCGAATCGCGGCACGCTGCTCCTCGACGAGGTCAGTGAGCTGCCGCTCAATCTCCAGTCCAAGCTGCTGCGGGTGCTGCAGGAGCGGGAGTTCGAGCGCGTGGGCGGGACCAAGACGATCAAGGTTAATGTCCGTATCCTGGCGACTTCCAACCGGGATTTGCAGCAGTTTGTGGAGAAGGGGCTCTTTCGTTCCGATTTATATTACCGCTTGAACGTCTTCCCGATCGAGGTGCCGCCGCTGCGCAACCGGCCGGAGGACATCGCGGTCTTTGCGGAGTCATTTTTACGGCGTTTTGCGCGCAAGCACGGGGTGCGTCTGCCGGGCTTTAGCGAGCATGCGCTCGCGGCGCTTCGGGCATATCCTTGGCCGGGGAACGTGCGCGAGTTGCAGAACACCATCGAGCGTGCGGTCATCCTGTCGGAAGATCAGCGGCCTGTTACCACCGCCGCCTTGAATCTGCCGCAGTTAGCGCGAATCGAGCCGGGCCGGCCGGTGGCCCACACCGGTTTGCAGCCGGAAGTTCCGCGCGAGGCGGAGCGGTTGCCCGCTTTCGTCGCGCCTGAGCCGGTGCAGCCCCTGGCGATGCCCTTCGAAGACGTGGCGGTGGCCGACGGGCGGGATTCGGCGCCGGCGGATGAGGCGCCGGTGGACGCGCTGGTCGTTCCGCCCGCGGAGGAGCCGGTCATGACTCTCGGGGAGATCGAGAAGCGCGCGATCCTGCGCACTTTGCTTGCCACCCAGGGCAACCGCACCAAAGCGGCCGATTTGCTTGGCATCTCCATCCGCACTCTCCGCAATAAATTGAACGAGTATCGGATCGAAGAAGGTATCACGAATTAGCCTTCGCGGCGGCGGCTCAGGGCACGGGATCGGCGGCGCAGCGGAAGCTGACGTGGCTGGTGCCGGTATCAGGCGGGCTGCCCCGGCGGGCTGCGGGACGGTAGCTCTCGCAATAGCTGGCATTGCAAAGAAAACTGCCGCCCTTGATCACCCGACGCAGTTGGCCGGGCACGTCCTCGGGCGAGGGGTCGCCCGGGAGACGCCGCAGGCCTGCGCCGGGGGCCGGCCCAAAGGGGTTGCCGCACATCTCGGGTTGTTTGGCGCGAATCGCAAAGGTATCGGCCGCGTAGCGATCGGAGCACCAGTTCCAGACGTTTCCGGCCATGTCATGGAGACCATAGGCGTTGGCGGGGAAGGCGCCGACCGGCGAGGTGCCGGTGAAGCCATCGGTGGCGGTGTTGCGGTAGGGGAACTCTCCGGTCCAGGTATTGGCGAGATGGGGACCGCCGGGGGCGTGTGGTTCCAAGTCACCCCAGGCGTAGCGGGCGCGGGTGAGGCCGCCGCGGGCGGCAAATTCCCATTCGGCCTCGGTGGGCAGACGTTTGCCGGCCCATTTCGCATAAGCCTCGGCGTCCTCGTAGGCGATTTGCACCACGGGGTGGTTCGCGCGATCCGCGATGGATGAGCCTGGTCCTTCGGGTTGACGCCAGTTGGCACCAGGCGTCCAGTGCCACCACTGGCCGAGGTCATTCAGATCCACGGGCCCTGTGGTGGGGCGAAATACGAGCGATCCGGGGGCGAGTTGCACCTCCGGGGGGCGGGGGGTGCCGGGCGGGAGCTGCTTTTGCATTTCCGTCCAATCGACGGGACGCTCGGCCACCGTGACGTAGCCCGTGGCGGCCACGAAGGCGGCGTAGCGTTCGTTGGTCACTGGGTCGATATCGAGCAGAAACGTGCTCAAGCGCACCGTGTGCTCGGGCGCCTCGTTCGGGAACGCGTAGGGTGCTTCGCTGCCCATGGTGAACTCTCCGCCGGGGATCCGAACCATCCCGGCGGGCACCGCGGCTCCGCAAGCGGCGGGAACACACGCAGCTAGCGCGAACAGAAGCACGACGCGCGAGGGAGCAGGGGCGAACATACGAGGGCGCAGCCTAGCGCTTCAAGAGGGGGCCGGGCCATCTTTTTCCCTCGCCGAAGTCTCCAGCCCGCCCGGCATGGATGGCCCCCCTCAGGAGCGGGCGTAGGCAGTCTGGACGGAGCGGGCCCGGCGCGAGGCTTCGGCCAGGCCGTTTAATTCCTCGCTCACCCGGGCCTGTGCGGAGGTGATGATCTCGCTCAGCCCTTGGTAGCGCGCTTGCAATACGGAGGCGCGGGCCAGCAGGGCGGGATCCGTGGAGGGGGTTTCCCCGGCGAGACGGGTGATCACGGCGAGTTCCCTGTCGAGCAACTCGGCTAGAGCTGGCCAGTCCTCCAGCCGCACGGCCCCGTCCTCCTCGCGTCCAAAGGCCTCGGCACAGGCGAGGAGCCTCAGGGTGGCAGGGGAGGGCGGGGCGTGCATGCTGGCTGGGACCGGAGCGGCCCCGGGGGGAGTCAGGCTACTTTCACTTCGTTTGTGCGGAGCATCTCGGCCCAGCCATCGCGAAGCGTGCGCACCAAGCTCTCGACCTCGATCAAAGGGGCTTCCTGCTTGCGCAGGTTGGCTTCAAAGAGGCGGCGGTTGTAGTATTCGTAAAGCCGGTCGAGATTTTTTGCGATCTCGCCGCCGGCCTCGTGATTCAGATTGGCCCGCAGTTCGTTCAGGATGGCTTGGGTGCGAAGAATCGAGGTGTGGATGGTCTCCAAGCGTTTGGAGCTGCCCTCGGGCTCGGCAAAACCGGCGCGGGCCTGATGCATAAAACGCAGGGCTCCGTCAAACATGAGCAGCACGAGCTGGCCGGGACTGGCAGTCAGGATGGATTGGGACTGGTAGGCCCGGGCGTAGGATTGGGCGGGCGACATCATGGCGCGATTACTCCTGCTCGAGGCTGGGATCGCGGGAGATGGCGATCAGGTTGGCGATGCGATCGATGATCTCGCGGGGCGGATAATTGAGGTCGACCGCGAGTTTCTCGGCGCGGGCAACTACCTCGGGCCGGATTTCCGGCGTAACCGCGAGGGCATTTTGCAGCCCGAGGGCGCTTTGCGTGGACAGGGAGTCTTCGTGACGGGCGTTGTCCGGGCGATCGGCCCGGACCCGCCGAGAATCGGCGTGGTTGATCGGAGTTGAACCGATCGGGTTGGTATTGGTGATCATGGCTATGCGTTGGGTTGCACGGTCAGCCCTGGATCAGAGGAAGGGAACGCCGTTGGTTAACAGACGGGGGAAGTATCGACACTTTTTATCTAGACTTTAACGCTTAGATTGCGTGGGGGCGACAGCAGGCGTCGGAACCGGATGCACCGGGAGCAGCCCGGAGACGGCATGAAAGGCGTAGGCACTGAAGCGCGACGGGCTCTGCAACACGCCGTGGCCGGCATCGCCGGGGGTTGAGTTATTCGAGCGGGCGAAGCGGCGCGCGCCGCGTGCTGTTTCGGCGTCTGCGGCATCGAAGAGTTCATCGGCGATCCAGATGGTTTCGCCGCCTGGCAGCGCGGCCAGTCTGGCGCGGAAACCTAGGGCCAGTGGCGGGTAGGATTTTACCGAGGTGAGGTCGAGGAAAAGGACGGCTTGAGCGCCGGTCTCGTTGGCGATGCGCTCGAGCAAACCGTAGGGCAGCAAACCGGTTGAGGAAATGGAGTCCCGGCCGGTCCAGATGGAGAGGCGGGGACGCGCGACAGGCACGAGTTCGGCGCGTTGGGCCGCGCCAAGGCTGCGCTGCCAGACGGGGTCATAGGAGGCGAGGTTTTCGCGGGTCAAGTCACCGCTGATATCGTGGGCAGGCAGCACGGCCACGCGTTGCAAGGCGGCGGGCCAAGTGGCGGGACCGCGCACGTTTTTCGGTGAATAAACCGGGCCGACATCCTCCAGCTTGCGGGGCACCGAAGAGCAACCGGCGAGGAGCGCGAAGAGAGTGACGGCGGCGAGGGCGGGACGGAGCATGGCTTATTTGCTATTGGTTGGGAACGCGTTGGTGAGCTGGCTCTGGATGTTTTTGATCTTCGACTGGGCGGTTTCCATCGCGATAAAGCTCGATTCCAGAATAGCCCGTCTTTGCACGAGGCGGCGATCGATGTCGGCGATCTGGCGGTCTAGGCTGGCGTTGGAACTGGCAACAGGGCGCTGGATTCTCGTTCTCGACGCTGACGAGACGCTGCCGGCGGAGAGCGGCGAAGCTTTGCGGACCATCGTGGCCCGCCCGGCTGATTGCGCTCATGCTTTAGTGCAGCGCAATCTTCTCCCCGGCGCATCCGGGCATGTCGCTGTTTCCATCGTCCGACTTTTCCCCCGGCACCCGCGCGTCCGTTTTGAAAGACCTATCCATGAGCAGGTTAATACTTCGCTGGAGCGGGAGGGTATCCCCATCGTCGATACCCAGATCCCTTTCCTGCACACGGGTTATGCCGATGCTGCGGCGATGCCTGCCAAGACCCAGCGCAACCGGGCGCTTATCGAAGCGGCTTTGGCGCGCGAGCCGGATGGCGACCCGAATCTCTGGTTTTTCCACGCCGCCGGCTATTTTGATGAAGGCGAGCATCTGCGGGCGGCCGAGCTCTACGCCGAGTGTGCGCGGCGTTCCGCCGGGCGACGCCGGCGGCTGGAAACAGCCGCCAAGATAAAGCAGGGGGAGAGTCTGTGGCTCGCGGGACGCCCGGCCGAGGCCGCCGCTTGCCTGCCGGATGGCGTGGACGAGCCCCATCCGCTGGTATGTGAACTACGGGCGGCTCTGGCGGTCGTGGCCGGACGGAATGACGAGGCCAAGGACTGGCGTGAACGGTTGCTGGCCTGTCCCGACAAGGCCTACCTGCCTCCGGTGGCGCTCGGCCCGATGAAAATTCGGGCCTTAAACTTCCTGGCTGAGGACTGGGCGGCGCGAGGCCGGAAAGACCGCGCGGTGCGGGTGCTTCGCCTGGGCTTGGCGGCGGCTCAGGGGCGGCTCGACGCCGCCTCCGCCGCAATCGCTCAAGCCTATGCGGCGGGCTGAGCCGGGCGTTTGCTTTTTCTCATCGAGCAGATGATTGCCGGACTTTGGGCGCTACCCCCTCGTTGAGGGCTTCGCGCAGAAGCGTCGTCAGGTAGGGGATGAGTTGTTTTTTGCGGCTCACGATTCCCTGCAGGTCGAAAATCTCGCCATCCTCGACCCCGGGGTAGGTGATGCGACGGGTGAGTTCGGGGTCGCCCTTGAAGAGGAGGAGGGAGTTTTGGGTGTTGATATCCGTGACCAGCAGGCAGGCGAAGCAGAGGCCCTCAGTGGTGCAGAGATCGTCGAGCGAGCGCAGCAGCAGCTTCGAGTTTTGCCAGAAATTGCCAAAGCCCAGTTCCTCGACCTGCGACACGGCGAAGCGCACGCCCTCTTCGGAGTAGATCTTGAAATCGTTGCGAATGACTTTTTCCGGCGGGTGGGCGAGAATCACCGAGCCCGAGCTGAATATCAGGGTGGCAAGGGTGCGGGAATCCACCCCAGCCAAGCGGGCCAGCCAAGCGAGGATCTCGCCATCCTTCTCGGTGGTGGTCGGGCTTTGCAGGTGGAGGGTATCCGAAATGATGCCACCCATGAGAATGCCCGCAATGGACGGGGAGGGAGATAGACCATCGCGACGGAAGAGGTCGGCGATGATGGTGCAGGTTGAGCCGACGGGGTCGTTGATAAACAGGATAGGCTGGCTGGTGGCGAGGGCGCCGATGCGGTGGTGATCGATGATTTCGGTGATGGTCACCTCTTCGGCGCCGGTGACGGCCTGGGTCATCTCGTTATGGTCCACCAAGATCAGGCGGGTGCGGGCCGGCTTCAGCATGTCGGTCTTGGTGAGGATGCCTTGGAGGCGGCCGGCATCGCACAAGACCATGAAGGCCGCGACGTTGGACGTCGCGAGTTTCTTGCGCAGGTCGATCAGCCGTTGGTCCGGGGAAAGGGAGGCAAATTGACGGTCGATGAGCCGGCCGAGCTTGGTGGCGGAGCGGATTACCCAGGCGCTGGTGGCGGTGTCGTAGGGGCTGACAATCAGAGCTACGCCGGCTGCCTTGGCGCATTCCACCACATCGTCCTCGACCGGCAGGTTACCGGTGATCACCAGCAGGCGCACGCTCATCTCGATCGAGCGGAGTTGGATATCGCGGCGGTCGCCGACGATGATGATGGATTGGCCGGGCAGGATGCCGTCGCTCTGGGCAGCTTTGCCGAAGCTCTTCAGGTCCATGGCGCCGACGCGCACGAAAAGTTCTTGTTCACGCTCCGCATCGGGCAGATTCACGGTCCGGGCGCGGAGGGCGCGGGCGATATGGTTTAAGCTGGTGTGCACCTTGCGCATTTCCCGCAGGGCGCTGACTTTGGGGACGAAAAACCCGCCCAACTGGAAAATGGAAACGGTGCCGACCACGCGTTTGTCCTCGGCGACGACGGGCAGGATGCGCACGTCGTGTTGGTCAATCAGCTCGAGGGCCTCGGCGCAGGTGGCGTCCTCGTTTATATTGACGACGTTGGTCACCATCACGTCGCGCACGCGCGGGGTGACGTCGGTCAGGAGTAGGGGCAGCGGTTGCTGAAAACGTTCCAGGATGGCATCGATGCGGGCATTGGAATTCCCGCAGCGGGCGGGGATGAAGCCGGACAAGCCGCGGGCTTGCTTGTAGGCGGCGTAGCCGATGGCCGCGCAGATCGAATCTGCATCGGGGTTTTTATGGCCGATGATGTAAGTGGGATTAAAGGGAGCCGAGGACGACATGGTGGGCTGCGAGGCAGATGAGGATGAAATCGGTTATACGCTAAGCTGGTGCGCAGGGGAAGCCACCTTCCATCAACCGGGACGATTTGGGCTTCGACACTTGCAAGGGGGCTGACTGTATGCAGATCGCTACCCTCAATTCCACTTTTCATACCATGAGCTTACCTGGAGCAGACAAAAAAATCGCCGCCGGTGTCCTCGGCATCTTATTGGGCGGTCTCGGCGTGCATAAGTTCGTCCTCGGCTACACCAAGGAGGGTGTGATCATGCTTCTGGTGACGGTTCTTACTTTTGGTTTGGGCGGCGTCGTGATGGGCACGATCGGGTTGATCGAGGGTATTCTCTATCTCACGAAGACAGATGAACAATTCGTGGCGACCTACATTACAGTCAAAAAAGGTTGGTTCTAAGCGGGTTACCGGCGTTTGGAGGCATGGTATCCTGATGCCCGAGGGATTGAAATAGGCTGGCCGAGAGAGGTGTGGATGTTTGCGCTGGGGGGATGACCTTTGCCACGATGGACCCGAGCCGAGACATATTGCAGG
Source organism: Akkermansia muciniphila (assembly GCA_945888375.1). GTDB lineage: Bacteria > Verrucomicrobiota > Verrucomicrobiia > Opitutales > Opitutaceae > IMCC26134_A. Next base: position 41,536 of record CAMCZZ010000011.1, on the reverse strand, counting down.
ACGCTGCCGGTTTGTCGTCATCTGGGGTAGAGGCGCCGTGGTCGCGGATCGATTTCGCGCCGCCCGCCGCCTGGGTGGACGCGCCGTGCTATGATCTGGCGACGGAGGGCCAATCTGGGGTGCAGGTTACGCACTTGTTGTGGGAACGGCAGGTGGAGGCGGGCACGGGCAGGAGTTTTCACGCCACGGCGATCCGGCTCGAGACTGAGTCGGCGGTGCAACAGGAGTCGCAGTGGAAGTTGGCCTTTGATCCGCGCAGCCAGCGGGTGACCCTGCATTGGCTGCGGGTGGTGCGGGATGGACGCCGGATCGAGCAACTCGAGCGTGCTAGGGTCCGCCTGATTCAGCGTGAGCCCCAATCGGAACTATTGGTGCTCGACGGCACCTGGACCTTGCTTTCCGTGCTGGAAGACGTGCGGCCCGGCGACGTGCTGGAGGCGGCCTTTACGCTGGAGACGCAGCATCCGATCCGGGGTGTTGGCTGCGAGGTGTTTTTCGTGGTGCCCCCGCAGGCGGTGCTGGGGTGCTACCGTCTGATAGTTAATTTGCCCGCGGCGGGGGTCGATCCAGCTTGGCGGGCTTCGGGTGATGCACCGGAGCGACGGGAGGAAACCCGTCCGGAGGGGGGCCGGCGCTGGGTCTGGTCGGGGGCGCAGCTTTCGCCGCGCGAAGCAGAACCAAACCAGCCTTGGCGGCCTCTCGATCATCTATGGGTGCAGGTTTCCGATCTGTCGGGGTGGGAGGAACTGGCCCGCCTCACAGCAACGGCCTGGGCGGCGGCAGGGGAGGCGGGCGGGCTCGCGGGACTGGCTGAGTTTGCCCGGCCGGAGCGGGTGGATGCCGAGTCGGTCAACGCGCTGGTGGAACGCCTTCAGAATGACTTTCGCTATCTCAGTCTTGGGCTTGACGCCGGCGGCTGGATCCCGGCGTCTCCGGTGCTGACCGCCCGGCGGCGGTATGGTGATTGCAAAGACCTCGCGTGGCTCGCCACGTGCGTGCTCCGCGCCTGGGGCCTCGCCGCCCGGCCTGTCCTGGTCGGCTCGGAACTGCGTGGCGCGCTCGCCAATCTCTTGCCCATGGCTGGACTGCTAAATCACGCACTCTTGGAGGTCGAGGTAGCGGGGCAGATGCGTTGGTTTGATCTCACGGAAAAGCAGCAGGGCGGAGATTTTGCGGGGCGGGCGGTGACTTGGTTTGAGCGCGGCGTCGTTATCGACGCCGGAGCGCCTAGTCTGCGTGGTCAACCGGGGGCCATGACGAAAGGCCTTTGCGCCCTGCGGGAGACCCTGTGGCTGGACACCACCCGGGAGGGATTCTCGCTGGTCGAGCTTCGTGTCCGCATGGAGGGCTGGCAGGCGGATGAGCTGCGCATGGCCCGCCTCGGTGTCGGCGCGGAAGCGTTTGCCAAGAACCGCGAGACCGAGGCCCTGCGACGTTACGGCAAAGTCCGGCGTATCGGCGAGTTAGTTTGGCGAGATGACCGTCCGGCCAATGTCTGCGAACTGGTGGAGTGCTTTGAAATCGCGCGTGCCGTTTACCCAGATAAGCTCGGTCGGCAGGCTGTCTTCGACCTTCCTTCGAATCTCATCGGGCAAGCTTTGGCCTTGCCCCCGGCCAAGGGGCGGCGAAGCGCTTGGTCTCAGCCCTTCCCCTGTGAAGTGAGGCATGAGATCGAGGTGCGCGCGGCCGGCTTGATGCCGGGTCTGGCCCGGCGGCGTCGTTGGAACGAGACGGAGTTTAGTGCCACGTTGGAGGAGCTTCGCAAAAGGGGGGGCTGGTCCAAGCGCGTCAGTTTCGTGGCGGAGACGGCTGCGGTCGGGCCTGACCGCATTCCCATCTATCGTCGGCAACTTGAAGAGTTTTTGCGGGCAACGGGCGGGAGCATCCAGTTACCGTGGGGCTTGGTCCGGCCGCACCGCCCTTCGAACTTTGGGCAACTGGCGCCGGCCGGCGCAGCCGCGCAGACTTCTTCGGAGCGGGTGGCATCGACGCCCCCCGCCGCCTTGCCAGCGCAGCCCGAGCGCCGGCCGGCGCGTCCCGCTTTTGCGGACGAGGACCCCAAACTCGCCCGCGGTGTCAGTAGCCGGCGGCATCATGCCCGGACGAGCACCGTCGCGGTCCAGCCGGAGCCGGATCAGGGCATTGCGGTCATCGGCGGGGCTTTATTGCGCTATGGCTGGATTGTGATCGCCTTGGTTTTGCTGGGTTTGGCGCGGGGTTGTGCCTTGCCGGGTTGAGTGGCTTGCGAATCGGACGGGACGGACAACACGCTTGCGTCCGCCGCGCCCCCTTTGGCAGCGTGACCCCTTACGCCAAGGCCATGAAACAACGCACGCTCGCCCGCGAGGTCACCATCTCCGGCCAGGCTCTCCATACCGGAGAGACGGTCACCCTCACTCTTAAACCTGCCGCCCCCGGCGCCGGCTACGTGTTCCGTCGCATCGACCTGAACGGTGCGCCCGAGATCAAGCCCAGGGCCTCGCTTCTGGGGGATTTGGTGCGTCAAACCACAATCCAGGAAGGGCATGCGAAGGTTCATACTGTCGAGCATGTTCTGAGCGCGCTGCATGGTTGCGGCGTCGATAACTGTGTGATCGAGATGAATGCCTCCGAGCCGCCCATTCTCGATGGCTCGGCCAAGCCTTACGTTGATCTCATCATGCAGGGCGATCCGTTGGAGCAGGAGGCGGAGCGCGAATATTTTATCCTCACCGAGCCGGTCTCGATTCAAAAGGGCAACTCGTCCATCATCGCGTTGCCGCATGACGGGTTCAAAATCTCCTGCACCTCGGCCGACGACCGCGGCATTCATGCGCAGTTTCTGTCGCTCAACATCGATCCGGATGTCTATATGACCCAGATCGCCGCCGCACGGACTTTTACGGTTTATGAGGACATCGAAGAGCTGATCAAACTGGGTAAAATCAAAGGTGGCTCGCTCGATTGTGCGGTCGTGATCAAGGGCGACAAGATCCTCTCCAAGGAGGGCCTGCGCTTTAAGGACGAGTTCGTGCGTCACAAGATGCTCGATATCATCGGCGACATCACGCTGCTCGGCCTGCCGATCAAGGCCCACATCATCGCCACCCGGCCCGGTCACGCCATCAATGCCGAGCTGACCAAGGCCCTCGCCGCCCAGTTAGAAGAAAAGCGCAAGGGCCCGAAAAAGAAGCCGCGCCCGGCCATGGTCATGCCGACCGAGACCGAACTCGATATCCGCCGTATCCTCGACACCTTGCCCCACCGTTACCCGTTCCTGATGATCGACCGGGTCATGGAGTTCATCGGCGAGGATGCGCTCGTCGCGATCAAGAACGTCTCCATCAACGAGCCCTATTTTCAAGGACACTTCCCGAATAATCCGGTCATGCCCGGAGTGCTCCAGCTCGAGGCCATGGCCCAGGCGGCCGGTATTCTGATGCTGCGGCGGGGGAGCAGCGAGGGGAAGACCTCGCTCTTTATGAGCGCGGACAAGGTGAAGTTCCGCAAACCGGTGCGCCCCGGCGACCAGCTCATCATCAACGCCAAGCTCACCAAAACACGGGGCAACAAGCTGGCGACCTCCGAGGTCACCTGCACGGTGGACGGCCAGGTGGTGTCCTCCGGGGAGCTCATGTTTGCCATTCTCGACACCAGCGAGGTCGAGGGCTGAGCGCCTTCCGCGGACCCTGTCATGCCGACTCTTATCCATCCCACCGCCATCGTTGATCCGTCCGTCTGCCTCGGCGTGGACGTCGAGATCGGGCCGCTTTGCTACGTCGGCGCGGGCGTAAGCCTCGGCGACCGCACCCGCCTGCACCACCACGCCTCGGTTGAGGGCAACACCGTGCTGGGCGCGGATTGCGAAGTTTATCCCTATGCGTGTCTCGGCGGCAAAACCCAGGACCTCAAGTTCAAGGGCGGCACCCCTGGTGTGCGTATCGGAGACCGTAACGTTTTCCGCGAGTATTTCACCGTCCATGCCGCTACCAACGATGGTGACTTCACCCGGGTGGGTAACGACAACTCGTTTCTCGCCTACGGCCATATCGCCCATGATTGCGTCATCGGCAGCCACGTGGTGGCCAGCAACTGCGTGATGCTCGCCGGCCACGTGACCGTCGAGGACCATGTGGTCATCGGTGGCTACGGTGGAGTCCACCAGTTCTGCCGCATTGGCGCCCACGCCATGCTCTCCGCCACCGCCAAGCTAGTCCATGACCTGCCTCCCTACTTTATCGCGGACGGTGCGCCGGCCGTGGTGCGGGCGTATAACAAGGTGGGGCTGGAGCGTCGCGGGCATAGCACCGAGCAGATCGAGCGGGTGCGGCGGATCTACCGTATCCTCTACCGCGAGGGCCTGAATCGTTCGCAGGCGCTGGAGAAACTGGCCGCGCACGAAAACGCCGCCACTCCCGAATTTGCGCGCATGCTGGACTTTGCGCGGAAGAGCGAGCGTGGTCTGGCTCCGGCGCCCTGAGAGGGGGCATTGGTTCCTTCAGGGCAGGTGAGATCGACAATTGCCCAATTTCCTATCACTGATAAAACACTGTGTTAAATTCAGCTCTGCAGGGTCTGGGGGGCGTCATGATTCGTCTTCATTCCCGCTTCCACCCACCTGCCTTTTGTTCACCATGAAATCCCTTGTTCCGCTCTTGCTTGTGTTGACGCTTGCCGGCGCTGGCTGCGCCTCGCGTCCGGTCACGGGTGCCTCCGCAGCCAACGTCGCGACGCCTGCTCCGAAGGTCGCCCCGGTGTTGAAGACGCTTGCCGGCACGCGTTGGCAGTTGATCGAGCTGAATGCTTCGCCCGTGGAGCCGGCTGTGGCGGGTTGGCCGGTGCAAACGATCGCGTTTGATGCCGACGGAGCGCGCGCCAATGGTCACGCGGGGGTCAATCGTTTCGGCGCTCGCTTCGATGCGGAAGGCGGCACTTTGCGTTTTGGTCCGCTGGCCATGACCCGTCGGGCCGGCCCCTCGGCTCAAATGGAGATCGAGCGCCGCTACACTGTTTTGTTGTCTTCCGTGACCGGCTGGCGGCAGGAAGGGGCTAACTTGATTCTAGTAACGCCGTCCTCCTTCCGCGCGGCAGTTCTGGCCCCCCTGGCCAAGGCGGATTAAGTCACGCGCCAGCCATCGGCGGCTAGTTACGGTTCCAAATCGATAAGTTCAGGCAGGCGGCAAAGGCCACCCACAGCACATAAGGCGTCCAGAGCAGGGCCGAGGTCCGGTCCACGCGGGCCAACCGGGGCTGCAGGCTGGCGATGAGCAGGAACAAGGCCCCTATCACCAGCAGACCGGCCGCCGGGGTGCGAAAGTAGAAAAAGGCCCAAGACCACGCAGCGTTGAGCGCCAGCTGCAGCCACCAGCGCCTGAGGATGGGGTGGCGCTCGGGGTGGGGCGCAGGCAGACGCCAAATGCGCCAGGCGACGATCGCCATGAGGGTGTAGAGGGTGGTCCAGGCCGGCCCAAAGACCCAGCCCGGCGGGGTCCAGCCGGGTTTGGCGAGCGCAACATACCAGGATTTCACGCTGCTCGCGGTGGCCCAACCGCCGAGCCCGGCGACGGTAAAGACCGCGCCAAAAAAACCGGCAAAGGCGAGGCTGGAGCGCAGTTTCGTAGGCATGAAGGCGAGTGACGGCGCGTAGCATCCCGTGCAAAGGAGCCCTTTGGCAAGCGGCGCCTCGCGGTGCGTTTGGCATTTGCGCAAGGTATGCGGGTGGCTTTGCGTCAGGCGCAATGGGACTGGCGATGATCTTGGTGGCTTCGGGTTTGCTTATGCTGGCACGCTACGCGGTTTCGCCGGCGCGGACCCGGCGCACTTGGCTCGTGGCCTTGGTCGCGACCGAGTTGGGCTATTTATGGGCGGTGCTGGCGGGGGGGCTCGCCTTCTGGGCGGCAAGCCGGCTTGGGGAAGTGGGGTATTCTGCCTATGAATTAATCTTATTCATCGGGGCTGTGGGGCTGGCGCTGGGCGCGGCCGCTTGGTTTCTCCGCCCGGTGCTGTCGGCGGCATGTCTGGCGGGATGGGCGGAGGCTGAGTTAAGGGCCGTCTTCGGGGGGCCGGAGGCGGGGTCATTGTGGTCATGGCCACGGTTGCTCATTGGAAGAATGCGGGCACACCAGGTCGCGATCGAGACGCACGAGGTGGCCGGACTGGCGGTGGATTTTTACCGGCCGGCGGGTGTGGTGGCGGCAGCGGGGGCGCCTTGCGTCGTCTTGGTGCATGGAGGCGGGTGGGACAGCGGCGACCGCACGCAACTCGCGGCTTTGAACCATTGGCTGGCGGTGCGCGGGGTGGCGGTGGCGGCCCTTAGTTATCGATTGGCTCCGGCCTATCGTTGGCCGGCCCAGCGAGAGGATGTGCGCGCCGGCGTGGCCTGGGTGCGGACCAACGCCGCCACCCTCGGGGTCGATCCGGCGCGCCTGACTCTGCTTGGCCGGAGTGCGGGTGCGCAGATTGTCACGGCTGCGGCCTACGGTGAGTCCCTGCCCGGAGTGCGAGCGGTGGTGGCGCTCTATGGGTGTTTTGACTTGGAGTTCGTTTGGTCCATACGCTCGGACAAGGATGCGCTTAATTCGGATAAGCTTCTGCGTCAGTTTCTCGGCGGTCCGCCGGAAGGGGAACGGCTGGAGTTGTTTCGCAGCGGCAGTGCGGAAAAGCTGGCGCACGCGGGGGCCCCGCCGACTCTGATTATTCACGGGGTGCTCGATGAATTGGTCTGGTGCCGCCACAGCGAGCGACTGGCGGGGGCACTGGCCCGGGTCGGAGTGCCCCATGTCTTCCTCCGTCTGCCTTGGGCGACGCATGCGGGTGAGGCCCACCTACACGGGCCTTCCGGGCAACTTATTTCCAGCGCGGTGCTAAGGGTGGCTCGGGGTGGCTAAGCCCTGGATCATTCCGGTGGACGGCAGAGCAGCGGGGCGAGGGGGGGATTTCGGCTGAGGGTGGATACGGCGCTTGGATCAGGCAGGGTGCCTTTGGTTAATATTTTGTTAAACATAAACCTGCGAGGAATGCGCCGTTGCGGGGTTGGATCCATTTTCCCCAAATCTAGGCATGCTGATAGGGGTCTGCTCGTCTGATTACGCTCCGGAGATCCTGGCAATCTTCAACCACGAGATCGTGCACTCGACCTCGATCTATGAACATGAGTTACGCACGCCTTGGTTTATGCGGGGGTGGTTTGAGACCAAGGAGCGCGGTGGTTATCCGGTGCTGGGGGCCTTTGCGGAGGATGGTTCGCTGGCCGGCTTCGCCACCTATGGCGCTTTTCGCGCTTTTCCAGCTTATGGGAAGACGGTGGAGCACTCCATTTATGTCCGCCAAGATCGCCGCGGGCAGGGGATAGGGCGGTTGTTGATGGGTGAGTTGGTGCGCGCGGCGCGCGCGCAGGACTTGCACGTGATGGTAGGGGTGATTGACGCCGCGAATGCCGCCAGTGTAGCGCTGCATCGCTCGGCGGGCTTTGTGCAAGCGGGCACGCTCCGCGAGGTGGGCTACAAGTTTGGGCGCTGGCTAGATGTCGAGCTCTATCAGCTCAAACTGTCTGCACTGCAGCGGGTTACCTGAGCCACTCCTTACCCTGTAGGACAAACTGCCAAGTGCCTTTGTATTGCCCGAGTTCGCCGTAGAAACGCAGGCGGGAGCTGGTCCGGGCGCGTTCGCGGTAGGTGTTCCGCAGCTCTTTGTTATGGCTAAACACGTCGTAATCTAGGCCGCCGACCTTGACGCTCACGTGGCCTTTTTCGTTCACGTTGGCAGGGGCATCGATGAGGAAGATGCGGCCGGTGTAGGAGCCATCGCGGAGGTCGGCGCCAGTCGGCAGATCGGCGGGTTTGAGGGCGGTCGCGAAGAGGTCCACGGTCGAGGTTTCCACCCGCACGGGGGTGCCTGGGCCCTCGGGGGTCTCGCTGGCGCGGGTCAGGGGCATCCACTTATCCTTTGGGCCGGGTCCGATCACGCGGAAGCGGGCGTAAACCGGGAAGTGGTCGGAAAAACCGGCGGGGACCGCGCCGCGCGCCCAACGGTTGGGGAGGCCGAGGGCGTTGGCATTTAGGCCGCTGAGTTTCAGGACGGCGAAGCTGTTGTCTGCGTATTGCACTCCGTTTTGGTCGTAGAGGCCGCGGGAGACGATCAGGTGCATCAGGGTGCCCCATTCCTCCTTGTAAATATCGGAACCACGCTGGTCGGAGGGGAGCTCGAACCACAGGTTGTAGAGGTCGCGGTTTTTGCCGCGGAGATTGAGTTCGTTGCCTTGGGAGCCGAGCAAGTCGTTAATGGCGGTGGTGCCCATCGCCCGATAGCGTTGCTTCTGATTGTAGTGCGAATTCAGGTCGCCCGCGACGATGAAGTCGGCGTTGGGGTCGGTGGCGAGGAGTTCGTCGAGCCGGGCGCGCAGGGTTGTGGCATTGGCGCGACGGCTCACCTCGGTCTGCGGGTCGCCCGCGCCGGATTTCCAGTGGTTGACGAAAAGGGTGAGCGGCGAGCCTTCGGCATCGACCGTGACCTCCAGGATGGCGCGGGCGTTGGGGGTGGGGTGGGTGCGGACGTCCTTGATCGGGAACTTCGAGAACAGCAGGTTGCGGATCGCCTGGGAGTGGCCGTCCTCGTGTTTGCGGGGCCGCTCGTTGGTGGTAGCGACATGGTAGCCGGTCAGGCCGGCGTCGGCGCAGGCTTTGAGCAGCCAGGCTTCGGCGGGCAGTCCGGCGAGTTCGGCGGGCAGGGGGTTCTGGCCGAGCAACTCGGGCAAGGTGCGACCGGCGACGGAGGCCAGCCAAGCGTCGAGGTCGATCACGGAGGACTCCGGCGTCTGGTCCAGCTCGATCTCATTAAACGCGACCAGGGCGGGGCCGGCTCCCTTGTCCACGCGGGCGAGGACTTTGGCGATGTTGGCGGCTTTTACCGCGAGGTGGGCGGCCGTGTATTGGGCGGGTTGATAATCCTCATACATCGCGACGCCGTCGAGGTCGTGCAGGTTCTCTACATTGTAGGCGACGATGGCGAAGCTGCGTTCAGCCGGGGCGGCGCGCAAGAGGGGGAGCGCGAGGAGGCCGGTGGAGAGCACACGGGGCAACAGGGCGAGAAGGCGCATGGGGGCAGTCTGCGGGAGTCGGGCCGGGAAGCCAAGGGTGAGGGTCCGGTTTCTGGTTAAGACGAGGCGACGGAAATTGCGGAGACGGCCAGGCCGGCGGGGGCTCGGATTATTTGGCCAGCAGGGTGTGCAGCAGCACCGCGGCGGCGACAGACACGTTTAGTGATTCGACCTTGCCGCTGCCGGCGAGGGAGACGAGGCGGGTGCAGGCCTTGGCGACTTCAGGGGCGAGCCCTTGCTCCTCGTTGCCCAGCACGAGCGCGAGGGGCTTGGTGCCAGCTGGCCGGGCCGCGGCGGTGCCCCCGCGCGTGGCGGCGCCAATGATTTCGTAGCCGGAGCCGGCCAGGCCGGCCAGAAAGGTGGGGAGGGTGGGCACGCGCCAGATTTTGATATGCTCCAACCCGCCTTCCGCGATTCGGTGGGCCGCTTCGCCGGGCAACGCGGCCGAGGGGTGGTAGGGAATGATGAGGTGGGCGACGCCAAAAAAAGCAGCGGAGCGCGCGATGGCCCCCAGATTATGGGCGTTGCCGATGCGATCGAGGATCAGCAGCGGTTCCTTTTGCTCGGCCCAGGCCGCGACTTCCCGCGGCAGCGGGGCGCCCAAGGCAGCTGCGCGCACCACGCAGACCACGCCGCCGTGATGCACGGTGCCGCTGATTTTCTCCAATTCCTCGGCCGGGACGCAGCGGTAGACTTTTTTCGCGGCCGCGAGGGCCTTGCACATCACGCCTAGTTTGCGACTGGTGGGCTCGTCGAAAAACAGCCGCTTGATCGAATCGGGATCGCGGGCGAAGCGGGCTTGGACGGCAGGCAGGCCGCAGAGGTTGAGTTCGTGGGAAAGGCTCATGGGAAAGGGGGCGAGGTCTATGCGCGGAGCTCACCAACCAAGGTAAATTCCTCCCGGTCGTGAAACAGGTGGCGCAGGCGGGTGCCGGGGGCGTGGCGGGAAAAGGCGGAATCGGGCGCACGGACTTCGCGTAGCAGGGCGAGCGGATCGACACGGCCAAATTTCAGGATGACCACAAAGCGTCTGCACCAGGCGTTTTCCAGCCAGGGGGCGACCAGGCTTTGCAATACGTGATGCGGGTCGTCCACGAGGTCGCAAAAGAGCCAGTCGGCGCGTTCGCCGGGCCCCGGGCGATAGCCGTAGGCATCGACTCGGCGGTGTTCGATCAGGGGGTGGTCGAGCGCACCGCCTTTAAGCGGGCCGTTGTCGAGGGCGAGCACGCGGGCACCGCGCTTGGCGGCCGAGTAGCTCCAGCCGCCGGGGGCGGCGCCGAGATCGACGACGAGTTCGCCGGCGGCGGGTTCGCGGCCGAGCAGGGTGTAGGCCTCCTCGACCTTCAGGTAGCTGCGGGAAGGCGCGAGGGGATCGTCGGCCATGCGGCGTTGTCCTCCGGATATTAAATCCCGGGCGAGGAGGACTTTTTTGAAATCGACGAAGTGAACAAACAGACCGCGGGTGGCGCCGGGGCCGCGGGGGATTTCGTCAATGGCCAGGCGGGCGACCCGGCCGAGGCGTTTTTTAAGCAGTTCGTGAAAGGCGGTCGCGACGGCATCCGCCCGGCGCCCGAGTCCGTCGAGCCCGGCGGCGGTGGAGAAGACGCAGGGCCAAGGGGCTTCGAAGCGTTCCTCGCGAGCGCTGGCTAGGAAGTGCTCCAGCAGGCGGGCGGCGAGGGCGTTGACCGATTCCCCGGCCAGCTCGACTGGCGCGAGGTGGATGGCGTGGGCGAAGCAAAGCTCGGGGGCGGGGCCCGGCGCGGGTGAGGCCAGCGCCCAACCGCCGCCGCGGTCGCTCGTGGCGAGGCCGGCGGCGCGCAGTTCTCCGACGAGCAGATCCTCAAAGCCGGGCTGGCAGCGGAAAAGCATGCGCTGGGCGCTCAGGCGGCGGGGCCGGACTTGGGGCGTAGCGCGGCCCAGGCCGTTTTGCAGGGCCAGGCGAGGGCGGCCAGCACGGAGCCTACGACGGCCGAAAACGCGAGCATGGGCAGGCGGGCGACGCGCAAGGCCGGACCCGTGGCGCGCTGCAGGAGGGGGCGCTGCGAGTAAACCAAGGTGGCGCTGGTGATCAGCACGATGCCAATGAACTTCTGGAAGGCATTGATGTGGATCGGGTGGCCTTGCTGGACGGAAACAATCTCCACAACCAGAATGCACCCCACGTAACCAATCAGCAGGAAGGCGGTGTGTTCGAGGATTGGATACTTCTCCAGCAGTTTCAGGCAGTAGCCGGCCACGAAGCGCAGGGCGAGGATACCGATGAAGACACCCAGGCAGACGATCCAGAGTTTCGGGCTCATGGCGACGGCGGCGACCACGTTGTCCACGCTCAGGCTCAGGTCCATCAGCTCGATGGCGGCGACGGTGGCCCAGAAGCCCCGGCCGGCGAGGTGGGCGGCGCCGGCGGCATCTTTCTCTTCATCCTTGGCGGCTTGGGTGAAGTGGGCGCACATCAGATACACGAGGTAGGCAGCCCCGACGATCTTCAGCCAGGGGTTTGAGATGATGAAGGCGGCCCCGGCCATGGCCACGCCGCGAAAGGCGTAGGCGCCGATGATGCCCCAGCGCAGGGCTTTTTTCTTTTGTTCCTCGGGCAGATGGTTGGCCATCGCGGCGATGGCGAGCGCGTTGTCCACGCTCAGCAGGCCCTCGATCACAATCAAGGAGAGGATGATGGGGATGGCTTCCAGCCATTCGCCGGAGGTGGGCAGGGCGATGGCGAGGGGCGTAAGTAAAGCTAGGCTGGTCATGGAGGTCTAGTCCGGAGGGCGGGCGGGGCGGAGGCAACCTCGCAACGCACCGCCAGCCTCGCGCTCCCGCCCGGGCGGAAGCGACGGGAGCGAACGGACGGGCCGGGTTTAGCCCTTGGCGGCGGGGCGGGTGCGGCGCGTGGTGGTTTTGGCCGCGCGGGCGGTGCGCGGCGCTTTCGGCGCGCGGGGTTCCTCGGGATTGGAGGCGCTGCGGTCGATATTGAGGTAGGTCTTGGCCAGCATCTGGCTCTCGTAAAACTCCAGCAGGCGCACGCCTTCCCGGGGTTTGACGAGGTCCTTCTTGGTGGCGGCGTCGATCTGGGTCTTGATGCGGCGGCAAAGTTCTTCCCACTGGTATTGCACGGTCTCGATCACCTCGTTCATGCGGATGCCGGCGAGGGTATCCTCGATGTAATAGCCATTGGGCTCGTCGTCCTCGAGGAAGACGTGGACCTCATTCACGCGCCCGAAGAGGTTGTGCAAATCGCCCATGATGTCCTGGTAGGCGCCCGTGAGGAAGATCCCTAGGTAGTAGGGTTTGCCGTTCAGGGGGTGGAGTTTCAGGTAGTCCTTGGTATCCTGAAGGTCGATGAAGGTGCCGATCTTGCCATCGGAATCGCAGGTGATGTCAACTAGGGTGGCGTTTACCACGGGCTCTTCCTCCAGGCGGTGGAGGGGGGCGATGGGGAAAAGCTGTTTGAGCGCCCAATGGTCGAGCAGGGACTGGAAGACGGAGAAATTGCAGACGTATTGGTCGGCGAGGAGTTTGTTTAACTCGCGCAATTCCTCGGGCACGTAGCCGGCGTCGCGGGTTTCTTGGGCGATCTGTTCGCAGACCTGCCAGTAGAGCGACTCGGCGGCGGCGCGGTTTTCGAGGTCGAGGTAGCCGAGGTTGAACAGGGAAAAGGCTTCCTCCTTCTTCTGGACGGCGTCGTGGAAACGTTCGAGTTTGCCGAGCTTGGCCTTGTTTTTGAGCAGGAACTCCAAGTCCACCACAACCTTGTGTTTTTCCTTGGGCTGATGTTGCACGCCGAGGGTCTCGCGTTTGTTGATGCGTTCGAAGACCTCGACCACCAGCATGGCGTGGGGGGCGACGATGGCGCGGCCCGATTCGGAGACGAGGTCGGGCACGGGAACGTTCATCGAATCGCAGATGTCGCGCACGTTCGCGACGACGTCGCGGGCGTATTCGGCCATGGAGTAGTTCATGGACGATTCGTAGTTGGTGCGGGAGCCATCGTAATCGATGCCTAGGCCGCCGCCGACGTCGAGGTAGCCCATGGGGAAGCCCATCTTGGCGAGTTGGCAATAGAAGCGGGAGGCTTCAATGACAGCGTTCTTGATGGTCAGGATGTTAGGGACTTGGGAGCCGATGTGGAAATGGACCAGCTTCAGTGAGGCGGTGAGTTTGGCGGCGCGGAGTTTTTCACAGGCGAAGAGGATTTCTGCCGTGTTGAGGCCGAACTTGGCATTATCGCCGGTGGAGGAGGACCACTTACCCTCGCCGCGGGTCTGGAGCTTGGCGCGGAAGCCGATGAAGGGTTTTACGCCGACCTCCTCGGAGACGCGAATGATGTCATCGAGCTCGGCCAATTGCTCCACCACGATGATGACTTTTTTACCTAATTTGCGTCCGAGAAGGGCGATGCGGATAAAATCATGGTCCTTGTAGCCATTGCAGATGATCAGGGAGTTCGCTCCTTCGTGCATGGCCATGGCGATCATCAACTCGGGCTTGGAGCCGGCCTCGAGGCCGTAGTTAAAGCCTTTGGAAGCGGAGACGATCTCTTCCACCACTTCGCGTAACTGATTGACCTTGATGGGGAAAACGCCGCGGTAAGCGCCTTTGTAGCCCTCTTCCTTGATGGCCTGGGCGAAGACGCCGTTGAGTTTCTCGACGCGATGGCGGAGCAAGTCTTGAAAGCGGATGACGAGGGGGGCTTTCAGGCCCATGGCGACGGCTTCATCGACCACATCCATTACCCGGATTGACCGGCCGTCGGCTAGGGGCTGCACGGAGACGGTGCCATCTTCATCCACCCCGAAGTGGCCGGCCCCCCAACGTTTGAACCCGTAGAGTTCGTCGGACTTGGCAATTGACCAGGCGGAGGAGGAGGCGGCGGATTTGCTTTTCACAGATAAAGGAGAGGGAGGCGGCGAAAGGAGAGGGATCGGGTTATGGCTTGCGTTCGCGAAGGCGGGCGCGGTTATCTGGCCATTCCTCGTCTAAAAACCAAGTCCCGCAAATCAGAAAATGACTTCCGTGTCCGAATCGTTGCTCTTTCTCGCTCAAGCCGCCGCTCCCGCCCCCGGTGCCGGTATGATGAATCTGCTTTTCATCGGTTTTATGTTCGCCGCGATGTGGTTCCTGATCATCGCGCCCCAGCGTAAAAAACAGAAAGAACACGCCAAGATGCTGGCCGAACTCGGCACCGGTGACGAAATCGTAACGGCCGGTGGCATTTATGGCGAGATCACCAGCAAGAAGGATGACCGTTTTGTCGTGCGCATTGCCGAGGGCGTGAAAGTCGAGATCGCCAAGAGTTTTGTGCAGGACGTGGTCCGCAAGGACGGCGCCGACAAGAAAAACTAAAGCCCCTTTCCTCATTCGCGCGGCACCGGCGTGACGTCGGTGCCGCGCGCGTTTACCCCCGTTCGACGTCGCACCCCGTATTTCTCCCCCTTTTTTTCCGCGCTCCCGGGCGCGGCGATCCCCGCTTTTTTAAACCAACATAACCACCATGCTTAAACGCAACCTGTGGAAGCTCGTGCTGAGCTTCACCATCGTTCTGTGGGCGCTGCTTTCACTGCTGCCCCTGCAGGACCGTAACGTGCCCGACTACATCGCCAGTCGCGTCGAGACCCGCCAGACCGAGTTCCAGGCTCTTCTGGCCGAGGCGAAAAGCCGCTTCGACGCCAAGCAGACGCCTTCGGTGTTTGTGGCGCTGCGTGATATTGCCAACGAGCGCCGCATCGACCTCGCCAAGGAGTATTTCCCTGACGTGCGCATGGACCAGTCGTTGACCAACATCTCTAAAAAGAACGCCGCCCTGCTCAACCATTTGCTGTCAAAATCCAAGGGCAAGCTCCAGCTCGGTCTGGACCTCAAGGGTGGCGTTGCCGTGACCCTCGCGGTCGACGAGACCAAGGTCGCCAATCTCGGCGAGGCGGAGCGCAGCGAGAAACTCGGCAAGGCGATCGAGATCATCGGTGACCGCGTGGATGGCTTTGGCATCGCCGAGCCCATCATCCGTGCGGTCGGCGCGGACCGCATCGAGGTGCAGATGCCCGGCATCAACACCCGCGACAACCCCGAGGTGCTCGACAGCATCAAAAAACCCGCGCGTCTCTCCTTCCACCTAGTCCATCCCACCCTGCGCCCCGAGACCACCCCGCCGGCCGACGCGCCGATCGGTTACGAGATCAAAACGCAGGACTACGAGACTCGCGAAGGACGCACCCAGACAGTGGAGCACTTTGTGAAGCGCCTCTGGGAGATGGACGGCAAAAACGTCACCAACGCCTACGCCACGATGGACGAGTTTGGTCGTTACCGGGTGATCATCAAATTCAACGAGGCCGGCGAGCGGGACTTCGCCGCCACCACGCGTCGCGTCGCCCAGTCCGGTCGGGAAAACGGCACCGAGGCCCTCCTCGCCATCGTGCTCGACGGCCGCCTCTACTCGGCGCCGCGGGTGCAGGCCGAGATCACCGGCGGTTCGGCCGAGATCACCGGTAACTTCTCCGCCCTCGAGGCCCAGGAGCTCGCGAACGTCCTGAATAACCCTCTCGATTTCAGCCTCAAGGTGGAGGAGCAATACGAAGTCGGCCCCTCCCTCGCCGCCGACTCGGTCAAGAGCGGCACGCTCGCCTTCATCATCGGCACGGCCTGCACCGCCGCGTTCATCATCGTTTTCTACTCCAGCGGCGGTCTGCTCGCGGTCGGCGCCATGATCCTGAACGTCGTCATCATCCTCGGCGTGATGGCCAGCATCGGCGCCACCCTGAGTATGCCCGGCATCGCCGGCATCGTGCTGACCATCGGCATGTCGGTGGACTCGAACATCCTCATTTTCGAGCGCATGCGCGAGGAGCTGAAGCTCGGTAAATCCCTGTCCGCCGCGCTCGACGCGGGTTTTAACAAGGCCTTCTCGGCCATTCTCGACGGTAATCTCACCACCCTCATCACCGCCGCGATCATGATCGCGCTCGGCACCGGCCCGGTGAAGGGCTTCGGCGTCACCCTCGCGATCGGTATCTTCTCGACCATGTTCGCCGCGCTGGTGATCAGCCGCCTCTTCCTCGATGTCGCGATCAATGGCGGCTACGTGAAGAAAATGCCGATGTTCTCCGTTTTGCAGAACACCGGTTACGACTTCCTAAAGTTCGCCCGTCCGTCCTTCATCGGTTCCTGGTTCGTCGTATTGCTCGGCGTGGGCACCGTGTTCTACAAGGGCGAGGCCATCTACGGCATCGACTTCAAGGGCGGCGACCAGATCGCGCTCGGGTTCGAACAAAAGCTGCCGCTGGAGGAGATCCGCAAGGTGGCCGCCGCCGGGGGGATCAACAACCTCTCCATCTCCTACACCAAGACCATCGGCTCGGATCAGGAAATGCTCCGGATCGTGACGCCTTTCGACCAGGCCAAACCGCTGCTGGAGGTGCTGCAAAAGGCGCATCCCGAGGCGGGTCTTAGCCTTATCGGCGAGAGCCGCATCGGCGCCACGGTCGGCGCGGAGATCCGTTCAAACGCGGCCTGGGCGATCTTTTGGTCCCTCGTGCTCATCCTGGTCTATGTCGCCTTCCGCTTCGAGATCGGCTACGGCATCGGCGCAGTCGTGTCCACTTTGCACGACGTGCTCATGACCATCGGCGTGTTTGTGCTTCTGGGCGGGCAGTTCAACGGCCCCATGGTCGCGGCCATCCTGCTCATCGTCGGTTATTCGATCAACGACACCATCGTGGTCTTCGACCGTATCCGCGAGGAGCTGCTGCTGGATCCGCACACCAAGCTGCGCGACATCGTCAATAAGTCACTCAATCTAACCCTCTCCCGCACCATAATCACGGGCGGCACCACTTTCCTGACCGCCATCGTGCTCGCGGTGGTCGGCGGCGGTGACATGAAGGATATCGCGATCACCCTGCTCATCGGCGTGATCACCGGCACCTTCTCCTCCCTCTACATCGCCAGTCCAATTTTCTACTGGTGGCACAAGGGCGATCGTCACCACGTCGAGCGCAGCCACGACGTGAAGCCGGTCTATGGCTGGGAAGTCGGCGGCAAGGTCTCCGGCGCCAAGCCGGTCGGCCCCGAAGCCGATACAAACTAATTCCCACCGCGCCCCGGGCGCGGACTTTCCGCGCGGGACGCGGCGCAAGGGCGGACGGAGCCGAAGGCGGCCCGGTCCGGACCGTGCCCTTCACCCGTTCGTCAAGCCCGCGTCGGCGCGCCTATCGCCATGCGTTGGATCCATCATCCGCCCGTCGCCGCCGAGGTGTCGGCGCTGGTTGCCGCCCTGGGTATCAGCCCGGTGCTGGCCGAGCTGCTGCTGCGCACTGGCCAACGGGAGCCGGAGGCGGCGGCGGCTTTTCTGCAACCGGCGCTCGCCCGGTTGGGGGATCCTTTTTTGCTAAAAAATCTGGGACGCGCCACCGCACGGCTGCGGCAGGCTCTGGCGGCGCGAGAACAAATCGTCGTGCTTGGTGACTACGATGTCGACGGGGTCAGCAGCACCGCATTGCTGGTCAGCATCCTTCGCCGTTTGGGGGCGGATCCTCGTTTCGTGGTGCCCCGGCGTATGGCGGATGGCTACGGACTCTCCCGCAGCGCTATAGACCGCGCGCTCGAACCCGGCCGGCCGGATCTTTTCATCGCATTGGATTGCGGCACCAACTCGAGCGAAGAGGTGGCTTATCTGCAGGGGCTGGGGATCGACGTCATCGTGGTCGATCACCATCGATCGAAGGAACTCCCCCTTGAGTCGGGCATCCTAATCAACCCCCATGCGCACGAGCTGCCCGGCGACGAGGCCTGGCGGCAGCTTTGCACGGTCGGTTTGGTGTTCAAGCTCGTGCATGGTTTGGTCAAGGAATTGCGGGCGGAGAATCATCCCGTGGCCCACGCGGTGAAATTGCGTGATTACCTCGACCTCGTGGCCCTGGGCACGATCGCTGATCTCGTGCCCTTGCAAGAGGAGAACCGCATTCTTGCCAGCCACGGTTTGCGTATCCTGCAAGAGGCGGCGCGGCCGGGCCTGCGCGCGCTGATGGATGTCGCCGGTGTGCGGCCGGGGCAGGATCTCCTGCCGGTGGATATTTCCTTCCGGCTGGGGCCTCGCATCAATGCCTCCGGACGCCTGGCCGACGCGGCGCTCTCCGTCGAATTGATCCTGAGCGGCGACCAGCGTTTTTGTCGCGAGACGGCCGGGCAGCTGGATACTTTTAATCGTGAACGGCAGGACATCGAGCGCGGTATCACCGAAGAGGCCGAGCGTGCGATCGAAGCCGGGCAGCTGGGGCAGCCGGGCATCGTGCTCTACGCTGACGGCTGGCACCCTGGCGTGGTCGGTATCGTGGCCGGCCGGGTGACCCGCAAATACCACCGCCCTTGCATCGTGCTGGGCAACGAGGGGGCTCTCGCGAAGGGCTCGGGCCGGAGTGTCGACGGCATCAACCTCGTCGAGGTGCTTGGCGGCTGCGCCGACCTGCTCTCGAGTTGGGGGGGGCACCCGATGGCGGTGGGCGTGGCGGTAGAGAAGGCAAAACTCGACGCCTTTCGCGTGCGCTTCGCCGAGGGCGTGCGGGCCTGGACGGGCGGCCGGGTGATCGAGCCCGAGCTAGAAATTTCCGCCTGGCTGAGGCCGGATGATATCGACGACCGGCTGATGGATGACCTGGTGCGTCTGCAGCCTTTTGGCCAAGCCAACCCGGAGCCGCGTTTCGGGCTGCGCGGTGTGGTGCTGCGCCAGCGTCCGGAGGTTTTTAAGGCGGTGCACTTCCGTTTCGCGGTGGAGGGTGCGGGGGGGCGGCGCTTGCACGGAGTGGCCTGGAAAATGGCCGACCGTCTGCCTCCGACGGGTCGTCCGATAGACCTCGCGGTCGAGCTGGCTTGGAATTTCTTCAACGACCGCAAGACGATCCAGATAGAGCTGATCGACTGGCGTCCGGGCGGGGCCTGAGCCGGATAGCCTGAAACGGGGTTCAGCACGCAGGCTACTATTGGCCCCGAATGGAATGGGGATTATCCAAGTTTCCGAGAGATCCGCGGACCCGAGTCCCCCAAGCCCCGATCTCGGAGACCGGGGGCCATAAAATGGCGGGATGAACGGGACTCGAACCCGCGACCTTCTGCGTGACAGGCAGACGCTCTAACCAGCTGAGCTATCACCCCGGATGGAGGAAAGAGAGCGGACGCTAGAACCCGCTTTCTCTCGGTCAAGTGTGTTTTAGAAAGTTTTCTATTTGTCCTGAAAAAAACCGGTGGAGCAGGCCGCCAGCGTCTTTTGCCACAGCGCGGTCTCTCCAGGCAGGCCATGGCGGTCGAGGGAGGTGGCGATGGCGGCCTCGGTCGGCTCGACCACCTCATGTTTTGGATCGGCGGGCCAATCCGGCCGCAGGTGGCGGGTAAGTGCCCAGCAGGCCCAGGCGCGGGCGGCGCGCTGAGCGCGGCGGGGCTCGTTCATTCGATCGGCGTAGTGTTGGAAATGCACCCGCGGGTTGCCGATAAAAACCTCCGGCGGCGTGTGCGCGAGGAACCATGCCATCGCCGCATAGGGGAGGGGCCAGGCGTGGAGTTCGGCTTCATCCCCGCGCATGTCGGCACCGAGGGCGCGATCGAGGCAAAGCACGGCGCGTGCAGCCAGGCCCCGTTGCCAAAGGGTGTGGCCGTATTCCAGGCAGGACAGGTAGAAAGCCGCATCCCGGGCCTCGCCGTGGCGGGACAGGTGGCGGTGATCAAGCCCGGTCGAGGGCGGCGGCAGGAAAGGGCAGGGGGGCAGCGGCGGGGCGGACATCGGAGGGAAGGTGTTTTAGGACCGGATGCCGCCCGGGCGGCGCAGCCAGTGCTCGGCAGCCCAAAGGGCGGCGAAGGCCAGGGTGGCGGATACGGCCACGAGGGCCAGGGCGCGGTCATCGTGGCCGAGTTGCACTTCGTGATAAATCCCTAGGGCGAGGGTGACCGTCCGGCCCGGGATATAGCCGGCCACCAGCACGGACGCTCCGAATTCCCCCAGTGCACGGGCGAAGGCAAGGACCAGTCCGGCGGCGAGGCCGCGTCCGGCCAGCGGCACGGTGATGGCGGCAAAGACCCGCCACGGCCGCGCCCCGAGGCTGCGTGCCGCTTCCTCCAAGTGTGAAGGCACTTCCTCAAAGGCCACCCGGGCGGCGCGCACAAACAGCGGCAAGGCCATCACGGCCGAGGCCAGCACCAGCGCGCGCCAGTTGAAAACCAAATCCAGCCCCATGGCCTCATGGAAAAAGCCGCCCACTGGGCCGCGCCGGCCGATGATTTTGAGCAGCAGTAAACCGGTCGCCACCGGCGGCAACACCAAGGGCAGGGCGACGAGGGTCTCGACCAAGGCCTTGCCGGGCCAGGCGCGGCGCGCGAGCAGCCAAGCGAGGGCGAGGCCGAAGGGCAGCATCAGGGCGGTGCCGAGCAGGGCGATGCCAAGGGTGAAAAAAGTGATGCCAAGCGTTTCGGGCACGGAGGAAACCTGACTGTGGGGCAAGGCGGGCGGGCGCGCCAAGACTTCCGCGACCGGGTTTTGCAAAAAACTCCCGGAAACTGCTGGCGCGACGCGCGGCCCTGTGTTGCGGGTGGGCATGGCCTTTTTTCTCGGGGTGGATGCGGGTGGAACCAAGACGCGGGCGGTGCTGGCTGACGCCGCCGGCTGGATTGCGGGCGCGGCCGAGGCCGGGCCGGGCAACGCGCAGGCGGTCGGCCTAGAGGTAGCCGGTGCAGCCGTGCGGGCGGCGGCCGGCGCGGCGCTCGCCCGGGCCGGGGTGGGGGCGGACGCGGTGCGCGGCGCCTTTTTCGGTCTGGCGGGGGTGCGCACGGCGGAGGAACGAGCGGGGATGGCAGCGGAGTTATCCGGCCTCGGACTCGGCCGGAGCTGGGAAATCGGGAGCGATCTGGACGCGGCCCACGCCGGGGCGCTGGCCGGCGGGCCGGGCGTGGTGGTCATCGCCGGCACCGGCTCGGCCGCGCTGGCTCGGAACGCGGCCGGCGAAACCGCGCAGGCGGGTGGCTGGGGCTGGCTGGTGGACGACTGCGGCGGCGGCTACTGGCTGGCCTTGCGCGGCCTCGCGGCGGCCTGCGAAGGCGAGGACGGACGCGGTCCGGCGACGACGCTGGGCGCGCGGGCGGCGGGGTTTTTCGGCGTGTTGGGGCTGCGGGAGCTCTTACGCGAGCTTCATGCCGGCCGGCGGGATCGCGCGGCGGTGGCGGCCTTCGCCCGCGAGGTGCGGACGGCGGCCGAGGCGGGCGACGCCGTCGCGGTGGGTTTAGTGCGATTGGCGGGGGCGGAGTTGCTTCGGCTGGCGGTCGCGGCTCGGGCAAGGGTGGGGGGCGGAGATGGTTTCCCGCTGGCGGTGACGGGCGGGCTGGGGCTCGGGCCGGAGGTGGCCGAGGGGGCGCGGGCGGCGGGGTTCACGCTGGTCGCCCCGTGGGGCGAGCCGGTGCTCGGGGCGGTCCTGCGTGCCGCGCAATCGGCAGGGGTGGAGCTGGACGTGGCGGCGCGGGCGGCTTTGCTGGCGGGATGGAACAACCGGGTTTGAACGACGCGACGACGACGGTAGGGCAGATCAAGGCGAGGGTGCTCGCCTTTGCGCGGGAGCGGGATTGGGAGCAGTTTCATGCTCCCAAAAACCTCAGCATGGCCCTCGCGGCCGAGGCGGGGGAGCTCATGGAGCATTTCCTGTGGGACTCGCCCGAGGCCTCCCGCACCAAGTCAGGGGAGGACCCGGCGCGGCGGGCTAAGATCGAGGAGGAGCTGGCCGACGTGGTCATCTACGCGCTGGAGTTCGCCAACATGACCGGGATCGACGTGGCGGCCGCGATCGAGCGCAAGATGACTCGCAACGCCGAAAAATACCCTGTGGCCAAGGCCAAGGGGCGCAGCGTCAAGTATGATGAGTTGTGAGGTGCCCTACTTGCCGGGGCCGGGGAGGGCGGCGGGGTAGGCGACGCGGCCGTGGAGCATGCTCAGCAGGGTGTGGGCGAAGCTGTCCTTGATCCGGGTCAACTCGGCGAAGGTCAGGGGCGACTCGTCGAGCTGGCCGTCGGCGATGCGGTCGCGCACGATTTTTTCGATCACTTCGCCGAGGTGTTGCGGGGTGGCCTTGGCGAGGCTGCGGGCGGCGGCCTCGATGCCGTCGGCCAGGTGGATGATGGCACTCTCCTTGAAGCGAGGCAGGGGACCGTCGTAGCGGTAGGTTTGCTCGGGCAGATGAGCGGCCACGCTATCCGGTGTGGGGGCGCTGGAAACACCGAGCAGGGGCGGTAACGTGGTGGTGCCGGGGCTGCGCAGGGCCTGCAGGGCGCGGTGATAAAAATAGCGGATGAGGGTGGTGCCGTGGTGCTGCTGGATCACGTCAATCACGGGACGGGGCAGTTTATGGCGGAGGGCGAGGTCCACGCCGTCCTTCACGTGGGCCTTGATGATCAGGGCGGAGAGCGAGGGATTGGCGTCGTCGTGGGGGTTTTGGCCATCCGATTGGTTCTCGGTGAAGTAGTGGGGTTTCGCGGTCTTGCCGATATCATGGAAGAGGGCGCATACGCGGGCCAGCAGGGGGTTGGCCCCGATCGCGGCGGCGGCGTTTTCCGACAGTTGGGCGACGACTAGGGAATGATGGTAGGTGCCGGGCGCCTCCAGCTGCATCAGGCGGAGCAGAGGGTGGTTGTAGTCGGTCAGCTCCAGCAGGGTGATATCGGTGGTGCGTTTGAACAGGTTTTCGAGAAAAGGCAGCAGGCCGACGACCAGCACTCCGCAGAGCAAGGCGGCGGCGAGGCCGGCCAGCATCTGCTTAGTGACGGCGAGGAGTGGCAGACGTTCGGCCAGTCCCAGCAGGGCCACGCCCGCGGCGAGGGTGAGGCCGGCGTGAAGGGTGGCGCGGAGGATGCGGTTGCGGTGGCGGGTTTGTTGCACGCCCTGGATAGCCACGAGCGAGGCGAGGAACTCGAGCACCAGCAGATCGAGGCGGCCGCCCCAGATTACGGAGGTGAAGATCGAGAGAAACAGGGCCATGAAAATGGCCGAACCGGCATCGATCAACAAGGCCACGATCAGCGGGGCGATCAGGACGGGGGCGAGGTAGGGCAGGAGCGTCGCGGCGGCGGTATGTTCCAGAAAGACGTCGAGGGAACCCAGAGAATAGGTGGCGCGCACGAGGGCGAGGTTGGCCAGGACGACGAGGGCGAGCAGGGCGAGGCGGGAGTTGGACTGCAGGGTCTCGGGGTCTTCGAGACGGATGTAGATCAGGGAGGCGGCCAGCATGGCGAGCACCAGCAGGATGCGTCCGGAGAGGCGCAGGCTCTCGTCGATCGGCGAGGTGGCGGCGGCGAGGGCCCGGCGGTGGGCCTCGAGCATTTCGAAGCGGTCGGTGGTGACACGGGTATCGGGCTCGATGATGGATTGTCCGAGCTCCACGTTGATCACGACGGGGCGAAGGTTGCGCACGGCCTCGACTTCGCGGGCGAGGGAGGCGTCGCGGTCATAGGCGAGGTTGGGCACGACGCCGTCGCGCAGGATGCGATACAAGGCGGAGGCACGGGCGCGGTCGGCTTCCTCGGCGGCGAGGTTGACGCGCAGGTAGGTGAGGGCGTCCTCGAGGGTGTCAACCGGGCGGGTGGCGACGGTGCCGTCGGCGCGGACGACTTGAAACATGCGCATGCGCCCGAGGGTTTCGTCGCCCCCGAGGTCTTCGGGGTTGGCGATACCCTGGGTATGAATCGCCCGGAGAATGCCCAGGCCGGTCTCGAGCAACTGGCTGCGGGCGGCGGCATTGCGGGCGGGGTCGAGCAGGGCGACGTCCTCGGGTCGGACGCGATAAGGTCCGTGGGCGTTGAACACCGCGACGGACTCGGCCAGAAGAGTCGCGCGCTGGGCGGTTTCGATAGCGGCGTAGGGCTCGAGGGCTTCGAGCAACTGGTTCAGGTGTGCTTCGAAGCGGCGCAATGGTTCCGGGTCGATCCGGTAGACGGGGGGGATGCGTTCGCGCAGGCGTTCCTGGGCGGCGAGGGTTTTTTCCGCGCTCTCATAGGAGAAAGAAACGGCGGCGGTGATGCGGACGGGCGCGATCTGGTTGGGCAGGACCGTCAGGGTGCGGTTGGTCACGCCGGCGAAGGATACCAGCACGATCGCCGCGACGGTGGCCACAAACAGCGCGACCGCGACGATGCGGGAGGAATCGAGCCCGGCGGCCAGGCCGAGCCCGGCGGGGGCGGGGGCTTTACGGCGGCGCAAAGGGACGGGCGCGAGGGGGGGGGCGGCGGCGAACGCGGCCCGCAGGCGGGCGATAAATGTGGCGAGGGAGGACAAGGGGGACAGGGGCTCGGGTTACGCTTTGGCCGGTCCGGCGGGGTTCATCGGATTTTGATAACGCTCGTAGGCGTCGATGATGCGCAGCACCAGAGGGTGGCGCACCACGTCGGCCGAGCTGAAGTGATGGAACTCGATGCCTTCGACGTCGCGCAGGATGCGCTGGATCTCGAGCAGGCCGGACTGTTTGGCGCGAGGCAGGTCGATCTGGGTGATATCGCCGGTCACGACCATGCGCGACTCGTCGCCCAAGCGGGTGAGGAACATCATCATCTGTTCCGGCGTGGTGTTTTGGGCCTCGTCTAGGATGATAAAACTGCGACTCAGGGTGCGGCCGCGCATGTAGGCCAGCGGGGCGACCTCGATGACCCCCTTCTCGGTGAGTTTGGCGACGTCGCCGGCATCGATCATATCCCCCATCGCATCGTAGAGCGGGCGCAGGTAGGGGAGGATTTTTTCGTTCAGGTCGCCGGGGAGGAAGCCGAGGGCCTCGCCGGCCTCCACGGCGGGGCGGGTGAGGATGATGCGCTCGACCTGGTTTTTCAGCAGGGCGTGCACGGCCGCGGCCATGGCGAGGTAGGTTTTCCCGGTGCCGGCGGGGCCGATCCCAAAGACCAGCGGGTGGCGCAGAATGGCTTGAAGGTAGAGCTTTTGGCCGAGGGTTTTGGGGATGATCGTCTTGCGCTGGGTGGCGACGACCACGGGGTTGGTGAACAACGCGCGCAGGCCGGCGGCCTCGCCCCGGGCGACGCCCTCGGCAAAGCGCAGGAAATCAGGGGTGCGGATGGCCAAACCCTGGGTGCGGGCCTCGTTCAGCAATGCGAAGAGCGTCTCCGCGGCGTTTATTGGTCCGGGATCACCCTCTAAGCGCAGCCAATCGTCCCGGGAAATCAAGGTGACCCCGAGGAGGCGCTCGGCGGCGGCGAGATTTTCCGGTTGGCCGGCGTATAGCTGGCTCAGGTGGCGGGCGGAAGGAAAGTGGAGGGTGGCGGTGGCCATGAGGGCGGAGGAGAGGCAAGGCGCTCCTAATTGACCAAGGTCCAAAGACCAAGGACCAAGGGACGAAACTTGCGGACGGGGTGCGCTGAGGTGTTGGGGTGCGGTTTCATGGGACCTTGGTCAATTAGGCATGGGTCATTCTCGCCGCCTCGGCGGCGAGGCGTTGCCAAGTTTCGTCCAGCGCCTGGGGGAGGATGCGGGTTTGGCCGATCACGGGCATGAAATTATTATCCCCGCTCCAACGCGGCACGAGGTGGCCGTGGAGGTGTTCGACGCTGCCGCCGGCGGGTCGGCCAAGGTTGAAGCCGAGGTTAAAGGCGTCCGGTTTCAACACGGCGCGGAGGAGGCGTTCGCCGAAGACGAGGGTGGCCATCAAGTCGATTTGTTCCGCGGAAGTCAGGTCGGTGAGGTCGGCTACTTCGCGGTAGGGAATGGCGAGAAGGTGGCCGGGATTATAGGGGAAACGATTGAGCATTAAATAGCTCAGGGGGGCGCGGTGGACGATCAAGGCGGTGCGGTCGTCGCCCAGCGCGGGCAATGCGGTGAAGGGCCGGTAGCCGGCGGGAGGGCGGGGCGCCTCGATATAATCCATGCGCCAGTAGGGATGAAGCTGCGACATGCGGTAGAGGGGCGGCGGGAGCGGAGAGGGATTAAGGGGAATCCAGCCAAGGGAAGGGCGAGCGGGATGTCAAAGCAGGGGGCGAGCCGGATGCGGCGGGCGGGGGCGGGCTGCGTTGCATGCTTTTCAGAGCCTGATTTTTCCGCCAATACACCCTGCTTATGCTAAATCAGGTCGTTGCAACGCGTCGTCGGGTGGTGGTCACGGGTTTGGGGGCGGTCACTCCGCTCGGGCTCACGGCTGGGGTGAACTGGGAGGCGCTGGCCGGGGGGCGCTCGGGTATCGGTCCGATCACGCGCTTTGATGCCGCGCTCTGCACGGCGCGGATCGCCGGTGAAGTGAGAGGCTTCGAGCCAACCGCGCCGCTGCCCGCGCCGCTGCGACCGCGCGGGGCGGAGGGCGAGGTTTTGGCGAGTGCGTTTACCCCCAAGGATGCGAAGAAGTTTGGTCGTTTTACCCATCTCGGCACGGCGGCGGCCATCGAGGCCTATGCGGACTCCGGGCTGGACTTGCTCCGGGACAAACTCGACGCGACCCGGCTGGGAGTGAACCTCGGGGTGGGTCTGGGCGGTCTGCCCGAAATCGAGGCTACGCAGGATACGTGGAAGGCGGGCGGCTTCCGCAAAATCTCACCGTTTTTCATCATTCAAATCGCCCCCAACCTGCTCGCAGGGCAGGTCAGCCTCGTCCTTAATTTACAGGGGCCGAACTACGCGGTGGCCTCGGCCTGCGCAACGAGCGGCCATGCATTGGGCGAAGCGGCGGCCTTGATCGCGCGGGGCCAGGCCGATGTGATGGTGGCGGGAGGGGCCGAGAGCACGGTCACACCGCTGGCGGTCGGGGCCTTTGCCCAGATGAAGGCACTCTCGACCCGCAACGATGCGCCCGAGGCGGCCTCGCGGCCCTACGATGCGGAGCGGGACGGCTTCGTGCTCAGCGAGGGTGCGGTGGTATTTGTGTTGGAGGAGCGCGAGCATGCGCTGGCGCGCGGGGCCCGGATTTATGCGGAGTTGGCGGGTTACGGTGCCTCGGCGGACGCGTTTCACCTTTCCTCGCTTGCTCCGGGCGCGGAAGGCTCGGCCCGGGCGATGCGCTCGGCGCTGGCAGATGCCGGCCTGTCCGCTTCGGCGGTCGACTATGTGTCGGCCCATGCCACCTCCACGCCGGGTGGTGACGGCGAGGAAGCCGCGGCGATCGCCACAGTTTTTGCGGAAAATAAGGCCTCGCTCCACGTCAGCGGAGTCAAATCCATGACCGGCCATCTTCTGGGCGCGGCAGGGGCGATGGGCGCTTTTGCGGCGGTCAAGGCCATCGCAACGGGGGTGGTGCCGCCGACCATCAACCTTGGCACCCTGGATCCTGCGGTCGCGGCGTTGGGACTGAATGTGACGCCCAATGTGGCCGTTCGTAAACTGGTGCGCGCGGCTTTGGCCAACAGCTTTGGCTTTGGAGGCACGAACTGCTCGCTGGTTTTTACGGCTGCGTGACGTTTTGATGACGCGGCGGGAAATGCGGCCGGGGCTTGTGCTTTGGCTGGGTTTCGCGCCCATTGCGGTGTTTCTATTTCATGAAGACCCTTTGGCAAAAATTCACGGCTGCCGTTCCGATGCCGTTTTCGGCGGCGCTCTTAGTCGCGACGGCTTTTTGGGGCTTCGTGGCGTGGGACCAGTCACACTGGTGGAGCACCAAAGAGGACTATGGCTTCGGCTGGCTGGTGCCGGCCTTTGTGGGTTTCGTGATTCATGACCGCTGGCTGAAGATCACGGCGGCGGCGGCGGCCTGTGCCAAACCGGGCGGCGGCCGGGCGGGCGGTTTCGGGGCTTTCCTGCTTCATGCCTTCGTTTATGGCGCGATGCTCGCCGGCGCGGGTTTGTTTCTAATCGGGGCGTTTTATCGTGCGGGTGCCGGCGCGTCCCTGCCTGGCACGCTCGCGATCACCCTGGGTTCGGCGTCCCTGGTCTTGCCGCTTTTGTTTCTCAATACCCCGGAACCAGTCGCTGGCGACGGCACGGCGGGGACGCGTGTGGGGATTTGGGAGGATGAGCGGATGAAGCTGGTGTCGCTCTTTTTCTTTCCGGCGCTGGTGTGGCTGGTCTCGGCCCCGATGGTTTCGGTGGTGGAGCAAAACCTGAGTCTTTTCCTGCTCCGCAAAGTAACTTCGGTGGTGTTTTTCTGTTTCGACCTTCTGGGCATGCCCATCGAGCAGCAGGGCAACATTCTGGTGCTTCCGCCGATGGCGGACGGCAAACCGAACCAGGTGGGAGTGGCGGAGGCGTGTTCCGGCATCCGCTCGTTGACGGCGTGTCTCTTTGCGGGGTCTTTTTTGGCTTCGGTCTTTCTGAACAAGATCTGGAAAAAAATCGCGCTGGTCGCCATGGCGATGCTCTTCGCGGTCTTCACCAATTTATTGCGCGGCATTTTTCTGACTGCCTGGGCTTACAATTTCGGGCACGAGGCGATCGAGGGTTTCGTGCACGATGCGGCGGGCTATGCGGTGCTCGGACTGACCGTGATCGGGCTGCTTTGCTTGCTCCCGCTGTTCAACTTGAAGATCACGTTCTCCGACGACGCCGAGGCCGCGGAGGCCCGCACTCCGCCGGAGGCGAGTTAAAGGCTCCGTGAGCGGCAAGCCATGCCGCCGCGCGCACTACGTCGCGGCGGGGAGCGCCAGCTTGTCCAGACGGGCGAGCAAGTCCGGGCTGAGTTTGGGCAACACCTCGAGCGCGCCCAAATTTTCCTGCAGCTGGGCGGGACGCGAGGCACCGAGGATCACGGTGCTCACGCGGGGATTTTTCAGGCACCAGGCGATGGCGAGGCGGGGCAGGCTGGTATCGAGCTCCCGGGCGAGCGCGGTGAGGGCGGGCACGACGTCGAGTTTGGGTTTTTGCTCGTTGATCACCCGGTCGCGCAGCCAATCTAGGCCTTTCACCGTCAGGCGGGATTCGGGCGGCACGCCGTCGTTGTATTTTCCGGTCAGCAGGCCGCTGGCGAGGGGGGACCAGATGGTGGTGCCGAGGCCCGGCCCGGTTTCATAGAGCGGCGCGTATTCCTGTTCCACGCGTTGACGGTGGAAGAGGTTGTATTGGGATTGCTCGACGACGGGACCGTGGAAGAGGTGTTTATCGGCCAGGCGGCGGGCTTCGAGGATTTCCTGCGCACTCCACTCGCTGGTGCCCCAGTAAAGCACTTTACCCTGGGTGATCAGGTCATGCATGGCCCGGACGGTTTCCAGGATGGGCGTTTCGGGGTCGGGGCGATGACAGAAGTAGAGGTCGAGGTGATCGACCTGGAGGCGACTGAGCGCGGAGTGGCATGCTTCCACCACGTGTTTGCGGGAGAGGCCGCGGCCGTTGGGTCCTTTGTAGGTATCGCCGAAGAAGACTTTGCTCGAGACGACGTAGGACGAGCGGGGCCAGCCGGAGTTTTTTAAAATCCGCCCCATCACGACCTCGGCCTGCCCGGCGGCATAGCCTTCGGCGTTATCGAAGAAATTCACCCCGCCGGCGTAGGCGGTCTCGAGCAGCTCGCGGGCGGTAGCGTCGCTGATCTGGTTGCCGAAAGTAACCCAGGCGCCGAAGGAAAGCGCGCTGACTTGAAGGCCGGTCTGGCCGAGGCGGCGGTAGAGCATGGGCATGTTGGGTTCAGGCAATGCAGAAAGCGGGTGAATGACGAACTCCAAGCGACACAGAGGAGAGCTGGAAATGGGGTGCCAGGCGGTCGTCAGGGAGCGGTGACCAGAGGGCGCAGGCGCTCAAGGGTGGCAGAGCCGATGCCCGGGATGCTGGCGAGGGCTTCGACATCCGCCAACGGGCGGGCCGCCACGATGCGTTTGGCGAGGGCGGACCCGATGCCGGGGAGGGTATCGAGCTCGGCGAGGCTGGCGGTATTCAGATTCACCAGAGCTGGGGCGGTGGCTTCGCCGGCGGGCTTGGTTACAGGGCCCCGGGCGGCCGCGGAGACGGCGGCGAGATCGGAGGCGTCGCGGCGTTCCTCGGCGCGGGAGGCCGCGAGTTTATCCGGATCGGAGGCGGCCCAGATGCCCCGCCGGGCCAGGCCGGCGGCCAGTTCGAGGTCGGCGAGATGGGCGCGTTGGTCTTCTTGGGGCACGCCGGCGGGATTGGTGCGACCGACGCCATACGCACGGGCCAGGCCCTCCCGGACTAGGATTTCCGCCAGGTCCTCGCCGTCGGCGGTGGCCACGAAGGCGTAGAAGCGAGGCTCGGTCGAGCGGCCGAGCCCGCGACTGCCCGCGGTGTGGGCGGTGAAGGGGCGCGCAAGCAAGGTCTGGGTGCGGGCAGCGGCGGCGCGACCGAAGCGCAGGGTGTCGGCGGGGGTAGGCAGGCCAAAATACCGGGTTTGCTCGCGCACGCGCCGGGCGAGGGTGGAGTCGGCGGCGGAGGTCTCGGGGGCGTCCACGAGGTAGAGGCGCAGGTGGAGCGTTTGCTGGCCGTTGGTCACATGGAAACTATCGGCGTCGCCGCCGCTGCCTTCAACCAGGCGGAGGCCGGTGATGACTTCCAGCGGTGGCGGCAGCTCGGCGCCGGTAGCGGCGGAGCTGGTGAGCAGGCACAGGACCGCGAAGCCACACGCGAAGAAGAAACGCATGCTGATTTTTCCGACATCTGCCGAGCCGGGTCAAGGGAGGTCGCGCCCCTGGCCAAGGAGAGTCGCGCCGGGCGATTGCCAGACGGGGCGAGATGGGCATCGTCCGGGCATGGATAAAACCAATGCGGAGAAATCCGCCTGCGGATTGCCTTCGCAGGTGGTGATCGACATGGCCGGACGCGCGGTGACGCACAGCGAGGAGCAGTGGCGTGCCTTGCTCACCCCCGAGCAATTCCGGGTAACCCGCCAGCAGGGCACCGAGCCGCCCTTTCGTAATGCCTACTGGGACCACCATGAGGACGGGGTTTATTTTTCGGTCGGCAGCGACACGCCGCTCTTTGATTCCCGGGACAAGTTCGATAGCGGCACCGGCTGGCCCAGCTTCAGCCGCCCGGTGGAAGCCAGGTTTGTGGCCGCGGAAGTGGATGAAAGCCACGGCATGCGGCGGATCGAGGTGCATTGCGCGGTCGATGGCGGACACCTCGGGCATGTTTTTGAGGATGGACCCAAGCCGACGGGACTGCGTTTCTGCATAAACTCGGCGGCTTTGCGATTTATGGCCAGGCCGGACTACGATCGCTGGACGGCGGCAAGAGGCTGAAGCCCCCGTCGGCCTTTTAATCCCACGCTTTACACAGCGGGAAAGCTAACGGCATATGGGCGGATAACTCGGCCCCCTCAAATCACGTGCCCGTCACTTTTTACATCTATCTCGCGATTGCCCTCCTTC
Source organism: Akkermansia muciniphila (assembly GCA_945888375.1). Lineage (GTDB taxonomy): Bacteria > Verrucomicrobiota > Verrucomicrobiia > Opitutales > Opitutaceae > IMCC26134_A. Next base: position 10,221 of record CAMCZZ010000011.1, on the reverse strand, counting down.
TGCTGTGTTTCCCCCGCGGCTGGATGAGATTCGGCAAGCGGGTGTCGCCCAAGCCCCCGCGTAAGATCAATCAAAGCAAAGTGGAGCGGGATCCCTATGATCGTTCTCCCAAGCCCCTCCAAGAGGCGGTCAAGTCCCGTAATTGGGTGGATTTTTTCCGGGCGGCGGCGGGTGGCTATGCGGTTATGCTGGTGGCCCAGCAGTGGTCGGCGGATCCGGACTCGGCACCCACCGGATGGGTGCTCACGTCGGTGGCGGGTGTCCTCGTCATCGGCACGATTGTGCAGATGGTGCGCCTCGAGGGCCGGCTCGGCCTCTATGCCCCGGTCTTTTTTCTCCAAGGTCTCGGCGTGGGGGTGATGGGCAGCGTGATCGGGTTTATCGCGATGTTTGGTTCCTGGGCTTTGTCGCCGGTCCTGCCGGGAGTGGGTGCGCTGCTTTTTGTGCAAGGCGCCATCACCCTTTGTCTCTCTTTAATGATCCGCGATGCGCAGCCGATCACCGGGATGGTGCTGGCGGGAGTGATCTGGTTCCCGGTGCTGGTCAGTGTGCTTCTCAAGAAACGACTTACCGGCTCCTTTGACAAAAAGTTCAAAGTAGTGCCCCGCGATGGTCGGGAGGACTGAAGCGGCAACGCCATGGGCCGTTTGGGCGGGCCGGGCGGGGATTTGGTGGGAAGCGACGCGTCCGCGCACTTTGCCGGCGGCGGTGTCTCCGGTTTTGGTGGGAACGGCTTTGGCGGCTCGCGAGGGCCCCGTGCAGCCGGGACCGGCGGTCGCTTGTCTCGGGTTCGCGCTGCTGGTCCAGGTGGGGACAAATTTTGCCAACGATTACTATGATTTTTTAAAGGGAGCGGACACGGCGGAGCGGGTAGGACCGCGCCGGGCGGTCGCGAGCGGCTTGATCGCTCCGGTGGTAATGCGCCGGGCGATGATCGGAGTCTTTGTGGCGGCGTTTCTGGTAGGGCTCACGCTTTTGGGGCAGGGGGGCTGGCCGCTTCTAGTCGTCGGTGTGGCGAGTATCGTTTGCGGCGTGGCCTACACCGGCGGGCCGTATCCCTTGGCTTACCATGGGTGGGGTGATGTTTTTGTTTTTATCTTCTTCGGTTTGGTCGCGGTGGGTGCGACCTGCTTTGTGCAGACCGGCCGATTATTGCCGGAGGTCTGGCTGGCGGGGGCGGGCATCGGAGCGCTGGCTACGAATATATTGGTGGCGAATAATTATCGTGATGTGGAAACCGATGCAAAGGCGGGCAAGCGCACGCTTTTGGTGCGTTGGGGGCGTGGTTACGGGCGTTGCCAGTTTGCGGCTGCGCATGTGGTCGCGGCGGTGGTGCCGGTGGGTCTGGCGGGGCTAGGGGCCCTGTCCGTGGCGGCTGGGGCAGGGCTTTCGGTGGCCTCGCTCCTGGTGGGCTTGGGCCAGGCGCGCGAGCAGGCGCGGGCGATGACGCCGCAAGCGTGCATCACGCTCCTCGGCCATACCGGCCGTTGGCTGGCGGTTTACGGTCTGGCGCTGGCGGGTCTTATCCTCGGCACCGGCTGAGGGCGGTTAACGAGCGGTGCGCGAGGAGGTGTGGCCGGCGAATTCCGGCCGGAGCGTTTAGCGGCCCTTTTTGGGGGCGGGCTTGGACGGCGCGGGCTTTTTGGGCGCAGTCTTCTTTTTGGCAGGCTTGTTCTCGTCGTCGTCCTCGTCGTCCGAGTCCTCCTCCTCGTCGTCGTCGCCCTCGGACTTCGGCTTGTCGTCGTCGTCCTTGTCTTCTTCGTCTTCGTCCCACTTCAGGGAGGCGTCTCCCTTGATGGCTTCTTCATCCTCGTCATCGACGGCAGGCAAGTCGGCGTCATCGATCTCGGCATCGTCTTCGCTGGCAGGGGTGCGATCGCCTTCATCTTCATCCTCGTCGAAGCCGGCGGGGGTGTAGTCGAGGATGCTGCAGAGTTCGTCAAAGACGTGCACGGCTTTGCCCTCGATGAAACTGGCGTTCTGTTCTTCGCGAAGCTCCTCTTCGACCTCGTCAACGGTGAGCTTGGCTTCAAATTTAAAGACGTCGTTCAGCAGCTTGACGCGGCAGCGGGTGATATGGTCGAGCAGATCGGCGAAGGGGCCGTTTTCATCATCCACCACATCGGCGAGCACAAAAAGTTTTTCTTCGGAATCGAACACGGAGTCCTTCACGCGTTTCAGGCGGATGCGGGCTTTGCCGGCCTCCTTTTCGATGCGGAAGGGGATGAAGGCGGCCTCGAAAAGATCTTGGTCGAAACCGTAATCGCGAAGGGGTTCGCAGAGATCAATCAGGTGCGAGGCCTGGCGGGGGTCGATGATGCTGAGTCCGTCGGTATCCCAGCGCACGGGGTCGCTGACTTCGTCAACCCACCAGTTGTGGTCTTCACCGAGACGGACGATACACCAGTCAAGAATAGCGGAGGAATTGGCCATGGTTACAGCAGGAAAATAGGGTGAGCGGCGCGCAGCCATGCGCACGGGCGGAGTCGAGTCAAACCGCGAAAATCAGGTTTTTTTAAGGACCGTAATCCGGTGCGGCGGATGGATGCGCCAACCCTTCATCCGGTCGCTTTGGGATTTAGCCGTATTAAACGGAAAGGCCGCGCGTGGCTTGCCTTCGCCCGGCGGGCTTGCGGGGATGCCCTTTTACTCATGGGCAACTTTTATTCTCAGGTGGTGAAACCGCTGCTGTTCCGTTTGGATGCCGAGCAGGCGCATGAACTGGGTGTCGATGCGCTTGCGCTCCTCGGCCGGATGGGGCCGGTGTGCCGTCTGCTGGAAGCCTGGAATGGACTTTCGCCCGCGCAGCACCGGCCGGTGCGGGTGTGGGGTTTGGATTTCCCCAACGCGATTGGGCTGGCGGCGGGTTTTGACAAAAATGCCCGGGCTTGGCCGGCGGCGGCGGCGCTGGGTTTCGGGCACGTGGAGATCGGCACGGTCACGGCCCTAGCCCAGCCGGGCAACCCCGCCCCGCGCCTGTTCCGGTATCCCGAGGAGAACGCGGTAATCAATCGCATGGGTTTTAACAATGCGGGCAGCGCGGCGGTCGCGGCACGACTGGCGGGGCAACCCGCGATCGGGCACCGGCGCATCCCGTTGGGCATTAATCTGGGCAAGTCCAAGGTGACGCCGAATGACGAGGCGGCGCGGGATTATCTGGAGAGTTTCGGCCGGTTGGCGGACCACGCCGATTACGTGGTGGTGAATGTTTCCAGTCCGAACACGCCGGGTTTGCGGTCCTTGCAGGATGAACGTCCCTTGCGTGACCTGCTGGGGGCCTTGAGCGCGGCCAACCGGGCGCGCGGGGCGGGGCGACGTCCGTTATTACTCAAGATCGCACCGGATCTGAGTTGGGCGCAGATTGATGCGGCGCTCGGGGTGATCGCGGAGTTCGGGCTGGATGGCATCATCGCGACGAATACAACGCTGGCGCGGCCCGGGAGTTTTGCCGAGGTGGGGCAGGCGGGCGGGCTCAGCGGGGCGCCGCTGCGGCGGCGCAGCACCGCCGTGGTGGCCTACATCGCCCGGATGACCGGCGGGCGGCTGCCCATCGTCGCGGCGGGCGGGGTGAGCGATCCGGAGGGCGCGGCGGAGAAGCTCGATGCGGGGGCTAGTCTGGTGCAGGTGTATACGGGCCTTATTTACGAGGGCCCGTTTCTGGCTGCGCGCCTGGCCCGGGCGATGGCCGAGCGCCAGCGTATCGGGGTCGGGCGTTGAGCAAGCCGGCAGCTCAAGTGCGTCCCGGGGCGAGAGCGGCTGCGGCGGGCGGGATGCGGGGTTGCACTGGAAGGCCCGGCAGGGTTTCTCCTTGGCGAACCCATGACATTGATTGACCGGCATATCCTTCGCGAGTGGCTGGGCATTCTCGGCCTCGTGCTCGCGGCGACGCTGGGCCTGCTCGTCATGCATTCACTCTATGACGAGTTGGACGATCTCTTGCGCGCGGGGGCGCAGGCGGCGGATGTCGTCGCGTATTGTCTGGTCAAAATCCCCGGTTTCCTCGCGACCCTGCTGCCGCTGTGTCTTTTGGTGTCGTTGCTGTATGCGTTGGGGCGATTGCAACAGGGCAATGAGCTCATCGCTATGCGGGCGGCCGGGCTGGGGCTGGGGCGGATCATGCGCTCGGTCTGGGCGATGGGATTTTTATTTTGTGGCTTGGTGTGGTGGCTGAATTCCACCGTGGTGCCTTGGTCGGTGGAGGAGGCGCGGAGTATGCGCGAGACTCTGCAAGCGCGGCAGGAACTGGCGGGCAAGTCGGCCGAGCAGGTCGGTCTGCGCTCGGCGGTGACCTTTGATAATGTGAAGGGCGGCCGGCTCTGGTTTCTCAACCGTTACAGCCAATTTACCCGGCGTGGCTACGGCGTAACCGTTTCCTTGCGCGATAAGCAGGGCCGGGAGAGCACCCGTTTGCTCGCGCGCGAGGCCTGGCGGGATGAGGCCGGGGGCGGTTGGATTTTTCGCGTGGGGCGCGAGCTCTCCTTTGATCCGCTGAGCGGAGAGCTCACGCGCACAGCGGTGTTTTTCGAGCAGGTGCGGCGCGATTTTAACGAGGATCCCGATTTGATGCAGGTTTACGATGCGAAGCCGGATCGTTTGTCGCTCTTTGAGCTGAAGCGTGTGATGGCCCATCATCGAAGCACGGGCAGTCCGAAGACCCGGGTGTATGAGCTTCGCCATGCTAGTGTCTTGGCGGAAACGCTGATGCCGCTGGTCATCATCGCGTTTGCGGTGCCGTTTGCGGTTTCCGGGGTGCGGGTGAATCCGGCGGTCGGGGTCACCAAGGCGCTCGGTTTGTTCGTGGTCTACTTTATCGCCCTGCGCATCGGCCTCGTGCTGGGCGGTCGCGGCACGCTGGAGCCGGTTGTGGCGGCTTTGTTGCCGCATCTTGGCTTGCTGGGGGCGGGCGGGTGGGCGTGGGCGCGGTTGCGCTGAGCCCAGAGCTGAGGTAGGCCGCGCGAGGATTTTTTGAGGTATGTTTCAGGCTGCGTGCGCCAGTGGATGCGCATCCGCGTGAAGGAAAGGGAGCGGAGGATGGCGTGGTGACCTTGGTCCGCCGCCTTCTGGCGAAGATAATGCCCCTTGGCCCGCGCGCAGCGTGGCACCGTCTGCCCGGCCTCATGTAAGTGGGCGTCGGTATAACGGGGCGAGGCGGCGGGCAGATTTCGGCGCGGTGAGGGCGCAGCCCGGAACTGCAGGCGGAGAGTGAGCCCGCAGGGTGAACAATTCTACAAAAGTAGTTTAAGCGAGGGCCCCAGCGAAGGGCGTCGTCAGTTTGCCTCCATGCGACCGAGCAACTGCATGATCCCCACTGAGCGCGGGGCTGGTTTTTGGCGCTTGGCGTTTCGGGCCGGGGCCGTGTTTGCTGAGAGCATGCGCATCGCCCTGCTCGCCGACATCCACGGCAACCTTGCCGCGCTCGAGGCCGCGTTGGACGAGATCGCCGCGCTCGCCCCCGATCTGACCATCGTGGCGGGGGACGTGGTGGATGGCGGGCCCGATTCCGGCGCCTGCTGGCGGCGAGTGCGCGCGCTTGGTTGCCCGGTCATCCGCGGCAATCACGAGCGCTACCTTTTCGACTACGGCACGCCGCGCGCCGACCCCGCTTGGAGTTCCCCTCAATTCGCCCCGCTGCGGGTGGCGCGGGCCGAGCTGAGTTCGGCCGAGCTGGCCGAGCTGGCCGCCCTGCCGCCCACTTGGGCCGATCCCGCCTGGCCGGATCTGCTGGTGGTCCATGCCTCGCTGCGCGGCGACAACGACTCCATTTTTCCCTACACCCCGGATGCGCAGATCGACCCGATGTTTCCCGGTCTGGATCCCGCGGTGAAGCTCATCGTGCGCGGTCACAACCATGTCTGTTCGACGCGCGAGTGGGCTGGTCGGCGCATCGTCACCACCGGCAGCGTGGGCCTGCCCCAAGACGGGAATCCGGCCGCGCAATTTCTCCTGCTCGAGCGGCGGGCCGGCGACTGGCAGATCCGCCACCGCGCCGTGCGCTACGATCTCGGCCGGACGCTGCGCCGGTTTCGCGATAGCGGCTACCTCGACCACGCGGGCCCCTTGGGGCGCTTGTTTTACCGTGAGATGGAGACCGGCACGCACCAGGTGGTGCCGTTCCTGCGTTATTACGGCGCCGCCCGGGCCCGCGGCGTGCAGTGGACGCTTGAAGAGGCTTTGCAGCATTTTCTCCACGTCGGTTAAACCAGGCTCGTCGGGCAGGCTCCGTTCTGGCGTGCTGGGGTCATGTTACTGGAACACTTTGCCCTCAACGTTTCCGACCCCGTGGCCGTCGCTGCCTGGTATCAGACCCATCTCGGCTTGAAGCTGGTCCGCCATCTGCCGGAGTCGAACCAGACTCACTTCCTAGCCGACGCCCGCGGTGGCGTTATTGAGCTTTATCGCAATCCCGCTGCGCCGGTGCCGGTTTACGCGGAGATGCATCACCTCGTCCTGCACCTTGCCTTTGAAAGTGCCGACCCCGATGCCGACCGCGATCGCCTGCTCGCAGAGGGCGCCACCTTTGTCGAGGCGGTGTTGCCGCCGGATGGCTCCCGGCTCTACATGCTGCGCGATCCTTGGGGCTTGGCGCTGCAACTCTGCCGCCGGGCGCGTCCATTATTGGGGTGAGGGTGCGCGGCCCCGTCCAGATTGGAGGGTTTTGCACTTTCGGCTTCCGTTTCCTCCTGCGGCACCTAGCGTCAGCATCCTTGTAGCCGGAGAGGTGGCAGAGTGGTCGATCGCGCCGCACTCGAAATGCGGTTTACCGAAAGGTAACGGGGGTTCGAATCCCTCCCTCTCCGCCATTTTTCTCCTCTGACGAGGAGTTTTCGCCAGTTAGGTTGCCAGGTTGACTAGGCAACCTAACACATGCCGCAGTCCGCATTCACCGTTACCCGGTTTCTCAACCGCAACGGCGTCACCTCTTGGCGAGTCGATGGCCGTCTCCACGGTCTTCGCATCCGCCGGAACTTCAAAACCCGCGAGGAGGCCGGAGCCGAACGCGCCGCCCTCGAAGCCAAGGCCGCGCAAGCCGCCAGCAACGTCCGCAGCGCCTCCACCTTCCTCACCGACGACCAACTCCGCCAGTCCGAGGCTGCGTTTCGCCGCCTCACCGACGCGCCCAAGCCCCTCGCGTTCTACCTCGACTACGCCCTCGCCAACTACCGCGCCCCCGAACGCGAGATCACCGTAGATGCCGCCGTCACCGCCTATCTCGCCTCCAAGAAAAAGGAGGAGGCGCAAGGTATGCTCTCCACCTGCCAACTCAAAGACATCCGCATCCGCCTGGAAAACCTCGTCGCCGCCTTCCCCGGCCAGTCGCTCTCCACGCTCTCCCGCGAAGCCCTCGCCGCGCATTGCCAGTTAGGCAACCCCAAGCCCAAGACGTTTAACAACCGTCGCGGCATCCTCTTCACGTTTTTCAAATTCGCGTTCTGCCAAGACTGGGTCGCCGCCAACCCCCTCGAAAAAGTCCCGCACCTCCGCATCGCCCACCGGCGCGGCTCCGCCACCACGCTCAGCGCCGCGCAAGCCGCCGCGCTCATGCACCACGTCGAACAGATTGACGGCGGCTCGCTCGTCCCGTTCTTCGCCCTCGCCCTCTTCGCGGGCATCCGCCCCTGCGTCCGCACCGGGGAGATCTTAAAACTCCGTCCCGAGCACGTGCGCCTCGATACCGGCGTCATCCTCATCGAGCCCGAGGTGTCCAAAGTGCGCATGAAACGCGCCGTCACCATCCCGCCCAATCTCGCCGCGTGGCTCCGCGCCTACCCGCTCGACCGCTTCCCGATCATCCCGGCCAACCTCCAACACACCCGCGCCGCCGTCGCCGAAAAGTTCACGCTCTCGCACGACATCATGCGCCACACCTTCATTTCGATGCACGTCGCCAAGTATCGCTCGATGGGCGAGGCCGCGCTCCAGGCGGGCAACTCCGAGTCGATCATCCGCAAACACTACCTCGACCTAAAAACGCCCGCCGAAGCCGAGGCGTTTTTCAACATCGTCCCCGCCTCGGCCGCGCCCGCCCTCCACGCCCACACCGCCGCCGCCAACGCTGATCCGGTCACGTGTGACCGCTCCGCCGAAACCACGCCGCTTTCGCGAGCGGCGTGACCTCCCGCGCCACCCGGCACCACCGCGAGCACCAGGGTGGCGCCGAGGTGGTTTTTCCCGGCACCACCCCAGTTCTAAGCACCAGTAAAACGGGGTTGGTGCTAAGACTGGTGCAGCACCTGGTGCTATTCTTCTAAAGAAGAAGGTGGGGAGGAGATCGCTTTGCTCCTCCCCCACCTTCTTTCGACGGGACGGACAAACCGCGCGCGCCGCCGTGGTTCATGACCCAGCCAGGCCACGCCGCCCCCATGCCGCGTCCCGTCGCAAACTCGCGCCGACCACACCACGCACCCACCGTGGTGCACCGCGCCGCCCGCCACCCAACCCTCAAACCGACGCAACGAATCGCGCCCGCAACCCGACTTCCAGGATCGCGCCCAATGGCCCGCGCGTTCGTTTTAAGCCGCACAAAGCAGGCAAGGAATACATGGGCTGCCGCAACGCCGCCCGCCTCGAAATCGACGGCTTAAATCGCCCGCAAAACGCTATTGAGCAGCTAGATGCAAGCAGGTGAAAGCAAGTGCGTTTTACGCATGAACTCGTTTCGGCACCCACGCCGCCTCGCCGTCCTTCGTGGGTTGCCCAAGGCCAACCACGTCGCGCCGCGCCACCTCGCGCCACAACGTAGCCAACCACTCCGCACGACACGCGCGGAGCGGCTCCGTCCCGTCGAAAGAAGGGAGGCGAGCGATAGCGTGGCTCGATCCCTTCTTCTTTAGAAGAATAGTGTCAGGCGCTAGTGTCGCCCTTAGCGTCACCCCGGCAAAAGTGACGCTTAGTGTCAGGTGACTCCGGGCGCGCATACGGCGCAACCCACGCCATGCCGCAGCCTGGGACACCGACCTCGACGACGCGCGGTTTGTCTGTCCCGCCGAAAGAAGTGGGGAGAGCGATAGCGATGCTCTCCCCCTTCTTCTTTAGAAGAATAGATCCCGGGATTTGTCCCGGTCTAGCACCCGGGTTCGTGTCCCAGGTGCTAGGGGACGGGATACCAGGTGGTATCCCAGTGGGACACGCAGTGGTATTCGTGAAGCCAAAACCGCCCGCGAAAAACCGCCCAATCAACCAAGCGGCACACGTCGCGCCAGCCCTGCGCCGAGCCTCCGGCCTGTCACGCCGTCTGCTTGCTCCTCCGCGGTGGTCGCGCCTCCGGCCCGCCCAGCCCTCCGCGCTCGCGCGCTCCGGGCCAAGCCGCTCCGTCCGCTGGAGTGCAACCCCGCCGGGGACGGCCTGCGCGGTGCAGTGGCCCGCGCGAAGCGGCGCTCCTGTAAGACCCGCGCCGTCGCGTCACAGCCGTCGTCCGCTGCGCTCCCGCCGTCTGAGTCGCGCCCGTCCTGTTCAGACCGGCGGGGGCCCCGCTGCGCCCGGCAGGCTGCCGGGCCCGCCTCAACCGCCGCGCAAACCACGGCGTTCGCTCACGCTCTGCGCCGTGGCGGCGGGTCGGCGTGCCCGCTCGCGTTCGCTGCGCTCACGTCTCGGCCTGCGGCTCCGGTCGCTGGCGCTCCCTTCGGCCGGGTCCGCATGGCCCGGCTCTCGCGGTGCCCGCGCGCTCGCCCCGGCCGAGCCGGGGCGGCGCTGCGCGCGGTCACCCTCAACTCCACGTCCTGCTCGAAACGCCTCCACGGACGCCGTCGCCTCTCCGCTCCGCCTAAGGGCTGCGCTCCGAGCCGCCGCCGACCGTTGCGGCGTAAAATGGCGCTCCGCCCCCGCGCCCCGGCACTCCGGTCGCTGCCGCTCCCTGCGCGTCGCGTGGCGACTTGCGCCTACGCCTCGCGGCGTCGCCTCCGACCCGCTGGCGCGGATCTCCGCCGCCGTCGCGAAGCGCCCGGCCTGCGCTGACGCTCCGGCCTTGCGCCGGGCCTAGCCCCCGACGCGATGCAACGACCGCCATTCACGCGCGTTTTGATGCGTCGGCAAATTCGCCTGTGGGCGGTATTTTCTCTATCGGAAAACACTATGCTAGTCGGTTCTGAAAAACGCCATATTAGGCGGGACGCAGCAGGGTAACTGCTGGACGAGGCGTGAGGAGAGCGGAGAGCAGGAGGAGCAAAAAGGCCAAAAAGAAGCCCAGGAGCTTCTTGAAGTTCATGGCGGCGGCGCTGAACAGCG
>CAMCZZ010000010.1 GCA_945888375.1 Akkermansia muciniphila | reverse complement strand
CGGCTGACGCCGACCGACCGGTCGAAAGTCGGAAGGTCCCACGTCGAAAGTCGCCACCGCGCTTCACGCCTTCCCCTTACCGACCTTCCCCTGCGGCGGCCCCAGCCGCCGTCGCACTCGACCTTCGACCTTAGACCTTCAGACCTTCGACAAATCTTCCGCTATGTCCGTTCCCGCTCCGTCCTCCTCCACCACGCCCGCCGAGGGCCTCGATTCCACCCGCTTCGCCCAGCACCTCTCCCAGCGCGCCTACCTGCCCGCCTGGTGGCTGGAGGCCAAGAAGGCCGCCTGGAACCAGTTCACCGCCCTGCCCCTCCCGTCCCGCACCGACGAGACTTGGCGCTTCTCCGATCTCAAGGGCCTCGACCTCGCCGGCTTCACCCTGCCCGAGGATCCCGCGCTGCGCATCCCCAACCACATCACCTTTCCCGAGACGGCGGAGATCGTGTTTTCCAACCGCCAGGTGGTGGCGCATAGCACCGTGCCGGCCGAACTCGCCGCCCGCGGCGTGATATTCGCCCCGCTGGACGAGGCCCTGCGCGAGCACGGCGACCTCGTGCGCAGCTATTTCCAAAAGCACCCCGCCAACCTCGGCTCCGAGAAATTCGTAGCGCTGAACACCGCCCTGACCGCCACCGGCGCGTTCCTCTACGTGCCCGCCGATGTCGAGATCGCCCTTCCCTTCGTCGTCCAGCACACCCTCACCGGCCAAAACGTCGCCGCCTTCCCTCACACCCTCGTGGTGCTGGGCCCGCGCGCTAAGGCCACGCTGGTTGAATTCTTCGTCTCCGGCGGCGCCACCTCCGAGCGTCAGCTCGTCTCCGGCGTAAACGACCTTCACGCCGCCGAGGGCGCACAACTCACCTACATCGGCGCCCAGCACTGGAGTCGCGAAACCCTCGCGTTCCAAATCAACAGCATTGCCGCCGAGCGCGATGCCCGCGTGCTCTCGCTTAACCTCCACCTCGGCGGCCGCCAGGCCCGCCACGAGTCGCACTCCCGCCTGCTCGGCCCCGGCGCCCACTCCGAGATGCTCGCCCTCACCGTGGCCGACGGCGACCGCGAGTTCGACCAGCGCACGCTGCAGACCCACGTGGCGCCGCATACCACCTCCAACCTGCTCTACAAAAACGCCCTGCTCGACACCGCGAAGACGATCTTCTCCGGCCTCATCATCGTCGAGCCCGACGCGCAGAAAACCGACGCCTATCAAAAGAACCGCAACCTGATGCTGAGCGACGAGGCCGAGGCCCACAGCCTGCCCGGTCTCGAGATCCAGGCCAACGACGTGAAGTGCAGCCACGGCAGCACCAGCGCGCGCATCGACGCCGAGCAGGAGTTTTACCTCCAGGCCCGCGGCATCGCCCCCACCGCCGCCCGCCGCCTGCTAGTGACGGCATTTTTCGAGGAGGTTCTAAACAAGCTCGAGAACGAGGACGTGCACGCCGCCCTCACCGCCCTCATCGCTAGCCGGTTCCAGGCCTGAGCCCGGCCGGTTCAAGGCGAGAGGCGGCTCACCCTCAGCCGCCAGAAGCCCGCGGCCAAAGACAACGGGATCTCGGCGCCGAGCAGGACGTGGCTCGCCAAGTCCTGCTCAACGGCCAGTTCGACCGCAGAAACCGACCAGGTGGCGAGGTTGATGGAATGCTCCACCCGGTGGGATATGCCCGCCGCCAGCTTCTGCCGGCGGACAGTGAGGTGAATGCCGCCCGCCTCGCTTGCCTTGAGCGTGATCGGAGCAGGGGCATCCGGCACCAGCGGGTCGGAACCCGCGAAATACTCCAGCAGGTTGGCGACACCATCGGCGTCAGGATCGGCCGTTTCACCCAGGCGAGCGGGATCCACCACGCCGGACTGACGAGCCCCGATCCAGTCCTCGAAGGGCGTCAGTTCAAAGCAACCCAGGTCGGGTGCGGTGCGATAAAAGGGCAGCGCCAGATCGACCCCGCGATCCACGAGCTGGCTCCCGGCCCGGAGGCGCAGCAGGCGCAGCTCCGGCAGGGAACCATCCGCGCCCCGGGGGGCGGAGAGGGCCGCGCGCAAGGCGGTGGTATCCGTGGTGGTAAACAGAAAATCAGCATCGGTCACCGTGAGCGGAAGCGTGAAAGTATTTGCGGCGACAGCACAGGCTGCGGCGTCGAGCTGGGCGACCGCACCGGAGCGCGGCGCGTGGCTGAGGTTGTTCTTGATGCTGTGTCCATAACCGGGGACGTCGGTTAGGTTGTCGGCGAGAACGTTCAGAAAGTTGAAATTGGTGGCATTCCGGTAGGCGGTATTTTGCCAAAAATCCAAGCCCCCGGGGTGGTGATTCGCGTAGAACCCGGAGGCACGGTTATGGATGGCAAGGCTGCTGCGGACCACGTGCCGCGGGATCACGACCGGCAGCGTGGAGCCGTTGCGCCCGTAGCCGCCGGCCTTGAAGCCGTTCCCGTCCCCCCCCGACTGCAGAGCGGCATTGCGGTAACCGCTGAACGCAGCCCAGCAATGATCAATCAGGACCGGAGCGGCACAATTGATGAGATCAAAGCCATCGTCGCTATTCAGCCAGGCCCGGCAGCCGCGGAAGACATTCCCGGTCCCGCCCACCGTGGTATGGGAGCCAAACCCGTCGACATTGCCCATCGAGAGACTGTCCAAGCCGGCGTTGTTATAGGCGTCGCAATTAAGGATGAGATTATCGGCGCTGGTGTTGATGATGTAAACGCCGATACCCATGCCATCGCGAAGGACCAGACGTTCGAGGCGATTACGGCTGCCGTTGCGAATGCGGAAGTTCTCCGACTGGGTGTTGGTGGCCTCGCCCGTGCGGATGACGACTTGCACGCCCACGACGTGGAAGCCGCGAAACACGAGGTCATTGGTGCGAATAAAAAATGCAGTGATCCGCCGGGCGGTAGGGCGGACTTGGGAGAAATCAAATACCGGTGTCTCACCCTCATAAGCGAGGTAAGCGACGCCCGGTTTGGTGAAGTCGTTCACATAAACATAGAGCCCGTCATCCGCCGTGATATGCAGATTGGTAAGCGTGTAAGTGCCGCCGCGCAGGAGCACGGTGTCTCCGGCCGAGGCAGCGCCTTGGGCCCGCATGAGGGTGGCAAACGGACGGCTTTCGGAGCCGTCGCCGGTATCACTGCCGGCCGGCGCAACGTAAAACACGGCCGCGCGTGCGAACGAGGCAATCGCCAGAAAAGCCAAAACCAAAAGCTGCCGCGCGGGGTGACGCATCCGGCGAAACCTACCGGGCCGGGCAAGGCGCAACAAGCCTGGGTTTTGCTCCGGGCGCTGCCCCCCTCTAGACGGCCTTGGCCGCATAGGCGGCGATGATGCCATCGAAGCTGCCGTTGGAAAAAAACACCACGACCCGCGCGCGGCCAGCCAAGCCCGCGTCCACCCCCAGGGTGGCCGCCACGAGTTTTTCCAGCACCTCCGCATTCGACGCTCCGCTGGCCGCGGAGACGCCCTGCACTTCGAGGTGCTCGAGCACCGCATCCACGTCGAAACGCTCGTCCGCCTTGAGCTTGTCCGCGCGGTTGACCGCCCCGATGAAGACCTCGTCGGCAAGGGCCAGCGCACGCATAAAGCCGGCCTGCAGGGTCTTGGTCCGGGCGGTGTTGCTGCGCGGCTCAAACACGGCCGTGAGCAGTGCACCCGGGTGGCGCTGGCGGAGGCTGCTCAGCGTCTCGGCCAAAGCGGTCGGATGATGGCCAAAGTCCTCGATCACGGTCAGGCCCGGCCCCGCTACCAGTTTCTCCTGGCGGCGCTTCACGCCACGAAAGCGGGCCAGCGGAGCGAGCGAGACGCTCCCAGGGCCGCCCAGCGCGAGGGCCACGGCGGTCGCCGCCATGGCGGCATTGCGGGCATTGAAGCCCCCTGCGAGATCCCACCGCACCTCGCCCCAAGGGCGGCCGGACCAGCTCAAGGTGAAACGGGCGCCTTGCGGATCCTCCGTGAAGTTTTCAATCCGCACCTCGTTCTCTGCCCCCACGCCAACCCGCACCACGCGAGTCCACGGCAGCGGACCGAGCGCGCGGAGGTTGTCGTCGTCGCCGTTGAGCACGACCCAGCCGTTGCGCGGCACGATGCGCGTGAGGTGGGCAAAGGTGCGCTGGACGTCGGCGAGGTCGCGAAAGATATCCGCATGGTCGAATTCCAGATTATTCAGCACCGCGACGTGCGGCGCGTAATGGATAAACTTTGAGCGCTTGTCGAAAAACGCCGAGTCATACTCGTCGCCCTCGATCACAAACGGATCCGCCGCAGCTCCGAGGTGATTGCCCACCGGGGGATCGAGAGGCACGCCGCCGATGAGAAAGCCGGGATCGCGGCCATTTTCGCGCAAGAGATAGGCCGCCATAGCGGTGGTGGTGGTCTTGCCGTGGGTGCCGCACACCACGATGTTTTTCCGGCCCGACAGCACGATATCGTGCAAGAGAGCAGGCAAGGAGGTGAAGCGCAGGGCACGGGTGTCGAGCAGCCATTCGACCTCGGGGTTTCCTCGGGAAAGGGCGTTGCCAACCACCACCAGATCGGGAGCGAGCCGTTCGAGGCGGACGGGATCGTAGCCCTCGTGCAGCGTGATACCCGCGGCGGCTAGGACCGTGCTCATGGGCGGGTAGACTCCGGTATCCGAACCGGAAACCTCGTGGCCGGCAGCCCGCGCGAGCAGCGCCGCATTGCCCATCGCCGTGCCGCACACGCCCAGGAAATAGATTTTCATGATGGCAAAAATCCGGAGGAACGACGCGCGACTGGCGAGCCTAGAGGGGAACCGGTTTCGCGACGTCCGGCCCCTACTCCGCCAGACGAGTTAAATTGGCGGGCGGCGTGAGGGCGGAGGAGAGTCCGCCGGGATCAAAAACCGGGCCGGAAAAATCCAAACCGAGGGCGGCGGCCGTCACAAAAAAACGCGTCTTGTTGCGGGTGGCCTCGTCGCGCAGTTCGACCGAGCGCACGATCCAGTTTTCGCCGATTTTGCGCAGGCTCACCACGCGGAAAGATTTAAGCACCCGCTCTCCTTCCCCGAGCTGCTCGGCCTGGACGAGCGCATGGTATTGCGGATCCAGATAGACGCGCATGGCGACCAGGTCCGGGCGGCGCTTGGCGAGGGAGGCGGGCGGATAGAGGAGAAAGGTGTCCGCCGGCCGGTCTTGGAGGCGGGTGGTGCCTTCGTAGACGAAGTCCGGCCAATAAAGAAAGGGCATCTGCAGATCAAAAGCCGACAAATCTGTCCCGGCCAGCGGGCTGAATAAAGCCGCTTCATCCAGCTCGATGGTGGACCCCGTGCCCGCCGGCCAAGCCCACGCAGCGGGCCGAGCCCCACCCTGCACCAGGATACGGCGCTCCGTGCTCTCGCCCTCGGGGCCGGAGGCGATTTTTAAGGCGAGCCGGCTGATCGGGCCCTCACGATTGCGTCCGCCCCAGAGGCGACCCGGCACGCGCGTTTCCTCGCCCCGCCGGGGCAGCACCCTCAGCTCGAACTCCAAGTAGTATTGACCCGCCGGTCCGGCCGCACGCAGGCCACGCAAGATCTCCGCGCCCTCTTTCTGATCAGGCGGGGAAAGTTGCAGGTAGCGGGGCGGCGGACGGTTCAGCCGCGACTGGGCGCATGCCGAGGCCAGGCCAGGGGCGCCGGGCCCCAGCACGAGACCAAAGAAAAGGCAGACGGTGAAAACCGTCTGCCAGGGAGAGGTGAAGCGGTGGCAGGCCACGCGCGGATAGACCCGAAGATTACTTCGCCGGTTCCACCGGAGCTTGGGCAGCGGCGGGTGTGCTTGCCGAGGGCAAGGAAACGGAGGCGGCCGGAACAGGCTCGGCCGAGGGGGCGGAAACTGCGGCGGGGGTGGCGGCCGCAGCCGGGGTCGCGGGGACTTCGATCTTAGGAAGGATGGACTCCGCGCGGGCGGATTTCTCGCGGGCAATGTGCGCGAGGTAGAGGCCGAAACTGAGGACGAAGAAGGCGATCGCGCCGTTACGAGTCATCGTCGCGAGCACGTTCCCGGATTCAGCGCCGAAGGTTGCCTCGGTCATACCGCCGCCGAGCGCGGCGCCCACGCCACCATCGGACTTGGACTTCTGGGCGAGCACGATGAGCACCAGAAAGACCGAGAGAAGAACGAGCACGAAGGTGAGCAGCCAGATGACGATAGACATGGGAACAGGGATAAAAGGGATGAAAGCACCCGGCCCCAGTCATTTTGTCAATGGCGAGCACCGGGAGACCTGCGGGCATGACAGGCTAGTAGTCCCGCCATGCAAGTTCCTTTAAAAAGTCATTGGCCGCCACAAAACGCAGAAAGCGTGAAATCATACCCGGTGTTTCATGTTTCTGCCTTTATTGCGTCATTTGAGGCTTTGGGCGGCCATCCTCCATCCGGTTTGGTTTATTCAAGCTGTATCCCTGACGGGGCACTAAATCATGTAATCGTCAATATGCCCCGCAGGTCCGGAGGCGGGCGTGGTCTGATTCTCCGCCCGGCTGCGGTCGTAGAAGATACGCACGTCAGCCCGGGAGGACGCGCCGTCAGCAGCGAGGAGTTTTTTGGCACGGAGCAAGGCCTTCTTCGTGCTCATGGTCAGATTGGCCTCAGCCGGAAAGATGTTATCCGTCCCGATGGTCGTCCATGCACCACTGCGCCGCAAAACGCGTTCCACGTCGGGATTGATGCCACTGATCAGCAGATGCCGGCCCGATTTTTTGAGCGACTCATGCAACTGGAGCAGGGAAAGCACCGAGGTGGCATCGAGGTGGCGGGCGTTTTTCATGCGCAGGATGACCACGCGGATACCTCCATCCCCGGCCAGATGACGCACCTGATCCTGGAAAAGATCGGCCGCTCCGAAAAACAATTCCCCCTCCACGTGCACGATGGAAATCGCGGCATCAGCCCGGTCCCGGGGGGCATCCAGTTGCGCGAGCTGCCCGTCGGAGTTGAACCCATACTCGACCAGGGAAGGCGCGCTGGCCTTATTTAGAAAAAGCGCCAGCGAGAGACCCAGGCCGATGTAAATAGCGGCATCCAGCTTGAAGATAAACGCGGATAACAACGTCACCGCCAGAACGATAGCGTCCGAACGGGTCGCGCGCCACGCGATGCGGAGCTGCTCGCGGTTGATCATCTTTAGCCCGATGCGCATGAGGTGGGCGGCGAGGGCGGGCACGGGCAGGAAATTGATCAACGGGGCGACTAAAAACAGGCCGGCCAAGACCATGCCACTGCTCAAAAGGGCGGCGATCTGGGTGCGTGCTCCGCTCTGAATATTGGTGGCCGAGCGGGCAAAGGAGGCCGAGCCGGGCATGGCGCCGAAGGCGGCACAGCCGACATTGGCCAGGCCCATGGCCATAAGTTCCTGATTCGGGTTGAAGGCCTGCCCCGAGCGGGCGGCCAGGGTCTTGCCGATTGCGATCGCTTCGAGCATGCCGAGTAGCGCGATGGCGAGCGCCGTGCCCATCAGCGCGGGCACGGCGGAGAGGCTGGCATCCCCAAAGGGCAGACCGATGAAGGACGGCAGCGAACCGGCGAGCTCGCCCTCGCCGGCCAGCGTGCGGACCCCGAGAGCATCCAGTCCTACCCAGCGGGCAAACAACGATACCAATACCAGCCCCAGCAACTCCGCCGGGACCCAGCGGGCGAGGCGCTCCAACACATGAAATAGCAGCAGCGTGACCACGCCGATGGCGACCGCGTAGGGATTGAATTCCTGCGTCAACAGATGCCCCACCGTGCCCTCGAGCGAGGCAAACAGGTTACCCCGGGTGGAAGGCGCCCCCAACAGATTGGGCAGTTGCCCGACCGCCAGCAGAATGCCGATGGCGGTGCCGTAGCCGATGATCACCGCGCGCGACACGAACTGGGTGAGTTTGCCCAGCTTGGCAAAGCCGGCCACAAGTTGAAAAAAACCAATCAGAAACGCCATGACCAGCGCCAGGGCGGGGGCAGTCAGGCCGACGGCGGGCAAGGTGGCGATGGCACTCGCCATGAGCAGGCTGATCGAATTGGTCGGACCGAAGACCAAGTGATGCGAGGTGCTGAAAAGAGCGGCCAGAAAACCGCCCACCACCACGCTCATGATTACCATCTCGGGCGGCAGACCGGCGATGAGGGCAAAGCCAACCGCCTGCGGGATGGAGACCAGGGCCACGGTCGCCCCGGCCAGTAAATCCGCGCGCAGCAACGGCCGGCTGTAGTGCCTTAACTGTCGTAAAACCGGCGGAATGGGATCGAGCCGAAGATAATCGACGGCATCGGACAGCACGCCGCCGGCCTGATTCAGGACGCGAGCGGCGTGATCCGTCGGGAGATTGGCCAAGGCGAAAAGGGCGCGGTGGCGGCGCTCAGAGTTCTATGCCGAGCTTCTCCAGAATGCGCTGCAGGTCGTCGTTGCCGGCGTAGGGGATGACGATGCGACCCTTCTTGCCGGCATGCTGGACCGCGACGCGGGCGCCGAGGTGGGAGGTCAGGCGTTTCTCGATGCCGGCGATGGCGACCGAATCGGCGGCGTTCACGCGGCGGCCGGAACGCGCGGCGCCGGGAGCCGGCGTGGCGGCGAGATTTTTCTTCGCCTGCACCAGCGCCTCGGTGGCACGCACGCTCAGGCCGGACTCCAGCACGCGACGGGCGAGCAGGGCGCGCTGGGCGGCATCCTCAACCCCCAGCAACACCTTGGCATGGCCGACTGAAAGCAGGTTTTTGGCAAGGTAGCCCTGCAACTCGCTATCGAGCGAAAGCAACCGGAGGATGTTGGCCACGGAGGCGCGCGGTTTACCCACCCGCTCGGCGGCAGCCTCCTGGGTGAGGTCGAAATCCCGGATCAGACTGGCGTAGCCATAGGCCTCTTCGAGCGGATTGAGGCCCTCGCGCTGGAGGTTCTCGATCAGCCCGAGCGCCGCCGCCGACGCATCCCCGGCGGCCACCAAGCGGGCCGGGATGGTCTTGATCTTGAGCAATTGGAACGCCCGCCAGCGACGCTCGCCGGCGATAAGCTGGAACTTGCCATCGGCCACCTTGCGCACGACCACCGGCTGGAGCAGACCCTCCGCGCGTATGCTCTCGGCGAGCTCCTGGAGCTGCTCGGGGGCGATGTCTTTGCGCGCCTGGTATGGACTGGGGACGATGCTGGTGACGGCGAGTTCGAGAAAGCCATTGGGCCCGCCCGCAGGCGCGGGCGCAGCGGCAGGCGCGGGTTTGGCGGGAGCCGCGGCGGCGATCAGACCGCCGAGACCGCGACCGAGACGGGATTTGGATTGGGCCATGTAAACAAAGGGGGCGGCCTACCTGCCGCCGGGGATGAAGAGAACCTGTCCGACGCGGATGCGCGTCGGATCGGCGAGTTTGTTGGCGTTGACGATGTCGGCCACCTTGGCGCCCGTTTTCTGGGCGATGCGGGAGACGGTATCGCCGGCGGCCACGGTGTAGCTGACGCCCTCCTTGGGGAAATCCTCGGAAAACGCCACCGGGGCCACCGGGGTGGGTGCGGGCCGGGCACGTGTGACGGAATCGAGCGCGGAATTGGTTTGGCGGGCGAGGGCCTCGATCTGGGTCGAGACGGCGGCGAGGACTTCCGACTTCGTGCTAGCGGCGGAGGTCTTAATATCGCGCGATAAGTCGGCGATCGCCGAATTCAGCTGGGTAAGGGTGGCGTGATTCTGCTCAGCCCCGGAGGCGGAGCGGGCCAGGCGGGCGTTTTCATTCTCCAACTGCTCCACGCGCAGCGACAGCTCTCCGACGCGTTGCACGAGCAGACGCACGTCTTCCCGCAGGTTGGCCAACTCGGCCCCCGGCGCTGCGGACTGGGCGTGCAAAGCGGCGGTAAGGGAAAGATTGACGAGCAAAAACAAGCGGACGGCTACGGTGCGCATGAAAGGATGAAGGATGGTCTTGCCCATCGCGGAGGGGAAAACAAGGCCGGAGGCGTGCCCGCCCTACGGTTTGGTGGCGGGGGCCGGAGGCGGAGCGGTCAAGGTTGCGTGCTCCAGCGACCAGCGGCCGGCCAGTTCCATCTCGCGCGCCGCCCGGGCGAACTCCACCCCGGCGACCAGACTGGAGAGACGGAGTTCGCGCGGTAAAGTGGTGTCATCGAGCAAGCGCCTCAGGCACTCGACCGCGCCGCGTGCATCCCCGGCGGAATGCAACCCACGGGCAGCCTCCAGCACAAGCGGACGGTCGGCGCGGCGCACTCGTTTGAGATGGGTAAACGGCTGCAACGCCGAACGGGCGCCGGTCGTATCGCCCGCAGTGCGGCGCAAAGCCGCTAGACTGAGCGCAAGGGGCAGACCGGGATTTTGCGCAAGGCCCGCGGTCCCGAGCGCCAGCGCCTCATCGTTGCGACCCGCCGCGGAGAGTTGGCGCATGCGACGCAGACGGGCATAGAGTTCCGTCCCGGCGGGCAGGGACTTGCGGCACGTCCACTGCGCTTCGGCGGAGACGGCAAAGGGCCGGTAAAGCGGATCCCCCAGCACGACGCCCTTCCAACTGAGCGCATTGATGGAATACAAGGCCGCCCGTCCGAGCGGTTCACCCCGGGCCAGCGCGCGCAGCAACAACGGCGGCTGGTGGGTAAATTCCAGGTAGGGTTCACCCACATTGCCAAAGGTCGCCGCCACCCCCTTAGCGATAAACGGCCCGCACCAGCCTTGGTTAGGCGAGCGAAGCGTGGACGCCGAGAAACTAAAAATATGCAGCGCCACCGCCCCGGGCGGAAACCGGAAATCCGGATCGGCAAACGGCCCGTTCAGGCTGCCCGCATACCAGCCAAAATAAAGCGCCGGAGCATCAAAACGCACCCCCTCGGCCAGGGTCGCGGGAGCACGATCGACCTCGACCTCAAAGCCAAGACCCTGCAACTCCGGCACACAGGCCTCCAACCACGCGTCGCCCTGGCGGTGAGGACCACCGATATCAACATAGGCCCGGCCGGCCAGACCGTCGCGCTCGGCGACCAGGGCCTGCTCCACCAAACCCTTGGCATCGGCGAGCGTGGGGCCATCCAGGCGGCCCACTGGCAGGATTTGCTCCAGTTGCAGCGCGAGAGGCGCGTCCAAGCCAAACAGCGGATTCGGCACGAAGGCGGCGATGGGCGCATCCTCGCACGCGATCAGCGCCAACTCGGAGTCCACCGCCGCCTCGGTAGTTTGCATCGAAGGATTCGTGGTCAGGGGATTGGTCTTGGGATCGTAACGCGCGGGGTCGTGGGCGATGCGTAAAGGCACGCCACGGCAGATTGCCAGCGCACGCAGACGGTGCCCGGAGGAAACGATGCGGTCGCGACCAACCGCGTCTTGCGTGCCTTTACGCGCGGCAAAAAACCAACCCCGCTCGATGCCCAGTTTGAGCAACGGATTCCAGACCGTGACCACAAACTGCTCCCAGGTGATTTCCTCGGTCAGTGGCATTGGCAGGGCGACAATGTCCTCCTGCGGCAAGCCGCGTTTTTCAGCATAAAAACGGGCCAGGGTAAGCGACTCGGGATCGTCGCGATTGGCCAAGATCAGGACTGGCAATTCACTCGCCCCCAACCCGGCGTAAGCCCCCAGCCAAAACCAAAGGGCGGGAAACAAGACAGCTTTAATAGGGGAACGCACAGCCGGAGGATGGCTGCGCCTGAGCACGATTTCGAGCGTAGGTTTGCAGCCCGACTGCATCCACCGGCCCTACCCCGCCCAAACCGACCACCCGTAACCCAAAGCGTGCAGGGTGACACAGGCCGCGAGCGCCGCCGCCACGTCATCCGCCACCACCCCCCAACCTCCGGGCAAATCCTGCAACCGCGAGATGCCCAGCGGCTTGGCGATATCAAACAAGCGGAAAAGCCCGAACCCGCCCAAAAACAACGCCCAGCGCCAGTCCGCGACCCAGGCCGCGGGGAGGGCCTGCCAGCCGAGGAAACAAAGCGGTATTACCACGAGTTCATCCAAGACCACGCCGCCGGGATCGCGCTGGCCCAAACGGAACTCCGCCTCCCCGCAGAACGCCACGGCCAGATAAAGCGCTGGCAGGCTGAAGCCCAGAATCGCCCACCACGGCAAACCCGCAAAAAAAACGGTGAAATACAACAAGCCCGCCAACGAACCCCAAGTGCCTGGGCCGGGCTTCATTCGCCCCACCGGGCCGACCATCGCGATATTCACCACCCAAACGGTGGGCACGAAACGCGGCCACAGCGGTTGCTTGAGCATCATTCGGTGAAGTGTGTCCAATTTCGTTTCAAGTAACGGTAGCCGGACCAAACCGCGAGGAAGGTTCCGAGCACATAGCCGATCAAGCCAGCCTTGTGCACCCATTCGGAAAAGCCGTGCACCGGCCAACCGGACCAGACCGCGAAATCATTCTCCAGCATCGGGACCGCCAGAAGACAGCCGATGGCGATCATCTGGGTGATAGTCTTGGCCTTACCGCCGCCATCGGCTGCCACCACCACGCCCTTGGCTGCTACCACCATGCGCATACCAGAAACCATAAACTCCCGACCGATGGTGAGCAGCACGAAGGTGATGGGCAGATCCTCATCGTGACGCACCAATGCCACCAAAATGCCGATAACCAAAATCTTGTCGGTTAAGGCATCCATGAATTTGCCAAAGTTTGAGACCATGCCCCGGCGACGGGCGATGGCCCCGTCCAACCAATCGCTGATGGCCGCAGCGATGAAGAGACCAAACGCCCCGGTCGCGGCCCCCGTCCAACCCGCCCAAAAACGGTCCGCATACATCAATCCCACGATGACAAACATCATCGGAATGCGCGAGAGGGTAAGGATGTTGGGTAAGTTCCACATGGGATGGCAGGCGCCCGAGCCCGACGAGCCGGCCACCACGGCAACCCGCCACCCGCACGGAGGCAAGGGCCTTATGTAGGCACTTATCCGCCCCCCCCCACTCCGCCGCCCAACTCCCAGCCATCGCTTATCCGGGAACTTGAATTGCTAGCCTTAGCCAGGATCATCCAGTTGAACGGCGGAGCAACGGGGGGAATGGCGAGTGCATTTCGATGCGAACCGTGTAAAAAAAGGAGCGAAGCGGAAAGGGCGCAGCCCGGAGCCGCAGGCCGAGGGTGAGTCCGCAGGGTGAATAATACCCGGTATTTCGAACAAGGGCCCCACCGAAAGGCGCCGTTAGTTAGCCTCGATTGGACCCGGGCCACTGCCTGATCCAAGCTATGGCACTGCACCCGGGACGGTTTCGCGTTCTCTTTCGGGCCAGCTTCGGTTTTAACCCACCCAGTCCGGCGCGCCTTACCCGCCCGCCGCCCACCTCCAATTCGATTTTCCACCATGCGCCACTGCATCTACCCCGGCACTTTCGATCCCATTACCTTCGGCCATCTCGATGTGCTCGCGCGGGCCGCGCGACTTTTCGATCGCGTGACCGTCGCCATCGCCCATAACCCCGGCAAAGGCCCCCTCTTCTCCCCCGAACAACGCTTGGAGCTGGTTCGGGCCGTGACGACCGACCTACCCAATGTCGAAGCCACTCTCTTTGACGGCTTGCTCGTCGAGTTCGCCCGCGCCCACGACGCCATCGCCGTAATCCGCGGTATCCGCGCCCTCTCCGACTTCGAGTTCGAATTCAACATGGCGCTCATGAACCGCCATCTGGAACCCGCCCTGGAGACTATATTTGTAATGCCACGAGAGACATATAGTTACACAAGCTCAAACCTCGTCAAGCAAGTCGCCAAGCTCGGCGGTGACGTCTCGCACTTCGTGCCACCCGCCGTCGGCCAGGCGTTGCGCACCGCTTACTCTCAAACCGCTAAAAATCAGTAATATAGGCAAGAAAAGTCAGTATTAGCAATTCTTAACAGAGGAAAAAATCACTAAGTTCACGCGATCGTAACTTAATAAACAGCATAGGCGGACGATTGAAACAGTCATGTCTCTGCGGATCCAGAAAACCTCCATCGTTCGGCAGCTCACCTACGGGTTCGGCGTCATTTTATTCCTGCTTTTCGCCGCCGGAGCCTGGAACACCCGCGAGGCCGTTCGCGTGGCCAAAAACGCCGAGGAGTTGCGTCGGCAGGTATCAGGCCAGACCAAACCCGCAACCGACGTCCTGAAGGCAGCCCAAGAGGTCGCCATTGCCACCGGTTATTACACCCGCACCCAGACCAAGGACCAATACAAGATAGCCCGCGATCAATTCAACTCCCTGTTCCGTTCATTGCGCCCGCTTCAATTTGCAGCCAATGCCGATCCCGCCGATCCCGGCGCCAAAGAGTTTGTCCGCACCCTGGCTCCTTTGATTCGCAAGTGGAGAGATGTCTTTGCCGAGGTGGAAAAAGAAATCGAGATCTCCAACCGCTCCGTTCGCGGCCTGGGTGCCCAGTCCTCCCTGCTAATCTCCGTCTTCACCCAGCAAGCCACCGGTTCCGCCGAATATTCGCCCGGGGTGAATGCCGCCGCCGCGCGCCAGATGTTCCAGAGCTCAGTATTCAAGCTGGGCGAGATGCAGAACGCTGTGCTCTTCACTTACGCCTCGCAGGACCCGATGTTCGCCGAAAAAGCGGCTCCGACCTTGGCCTCGTTTAAAGCAGAATTTGAGAAAGTCCGCTCCACCCTGCCTGCCGGCGATACCAAGGATCTGTTCGACGAGCTTAACAGCTCGATCAAGGACTTCTCCGACGAACTCACCGATCTGCCCCAGAGCTACCGGCGCCGCATCGAGAAACTGCGCCAGCTCGACCTCGCCGGCCATGGTGTGATCTCCGCCATCACCCCGGTGCTCGACCGCGGCATGGACACCACTCTTCGTGCCTCCCTGGACAACACCTCCCGCGCCGACCGTCTGGTGGCGGGACTTGGCCTCCTCGCCCTGCTGGTGCCCGCGCTCGGCATCATTATCGGCTTCTTTATCGGTCGAAACGTGATCCGCTCGCTCTCGAACGTAATCGTGCGTCTGCGCGCCGGTTCCGCCAAGACGGCCGAGCTGGCCCGCATGGTATCCACTGCCAGCCGTTCCCTCGCCGACGGCGCCAACACCCAGGCCTCTTCGCTCGAGGAGAGCGGCGCCTCGCTGGAAGAACTCTCCGGCATGACCCGCCGCAACGCCGAGAGCGCCGCTTCAAGCCGCGTTTCCGCCGGGCAGGCTCTGGCTGCCACCCAGGCCTGCGTCGCCCACATGGAGCGTATGAACACCGTGATGAACGCCATCCAAGCGTCCTCCTCGGAGATCACCAAGATCAACCGCCAGATCGATGAAGTGGCTTTCCTCACCAATATCCTCGCGCTGAATGCCGCCATCGAAGCGGCCCGGGCCGGAGCCGCCGGAGCCGGTTTCGCGGTCGTGGCGGATGAAGTCCGTGCCCTCGCTCAGCGCAGCGCCCAGGCCGCCCGCGAAACGTCCGAGAAGGTGGCCGACGCCTCCCGGCGCAGCCACCAAGGCGCCGAAGCCTGCGCCAGTGTGGCCGCCGGCCTCGAAGAAATCCTCTCCCGCGCCAACGAAGTGAACGGTCTTGTCTCCGAGATCGCCACCGCCTCCTCAGAACAGAGCCTCGGTCTGGAACAGGTCACCACCTCGATTTCGCAAATCGACAAGGTCACCCAAAACAACGCCGCCCAAGCCGACCACACCGCCGCTTCTTCCGCCGCCTTCGACGCCGAGACCGAAAATCTGGCCGTCATCATCGAGGATCTTCAGGCCCTCATCGGCGGCAGCGCGAAAAAAACGACACAGAACAGCGAGGAAATCACCGCCCCCTCCCTGACCCAGCGTCGCGAGGAATTCGCCAGCCTGCCCGCTTAACGAAGCATATTAAAAGCCGCCTTCACGAAGGGGTCGTTCGCCCGGGAGGGATCGTTGCGGAAGATACGTTCCTGCCGCTCGAGGTATTTAAAGACATGGTCCAGGGCCTGATTCATGGCCTGGTCCGCCAAAGCCGTCAGCGCCGCCTTGGTATCCGGGATCTTGGCGCCTGAGACCGCCACAAACGTCTCGAAGGCGGCCGGCAATCCGGCCGCCTCCGCCGCTTGCAGAACGAGGGGCCGAAGCTGCTCCTTGATTTTTGTCTCAGCCCCCTTGCGCAGGGTGTCCATCAAGGCGTTTCGACTCGCCCGCAGACTCGGGAGATCATCGAGCGCCACCGCCCCCGAGGCCCCGCGCACCGTCAGCACCGCCAGCGGCACCGCGTCCGTTACGAGTTTATTTAAAATACCCTCGAGCTGTTCCGCCGCCGCGCCTTTTCCCGCCGCGCGCAAGGGCTCGGCGAGCTTCGCAAAACCGGCCGACATCACGAAGGGCGGCGGCACCGTGGCACCGGCCTCGGTGAGACTCACCTCGAGAAACTTGGCAATCCCGTCCGGAAAACTCACCTGCCCGCCATAAGATTCCTGGTCGGCGACTTTTTGCGCCTTCTCGATCGCCTTGGCGTAGATGCCTTGGGCGGAAGCAGCGGAAACGGAACACAACAGGACCAGAGCGAGACGGGAGGGGTGGGCAATCATGCCGGGAGATTGCGCCAAAGCTCCGCTCCGGGCAAGCCGGCAACCAACGGGCAAACCGGCGCGAGCGGGCGACGGTTTCAGAGCCGGGCGGCGGCAGGTTCGTCAACCAGCCAGACCACCCGATCCGCACAAGCCCGCAAGACCTGAGAGGGCACGTTGAGCTCGTCGATCGGCCCGCGATGCACCCGGTGAAGGGCCTCGGCCTTCGACGCCCCCAGCGCCATCACCACCACCCGGCCGCACGCCCGCAGACCGCTGGGCGTAATCGTGAGACGCCACCCCTTGCCGGGCACTTCCTGTCCGCCGAAAAGCAGGCCGCCATCATCACGGAGCAAAGGCGTGCCGGGAAAAAGCGAGGCGGTGTGGCAATCATCGCCCATGCCCAAAAAACACAGGTCGTAAGCCCGCCCGGGACCGGCGAGGATAAGCATGGTCCGACGATACGCCTCGGCCGCCTCCGCCACCGGCCAAGCGACCATCCACGGGTGCCGGCGATCGGTGGACACCCCCAGCGGGGCGAGCAGTTGGCGCTCGGCGTTGCCAAAATTACTCTCGGAGCTGCTCAATAAAACGTGGCGCTCATCACTGACCGTAAAATCCGTGCCTTGCAGGAGCGCGGAGGGCAGGCCGCCGTTTTCGGCACACCACTGGTAAAAGGAGGCGGGCGTGCTGCCGCCGGTTAGCGCCCACAGAAACCGCCCGGGCCGGGCCGCCGCACAGGCCGCCAGAGTCAACTTCAGTGCCTCGGCGAAAAGATCGGCACGGGCCCCCACCAGGACACGGCCAAAGTCGGATTGAATTTCACGCATAACGGAGATCAGAAAAACATGGCCTCGCCCAACGCGGCCTCCGGACTGAGCAAACTGATGGCCGTGGCGAGCTCGCTGCCCGCGCCGCAGATACGGGCGGAGAAATGCGCGCCACCCCGGGCAAAGTCACCTTGGAAGCAAAACCGGTGGTCGCCCCGGTAACGGAAGAGCAATTCGACGGAATCCGGACCCGCCACGGGATCAGGCACCGAATCGACCGGGAGACCGGCCGCCGCTCCGCAACCCACCAGACGCGTGCCGGCCCAACCCGCCAGCACCCGCGCCTCGGCCCGTCGCGCGCTGCCATGGCGCACGACCACCGCCTCCAGACCCTCGATCAAGGCGGAGGGCGCGTAGGCGCTCAAAAATTGTCCGATGGATTGACGCACCGGCAAGAGACGAGCGTTTACCAAATCACGCACCGCCTCGGGATGCGGCCAGCTTAGTTCACTGCATTCACCCTCAGGCACAAGGGAACGGTCGAGCAACACCCGCTTGGCCCGGCCCAGCAGGTATTGGTAAGCCCCCAGTTTGGCCGTGGACGAAAAATTATGCGCCCAGTAATAGAGCGGCAAGTCCGTCGAGAGGCAGATCGAGACCTGATTCTCCAGAAATTGCCGGGCTCCCGTCGGGTAACTCAGCAGGACAAACTCGCAGCAGCGGAGATCGCCCCGCGTTTTGCCCGGATGACACTCGGCGTAGATCTTGGCCCGCAGTTCGCCGTTGACGACGTTTTCATCGCGGATCGGGCACAGCACGACCACCCGGCAGGGATACCGCTTGGAAAAACGCACCGCCGTCTGGAACTGCACCAAGGCATCCTCGGCCGTGGTGTGCATGCCGAGGTGCAGGACAAAGTTGACCTGCGTGGCCTTGGCGTCTTCCCCGGGCTTCAAGCCGGTGCCAGCATCGACCGCCCAGAGCAGGGCCAGATTCCGAGCGATGGCTCCGACCGGAGTTTCCTGACCAGGCAGCGCGTCAAAGATCGAGGGCATGGCGCGTTCAGGGCTGACGCCAGGCATGGTTGTTTTTGGCCAGCAAGGCATCGGCTCCCGGGGGGCCCCAACCACCGGCGGAGTAGGAATCCATGCCCTCGCGACCCGCCGCGGCCCAGGCCTTGAGGACCGGGGTGTAGAGCTGCCAGGAAGTCTCGGCCTCGTCACCCCGGATAAAGAGCGTGCCGTCGCCGATCATGGCATCGAGGACCAGGCGCTCGTATGCCTCGGGGGTGTTGGAGCCGTAAGTCGTGGCGTAGCGGAAATTCATCTTCACCGGCTGGGTGCGCGTCTCGAGGCCGGGGACTTTGCCATTGAGGATGAGCGAGAGCCCCTCATCGGGCTGGATCTGGAAGGCGAGCGTGTTGGGTGCCAGATCGAAGCGATCGCTGCCGGCAAACAAGGTGCCGGGCGGACGTTTAAACTGCACCGCGATTTCGGTGACGCGGCGGGCCATGCGTTTGCCGGAGCGCAGGTAGAAGGGCACGCCCTGCCAGCGCCAGTTATTGATGGAAAGTCGCACCGCAGCGTAGGTCTCGGTCGCGGATTGGGGATGGATATCCTGCTCCTCAAGGTAGCCCTTGGCCGCTTTGCCACCCATCATGCCGGCGGCGTATTGCGCCCGGGCCACATCCCCGCCCGGTCCAAGGTTCAGCGGCTGGATGGCCTTGAGCACCTTGACCTTCTCATTGCGGACAGCCTCGGCATCCAGCGAAACCGGCGGCTCCATCGCGGTGAGCGCGACAAGCTGCATGGTGTGGTTCTGGATCATGTCACGCAGAGCACCGCTTTGCTCATAATAACCACCGCGGGTGCCTACGCCGACCTCCTCCGAAACCGTAATTTGCACGTGGTCGATGTAGTTTCGATTCCAGAGCGGTTCGAAGATCGAGTTGGAGAACCGCTGCACCAAAAGGTCCTGCACGGTCTCTTTGCCAAGGTAGTGGTCGATGCGATAAACCTGATGTTCCTCCAACACCTCGCGGATCACGCCGTTCAGTGCCACGGCGGACTCGAGGTCCTTGCCGAAGGGCTTTTCGATAATGACCTTGGTGTGAAGCGGCGTGCCGAGATAACGCGAAGCCAGCCCAGCGGCACCCAGATTACGCAGAATCGGGGCAAAAACCGACGGCGGGGTCGAGACGTAGAACAGCACCTGCACCTCGCGGCCGAGCCGGGTCTCAATCGACTGAATGTGGGCGGCGAGCCGTTCAAACGCCTCCAACTCATCGTAACCGCCCGCCACGTAACTGGTATTGCTCGCAACATGGCTCCAGACGTCGGCATTTAATTCGCGACGGGAAAACTCCTTGATCGCGGCGGCGGCCGCGAGACGGAAATCTACGTCTGGTATGGCTTTACGCCCGTATCCCACCAGAAAAAAATCCGCTGGCAACAGATGATCGAAAGCCAGATTATAGATCGCGGGGATAAGCTTGCGGGCGGTGAGATCACCCGAAGCGCCAAAGATCACAATGATCGTGGGCGGCGTGCCGCGGTGCTTGCTCAGACCTTGGAGAAAGGGATGACGGATGGCTTCGGACATAGCGTGGGAAAGAGCCAGACTACGCGACCGGCCACTGGTGCGGGCAAGGCTAATGCGGTCGCCCGCAAGCATAAAACCGCTCGCCCCATCGTCCAGATTCAGCCGTGGCTATGCGCGGAACGCGCCGGAAAGAGCGGCACGTTTCGATAATGCCACACCCGCCGCCCCATCCGCAGCGAGGCTAGGCGCGGATCCAGCCGCTGGGCCAGGAACGCCGCCTCGCCAACGGGGTCGGCCCCATGCGCCACCTCCACGATATCAAACCGGAAGTGGCGGGCCGGCGGGCGCAGGCCCTTGAGATAAGCGGTGCAGGCCCGCAAGAGCACGGCCTTTTTGCGACGATCCACCGCCTGATAACCACCCACCCGAGCACCGGAGGCGCGAGCCTTTACTTCGACAAATACCAAGACCGGGGCCGCATCTCCACGCCCAGCCGGCTCCTCACACACCAAATCCAACTCCTCGCGGGCGTCCGCCGGATTGCGCCAGTTCCGAGCCAAGACCCGCAGCCCGGCCGCTTTTAAATGCGCCTCCGCCGCACGCTCACCGGCCGCCCCCGCCTTCGCCCGGGCATTCACCACCGGCCGCCAACGCCGCCATAACGCCGCCAATGTGTCCCAAATGCCACTCATGGGCTTTGTGTTTGCGAGAGCCGGACGTCGCTGCAACCTTATGCTTTTCGCGCCCCCACCCGCGCCGCCCCCTCCGCCCACATGGCCACGCCCGCCCTCGTCAACACCCTCCGCCGATCCCTGCTGATCAAGGTCATTTCAAAGCCGCAGCCCAGCCGCGAGGATGTTGCGCACGTGATCGAGCTGACCGCCTCCAAAGTCGTCGAGTTGCTGCAGGCCCAAGCGATGACGGTCTACTTGATCGAGGGCAATGAGATCGCTTTCAAACAAATCTACTACTCACCCACCCTTTGGGGTTCCGACCAGGCTGCCGAGTCCCAGTTCAAGGCGACCGCCGAGAAGCTGCTCGCGGTAAAAATCCCCCTCGGCAAGGGCGTGGTCGGAAAAGTCATCGCCGACGGCCATCCCGTGTTTTTCCGCAATAGCTCGAGTCAGGCGCCGTTCATGAACTCGTTGTCCGCCACAACCGGCTTCGATGTGCGCTCGATGCTCACGGTTCCACTAAAAACCTCCACGGTGATCGGCGCCATCCAGGTGTTGAACAAGGAGCCCACCGCCGGCACCCGCGGAGAGTTCACCGAACAAGACCTCCCCCTTTTGCAAGAGGTCGCCGAATACTCCGCCTCCCTGCTCCAGCGCATGCTGGACTCAAAGTTCCAGCTGAGCGCGGAGGATACCGCCAAATTCATCGCCCGCCTCACCGATCACGCGCTCATCACGAGTCTGGAGCAACTCGGCGAAGTGGACGAGAAACTTACCGCGATCGTAGGCGACGCCGTTATCCGCCGCGAAGGCGTATTTCCCTACCGTCGCCTCGATAAAGATCGCGTCGCCGTGTTGATGAGCAACCCGCTCGACTTCACCAAACGAGACTCGTTCCAGCAGGCCACCGAGCTTCTGATCGAGGAAATCAGCGTAGCCCCGGCCACGTTCATTGAGAGCCTGCTGAAAAAATACTTCAAAACCGAGCCCCGGGGCCAGGAAACTGAAATCGACCTCGGCTCTGTTACCGAAGCCATCAGCACCGCCTACTCCGCCGAAAACGCGGGCGAGCTCAAGGCAGCCGACCTCGAAAGCGAAGAGTCCGCCCCCGTCATCCAGCTCGCCAACCGCATCATCGAGGATGCCTACATCTCCGGCGCCTCGGATATCCACATCGAGCCCCAGGAGAAAGACCTCATCGTGCGCTACCGCATCGATGGCCTCTGCCTCGAAAAACTCCGACTACCCCGCCAGGTCACCGGAGCCCTGATCTCGCGGCTGAAGATAATGTGTAATCTCGATATCTCCGAGCGCCGCCTTCCCCAAGACGGTCGCATCGTATTCAAGAAATTCACCAAGAAAAATATCGATATCGACCTGCGCGTCGCCACCGGCCCGATGAACCATGGCGAGAAGGTCGTCATGCGCATTCTGGACAAACAAAAGTCCACCCTGCCCCTGCCCGCGCTGGGCTTCTCAGAGGAGAATCTCGCCAAATATCGCGAGTGCATCCGCCAGCCCTACGGCATGATCCTTCACTGCGGGCCCACCGGCTCGGGCAAGTCGATGACCCTCTACTCCGCTCTCGGCGAGATCAACACGCCGGATATCAATATCCAGACCGCCGAGGACCCGATCGAATACACCCTCGCCGGCATCAATCAGATGCAAATGAGCCGCGCGATCGGCCTGACGTTTGCCCGCGCCCTCCGGTGCTACCTGCGCATGGACCCCGACGTGATCCTGGTAGGGGAAATCCGCGACGAGGAAACCGCCCAGATCGCGGTCGAGGCCGCCCTGACCGGCCACTTGCTGGTCTCCACCCTCCACACCAACGACGCCCCCAGCACCATCGCCCGTATCGGCGAGATGGGCGTAGAGCCGTTTAACATCTCCGCCTCCCTCGTCTGCGTATGCGCCCAACGCCTCCTCCGTCGCGTTTGCAAAAGCTGCAAACAATCCTACGAGCCCTCCGGCCGTGAAAAAGCCCTTCTGGAAAAGGCGCTCGGCTGGTGCGGTCCCATCTTTAAGGCCAATCCCGCCGGCTGCCCCACTTGCGGCGGCCTCGGTTACAAAGGGCGCGTCGGCATCCACGAGTTAATGACCAATTCCGAGAGCCTCACCGCCGCGATCAACCACAAGGCCGAGGTCGCTGAGCTGAAACGCATCGCCATGAAAGATGGCATGAAAACCCTCCACCAAGACTCGATGCTAAAAGTAAAAATGGGCCTGACCACCATCGAGGAAGCCCTGTCCAACGTCCCCCCGGACCTGATCCTGTAAGCCGCGCCGTGCTGCAGTTTCCGGTTTCCGCTTTATCGTTTTAACCCACCGTTTTTACCCATGTCCACCTCCCCACGGCCCGATGGCCGCCTGCCCGACCAATTGCGCCCCGTGAACTTCGAGGCCGGTATAGCCCCCCACGCCACCGGCTCGGTGCTGGTCTCCTTTGGCCAAACTCGCGTGATTTGCGCCGCCACCATCGAACCCGGCGTGCCGAGTTGGATGAAGCAACAGAAGATCCCCGGCGGCTGGCTGACCGCCGAGTATTCGCTTCTTCCTTACAGCACCCATGAACGCAAACCCCGGGATATCTCTCGGGGCAAACTCGACGGCCGCACCGTCGAGATCCAACGCCTAATCGGCCGCTCCATCCGCGCCGTCATCGATCTCGATAAACTTGGCCAAAATACCCTCTGGATCGATTGCGACGTCCTTCAGGCCGACGGCGGCACGCGGACCGCTTCCGTGACCGGCGCCTACCTCGCCGCCCGACTCGCCGTGCAGTCCCTGCTCGATGCCGGTCGCCTCAAGGAAAACCCCCTCGTTGACTCCGTCGCCGCCATCAGCGTCGGCCTGCTTCAGGGACGGCCGCTTCTAGATCTACCTTACTCAGAGGACAAGGATGCCGAAGTAGACTGCAATATCGTCATGACCGGCCGAGGGCGCTTCGTAGAGATCCAAGGCGCCGGCGAAGAATCCACCTTCTCCGGCGATGAGTTCCAAACCCTCCTCACCCTTGCGCAAAAAGGGATCCGCGAACTCTCCGCCGCCCAAACCGCCTTCCTCAGTCAAGAATTGCTTAAATTCAACTGATACCACGAAGAACAATCTTAACCCAGATGCCCTATCCGATCAAATAACAAATCAATAGATTCAAATACGTTGATTCGTTATGATTAACCTGTTTGAGACCTAGTTCCTATTTGACCAAGCCCGCCTGTCCATCTTCACCGCATGAACGCCCCCCGCGCCGACCGCCCCATCTCCGACCTCTTTGCCGCTGGTCGCCCACTGCGTTCACTGGAATTTTTCCCGCCGAGAGATGACACCGGAGTCAATGCACTAAGGGAGACCGCCACCGCCCTGCAACGAATTCCGTGGGATTTCGTTTCAGTGACTTACGGGGCCGGCGGCACCACACGCGATCGCACCGCTCAAGTCAGTGGCCTGCTGAAAGACGAACTTGGGTTTACGGTGATGCCCCACCTCACCTGTGTAGGACATAGTCGCACCGAACTGGAAACCATCGCCGACCAGCTTTATACCTCAGGTTTTCGCAATATCATGGCCCTGCGGGGAGACGCCCCCAAAGGCGCCACTACCTTTACTCCTACCACCGGTGGCCTGCGCTACGCGAGTGAACTGGTGGCCCTTTTAAAGGCCCGCCACCCAGACTTTTGCCTAGGGGTAGGCGGATATCCGGAAAAACACCCGGAAGCCGTCTCATTTGAGGCCGATTTAGATGCCCTAAAACAAAAGATAGAAAGCGGTGCCAGCTTCATCACCACGCAGTTGTTTTTCGACAATAGTATTTACCACCGCTTTGTAGATAAATGCCGCAAACATGCCATCACCGTGCCTATCGTGCCCGGCATTATGCCGGTCTTGTCACTCAAACAAATTCAGCGTATCGCCACTCTCTCGGGTTCGGTATTGCCGCCCGCGCTCTTGCGCCGACTGGAAGTAGCCAGCGAAGATGATCTTGTAGTAGAGTTCATCGGGGTAGATTGGGCACTGGATCAAGTTCGCGACCTCATCGCGAACGGCGCGCCCGGCTACCATCTCTATATTCTGAACCGAGCGCGAAGCGCCCTTACCCTCGCCGCCGGATTGGCGGCTTAAAAGATCAGAAAAGTGCAGACTTTTGGTAAATTTACGAAACGAAATTTCGGGTTTTTCTTTTATTAATTTTAAAAGAATAATACGAAACCCTGAAAACTCCGAAACCACAAGCAAGGGATTTCCCGGTTAAGATAGGTTGAGGCCTAGCAAAACCGAGAAATCTTGCGATACGTGGTCAAAGATATCGGGTGCTGATTGTCTTCAGGTTATGAGCGGTTGGTATGAGTTTGGGTCAAAACCTAAAAATAGCAGTAAAGACAGGTCAATGGTCGGCAGAAAAAATGCATGCGATGCTATATAGACCTTAACATAACATAAATACGCAACCAGATTTTGTGTTCCGGAAATGCGGTAAGGCGAGAATTAGCGTTTTTTGGAAACCTTCGCCTCAACGCTGGTTCTAGTTTTGACGTTAGCCTTTGTCGATTCCTTGTTTTTGGCATCCTCCTTGGCTTTAGCGGCAATTTCTTCTTCCGTTGGGCCAAAGGGATCAGAACCGTCGCGGTATCCAGGTAGCTGATCTACCTTAATACCGGAAGCGCGGACAACCCGGGGATCAAAAACCTCCCCAATAGGCGCACCGTCTGGACTAACGGTCTTAGCCGTGATGAAAATCAAAAGGTTACGAGCCGTGTCGTTGTTCTCTTTCGAGCGAAAAAGGGCGCCAATTCCTGGTATAGATCCAAGGAAAGGCACCTTCGTCTCGGCCTTTATCTTGGTTTGCTCCACGAGGCCGCCAATGCCCATCGTGAAACCATCCTTCAATGTGACCTGAGTATTGGCTTTGCGAGTCCCGACAATCGGAATTTCAGCACCACTAGCCCCACCAAATGAGGTCTTGCCAGTGCGACTTGATACCTCGGGTTGTAAATGGAGGCGGATAAAGCCCTGCGAATTGATCTGAGGCGTAACCTTTAAGAGGATGCCAATATTTTTATATTCAAACCCGCTCACTTCGAAGGCCCCACGCTCGGCGTTGTAGGTATAGGATGGTATCGGAAACTCTTCACCAATACTAATCGTTGCCTCCGTATTATTAAGCGTCACAACGGTTGGATTTGAAACCAACTTAGTTTCATTGTTCGTCTTTAAGGCGCTCAAGATAACCTTGAAGTCGGATGCAGAAAATACCGCGGTAGAAATTGTATTTAATCCGGCGGTATTAGTCAGTTCACCCACCTTCTCGGCAATCGAGGAATCGATGCCTTCAACGTCTTGACTGCCACTGGTAACGCTGCTCTGCAGATCAGTATTTGACTTAAAAGAATCTTTCAGTTCTTTGCTAAGTGTATCGGAGTTGGCATTGTTAGTAATTTTATCTTCGGTGTAGGTTCGCTCGCGACTTAGTTGCCCGGCGCCCACTTGGTAATTGTTCAACGAAGACCAATTTACGCCGATATTCTTGATATCCCGGTTGGTTACCTCGACAAACTTGGATTCAATCATCACTTGGTCCGTGGGTTTATCCAAGCTGGCCAATACGGGCATAATACGCGCCAATTTGGATGGACGCTCGGAAATGATGAGGGCGTTGATGCGTTTATCTACTAAAATGCGACCACCGCCGGCGGTATCGACCAACGGGGTAATGGATTTCTCAATCTCCTCTGCCCGAGCGTAATTGAGAACAAAGACATCGGTGCTTAAGGGCTCTTGCGCAAGACTTTCAACAGTCACTACTTTGATAATATTAGCTTCTTCCAGAAAAGTATATCCCACCGGGCTGAGCACCACTTTGAAAATCTGTCGCCAGGAAACATCCCGAAGCTTAAGAGAGGTGCGACCTTGCAGCGTATCGGGCACTACAATATTTAACTCGAATAAATCCGCAACGTTTCGTAAAATATTCCGAATATCCTCATCGGGGAAATCTACAGACAGGGTGTCCTTGGGTTTAATTTCTTCCGCTGAGGTAACCGCTGCAGGCGTTGTCGCCAACGGAGTCAGACCCGCGCTTTCGGAAGAAACTAAAGCTACCGCGGGAACGGAAACGTCGGTTGTCGGCTGCTCGGTAGAGGTTACCGAATCCTGCGCGGAAGACAATGGGGGCAATACTAGTATTCCTGCCAGTGTGAGAATTGAAGAAGCTGAGGATTTCATGGGCGAGTGGAGGATGATGAAAGATTTTTGGGCAAACGAACCGCCCGGGTGTGGGTATATTCCCCTTTTTGGAGAGTAAAGCTGGTGGCGTTAATGCCTGATATCACAAGTTCATAGGCTTCACCGTCCATATCCAAAACGAGTCTATCGCCAGATTTATATTTTTTTTGTCCTGCGAGCAGAAAAAATTGTCCCGCAAAATTGACCGTGCCGGTGGCGGGTATTTTGTTTGCTGCTTTAATTAATAGATCTAAGGGCTTTTGTTGCGAAACGCTCAATGCGTGCTCTCCCCGAACAGGGGAACTCGGTTCATCAGCTGTTTGCATACCTGCTTTGTCGGCAAATGGATTGGACAAGTTTGCGGAAAGCGTAAACTCCTTACCCCTTTTATCGAGCAGTTGCTGTGCGTCCGCGAGCAGCTTTTCACGTAACTTTAAGGGCGTAATATCGACGTCTTCGGCCAATCCGATAGCGGTAAACTGGCCGAGGGCGAACAGAAAACATATTAAGTATTTCATGAGCGCACCCCCAGAACCTCAATGTTAAGAGTAACCCGTTGTTTATCTTCAACGCTGGCGGGAATCGACGCAGAAAGAATACGACAGAAGGCATGACCAGTCTCCAAACCTTTCAGAAATGCTATCAACTGTCGGTAATCACCGTCCACTGTAATTGCGAAGGGAATAGCGACATAGAAAGTGGAGGGAGCCGTTTTGGGAGCGGCCGCAAGATTCAAGGGGCGCACGTCCGTCAAGCGGACACCGGTGTGGCTCTCCAGATCATAAAATAACTTAAGATTTTGGGCTAAATCTCCTACGCGCAGTGCGTTGGCAGCGATACTTTGATTCAGACCGGATAAAACACGCACCTGGGAATCCAGATGAGCGGAATTCACCACATTAGCTTTTAACTTGCGCAGGAGGGCAGAGCGTTCCTCCAAGGTTGCGCTAAGCTTCGCGGGCTGATCAGCGCGGAAATACAAGACCACAAGCAGCCCTACCATCAAGGCGCCACACCCGACAATCGTGAGGTTACGCTTAAAATACTTTACCAGCGAATTGAGATCCAAGCTCATTTTTTTACAGGCTCCTTGCCAGTCGTCTTGAAGGTAAAAGTGATCTCCATAACCAAATGCCCCGCAGCAATGTCACGGGTGAGACTGGAGAGCACGATACTGGTGAAAAAGGGTTTTAACCGATCATCACTTAGCAATTTACCCAAAAATTCCGCCGCCCTGTCACCGGCCGAGGAATCAAGACCGCGCACGGTCCCGGTAAGTGAAATTGTTTTGCCGACACCTTTGTAATCCAAACTTTTAACACAAGCGTCTGACGGCATTAATTCGCCAAGCGTAATGATGAAATCAGTGAAAACAAAAGGGTCCTTTACGAGCGCGTAGGATTCATTATATCGATTTTCCTCGGCTTGATATTTTTTAAAGAGGACTACCGCCAAATCATTTATTTTTGTATTGGAGACAATCTGCTCCTCGATCCCTGCGAGTTCCGCGTTGGCGGAAGACAAATTATACTCGCGTAAGCCCACAAAGATAAAAAGGGCTGCGGTGGCGGCGATGGCTAGGATGTGAACGAAAAAGTTTGTTCTTACCGTTTTGGTATCCGGTAGCATAGCCTTATCGCGAAAATCCGGATGCCAGGCAGTGCCGCGGCTGGCGGCTGACGTCTTGGCCTCCTTACCTTTAAGCTGCGGTGTCATCGTTATGCCCTGGGAACTTCATTATCAAACCAAACAATGCCAGCTTGCGGGCATCGAGTTGGGAAAGGGGAATATCCCGGCCAAGGGTTATCTGCCGTGCATTTAACCACTCAATAATCTTAGGCTCAAGCACTTGCACACCAAGTTGACTGGCGATTACCTGCTCCAACCAGGCGAGTTTAACCGGCAGGACGACGCAAATCAGTTGGCCGATAGATTGGCCGGTCTGCACTTCGTAAAAGCCCATCGAAGAATGCAGTTCCTTGAGTAAGCGCTTACAAAGCGAAGCCCCCATGCCGGTGAAATCAAAGGTGTTGGAGAAGAATAATTTCCTGGCAGAATCTTCATCTTTTAGGCCGAGTTCTTTTTGCACCACTGGCACCATGGCCTCAAGTCCGACCGCGATGGGGCGGGAGGCCTCGAGACCGCGTGGGCTGACTATGTAAGATTGGGTGCTTTCATTTCCCAACTCCAAAATCAGCGTCGGCTTGGCGGAATCACTGAAGCGCAAATAATCGATCACGGCCGCCACGGCGGCGACCGAAGAAAGCTCCAAAGACTCGGGAAAGACGCCCGACTTTAACAAGCCCTGCTGGGCGGAAGCAGCCGCTTCATTGGATAAGCCGCAAAAGATGATTTCTTTTTCCGGATTGGCTTTGGCTGGATCAAATTCTGTTCCACTGAATGCATTCAGCGTGGCGATGGCGTGCTGTTCCGGGTCAATGCGAAACTGGCTGGAGACTAATTCAGAAAAATAACCGGGATCCTTGATTTTCTTTAAATCCAGCGAGGCCCGGCGCAGAAAACGCGACTCCGGCGCGATACCACAGTTGGCATGAAGGAATGGAGCGCGTTTGCCTGCGGCCACCTTGTCCAAGGCAATTTTGCTCTCATCCGGATTTGTGGAGGTAAATTCCACCAAAGCCTCCAAAACAATCGGGGCTTCGAAACTAGATATGCGAGCAAGGTGGCTGACGTGCTCTCCCTGATCCAACAAGTAACCTTTTACCTTTGACTTAAAAAGCATGGTTCAGGAACTCCGCCGACTTTTTTTACCATGGGTTTTACGAATCGTCATAAGGCGTCGCGACGATTACCCGGCGCAAGGCTCTGACAAGACCATTTTAAGCTCCGCGCCAAACGGTAACAAAAAAACCGCCGAATAAACGGCGGTTAAAAAAGAGACCTGAATAACTCGGGCCAAGCTGGCCCGGGTCGGGGCAAGCTCACTTCTGCCAAGTGCGCTTCTTGTGGCGATTCGCCTTCAAGCGCTTCTTGCGCTTGTGCTTATTCATCTGCAGACGACGTTTCTTTTTGAGGTTGCCCATGGGAACTTTAGTTTAGGTGTTGAAGAGGGAAAAGAGTCAGGAAAACAGCTAGAAAGGCGGTGTGTAAAGCGTTATTTAATGTTGATGCCATCTTGGCTCAAGGCACCTGCAAAGCCGCCTAGCGGACCTGCAAGGTGCCACCGTCGTAAACCAGGCCGAGTGAGGGAATGGTGACTGCCTTGCGAAGCCCCTCTTTTTTTACCGTGCCTGCATGCCAGGCCGTGTAACCGGAGGCGCGTGCCGCGGCGAGGGTGGCGTCGAGACAAGCCGGCGGGATGTAGGCGGCAAAGCCGACGCCCTGGTTAAACGTGGCGTAGGCCTCCCGCAGGTCGATGGGACCGGCCGCTCTTAGGAATTTAAACAACGCGGGTTCCTCGCCCGGAGTGTGAATCTCGTAAACGAAGGGCTCTTCGAGGCGCATGAGTTTGCGCCAGCCGTGACCGGTGACGTGTGCGACGTAATTTAAGTTTACCCCGGCCTCCTGGCAGGCGCGCACAAAATTAACGTAGATCACCGACGGCGCGAGCAGGGCCTCTCCATAGGTGCGGAGATCGCCATGGCCGATGGGCGTCTGGTAGCCTTGGGGCAGGCGCGAGGCGATGAGTCGGCAGAGAGAAAGACCGTTGGTCTGAACCCCGGAACTTGCGAGAAAAACGATGGCATCACCGTCACGGACAGCCCCCGTGATGCGTTGTGACTTGGGTGCGATTTTGCCGATGGCGGAGCCCGCCAGCACGATGGCATCGGAGTGCACGATCCCGCGCAGGGTGGGCGTCTCGCCCCCGCCCCAGACCGCGCCGGCTTGTCGGCAACCCTCGGCCCAGCCCTCGACGAGCGCCTCCATGCGGACGGCATCGGCGAACCAGGCCGACTCACCCACAGCCGCATGCATCGCGACCGAGATGGGCAGCGCGCCGCAGGTTACGAGATCATTTACGATGGTAGCCACGGTATCGATCGAGATCTCGCGGTAGAAATTTTTTCCGGTGGCGGCGTAAACGGCGTCGGCAACGAGGTTCTTCGTTCCCAACCCCTCTTCCACGTGGGCGAGAAAGTGGTCCGCAGCCTCCATCAGGTAGCAGCTCTCTCCCCGGGTGTTGGCCGGTTCGGCGTAGCCATGGTGGCCGAGCAGGGGGGCAGTGGTCTTGGCGGCTTTTTGGCAGGCGCGCTTGAAGGCGTCGAGTTGGTCGTAGTTAACGCCGGAGGATTCGTAGCTGAGGGACATGGGCAGGCGGACGGGCAAAGTTGAGAGTGGGAAGCAAGGAGGGCGTTGGACTCAATAGCTCCGGCGGCCCTCGCTGTTTTCGTAGTAGTTCACATAGGCTTGGTTGACCACCCGGTAACCGCCGCGGGTGGGATACTTGCCGGAGAAATACCAGTCGCCCGTATGCTGGGGACAGGAGGCGTGGAGATTTTCGAGCGTCTGGAAAATCACCTCAATCTCGCCGGTCCAATCCACGCCGGTGGGGCGCACAAACTCGGCGATTTTGGCGGAGATCTCCTCCGGGCTGAACGGGGCGTAGAGCCCTTGCACGTAGTTGACCGACTCCCCCTTGGCGACGGCTTCGCGGCAGTTTTCGTAAACTTCGCGCAGCAAATCGGTCCGCCCACGTTCCTTGAGGAGTGTGACCGTCGCCTCGAAGGCGATGAACTTGCCGAGTTGCGACATGTCGATGCCGTAGCAATCCGGGTAACGTATCTGCGGCGCGGTGGAGACGATCACGATCTTGCGCGGCTGGAGTCGGGTGAGGATGCGCAGGATGGACTTGCGCAAGGTCGTGCCGCGGACGATCGAGTCGTCCACGCAGACGAGATTATCGCCCGGCTGCACCGAGCCATAGCTGATGTCGTAAACATGGCTGGCCAAGTGGTTGCGCATCGATTCCTGCCCGATAAAAGTGCGTAACTTGATATCTTTGGAGACGACCTTTTCGCCGCGCGGCCAGTTGCGCAGGATCAGCTCGTCCAACAAGGCCTCCGACAAGTCGCCGCGGGCGCTGGCCGCCAGGATTTCGCGCTTCACCTCGGCGCGACGTTTTTCCCGGAGCGCGTGCATGAGACCGAACCACGCGACCTCGGCGGTATTTGGAATAAAGCTGAAGACCGTGCGGCCCCAGTCCCCGCCGATGGCCTTGACGACCTGGTCGGCGAGACGTCCGCCGAGGGCCTTGCGCTCCCGGTAAATATCCAGGTCGTTGCCGCGCGAAAAGTAGATGCGCTCAAAAGAACACGAGGCGCGCGGGAGCGGAGCGGTGAACTGGGTCTCGGAGACGCGGCCATCGCGCTTGATCACCATCACGTGGCCGGGCGGCACCTCGCGCACCTGGGCCACGGAGAGTCCGAAAATGGTCTGAAGCGGCGCCCGCTCCGAGGCGAAGGCGATCACCTCGTCGTTCTGAAAATAGAACGCAGGGCGGATGCCGGCCGGATCGCGCGCGACGAAGGCGTCGCCGTTGCCGATCAAGCCGCACAAGGAATAGCCACCATCCCATTTTGCCGCCGAACGGGTGATCACGCGCCCCAGATCGAGACGCTCGCTGATGAGCCGCGAAATCTCCTCCCCCTTCAGCCCTTGCTCCCGCAGTTCGCGATAAATGTCTTCATGCTCCTCATCGAGGAAGAAGCCGATTTTCTCCAGCAAGGCCTGCGTGTCGGTCGCGAAGATCGGATGCTGCCCCATCCCGATGAGCGATTGATTCAGCTCGTCGGTGTTGGTCATGTTGAAGTTACCGCACAACGCGAGGTTGCGGGTCGGCCAAGGCGAGCGCCGGAAATAGGGATGGCAGGAGGAGATATTGTAACCGCCCGAAGTGCCGTAGCGCAGGTGGCCCACCAGTAATTCGCCGCCGAAGTCGAAGTGCTTTTTCACCGTATGGGCGAACTCCGGGTGGATTTCCCCGACCGCCTTCTTTTCATCGTATTGGGCGA
This sequence comes from Akkermansia muciniphila, assembly GCA_945888375.1. GTDB lineage: Bacteria > Verrucomicrobiota > Verrucomicrobiia > Opitutales > Opitutaceae > IMCC26134_A. Next base: position 77,138 of record CAMCZZ010000010.1, on the reverse strand, counting down.
GCAGCGTCTTGAAAATGCGATCGAGTGGGTTGGCCTTCACGCACCGCTCGCGGAACATGTAGGGATCACCCGCCGGTGTGTCCAGTTTCACGCAGGCCACGCCCGCGCCATCTTGGCCACGGTTATGTTGTTTCTCCATGAGCAGAAACAACTTCTCAAAGCCCCAAAGCGGCGTCCCGTATTTCTCCTGGTAATGAGCGAGAGGCTTGAGCAGCCGGACCAGCGCGATGCCGCATTCGTGGGTGATTTTATCAGACATGGAGGGCTAAAACTTAGGGAGGGGACAAGCTCACCGCGTGGCCCGGCCCGACCTTCCCCGAACCGCTTGCGGGCTGGGGTTGCTTCTGCCTCGGGCTGGCGATCGGAGAGACTCTCACGGCATTAAAAACGTTTCATACCGTTCGGAAGCCCGCGCCGGTCAATGGCTTTTTAGACAGATTTTCACCCGCAACGCCCAAAATACCGCCACGCCCCTTGACCGGACCCGCGCTCTTCCAAAGCATCCTCCCCTTTCCGACCATGCTGATTCTCCGCGGCTCCTCCGCCCTCTCTCCGTTCCGCCTGGAAAAACTTCGCGCCGATCTCGCCGCCGCCGGCCTCCCGATCCAGGCCCTTTCTGCCCGCTTCACCCATCTGGTTGAACTGGTTAACGAAGCCCAGACCCTGTCCCCCGATAGCCAGGCGGTGCTAGAAAAGCTCCTCACCTACGGCCCCCGCCGCCCCCAGCCCACCGTCACCGGTCTGGTCCGGGTCGTCGCCCCCCGCATCGGCACCATTTCCCCTTGGTCTTCCAAGGCCACCGATATCGCCCACCTCTGCGGTCTCGCCACCATCCGCCGCATCGAGCGCGTGCTTGAGTTTACCCTCGATTTCAACTCCAGCCAGCCGCCGTCCGAGACCGCGCAGGCACTGCTAAAAAACAAGCTGCACGACCGCATGACCCAGGTGGTCTTCGACTCGCTCGAGGCCTGCGTCGCGCTATTCCAGCACGCCAGCCCCGCCCCCCTGGCCGCCATCCCCGTTCTCACCCAGGGCCGCGCCGCCCTCGTCGCCGCCAATACCGACCTCGGTCTCGCCCTCGCCGACGACGAAATCGACTACCTGGTCAACGCCTTCACCACCCTCGGCCGCGACCCCAACGACATCGAGTTGATGATGTTCGCCCAGGCCAACTCGGAGCACTGCCGCCACAAGATTTTTAACGCCACCTGGTCCATCGACGGCGCCGCCCGCGACCGCTCGCTGTTCCAGATGATTAAGAACACCTACACGCTGCACCCCGACGGAATCCTGTCCGCCTACAAGGACAACGCCGCGGTGCTCGCCGGGACCGTCGCAGGCCGTTTCTGGGCCGACCCCGCCACCGGCGAATACGCCGCCCACCCCGAACCGGTCCACCTCCTGTGCAAGGTAGAGACGCACAACCATCCCACCGCCATCTCCCCCTTCGCCGGCGCCGCCACCGGCTCGGGCGGGGAAATCCGCGACGAGGGCGCCACCGGCCGCGGCTCGAAACCAAAGGCCGGCCTCACCGGTTTTACCGTTTCAAATCTCCACCTGCCCGGCGCCGTCCAGCCTTGGGAAACCGACCACGGCAAACCCGGCCGCATCGTCTCCGCCCTCGACATCATGCTCGACGGCCCGCTCGGAGCCGCCGCCTTCAACAACGAGTTCGGCCGCCCCGCCATCAACGGCTATTTCCGCACTTACGAGCAGGAAGTGCCTTCAGCACCTCCTGCCCGAGTCGAAGGGGACAGTTTAAGTTCAAGTTCGGGCACCGAACTTTCAGCTTCAGCTGCCACCTTAAACTCCCCCGCCAGCCCGACCGAGTTACGAGGTTATCACAAACCGATCATGCTGGCGGGGGGCCTCGGCAACATCCGCGAAGGCCACATCCAGAAAGGCGAGATCCACCCCGGCGACCAACTCATCGTCCTCGGCGGGCCCTGCATGCTGATCGGCCTAGGTGGCGGCGCGGCCTCTTCCATGGCCAGCGGCGCCGGCGCCGAGGACCTTGATTTCGCTTCGGTCCAGCGCGACAACGCCGAGATGGAGCGCCGTTGCCAGGAGGTCATCGACCGCTGCTGGGCCCTCGGCGACGACAACCCGATCTCCTTTATTCACGACGTCGGCGCCGGCGGCGTCTCCAACGCCCTGCCCGAACTGGTCAACGACGGCGGCCGCGGTGGCCGCTTCAACCTCCGCGCCCTGCCCAACGACGAGCCCGGCATGTCCCCGCTGGCCATCTGGTGCAACGAATCGCAGGAACGCTACGTCCTCGCCGTGCCCGCCGCCCGTCTCGCCACCTTCGCTGCCTTTTGCGAGCGCGAACGCTGCCCCTTCGCCGTCGTCGGGGAGGCCACCTCCGAAAAACGCCTCGTCCTCGACGATCCCCATTTCGGCAATCGCCCCATCGATCTCCCCCTCGAGGTGTTGCTAGGGAAACCACCCCGCATGCACCGCACCGATCGGACCCTCTCCCGGCCGCTCGCCCCGCTGGCCCTCGCCGGCATTACGCTCGCCGAGGCCGTCGACCGCGTCCTGCGGCACCCCGCCGTCGCGGATAAAACCTTCCTGATCTCCATCGGCGACCGCACCGTGACCGGCCTGATCTGCCGCGACCAGATGGTCGGCCCCTGGCAGGTCCCCGTGGCCGATTGCGCCGTTACCGCCGCCGCCTACGATGCCTACACCGGCGAAGCCATGGCCATGGGCGAACGCACGCCCGTCGCAGTCAATTCCGCCGCCGCCTCCGCCCGCCTGGCCGTGGGTGAAGCCCTCACCAATCTCGCCGCCGCCCAGATCGGCGATCTGGGCAAGGTAAACCTGTCCGCCAACTGGATGGCCGCCCCCTCCGTGCCTGGCGATGGCGCCGATCTCTACGCCGCCGTGCAGGCCGTCGGCATGGAGCTGTGCCCCGCCCTCGGCATCACCATCCCCGTGGGCAAGGACAGCATGAGCATGTCCACCGTCTGGAACGATCCCGCCACCGGCGCGGCCAAACGCGTGACTGCCCCGACCTCGCTGATCATCTCCGCCTTCGCCCCCGTCGCCGACATCCGCCAGTCGCTCACGCCACAGCTCATCCCCGACGCCGGGCCGACCACGCTGCTGGCCATCGACCTCGGTCGCGGCCAGAACCGCCTGGGCGGGTCCATCCTCGCCCAAGTCGTCAACCAGACCGGCCAAGCCCCCGCCGACGTGGATTCCCCCGCCGACCTGAAGGCCTTCTGGAACGCCCTCCAACAGCTCGGCCGCGAGGGTAAACTCCTCGCCTACCACGACCGCAGCGACGGCGGCCTGCTCGTTACCGCCGTCGAGATGGCGTTCGCCGGACACGCGGGCGTCACGCTCGAGCTGCCCGCCTCGGCCGAACCTTTCGCCGCCCTTTTCGCCGAGGAGCTCGGCGCCATCGTGCAAGTCCGCGACACCGATCTCCCCGCCGTGCTCGCCACCCTCGCCACCCACGGCCTCGGCCAGGCCACTGCCCGCATCGGCACACTGAATGCCGACCTCACCTTCCGCATCACCCGCGCAGGCGAGACCGCACCGCTCTTCACGGCCCCGCTGCCCGCTCTGCGCGATAGTTGGAGCGACGTCACCCGCCGCATGGCGACGCTGCGCGACAATCCCGCCTGCGCCGCCGAGGAGCACGCCCTGCGCCTCGACCCGGCAAACCCGGGCCTCAGCCCGAAAGTCACGTTTGAATACTCGGCCCCGGCCCTTGGGAATCGGTCAACCGGGAGTGGTTATTCCGGAGCAAAACCCCCGGTCGCCATCCTCCGCGAGCAAGGCGTGAACGGCGAGATCGAGATGGCCGCCGCCTTCGATCGGGCCGGTTTCAAAGCCGTTGATGTCCACATGACGGACATCTTGTCCGGACGCGTCAGCCTGCGCGATTTCCGGGGCCTCGCCGCCTGCGGTGGCTTTTCCTACGGCGACGTCCTCGGCGCCGGCGAAGGCTGGGCCAAGAGCATCCTCTTCAACCCCCGCGCCCGCGATGAGTTCTCCGCCTTCTTCGCCCGGGAGGACACCTTTGCCCTCGGCGTGTGCAACGGCTGCCAAATGATGAGCAACCTCCACAGCATCATCCCCGGCGCCACCCATTGGCCGCGCTTCGTGCAAAACCAATCCGAGCGCTTCGAGGCCCGCGTCGCGTCGCTGCGTATCGAGAAATCCCCCAGCCTGCTCTTCGCCGGCATGGAAGGCAGCGTGCTCCCCGTCGCCATCGCCCACGGCGAGGGCTTCACCGAGTTCGCCTCCCCGGAAACCGCCGCCGCCTGCAACACCTCGGGCCTGGTTTCTGCACGGTTTGTGGACCACCACCACCGGCCGACCGAACACTACCCGCTCAATCCCAACGGCAGCCCCTTCGGCATCACCGCGCTGACCACCACCACCGGCCGCGTCACCATCCTGATGCCCCATCCCGAACGGGTTTTTCGCGTCGTCCAGCAGAGCTGGGCTCCGCCCGCTTGGCGCGACCGCGACGAGGCCCCCTGGCTCCGCCTCTTCCAAAACGCCCGGACCTGGGTCGGCTAAAGGAAGCGCCTAAAACTCCCCCTCCAGATCAATCGACGTTTAGGGTGTGTCTGGTTAAGATCTCGGCCCATCGCCTTAGCTCTACGAGTGAAACGAGAAAGGGAGCTGGGCCGGCGTTGCCCTCTGCGGCACGGCCCTCTGGGCCGCCTCCGCCTCGGTCGCCTTGGCCGAGCCCCCTTCCTCGCTCACGCTGGGCCGAGATCTTTCCCAGACACACCCTAGTTTGGTTTCCCGGCACCGGGCTGATTTCTCGCTGTCCCCCGTCGCTGGCCTGTCGCAGACTTTCATTTCGGCCCAGGCCGCCGTTTTCACATGCGGGACTACTTTCTTCGACGCTTCCTCCTGATCCCCCCCACCCTTCTGGGGATCACCTTGGTCGTCTTTTTCCTCACTCGCCTCGTTCCGGGCGGCCCCGTGGAACGAGCCCTCGCCGCCGCCCGTCAAGCCGATACCGGCGCGCGCGCCAGCATCGGGGCCAATACCACCCTCTCGGCCGACCAGATCAAACAACTCGAGCGCTTTTACGGCTTCGACAAACCCTGGCCCGCCGCCTACGCCGCCTGGCTCGGTAAAGTCGTCCGCGGCGACCTCGGTTCCTCCTACATCTATCACCAACCGGTGGGCACCATCATCGCGGCCAAGTTACCCGTCTCGATCTACTACGGCCTGCTCTCGACCATCCTGACCTACGCCATCTGCCTGCCCCTCGGCGTGCTCAAGGCCGTGCGCCACCGCACGCCGCTGGATAACATCACCTCGGTGCTGGTTTTCGCCGGCTACGCCGTGCCGGGCTATGTGCTGGGCAGCCTCCTGCTTTTCGTTTTCGCCGCCCGTTTGGAATGGTTCCCGCTCGGCGGTTTCGTGAGCGATGACTTCGCTTCCCTCAGCCTTGGCACCCAGGCCCTCGACCTCACCCGCCATACGGTCCTGCCGCTGTCCGCCTATCTCGTGGGGTCTTTCGCCTTCACCACCCTGCTGATGAAGAACCACCTGATGGATAACCTCGCCGCCGATTACATGCGCACCGCCATCGCCAAAGGCGTGCCCTTCCGCGCCGCCATCTTCCGCCATGCCCTGCGCAATTCGCTCATCCCGCTAGCCACCACCTTTGGCCAGAATCTCGGCCTCGTGCTGACCGGCTCGTTCCTGATCGAGGTGGTCTTCGACATCGACGGCATGGGCCTGCTGGGCTTCAAGTCACTCGTCGATCGCGACTACCCGGTCGTGCTCGGCATCCTGCTCCTGTCTTCCGGACTCCTGCTGGTGGGCAACCTGGTCTCCGATCTCCTCGTCGCCGCCCTCGATCCCCGCATTCGCTTTAACTGAGTCGTTCAAACAGCTCCGCTTTTCGCGTTTCCGTTATCAACGTTTCCGCGTTTCCGTCCCATGCCCCTCCGGCTCGATCCACTCACCCGTAAAAAACTCCGGCGCTTCCGCTCGCTGCAGCGCGGCTACTGGTCGTTTCTCGTGCTCGCCGGACTGGTGGTCTTGGCCTGCGTGGCGGAACTGTTAATCTGCCAACGCGCCCTCGTCGTCCGCCACGAGGGCCAGTGGTTTTTCCCGACCTACGGCGGTATCCTGCCCGGCCGGACCTTCGGCCTCGATTACGACTGGGAGACGGATTACCGCGACCTCCACACCCGCCTGAAATCCGATCCCGCCGCATGCGCCCGCGGCGATTTTGTGCTCCTGCCCTTCGTGCCGTATGGCCCGATCGAGAATTGCTACCCGGATCAGTTCTTCAAACCCCGCCCGCCCGATTTTGCCCGCCGCCATTTTCTTGGCACCGATACCCAGAATCGCGACATCCTCGCCCGCCTGGTCTACGGCTTCCGCCACGCGTTGATCTTCTCCGTCTGGTTCGTCGCCGGGGTCTACGGGCTCGGCGTGCTCCTCGGTTGCGCCATGGGCTACTACGGAGGCGTCTTCGACCTGCTGGTGCAGCGCGTGATCGAGGTGTGGTCAAACATCCCGTTTCTCTACGTCGTGATCATCGTCGCCGCCCTGCTCAAGCCCGGGCTCGGCTGGCTCGTGGCCATCAACGTCGCCTTTGGCTGGATGGGCCTGACCTACTACATGCGCACCGAGACCTACAAAGAAAAGGCGCGCGATTACGCCGCCGCCGCCCGCGTGCTCGGAGCCGGCGACGCCCGCATCATCCTGCGGCACATCCTGCCCAACACCGCCGCCACCCTCGTGACTTTCATCCCCTTCACCGTGGCCGGCGCCATCGGCTCGCTCACCGCGCTGGATTTCCTCGGCTTCGGCCTGCCCGTGCCCACCCCGAGCTGGGGCGAGCTGCTCAGCCAGGGCACCAAAAACCTCACCCTCGCACCCTGGATCGTGCTCTCGGCCTTCTCCGCCATGACGCTCGTCCTCATCCTCGTGACCTTCGTCGGCGAGGCCGTGCGCGAAGCCTTTGATCCGAAAAAGTTCACCCTTTATCGCTAAACCCGCCCCCCCTCTTCCCGATGCTTCTCCACCGCCTCCTCGCTGTCTCCTGCCTGCTGCTCGCCGCCTGCTCGGGTTCGAAAGACCCCGCCACCCAGGCCGGCAGCAACGTTGCCCAGACCCCGGTCGACAACACCGCCGAGGTGCAGGCTTACTACGCCACCCACCCGGATTTCTTTGTTTCCAAGACCCCTGCCGACCTCCCCTCCGACCTCGCCTGGACCGATGCCGGCGACCTCCCCGAGATCGGCTCGCCCGCACGCATCCGCGGCGGGGTGTGGAACGAGCGCATCCAGGATTTCCCGCCTACCCTCCGGACCGTCGGGCCGGACTCAAACAACGGCTTCCGGAATTACCTGCTCGATGACTATGTGCTGAGATTCGGCCACCTGCACCCCGATCTGGCCGGGCCCCACCGCCACTACCCCGGCCTCGCCGAAGCCTGGGCCGTCGATGTCCCCAGCCGCACCGTCTACGTGCGCCTCGACCCCCGGGCCCGCTGGAGCGACGGCCCGCCCGTGACCACCGATGACGTGTGGTTTATGTTCTGGTTTTACCAGAGCAGCTACATCCAGGCCCCCTGGTATAACAACTGGTTCGGCATCGGCGAAAACTACACCCGCGTCACTCGTTACGACGAGCGCACCTTCGCCATCACCCTCAAGGAGGCCCGGCCCGACCTGCTGGCCCGTGTCCTCGAGAATGCCCCGGTGCCCCGGCATTTCTACCGCGAGGCCGGCCCCGATTTCGTGGCCCGCTACAACTGGCGCTTCATCCCCACCACCGGCCCCTACGTGCTCACCCCGGCCGAGCAGCAACGCACCCTGACCAACCGCAACTTCATCACCTTTGAGCGCCAGGCCGACTGGTGGGCCAACGATAAGCGCCAGTTCCGCTACCGCTTCAACCCCGCTCAACTCCGCCTCCGCGTGATCCGCGAGACCCCCACCGCCTGGGAAGCCTTTCTCGCCGGCGAACTCGAGGCCTTCGGCATGAACCTCGCCGAATACCACTACGACCGCCTGCCCGACTCGGACTCCCGCGTGACCCGCGGCCTCCTTCACAAAACCACCTTTTTTAACGACATTCCCCGCCCCAATTACGGCCTGTGGATGAACACCGCCCGCCCCCTGCTCGCCGATCGCGAGATCCGCCTCGGCCTCCAATCCGCGCTCAATTGGGAACTCGTGATCAAGCAGTTCTTCCGCGACGGCTACAGCCGCCTGCATACCCCCTCCGATGGCTTCGGCGAGATGAGCCACCCCACCCTGCGCGCGCGCCCCTTCGACCTCGCCCTCGCCGCCGAGCATTTCGCCCAAGCCGGCTTCCGCCAGCGCGGCCCTGACGGCATCCTCGTAAACGTCGCCGGCACGCGCCTTTCCCTCACCATCAACAACGGCTACGAAAGCCTCACCCCCGTGCTCGTGATCCTCCAGCAGGAGGCCCGCAAAGCCGGTCTGGATCTCCAGATCGAGACCCTCGATGCCTCCGCCTCCTGGAAAAAAGTGCAGGAGAAAAACCACGACCTCGCCTTCGCCGCCTTCAATGTCGGCGTCGAGCCCTTCCCTCGCTACTGGGAATGTTACCACTCTAAAAACGCCTACGACCAGGCCTTCCTCGCCGACGGCGTCACGCCCCACCCCGACCGCAAGGTGAAGGTCCAGACCAACAACCTCCAATCGATCGCCCTCCCCGCACTCGACGCCTTGATCACCCGCTACGACCGCTCCGAGAGCCTCGACGAGATGCGAGGCCTGGCGCGTCAAATCGAGGAGATCCTCCATGAGCACGCCTCGTTCTCCCCCGGCTTCGTGCGCCCCTTCTACCGCCTCGCCACCTGGCGCTGGGTTCGTTTTCCGGAGAACTTCAACGTGCGCTTCTCCACCGATCCCTTCGAGCAAAACCTCCACTGGCTGGATGAAGCCGCCCGGCCGCCCACCCTCGCCGCCCGCCGCGACGAGTCCAAATCCTTCCCGCCCTCCGTCCGCAGCTACGAACAATGGAAGGCCAGAGAGTAACCCCCACCCGACCGCGGCACCCCAGCCTGGCTCCTCTTCGTGCCCTTCGTGGTTAAACTCCTCCGATGCCCGACCTCCTAACCGTCCGCGACCTCGCCGTCGCCTTCGATACCGACGCCGGTCTGCTGCGCGCCGTGGACGGCGTCAGCTTCGCCATCCCGCGCGGCCGCACCCTCGGCCTGGTCGGCGAATCCGGCTGCGGCAAAAGCGTGACCGCCCTTTCCCTGCTCGGCCTGCTCCCGCGCCCCGCCGGCCGCCTCACCGGCGGCTCCATCCACTTCGAGGGCAAGGACCTCGCTGCGGCTTCACCGGCAGAGCTGCTCCAGATCCGCGGTGGCCGCATCGGGATGGTTTTTCAGGAGCCCATGACCGCCCTGAACCCCGTCCACCGCATCGGCCGCCAACTCGCGGAGGTCTTTCTCCTCCACCGCACCCGGGATAAACGCGAAGCCGCCCGCCTCGCGGTCGAGATGCTCGCCAAGGTCGGCATCCCTTCGCCCGAGATCCGCGCCCAGGATTACCCGCATCAACTCTCCGGCGGCATGCGTCAGCGCGTCGTCATCGCCATGGCCCTGGCCTGCTCGCCCGCCCTTCTGATCGCCGACGAGCCCACCACCGCCCTCGACGTCACCATCCAGGCCCAGATCCTCGACTTGCTACGCGGTTTGCAACGCGAGTTGGGCATGGCCATCCTGCTTATTACCCATGATCTCGGGGTCGTGGCCGAGATGTGCGACGAGGTGGTCGTGATGTATGCCGGCCGCATCGCCGAACAGGGCCCGGTCGAGGCGCTCTTCGCGCAACCCGCCCACCCCTACACCCGGGGCCTGCTCGCCGCCGTGCCGCGTCTGGAGGCCGAGCGCAAGAGCCGCCTCGCCACCATTCCGGGCCTCGTGCCCGGCCTCGCCGAGATGCCCTCGGGCTGCCGCTTCGCCAACCGCTGCGCTTTCGCCGCGCCCGTCTGCGCCACCCCGCCGCCCCTCGAAACCATCGCCGAAGCCCACTCCGTCGCCTGCCACCGCTGGCGCGAAATCTCGAAGTTAAACCCCTGAACTCCAAACAGCGGTGATCCCCCGGTCCTTTCGTGTCTTCTGTGTTTTTCGTGGTTAACTCCTCCCATGCCTCCCGACCCTCTCCTTGAAATCCAAGATCTGCGCATGCACTTCCCCGTGCGCGGCGGGGTTTGGCGTCGCGCCCGCGCTTGGTGCCGCGCGGTCGACGGCGTCTCGCTCACTTTGCAATCCGGCGAGACGCTCGGGCTGGTCGGTGAATCAGGTTGCGGCAAATCCACCTTGGGCAAGGCCATCGTCCGCCTGCACTCGCCGACGGCCGGTCGCATTTTATTCAACGGCCGCGATCTCGCCCCGCTCGGCCAACGCGCGCTCAAGCCTCTCCGCCGAGAACTTCAAATGGTCTTCCAAGACCCCGGCGAGTCGCTGAACGCCCGCCACTCCGTCGGCGAGTTGCTCGCCGAACCGTTTATCATCCACGGCATCGGCACCGCTGCGGACCGGCCCGCACGGGTCGCCGCCCTGCTGGACCGCGTCGGTCTGCCCGCCTCCGCCGCCGACCGTTTCCCCTTCGAGTTTTCCGGCGGCCAACGCCAGCGCATCGGTATCGCCCGGGCCCTCGCGTTGAACCCGAAGCTCATCATCTGCGACGAACCGGTCTCCGCCCTCGATGTGTCCATCCAGGGGCAGATCCTGAACCTGTTACTCGACCTGCAACGCGAGCTCGGACTGGCCTACCTCTTCATCGCGCACGATCTGGCGGTGGTGAAACATGTGTCCGACCGCATCGCCGTGATGTATCTCGGGCACATCGTCGAGCTGGCCGGGGCCGATATGCTCTACCGCCGAGCCGCCCATCCCTATACCCGCGCCCTTATCTCCGCCATCCCGGTAGCCGAGCCGGGCCGCCGTTCCAAACGCATCGTGCTGAGCGGCGACGTTCCCTCGCCCATCCACCCGCCCGGCGGCTGTCCTTTTCACCCGCGTTGTCCGCACGCCACGGAACGCTGCCGCGCGGAAAAACCCGCCCTCCGCCAGCCCGACCCGACGCGCCCCGACCACCAAGTCGCCTGCCACTTCGACCTCTGATCCCCGCCACCTCCGCGCCTACGGTGCCACGCCCCAGCGCTTGGTGAAGGGGTAGTAGATAAACAGGGGGCGGCCGACTACGTCGGCGGCGGCCACCGTGCCCCAGTAACGGCCATCGAGACTGTTGGCCGAGTTGTCCCCCAACGGCAGGTATTGGCCCGGCGGGATCACCACCTCGGCACCATCCTTGAACAAACCTTCCTGGCGGTAGCCGACGTAGCGCTCCGTCCGTTGCGCGTTTTTAGCAAAGGCCGGCGCACCCGTGATGGGCGCCCCGTTGCGGATAAGCGTGTAGTCCGCGATGCGCAGGGTATCGCCGGGCACGCCGACGAGGCGCTTGATGTAGTAGCTCTCCACCGGCTTGCCGTTGGCATCGGTCAGAAAACGGCTCCGGATGTGGTCGGTGCGAAAAACAAAACCCTGCCCCACCTGCGGGCGCACAAAGTGGTAACTGAGGCGATCGACGAAGAGCTGGTCGCCGGTCAGAATGTCAAAGGAGAGCACGCGGTCGCCGGCCTTGAGCATCTTGCCGGTGCGCAGGAAGTAGGCCCGCTGGGGGCCCGCCGTGGTGTTTACCTGCGCGGCGAGCAGTTCGCCGCTCTCGCGCTTGGCGTTGACGATCTCGCCGAGCGGGCGGGGGTCGCCGGGGAAAAACGTATCCCGCAGCACCCAGTCCATGTCAAAATCCAGCGGCACCTGCACATCCACCGAGCGCTCGCCAATAAAGAGCCGATACTGGCGCAAGCGGGTCGGCAGCACCAGCCAGGAACGGCCGGCCACCTCCTGATAGGCGATGATGCCCCGGCCGCCGCCCAGCGGCAGCAACACCTCGCCGTCGGCGGGCGCATCGATCCGGCGGGCACTGGCGCCGACCGCCGCCATATCGAAAACACGACGCGGCGCGGAAGGCTCGTCCGCCCGGTCGGCATAGACCTGGCCAGTCATGCCGTAGTAGGAGGGCCACATCGAGTTGGTGGGGATCTTAAAGGGCTGCACGTAGTAGGCGCGCAGGCCGAGGATCACGAGGGCGGCGACGAGGAAGAACTCCACGTTCTCAACCAGCCCGGATTTCGGGTAATGCGCGCCGCCGGTGCGGCGGAGCACGGCTTCCAGCCCGTCGATGCCGAGTTTTAGCCGCGCGGTGTCGGCCTTGTCGCGCACCAGACGGCGCACATCGCCCGTGGCGGCCTGCAGCGCGGCGAGGTCGGCGGCGGGCAGGACATCGCGGCGGTAGTTGAAGACCTTCTCGGCGAGTTCGAGCCAGTCGGCGGCAAGGCGGCGGGTTTTGTGATGCTGGGAAGCGAAAAGGCCGAACATGAATAAAAGGGGGAAGAGCCTCACTGCACGCGAAGCGCGCCCCGGGCGGAAGGAAATTCCCTTTTGCCATGCACCCCGCCCGCGCCTTTCCTTTGGCCCATGTCCGAATCCTCCCTAGGCGATGCACTCAAAACCCGGCTGCTCGCCGACGCCGGCAGGCTGGAGTTTGCCTTCAAAATTATCGAAGGCGACCTCACGCCCGAATTCTACGCCCGCCTCGGCAAGACGTTTCAGGAGCACGATCTGGTCAAGGTTCGCCTGCTCGCCACCGCCCGGCCCACCCGTGCCGGGCACATCGCCCATCTCGTGAAACACGGCCAATGCACCTACGTCGGTATGCTCGGCAAAGATGCCGTGCTCTACCGGCCGAAGGGCCGGGATCTGCCCGGGAAATAAACTCCTCTTGCGCGCCGGCCGGAGGAGAAACTCGCTGGTCCAGCGTGGCCTTCGGCGGCCTGGACCGCTGGTCCACCTCCGCCTCGGTCGCCTCGGCGGAGCGGGTGTATCCTCTCGCGGACGGCGGGTTTATGGCCCGGATAAATCCTAGTCCTCCAACTCCACGTTCCAGTAGGCCAGATCGAGAAAATCCTTCCACCGCTCGCGCTGGCGGTTGTTCAGCACGAGGGAGATCACCGGACGCCACTTCGGGCGGACCGGCTTGCAGACGAGGCGCATGTGGGCCTCGTGCGGGAGGCGGTTGGCCTTGCGGGAATTGCACTTGATGCAGGAGCAGACGATGTTTTCCCAAGTCGTCCGGCCTCCGCGATCCCGGGGGATCACGTGGTCGAGATTCAGCTCCTCGCGGGGAAAAATCCGGCCGCAATACTGGCAGGTATCCTTGTCGCGGGTGAAGACATTGCTGCGGGTAAGCTTCAGCTCCTTCGTGGGCAGCCGGTCAAAAAAAGTCAGCAGGATCACCCGCGGGAGGCGGATCGTCGTGCGCGGAGTGTGCACGGTGTCGAGCGCCTCGACCGGCGGATTTACCCGGGAAAAATCCATCCAGTCCAAAAATGAGAACACGCGAAAATCATCCTGATAATGATGGATCACGGCCGCATGGCCGCGGGCCAGAAGCGCAAAGGCACGCTTGGCGCAGATGACGTTCACCGCCTGCCAGAGGCGATTCAGGACCAACACCGGCTGATCAAGGACAAGCTCCATGTTGGGCCCTATCGGGTAGGGCTCGCCCGGGCCCCTGTCAAGGCGCGCACCGTAAAGACGAGGTGACACCGCCCGGCCCGCCTGCCTCCTTGCGCCGGGCGGGCTTAGGCCTTGCGCTCTTCCTTGTCGCCCGTGCCCCGCTCCCGCCCGCTCCTCGCCCAAAGCCGCCTCCTGCTCGCCCTCGTCCGGCCCTTCTGGGTCTCGGAGGAGCGCTGGCCCGCCCGCCTGTTGCTGGGCGCCGTGCTCTTGCTCACGCTGGCGCAAAACTGGATCGCCGTCCGGCTCTCCTACTGGAACCGGGCCTTCTTCGATACCGTCCAGAAGGGCGACTACGCCTATTTCGTGCACCTGGGCGTCGCCATGCTTGGTCTGGTGGTCTGCTCGATCACCTTCTGGCTGGCCGAGGACTACCTGTTCTCGTCGCTGAAAATCCGCTGGCGCCGCTGGATGACGGACCGCTTCCTGCGCGACTGGCTGGGCGACCGCGCCCACTACCTCGGCCAGCTCGGCGGCTATCAGGGCGACAACCCCGACCAGCGCATCAGCGAAGACATCCGCGCCTTCGTTTTCACCGGCCTCGACCTCGCCATGCAGCTTTTTGCCGCGATCGCCGCGCTGGTATCGTTCGTCGTCATCCTCTGGTCCCTCTCCTCCGGCCTGCCCGAGCACGCCCCGCCGGCTTCGCCTTTCCCCGCCCTGCCAGACCACCTCGTGTGGCTCACCGGTCCCGTGGAGCTGGCCTGGTCGCTCTACGCTGGGTTCACCGCGGCCCTGGCCGGCATCCCCGGTCACCTCGTCTGGATGTGCCTCGCCTACTCCCTGGCCGGGATGTGGTTGGTGGGAAGGGTCGGCCGACCGATCATCGGGCTCAATTACGAGATGCAGAAACTCGAGGCCGATTTTCGCTTCGGGCTGGTCCGGCTGCGTGAGAACAGCGAGAGCACCGCCCTGGTCCAGGGCGAGACCGCCGAGCGCCGCACCCTTGGGCTGAGCTTCACCCGCATCGTGGGTAATTTCAACGCTACCCTGATCCGCCGCCTCCATCTCAACGCCTTCAAATCCGTTTACTACCGCCTCTCCGACGTCGTGCCCCTGTTTCTCTCGGCCCCGCGTTTCTTCGCCGGCGCGATCTCCCTCGGGCAACTCACCCAGCTGACCGGTGCCTTCGGGCGGGTGCAGAGCAGTCTGAATTTTTTCGTCAATTCCTACGAGACCATCGCTCAGTGGTGGGCCATCACCGAGCGGCTGGACGGCTTCATGCGTGGCATTGAGCACTCCCGCCGCCTGCGCGAAACCCAGAGCGCGGTCTACACCACCGGGCGCAGCGAGGACCGGCTGGAGGTCTCCGATCTCGCCCTCTTCCGGCCCGACGGCCGGTTATTGCTGGCGCCCTTCAGCTTCACCGTGCGCCCCGGCGATTCCGTGCTCATCACCGGCCCCTCCGGCAGCGGCAAGAGCACCATCCTGCGCGCCCTCGTCGGCCTCTGGCCCTATGAGCGCGGCCGCGTGCTCCTCCCCGTGCCCTTCGATTGCATGGTCATGCCGCAAAAGCCCTACCTGCCCATCGGCACGCTCCGGGCCGCCCTCGCCTATCCGCGCCCCCCGGGGGACTACGACGACGCCACCTGCATCCGCGCCCTAGAGCTGTGCGAGTTGCCCGCCCTCGCCACCCGCCTCGACGAGGAGGCCCACTGGGCCCAGATTCTCTCCGGCGGCGAACAACAACGCCTCGCCCTCACCCGCGTGTTCCTGCACCGCCCGGCGTGGCTGTTTCTCGACGAAGCCACCGCCGCGATCGACGAAAACGCCGAGCTGGCCTTTTACCACCGGCTGCACGCCGCCCTGCCCGGCCTCACCTGCGTGACCATCGCCCACCGCAGCAGCCTGCGCAACGTGCACACCCGGCACTTCAAAATCGAACATTCCGGCGACGGCTCCCTGACGCTGCGCGAGGACCGCACGCCGCCCATTCCACCGACCTAAGGTCGCTTCCGCCCCAGCGGCCAGGCCGCCTCAGGCCGGAAAACGCCGGGCGATCAGCGCCTCGATGCGCAGCTTCGAGTCCACCACCTCCTCCACCGTCACACAGGGACTCAACTCGAGAGTCAAAAGATGCTCGGGACGCCAGAAGGAACTCACCATTTCGAAATCCACCTCGCCCGCGCCCACGGCTTGGTGATCCTTGGCTTTATCGTTCACATCATGGAGGTGAAAGCCCAGCGCGCGCGAAGCATTTTGCGCCAGATGCTCCCGGTGATTGAGCAGGCCCAGACCATGTTTGATGTGGGCATGGCCGGTGTCGTGCCAGTAGCCGCACGCCGTCTCCGCGCCCAAGGCCTCGAAGAGCGCGGGGAAATCGGCATCCATCGGCAACTCCTCCAGCTTCTCCCGATTCTCGCAGCCGATGCGAATGCCCCGCTCGAGCGCATAGGCATGCACCTCCTGCAAGCTCTTGATCGTTTGGTGCCAAAAGTCCGGCATCCGCCCCCGCAAAGTCGTCACGGCCTTATTTAGGCGGCGGGCATAGTCCGGATCGCTCTGCACCGTCGCACCGGGGTGCTTTTGCAGGTAGTCATGCAACCGAACCGAGGGTCGCCAAAACCAGAAATGCACGCTCCCTAGGTGGAAAACACAGGCCTTGGCCCCCACCTGCGCCGCGAAATCCAAGGATCGCTTCGACTGCCGCAACCATTGCGAGTGCTCCTTGGGATCGTCGGCCGAAGGCTCGAAGAGATTCGGCGCCGCTTGCGTGATCCCCGCCGGCAAGGGGCAGAAATTGTGGGTCGAGCTGATCTTGATAAACCCCTCTTCGACTGCCCGCAATATCCCCGGAACCAATACGATACGTATGCCGTGACTCAGCTCCGCATGAGTGAAACCGAGATCGGCGATCTCACGTAGCATCTGGTATCCGTCATGGTGACGGAACGAGTTCCAGCAGGTCGATAAGGCAAGAAGGGGCTTCACGCGGAGCGGTTAAACAAAAGGGACACTCAAAACCCAGAGAACAAAAGTCGCATTGCAACCCGTAAAAAATAAAAAAATCCGTGAAGGCGAATCGTTCGCCCCCACGGATTTAAGTAAAAAAACTGCCAGGGCGGGCAAAGGCCCGCGAGAATCACTCGGCGTAACGGCGGCGCAGCATGTTGGTGAAGGCCATGACCTTCTCCTTGCGGCGGCGACGCTCGGTGGGCTTCTCGTAGTAACGCTTGGCGCGCACGTCTTTAATGATGTTCTCGCGCTCCAGCTTCTTCTTCATGCGACGCAAGGCGCGGTCGACGGGCTCGTTTTTGCGGATTTTGATCTCGATGGACATGGGAAAGGTGACGGCAGGGTTTTGGAAAAAATTGAGAAACAACCGGCCGCACCTCCGCACGTCAACGGCATTTTTAAAGCAAACTTCGCTTCCTTCCACCCGGACGCTTGCCGCCGCCGCCCACACCCCTTGCCTTGCCCACGTGTCGATCGCCGCCTCCGATTTCGTCCACCTCCACGTCCATTCCGATTACAGCCTGCTCGACGGAGCCTGCAAAATCGACCGGCTGATGAAGCGCACGACCGAGCTCGGCCAAAGCGCCGTCGCGCTTACCGACCACGGGAACCTTTTTGGCACCATCGAATTTTTCAATGCCGCCAAAGCCGCCAACCTCAAACCGCTCGTCGGCTGCGAACTCTATGTCGCCCCCGGCTCCCGTCTGGAAAAAACCGGCAAATCCGAGGACGGCAAAAACTACTTCCACCTGGGCGTCCTCGCCAAGGATCTGAAGGGCTACGAGAACCTGCTCAAACTCGTCTCCGATTCGCACCTCCAGGGCTTTTATTACAAGCCGCGCACCGACCTGCCCACCCTCGCGAAATACGCGGGCGGCCTGATCGGCTTCACCGGCTGCCTGGCCGCCGAGGTGCCGCAACACCTGATGCACGGCCGCGAGGCCGAGTCCCGCTCCGCCTGCGCCCGCTATGTTGAGATCTTCGGCCGCGAGAACTACTTCGTCGAGATTCAGGACCACGGCATCCCCGAGCAGCGCCAGATCATTCCCGGCCTCCTCGCCCTTGCCGAGGAGTTCAACTTGAAGGTAATCTGCTCCAACGACGTTCACTACGTCCGCGAGGCCGACGCCGCCTCCCACGATACCCTCCTCTGCATCCAGACCGGCTCGAAGGTCGCCGAGGCGAAACGCATGCGCTTCGACTCCTCGGCCTTTTACCTGAAGTCCGCCGACGAGATGCTGAAATTGTTCGGCGAGGTCCCCGAGTCACTGACCAACACCCGCCTCGTCGCCGAGATGTGCGACGTGAAAATCCCCTTCCCGAAGGGGTCCGAACGCTACCCGCGTTACCCGCTCCCGCCCGAGTTGTTATCCGCCCACGCCGAGCCGAAGGATGCCGCCTCCGCCTACCTGCTTCAACTCTGCGTCAAAGGCCTGAACAGCCGCTACGGTCACGATTACGCGGCCGTTGCCGCGCGCGCCATCGTCGCCGAACGCCTCGCGAAACTGCAAAACCTGCCCGCCGGCCAGAAACCCGCCCCGCCCGATTACTCCGGCCTCGCCGCCGACGAACTGCTCGTGCTGCGCACCGGCTACGAACTGGCCATCATCCACGTGACCGGCTTCGACGACTATTTCCTGGTCGTGTGGGATTTTATCAACTGGGCCCGCGAACACGCCATCCCCGTCGGCCCCGGCCGCGGCTCCGGCGCCGGTTGCCTCGTCGCCTACCTGCTCGGCATCACCAACATCGACCCCATCCGCTTTGGCCTGCTCTTCGAGCGCTTCCTCAACCCCGAACGCGTGTCGCCGCCCGACTTCGACATCGATTTCTGCATGCGCCGCCGCGGCGAGGTGATTGATTACGTCCGCCAGAAATACGGCAACGCCTGCGTCGCCAATATCATCACCTACGGCACCCTCGGCGCCAAGATGGTCGTGCGCGACGTCGCCCGCGTCCACGATCTGCCCTTCGCCGAGGCCGACCGCCTCGCGAAGATGATCCCCGACGAGCTGAACATCTCCCTCGAGGATTCGTTGAAAAAATCCGCCGAGCTAAAGGGCGAATACGACCGCAACCCCGTCGCCAAAAAAATCATCGACCAGGGCCTCGTGCTCGAGGGCATGGTGCGCAATACCGGCAAACACGCTGCCGGCATCATCATCACGGACCAGCCCCTGGAAAACTTCGTCCCGCTCACCTCGCAAGAAGGCGATGTGACCGTGCAGTTCGATATGAACGCGGTCGGCAAACTCGGCCTGCTGAAGATGGACTTTCTCGGTCTCAAGACGCTCACCGTGCTCGCCGACGCGGTCGAGAACGTCCGCCTGACCGCCGCTCCCGCCTTCGACCTCGAAAAGCTGGGGCTCGACGACCCCAAGACCTACGAGCTGCTCAACGCCGGCAAGACCATCGGCGTCTTCCAGCTCGAGTCCGGCGGCATGCAGGGCGCCGCCCGCCAGGTCGGCATCTCGACCATCGACGACATCAACGCCATCTCCGCCCTCTACCGCCCGGGCCCGATGGCCTTCATCCCCGACTACGCCCGCGGCAAAAAAGATCCCGCCGCCATCACCTATCCCCACCCGCTGCTCGAGCCCGTCCTGCAGGAAACGTTTGGCGTGATCGTTTACCAGGAACAGGTGATGGAGTGCGCCCGCGTGATCGGAGGCTACACCCTCGGCGGCGCCGACATGTTGCGCCGCGCCATGGGCAAGAAGGACGCCGACGCCATGGCCAAGGAACGCGTGAAGTTCGTCGATGGCGCCAAAAAGCTCCACGGCATCGCCGAGGCCAAGTCCAACGAGATCTTTGACCTCCTGAACAAGTTCGCCCAATACGGCTTCAACAAGTCCCACTCCGCCGCCTACGCCGTCATCGCCTACCACACCGCGTATCTGAAGGCCAACTACCCGGTGCAGTTCATGGCCGCCGTGCTGACGGCCGAGCTGGGCAACGCCGAGAAGGTGGCCCACTTCATCGCCGAGGCCGAGGCCATGGGCATCACCGTGCTCGGCCCCGATATCAACGAAAGCCGCGAGACCTTCACGCCGGTCTTCAAGACCGCCTCCGCCGCTACGGCGAGCGCAGCCTTCGGGGGTGCCGCCCAGGGTGTCCCGCCCGGGGCTCCATCCTCGTCCGCTCCATCCGCATGGATCCGCTTCGGGCTCGCCGGCATCAAGGGCGTCGGCGAGCAGGCCGGGCAAAAGATCCTCGCCGAGCGCGAGGCCCGCGGTCCCTTCCGCGATTTCCGCGACTTCCTCCTGCGCGTTGATAGCCGCGCCTTGAACAAACGCGTGGTCGAGTGCCTCGTCGCCACCGGCGCCTTCGATTTCTCCGGGGCCCCGCGCGAAGAACTCTACGCTTCCATCGACGCCCATCTCGAGGCCCTCGCCGACCTCGTTCGCAAATACCCCTCCCTCCGCAAGGACGCCCCCGCCGGCAAACCCGTCGAGACCGCCCCTCGCGCCGAGACCCTCGCCTTTGATTTCGGGGTAGAACTCACCGCCCAGCCGCCTCCCCCTCCCGAGAAACTCGCCGCGGAGTTTGACCAGATCCTGAAGCATTTCCGCCCCTCCACCCCCGCTGCGCCTGCCCCCGCGGGCGGCCAGCCTGCCGACGGCGGCTTCGGCGATCTCCTCGCGCCCGCCCCGGCTGCTTCAAGTGCAAAGGCAGCGCCCGCTCCGGCCCTCTCCCCCAAAAACAAAGGCCCGACCACCACCCTGGCCTTCAACGCCTCCACCCTTCTCCAGTTCGAGAAGGAGCTCCTTGGCTTTTACGTCTCCGGCCACCCCCTCGACGCCTACGCCGGCCTGATCGAGGCCATGGACACCTTCCCCGTTTCCGAGTTGCTGGAGCAGGACGACCGCACCGAGTTCCGCCTCTGCGGCATCGCCGGATCACTCCAGAAGAAACTGGCCAAAAAGGACAACCGCCCGTGGATGGCCTTCACCCTCCAGACCCGCCACGCCACCATCGGGCTAAATATGTTCGCCGACGCCTTCGCCGCCCACGGGACCGTTCTGGCGGAGAACGCCCTGATTTGCGTCCTGGGCACCATCATCGTCGGTCAGGAGGGCCCGCGCATCAACGTGAAGGAGGCGTATCCGCTACCCGCTTACACCCAGTCCCACGTGCGCCGCATCCGCTGGTTGCTCCACCCCGGCCAAGCCGGCACGACTGAGTTTGTGCGGCTGCTGCGCGAGACCCTCGACCGGCACCCCGGCGACACCCGGATCGACCTCGGCTTTCTGTTCGCCGACCGCGTCGCCGCCATCGGCGAGGCCAGCTCCGCGCTCGGCTTCCGTTTCCACCCCGACGCCTATAAGCTCCTCCGTCGCCACCCCGCCGTCGCCGGACTCCAAGTCGAGACCAAGCGGCTGGAACTTAAAAACGACCGCAAGTGGGGCCCGAAGCGCAACTGAACCCCGCCGCCCGCTTCACCCAACCCTCGCCAGGTCCCGCAAGGCCGCCCGGTCCCGTTTGCCGCTGGCATTGACCGGCCAGTGCTCAACCGCGACCGCGACGTAGCGCTTGGGATGCTTCGCCACCGCCAGACCCTGGGCCAACCACGCCCGCACCTCGGCCTCGAAATCCCGCCACCCAGGCGCTGGCACAAAGAGCGCGACCACCTCCTCGCCCCACTCCGGGTGCGGCACGCCCACCACCGCGACCTCCGTCCACGCCGCGCCCGCCGCCAGTCGCAACGCCTCCTCCACCTCGTTCGGATTCACTTTTTCGCCGCCGGTGATGATCAACGCATCCGCTCGCCCCGACACCCGCACCCGCCCGAGCGAGTCGATCTCGCCCAGATCATCCGTCCTCCACGCTCCCTCCGCCCCCGCCCGCTCGTCCGGCCAGTAGCCGCGAAACACACTCGCCCCCGCCACCGTGAGCCGGCCGTCGTCACCCACCGCGACGTTCACGTGCGGCAGCGTCCGCCCCGCCGTGTCGTCGCCCGCTAAAAATTCCTCCGGCCGCTGCGAGGCCACCATCGCGGCCGTCTCGGTCGAGCCGTAGCCCAAGGCCCCCGGGATGCCCGCCGCTCGCGCCCGCGCCAGCAGGTCCGGCCACACCGGCCCGCCGCCGATCAACACCGCCCCAAAGCCCCGCAACCACGCCTCTGCCTCGGCATCGCCCAGCAAACGCGCCAGCTGGGTCGGCACGAGCGAGACAAACCCGCCCGCGCCCGGCGGCCGCGCCCCGCCCGCCTCGACGTCCTTCCAGCGCGCCGCCCGATACACCCCGCCGGTCCACGCGCAGCGCGCCCAGGCCAGCAACCCGCTCACATGCCAGGGCGGGAGCACGCCGAGCGCATCCACCCGCCCCACCCCGAAGTGCGCGGCAAAGCCCGCCGCCGCCGCTCCGAGCGTCAATTCGTCGTGGCGCGCGAGTTTCATCGCGCCCGACGAACCACCGGTCGGCACACAGAGCCAGCCGCGCCGCCCGTCCCAGTCCGCCGGACGGCGGGCCGCCAGCACCGCCCATTGGGCGCGCTCGCGTTCACCCCAGCCAGGATCGATCAGGAAACAGGCGCCGTCGCGCTCGACGAGCGCAGCCCCCGCGAACTCCCGCAGCCCCGCGATCAACCGAGCACGTTCCATAATTCCTCCGCGTTGATCCGCGCCACGTCCTCGCGTCGCACAAAGGGCCCCGTCGCCGGTCCGTCCGCCCGCGCCTCCGCGAAGAGCGGCCAGACCCCGTAGCCAAGCGCGCGGGCCTTTCCGCCCGACGCCGCCCAGCGCTCGGCGTGCTCAAAAGCCAGACGCAAGCCCGCCCGCGCCCCGACGCGGGTCTCCAGAGCGGAGCCAAAGACCAGATCCGCCCCGGCCGCCACCAGTCTCGCCAGCACCGCCCCGGGTTCGCCGAGCAGGGCGGGCTTGATGACCCAGACCCCCCGCCAGCCCGCCGCCAGCCAGCGGTCGATATCCCCCGCCCCGCCGAGCGATTCGTCCAGCGCCAGAGTCACCGGATAATCCTCCGCCAGCCCGCGCAAGAGATCCTCCGCCCCCCGCGTGTCCGCCGCGACCGGTTGCTCAACATACTCGATGGGCCGCTCCGTCGCCGCCGCCAGCCAGCGCTCAGCGGTGCGCCGATCCCAGGCCCCGTTGGCATCGAGCCGCAGCTTGGCGCCCGACGGCAAACACCCAAGCAAGTCATCGAGCAACGGGAGCTCCTCCGCCGCCGCCGCGACACCGACCTTCCATTTGAAAACGCGATAACCCAGCTCAAGGGCCGATCCCGCCGCTTCGAGCGCCCCCCGCCCCGCCGGCAGCAAAGCCGCCACCGGCAAAGACCTCACCGCCGGCAGGTCCGCCCCGTGGCCGTCCGCCTCCATGGCCTGGGCCCACGCGGCCACCAAACCCGCCCGCGTGGCTCCACAGGCCCCCGGCACCCGGGCGAGCGCATCCCCCAGATCCCGCGCCTCCCCGCGCAGCCCGGCCAACGCCGCCCCGGCCTCGGCGACGCTCTCGGTGCCAAACCACGGCAGCGGCGCCACCTCGCCCCAGCCCACATCCGGCCGCGCCTCTGCGTCCGCCCGTGCCAACCGGATCAAAAAACCCTCGCGCTCACCCCATGGTCCATGCGCGGTGCGCACCACCGCCCGAAAAGGCAGGCGATAGGCGCGGTGCTCGAGCTTCCACATACCTTGAATCCATGAGGAGAAGGCGGCCGCGAAAAGCACTTAATCCTAAATTCCGCAGTTCAACTTTACCACGAATTACACAGATTCAGAGCGTTGCGAGGGAGACAAAGGCCTAAAATGATTCACCCGCCAAGTGAAGATCACTGGATTCATAACGCCCTGGTTATCCGTGCTCTCCGTGTAATCCGTGGTTTCAACTGCGTTTAATAGTTTAATACGAAAAACCCGAATCCTCTCGGCCCCGCCCGTCGAAACCCGCTGGTTTAGGCTCGCTACCGATCGTTCCGCCCCCGCCTTCTTGGTTTACCGCACGAACTGCATGAAAATCAAAACCGCCGACTTCGTGACCAGCGCCCCCGACCTGCGCGCCTGCCCGGCGTGGAACCTGCCCGAATTCGCCCTCATCGGCCGCTCCAACGTAGGCAAGTCCTCCCTGGTCAACCTGCTGACCGGCCGCCGCGCCCTCGCCGTGGCTTCCGATATTCCCGGCAAGACCAAGCTGATGAATTTCTTCCAGATCAACGGGAACTGGGCCCTCGTCGATCTGCCCGGCTACGGCTTCGCCAAGGTCGCCACCCAGGACAAACACGAGTTCAACCGCGCCGTCGGTAACTACCTGGAGAAACGCCGCAACCTCGCCGCGGTCTTCGTGCTGATCGATTCGCGCCTAGAGCCTCAGCGCATCGACCTCGATTTCCTGCGCTGGCTCGCCGGGTGCGAAGTCGATTTCAATCTAGTTTTCACCAAGACCGACAAACACTCCGCCGCCCAGACCCGCACCCGGATCGACGCCTTTCTGGCCGTGATCGCCGATTTCCTGCCCGAGCCCCCGCCGGTTTTCACCAGTTCCGCCGTAGCCAAAACCGGGGAAAAGGAAATCCTCGCCCATATCGCCGCCGTGCTCGCCGCCCCCAGCGGCGAATAAGCCCGCCACTTACGGCTCGCCGCCGCCCCGCCCCGCCCCGAAAGTGCCGCTTCCATGTCCACTCCCGCCAATCTCCGCACCCAAGCCGAATACTACATTCGCGGCCTCACCGAGGGCCGCATCGAAGCCGCCGAGGTCATCGCCTGGGCCGACGAAGTGATCGTCGCCGCCGCCAAGACCGAGGACTGGATGCTCGATATCTCCACCTCCGCCCCCGAGGACCGCATGGGCGTGCTGCACCACCTGCACGCCGTGCAGGGCACCGTGGACGAGGCCGCCCTCGCCGCCCTGCTCGCTGCGAAACAATAACGCGCCCCCGCGCGCCAGCCTTCAGGTAAAGAGCGACGCCTGCCGCGGGCTGTCCGGCCGGCACGGAGGGCTGCCGTCGTTGGCGCGGATGGACGCCGCTCGTTCCCGGATCGCCTGCCGCGCACCGGCATCGAGCCGGGCCAGATTTTTTACCTGCAGCGCCATGCGCGGATTGGCCGCCAGGCGCGCCTCGTGGCGCTCTAGAAAATCCCAGTAAAGCGTGGTAAAAGGGCAGGCGTCCTCCCCCGCCGCTTTGGCCGGATCGAAACGGCAACCAGCGCAGTGATTGCTCATGCGCTGGATGTATTTGCCGGTGGCAACATAGGGTTTGGACGCAAGAAAGCCCCCGTCCGCGTGCTGCGACATGCCGATGACGTTGGGCAGTTCGACCCACTCCACCGCATCGACATAAACCGCCAGATACCATTCGTGCACCCGCTTCGGCTCGACCCCGAGCATCAAGGTGTAAAGCCCCGTAACCATGAGCCGCTGGATGTGGTGCGCGTAACCCAGCGCGAGCGTCTGGCCGATGGCTTCGCGCAAACAGGCCATCTCGGTGTCACCCGTCCAATAAAAACCCGGGAGTGCACCCTGCGCCCCGAGCGCATTGACCCCGGCGTATTCCGGCATGCGCAACCAGTAAACGCCGCGGATGTATTCCCGCCACCCCAGAATCTGGCGGATAAAACCCTCCACGCTCGCGAGCGGCGCGCGCCCCGCCCGGTAGGCAGCCTCCGCCGCCGCGACCACGTCGCGAGGATCGAGCAACTTGAGATTGAGCGCAGCCGCCAGCCGCGAGTGGTAGAGCCAGGGCTCGCCCGCCCACATCGCATCCTGATGCCGGCCAAAAGACGGCAGCCGATGCTCGATAAAATCAGCCAAGGCCCGGCGCGCCTCCGCCGCCGTCACCGGCCAGTCAAAGGCCTCCAGGCGACCCGGATGACCGGCCAAAACGCGCGCCACCAGCGCCAGCACCTCCCGCGTGGTTGCATCGGGAGGGAAAGCCGTCGGCGCGGGCAAAACGCCCGGACCCGCCTTGGGAAATCCTTCCCGGTTTTCCTGATCATAGTTCCACTCGCCGCCCTCGGGTCCGCCGGACGCATCGAGCAAAACCCGATGCCGCCGCCTCAGCTCGCGGTAATAGTATTCCAGCCGCAGCTGCTTGCGACCGAGCGCGTGGAGACGAAACTCCTCCAGACTCGCGAAAAAATGCCGGTCCGGCCGCACCTCCAGCACGAGGCCTAGCCCCTCCGCCGCCTGTTCCAAAGCACGCCAGACCCGCCAGTCGCCCGGCTCGGTCAAAACCAGCCGGGCCGGCCGCAGCTCCGCCACCGCCCGCGCCAGTTCCCCGGCCAGGGTGCCCGTATTGGCCGCTTGCCCGAGCTCCGAGTAGTGCACCGTCTGGCCCGCCGCGCGCCGCTCGTCGCGAAAGTGGCGCATGGCCGCCAGGAAGAGCGCGGTGCGGGGCTGGCTGGACCAGACATGCTCGGACTCCTCCCGCACCTCCGCCATCCACACCGCGTCGCACCCCGGCTCGAAACCGTCGAAAGCGGAGGCATCCGCATTTAACTGATCGCCGAGCACCAGCACCAAGTGGCGGAGCGGCGTGCTCATGCGTCGCCCTCCTTGGCTTGGCCGCGCAGCGCCTGAAAAGCCGCCAGGGCCTCCGCCCGTGCCTCCGCGTGATCCACCAGCGGACGCGGATAAGTGGCACCGAGTTCGACGCGCGCGGCGGTCAGCACCCCGACCGGCGCGGTCCAGGGCGCGTGGATAAATTTGTCCGGCAAGGCCGCTAACTCCGGCACCCAGCGGCGCACATAATCGCCCGCCGCATCAAAACGCTCACCCTGCGTGACCGGCGCGAAAATCCGGAAATACGGCGCCGCGTCCGCACCACAGCCCGCCGACCACTGCCAGCCGAGGGTATTCGCCGCCAGGTCGGCATCGACCAGAGTGTCCCAGAACCACGCCGCCCCGCCTGTCCAAGGCAGGCGCAGGTGCTTCACCAAAAACGAGGCCGCGATCATACGCACCCGGTTGTGCATCCAGCCCGTCGCCCAGAGTTGGCGCAGACCCGCATCCACGATGGGATAGCCGGTGCGGCCACGGCACCAGGCCCGCAGTTTTGCCCCATCCGGATCCGCGGCCCAGGGAAAACGCGCAAAGTCTTCCCGCAACGGCCGCTCCGGGGTGTGTGGGAAATGAAAGAGTAGATGGTGGGCGAACTCCCGCCAGCCCACCTCGCTGAGAAAGACCCGCGCGCCGTTGCTGGCCGGGTCTGTGCCCGCCTCTCGGCCGAGCGCCCGGACCGCCGCCACGATCTGCCTCGGCCCGATCTCCCCCCAGTGCAAATGCGGCGAAAGCCCGGAAGTGCCCTCCAAGTCGGGCCGGTTGCGCTCCTCGTCGTAACGATGCACCGCCTCGGCCTGGAGAAACCGCTGCAAGCGTGCCGCCGCCCCCGCCTCGCCCGGCGTCCAGACCGCCCCGAAACCCGCATCCCAAGGGCGGGCCGGGAGCAGTCCCAAGTCCGCCAGCGCGACTCCGGGCCCGCCCGGCATTCCCGCCGCCCCGGCGGGCCGGAGCCACCCTTGCCCGCTGGCGACCGGCTCGGGCCAGCCCAGCGCGGAGCAATGCCGCCAGAAAGGAGTGAACACTTGAAAGGGCCGGTCCTGCTTGTTGCGGATCGTGTGCGGCTCGAAGAGCAGGGAGCTGTTAAAGCTCTTCGCCTCGATCCCGGCGGCCGTCAGCCGCGCCTTTATGCGCGCGTCCCGCTCCCGCACCGCCGGCTCATAACGCCGGTTCCAATACACCGCGCCCGCACCCGTCGCCGCGACCAACCGTTCCAGCTCCGCCCCAGAGTCTCCCCGGGCCAGGATCAAACCCACCCCGCGCGCTCGCAGATCCGCCCCGAGCGAGGCCAGCGAATGATGGAGCCACCAGCGGGAGGCCCCGCCCAGGGGCCAGCCGCCCTCGCCCGCCTCATCCAGCACGAAGACGGGCAAAACCGGCCCGCCCCGCGCCAGGGCCGCCGCGAGCGCGGCATTGTCGGCCAGACGGAGATCTTGGCGAAACCAGAGCAGGGCAGGCGTGGGGGCGACAGCGGTCACGCCCGCAAAAAGCCTCCCGCGCCCGGGTTTGCAAGCCGCACAGTCAGGCTGGGTGCACGAAAAACCCTCGCGCGCTCCGCCGGGGCTTTCACACTAGGCGGCATGACTATGACCTGGCTCGCCCGGGCCCATCCCGATTGCTGCTGGGCACACCTGACCACCAACGAATTTCCCGCCGCCGCCACCCGGCCCGGAGCGCTCGCCGTGCTGCCCGTATGCGGTCACGCCGACCATGGGATGGGCCTTCCGATCAACGCCGAGGAAGTCGTGCTGACGGATTTGCTGGCCGCAGCCTGCGGCGACGCTCTCGCCTCCTGCGCACCGTGCATCCTGCCCCCGCTCCGCTTCGGGCCCTCGCCTCACCCCGACTCCACTTGGTTCGGCCTGGACGCCGTGGACGGGCGGGATCTCGTGCTCGAGGTCGCGCGCGGCGTTCATTTCGCCGGTTTCGCAAAACTGCTGATTTTCTCCAGCAGCCCCTGGCACCGTGAATGGCTCGATGCCGCCGCCCGGGACGTGCGGGTCGAGCTCGGGCTTGGGGTTTACCGGGTGCACCTCGCCTCGCTGGGCCTGGATTTTCACCCCGCCGCCGCCCTTGCTGTCCGCCGGGAAACCCAGGCCCTCGCCGCCACGCTCCTCGGCGTGGTGCCCGTGCCTTCCGCCCCCCAGCGATCCAGTGACGAGCATTTCCGCCCCGGCAACTGGCGCCAGGCTCCGCCTCTTCCCGGCGGTCCGGTGGAAGACGCCCGCGCCCAGTCCGCCCATTTGACGCACCGCCAGGCCGCCGCCCGCCTCGGTCGTATTCTCGAGGAGGCCGCTTGGCATGGCCACACCCGGCCCGACGCCGGTGCGCCCGCCACGCCCGCCCAAACCGCCTCCATCGTCACTCCGCAGTGGCGTCCCTTTGGCGACCGCTACCTCGGCGGCCTCACCCCGGAGGCCCTGCGCGCCGCCGCCCGCCGCCCCGGAGCCGTCGCCCTTTTGCCGACCGGCGCCATCGAGCAGCACGGCCCCCATCTGCCCGTGGGCGTCGATGCGATCATCGGCCAAGGCCTCCTCGCCCGCGCCCTCGCCTTGCTGGCCGACGGCATACCGGCCTACGTCGCCCCGCCCGTGACCATTGGCAAGAGCAACGAACACGCCGACTGGACCGGCACCCTGACCCTCACTTACCGCACCTTCGCCCGGTTGGTGCGCACCCAGATCGAGCAACTGCGCCAACTGGGTTTTCGCCGCATCGCCCTGTTCAATACCCACGGTGGCAACAGCGCCGTGCTGGTGGCGTTGATCCGCGAGTTGCAACCCTTGCCGGGCTTGCGCTTGGGCATGCTGCAAAGCACCTACAAGCCCGCCCAAACCGCGCAGGAGGCGGCCTACGGCTTCCACGCCGGGGAGTGGGAAACCTCGATCATGCTCGCCCTCGCCCCCGGCTTGGTGCGCCGCTCACTGGCCGTCTGCCACCATCCGGCCGATCTCCACGCACCCGGCGAACTGCGGCCCGAAGGCGCCGCGTTGAACCTGGCCTGGTCCACCCGGGATCTGGCACCTGAAGGCGTAATGGGCGACGCCACCATCGCCACCACCGAAAAAGGCGAGCTCTGGGCGCACGGGGCCGCCGTGTCACTGGCCGAGACCGTCCGCCAGTTGACGGCCGAGGCGTAACAGGCGGTCGGCTCGCTCCACCACCGAAGGCATTAAACCAAGGGCTTCGGCGTGATGGCCGTCCACTGCGGCTGCGCCCCCTCGGGCAGCGGAGGGATGTCCCCGGTGCCCGCCGCAGGCAGGGTGCCGTTCAGCTCTTGCCGCCAGTGGGCGACGTCACCGCCGGGGCAATACACGTAGATCATGTGCATGGGCTCGTCACCCGTGTTGGTGAGCTGATGAAATTGCCCCGGAGGCATATAGACCGCCTGGCCGGCCTTGATCGGGGAGCGCTCGTTGTGAACACAGATCTCACCCTCGCCCTGCACGATAAAGTAAACCTCCTCCTGCTCCTGGTTGTGCCAGGGCACTTGGCCTCCCTTGGGCGCGAGCACGGAAAAACCCATGGAAAAACCCTTGGCCTGGATGGGCTGGGTGGCCTGGCCCACCAGGCCGCGGCCCCAACGCTGCGCAGGGAAAGTTCCACCCGGAATCTTGGCTAGATCGGCGATAATCATAGAACCGCAGGCCTAGCCGCCCGCCTCCCGGTCTGGCCACCTCTTTCGCCCGGGCACGCACGCACCGAGCGGTTCCATGCTAGGAGGGGTCCGGGAAAGGGAATCAAGCCGACGCGAGTCCGCTGCGCTCGAGCAGCGCCGCCGGGTCGGCATCCCGGCCCATGAACCGGCGGAAGAGCACGTCGGCATCCTCACTGTTCCCCTTGCTCAGGATGTGTTCGACGAACTCGGCTCCGACCTTGCGGGAGAAGACTCCGGCTGCCTTCCACCGCGTAAAGGCGTCCGCCTCCAGCACCTCCGCCCACTTGTAGGAGTAGTAACCGGCCGCATAGCCGACCGGATCCGAGAAGAGATGCCCGAAGCGCCGCACGATGGTGCGCGCGGGCGGCACGGTGGGGATCATGTTCTCCGCCACGAGGGCGCGGGTCTTTGCCTCCAGGTCCCCGTCAAGAAACTCCGCCGTGCGGGTGTGCAGCAGAAGATCCATCTTGGCGAACTGCACCTGGCGCATCGAGGCGCAGGCCGAGCGGTAGTTTCGCGCCCCGAGCATCTTGGCAAACAGGCCCTCCGGGATGGGCGCACCGGTTTCGTGGTGGCGGGCAAAGAGGTCGAGGGACTCACGCTCCCAGCACCAGTTTTCCATGATCTGCGAGGGCAGCTCGACAAAGTCCCACGCCACGTTGACGCCATTGAGTGACTTGACCGGCACCTCGCCGAGGAGGTGGTGCAGCAAATGGCCGAATTCGTGGAAAATCGTCTCGACCTCGCGGTGGGTCAGCAGCGCGGCACGCCCCGGCGTGGGGGGGGACATGTTGCCGCAGATATAGCCCAAATGGGGCGCACGGCCGCCGTCCAGCCCGGGGCCGCCGGTCACGAGGTAGCCCATCCAGGCGCCGCCGCGCTTGGCCTCGCGCGGGTGCCAGTCGGCGTAGAACGACCCCAGCTGCCGGCCGGCCTCGTCGTGCATTTCGTAATACTTCACCTCGTCGCACCACTTCTCTTCCGGAGCGATGCCGAGCTCCGTGATGCGCAGTCCAAAGACGCGCCGGGCCAGCTCCCACAGTCCGGCCTGCACGCGCCCGACCTCGAAGTAGGGACGCAGCTCCTCGTCATCAAAGGCATGCTGCTCACGACGCATTTTCTCCGCCCAGAACGAGACTTCCCACGCCTTGAGCGGACCGGCCGCCTCGCCGGTGCGGACCGCCTTGAACGCTTCCAAACCGGCACATTCGCGCGCGAAGGCCGCGCGGCAACGCGTCTCAAAATCCGTCACAAAGGCCAGGGCGCGCGCGCCGTCGCGCGCCATGCGCCGGGTGAGCACGAGATCGGCAAAACTGGCTTTGCCCAAAAGCGCGGCCTTTTCGGATCGGAGGGCGAGGATGCGCTGGACGAGCGGACCATTGTCCCACTTCCCCCCCTCCGCCTCGGCACCCACCGCCACCGAGCCGGCCCAGACTTCCCGGCGCAGGGCCTCGTCCTCGGCGTAGAGCATGACCGGCTCGAGCGAAGGTCCGTGCAAAGTGAAACGCCAAACCGGTTTCTCCCCGGAACCCAGCCCCTTGCGCCGGGCCGAGTCGAGGGCCGCCGCGATCGCGTGGGCGGGCAAGCCCCGCAAACGTGCCTCGTCCTCGATCAGGAGTTGCCAGGCATTCGTGGCATCGAGGGTGTTTTCCGAATACTTCTGGGTGAGCTGGGCGAGTTCGCCCTCCAGCGCTTCGAGCCGCGCCCGTTTTTCCGCAGGCAGATCGGCACCGGCCTCGACAAAGCCCGCCATCGTCTCATCGCGCAAGCGCACCCACACCCCAGAGACCGCGCGCCCCTCGGCCGAGGCCGCGCCGGCCTTCAGCCGCGCCCAAAGCTCCGGATTGAGCGGGATCTTGGCCAGAAAAGCCGAAACCTCGGGCAACATGGCGTTCTGCGCCTCGCGCAGGGCGGGAGCGTCCGCCACCGACTGGAGGTGGGTGACCTTGCCCCAAGCATAGGTCAGCAACTCGGTGGCACGCTCCAGAGCGAGAAAAGTATTGGTGAAGTTAGCCGGCTCCACCGAGGTGGCGATCGCCTGCAGCGCCGCCTCGGCCTGAGCAAGAGCCGTGCGGATGGCCGGAGCGACCTGCTCGGGAGTATGCGCGGACCAGCGGATGCGAAAAGTCCGGTCCAGGAAGGGATTCACCGTGGAACCGGCGTCAGGCGAGGCAGGGAGAGAGTTGTCGGCAACCATGCCGCGAGATTCCGCAGGCAAACGCACCGGGTCAATCCGTGAGGACCGCTCCCGCCCGCCCGGCGTCACCAAGCATAGGCCGCGCCCATGCTCCAGGAGTGGCGCGCCGCCGGCACCAACGGCACCTCCTCGTAGGCCGTGTCCCAGAGATTATCCACCTGCGCGCTGAGCGTGAGGCCCTTCGAGCCGGGCACTCGGTAAAAGAGTCCGAGCGCGGTGTCGATGTTGTCGCGGCCGAAGCGGCGCAGCGAGTTCTCGGCTTGGTGGCGGTATTCGTTGTCGATGCGCAGCTCAAAGCCCGCGCCAAGGCGCGCGATCGCGCCGGCCGTGAGACGATGCTCGGCGTAGTTGAGCGCGTAGAAACTCGCCACCGTGTCGCCCGTGTAGGTATCGTCTTTATCCAGAAAGGTGTAGCCCGCGAAGAGATCGAAGGCCTCCCAGCTCCGGCGGACAAACAGCTCCGCGCCCCAGGTGTCGAGATCGACGGTGGTCGCCTTGCGGGCCGAGGCGGGATTCGACGGATCATAGACGTAGTCGAGCAGATTGTCCTGGGCGCGGTAAAACCCCGCCGCCTGCGCGCTCCACGCACCCGCACCCAGCTCCACGCCGAGTTCGTGATTGGCGGCCGTGGCGCGGGCCAAAGCGGGATCGCCCCCGAAGAGCCCGCCGGGCGCCGCGTTGAGCGCCTGATAAGTGGGTAACTGGGTGGACTCGGCGTAACTGATGTAGAGCCGTCGTAACAGGGCGCCCGTGCGGCGCCACCCGATGGAGGCCAACGGGGAAACCTCGGACGCATCCCGGTCGCTGCCGTCCAGGCGGGCACCGCCCGTGAAGAGCAGTTCGCTCTCCTCGGCCAGATCCACCGTCTGCTCGCCTTGCAGCGTGCCATAGACTTGGGTGCGGCTGGAAAAGGGGCCGAAGGTCAGCGCGGTGGACTCGAGCTCGTCCGCAACCACGCCAGCATTGTGAAGCAGTGCGGTAGATCCGAACAGGGCATGGCGTCCTTCGATCGCGGCCCCCCGGACCACCGTCTCGTGGTGGGCATTGTAGCCGAAGACCGGAATGGCATAGTGGTCGCGATTTCCCCGGTAGTAGGCGCCGGCCTGCACATAGTCGCCGTCGCTGCCGAACTCGGTGCGGTTGTTCACCAGAAACAATTGGGTCTGCAGCCGCTCACGCTCGTCCCGCAACCCCGTGGTCTTGTTCCGGGCCGCATAGAGATTGGGCCAGGCGAAGTTCTTGGCCTGATAACCCGCGAAAACATCGGTCTGGCTCACGGCGTTAGCGAGCTGGACCCGGGCGTTGCCCCGTCCGAAATCGTGATCGGCCCCGGTCAGCGTGCCGTCGCCCCCCGAGGCCGCCAGGGAGACATCCCCGCCGACCGCGAAACCCGCGACTTTTTCCGCGGCGAGAAACCCGGTGTAGAGTTCGCCGCGCACCAGCTCGTCCGAGCCGAAACCACCGCTCACCGTCCCGCCCGTGCGGATCGGCCGCCAGCCGTAGGCAACACCGCCCGCCGTCGCGTTGAACCCCGCCGCCGCCTGCTCCGCGCCCACCCTGACCTCGGGCGCGCCCAGCAAGTAGGGTGAAACCGGCAACTCCGCCGAGTAATGCCCCGTCTGCGGATCGTAGATCGGCAACGCGCCGACCGCGAAACCGGTGTTTTCAAAGGTGCCGCCCCGGATCGAGACGTCCGCCTGCCCCTCGGCAAAACCGCGGGCCTGCACGTCCACCTGCGGCTCGAAACGCAGGGCCGAGACCGGCGCGGCGAAAGTGCCAGCCGGCTCCTGCAAGGCCACGCGGCTGGAAAATACCGTGATGGCGTCGAGTTCCACCATCCCGGACGCCGAGGTGGGCGAAGGCCGGACAAGCAAGAGGAGCAGAGAGGCAAGGCAAAGGCGGGCACGCATGATCCCGCAGCCAACTCCGTGCGACCAAAGCAAAGCAAGCGCTTAGTTAATAAACATGACTACTTGGCTTAACCATTCCCTTGGTGGCAAGGGCACCCGGGCCGGGGGCTACAAAAAATCCCGCGCCGGCAAAGGCGCGGGAAAAGCTTTCAGGTAAGCGGACTGGCCGGGACCTGCCGGACTCAGGCGTCGCCGTCGTCGCCGATGGCCTCCACCGGGCAGCCTTCGAGGGCCTCGTTACAGAGCGCGATTTCCTCTTCGGTGGTCGGCTGCTTGTGGACGAAGGAGTAGCCGCCCTCATCGTGGCGCGTGAAAAACGCGGGGGCGGTCTCGCGGCAGAGATCGCAATCGATGCACTGCTGATCGACATAGAATTTACCGCCGCTGTTTTGATCCCACTTGTCGGATTTATTTGCCATGGAAAGGCGCAGCAAAACCCTACGCCCTTGGCTGTCAAGCGGCCACGTCGGATGCCCGCGGATGCGGGCCGCACCAAAGCCCACCCGTCGCTTCCGCCCGCGCTTCAGGCCGGAGCGCCCACCCGCTTTGGCGAATTTCTCGCGTGGCAGGACCGGCTTTTTGGTTTATTTTGAAAAATACCCCCCAAGTTAATTGTCCGGCCCCATGCCCCCTTTTCGTCCCACCCCAAACCGCCCCGCCGGCCGCGGCCCCGCCTCCTTCCTGCGCGGCTTGCTGGTTACTTTGGGCGCGGTTTTTGTCGCACAAAAAGTCTTGGAGATCTGGTTTGGCTCCAACCTCGCGCTCGAAGCCGGCGCCTTGTCGCTAGCCCGCCTGCGCGCCGGATACTTTTGGACCCCGGTCAGCCACGTCCTCCTGCACGGCGGCGTCCTCCACCTGCTCTGCAATCTCACCGGGCTGTATTATGTGGGCCGCCCGCTCGAGGAAATCATCGGCCCCCGCCGTTTGGCTGCGCTGAGCTTGCTGGGTGCCCTCGGCGCCGGCCTCGTCTGGCTGGCTGTAAACGGCGCCCGGCCCGGCTACATGATCGGCGCCTCCGGTGTCGGCATGGCCTACATGGCCGCGTTTGTCGCCCTGGACCCGCGCCGCCCGCTCACTATTCCTTTTTGGCAAGAAACCGTGCCCGCTTGGTGGCTGGTCGCGGGAGTGGGCGCCTTGGATCTCGCCGGTCTGGCGCTGCGGGCCTTCGCCGGCCTGGACGCCAGCTCCGGCATCGCCCACTCGGCCCACCTCGGCGGCCTGGCCAGCGGCTGGCTTTGCCACCGGCTGTTTCTAGCCCCCCGCTCCCTGTTGTATGGCGCCCTCCGCCCGAGAGTGGAGCCGCCCCGGTGGGCCACCCGCGGCGCACGGCGCCCGGCGACCGTTTGCCGGGTTGATCTCGACCCGCCCGCGCCCCCCCCGGTCGCCCCTGCCGGCCAACGCGCCGAGGTAGATCGCCTGCTCGATCGCATCGGCAAACACGGCTACGACTCCCTCAGCGCCGCCGAGCGCGCCTTTCTGGCCGAGGCGGGGCGCAGGGCAAAGTCACCCTAACGCGAGCGCTTCCTTGCCTTCAGGCAACTTTCCCCACCGCTTCGTTTCTAATTTTCCATGCGTTTTCGCTCCCGTTTGCTCCTTTCCCTGCTTTTGGCCCCGTTGCTGGCCCTTGCGCAACCGGGCCCCTCCAGCCCGGCGGAGGCCGCCGCCCCCACAGCCCCATCCAAAGCGCGTGAACTCAAACCCACCCCGGGGCTGTCGCTGGAACTACGTGGCCTCATCCGCCTGCTCGAGGAGGTCCATTTCAACCGGGATAAAGTCACCCCCGCCAGCTACGCCGAGGTGATCCCGAACACCTTCAAGGCCCTCGATGGCCAGCGCCTCTTCCTCCTCGCCTCCGATTTGCAGGAGTTTCAGGACCAGTTCCCGCCCGATTCACTCTACTGGAATCTCGCGACCCTCGGACGCCTCGACGCCGCCTTCACCCTCCACGCCCGCCACGAAAAACGCGTGCGCGAACGCATCGAGTGGATCCACCGCCGCCTGCCGGGGGACTTTGATTTCACCGCAGCCGATGCCTACGAAATCGACCGGCGCGAACTCCCCTGGCCCGCCGACGCCTCGGCCGCCGATACGCTCTGGGAACAACGCCTAAAATTCGAGCTGCTCCAGGAAATCCTGAACAAAAAGACCCTCGACGAAGCGCGCACGAAAATCAGCAAACGCTACGACCGCCTGCAAAAAAACCTCGACGATATCGAGTCCGGCGACGTCGCCGAGATCTTCCTCACCGCCATCGCCGGGATCTACGATCCCCACTCGAACTATTACTCCCCCGACTCCTACGACGATTTCAGCATAAACATGCGCCTGCAGCTCTTCGGCATCGGCGCCCTCCTGAGCATCGACGAGGATGTGTGCGTGCTCAAAGAGATCATCCCCGGCGGCCCCGCCGATCTCTCCCGCGCCCTCAAGCCCAACGATAAAATCCTCGCCGTCGCCCAGGCTGATTCCGAGTTCGTGGAAGTAGTCGGCATGAAGCTGCGCCGCATCGTCCAGATGATCCGCGGCGAAAAAGGCACCAAGGTCCGCCTCCTCATCCAGCCCGCCGACGCCGAGGACGCCGCCGTGCGCAAGGAGATCGTGATCGTGCGCGACCTGATCAACCTCGACTCGGCCCGCGCCCACGCCGCCGTTTTCCAAGTCCCCAGTATCGACGGCCAAGCCCGCTCCCTCGGCGTCATCACCCTGCCGACCTTTTACGGGCGCGACAGCCGCGACTCCCAGGACCAGAACTCCGCCACCGAGGACATCAAGACCTTGATCGCCAAACTAAAGGAGCAAAAAATCGAGGGCCTCGTGCTCGACCTCCGGCGCAATGGCGGCGGCCTGCTCGGCGAAGCCGTCTCCCTGACCGGCCTGTTCATCTCCTCCGGCCCCGTGGTGCAGGTAAAAAACTATGCCGGAGAAGTGAAGATCGAGGAAGACCG
Source organism: Akkermansia muciniphila (assembly GCA_945888375.1). Taxonomy (GTDB): domain Bacteria; phylum Verrucomicrobiota; class Verrucomicrobiia; order Opitutales; family Opitutaceae; genus IMCC26134_A. Next base: position 40,340 of record CAMCZZ010000010.1, on the reverse strand, counting down.
CGACCCCGCCGTCGCCTACGCCGGCCCGCTCGTTGTGCTGACCTCGCGCTTCAGCGCCTCCGCCTCGGAGATCGTCGCCGGAGCCCTTCAGAATTACGGTCGTGCCGTCGTGATCGGCGACACCTCCACCCACGGCAAAGGCACCGTCCAGACCGTGATCGAGATGGGCAACGTCATCCCCCAACTCGCCCGCAAGGGCCAAATCGCCGGCGCCACCAAGGTCACCGTGCAAAAGTTTTACCTCCCCAGCGGCGCCTCCACCCAGCTGAAGGGCGTCGTGCCCGACCTCGTCATCCCCTCCGTGGATGAGTTCCTCCCCATCGGCGAACAAGACCTGCCCCACGCCCTCGTCTGGGATGAGATCTCCCCCAGTCTCTACGAGGCCACCAAACTCCCCCCCGAAGCCCTCGCCGTCCTCCGCGCCCGCTTGGCCGACCGCCTCGAACACCTGCCCGAGTTTGCCCTGCTGAAAAAATCCATCGCCCGTTTTAAGGACCGCCAGGCCGAGAAGTCCATTTCGCTTAACCTCGAGCAACGCCGGGCCGGCAAGGTCGCCGACAAGGCCTTCCGCGACGAGAGCACCGCCACCCGCAAGACCCTCGAAACCACCGAAGCCTACCCGTTCACCGAGTTCTTCGTCTCCCCCCCTCCCGCCCCGCGGATCAAAGCGGAAAAAAACCCCGACGACCCCGCCAGCGAAGAGAATCTCGACGAAGAAGAGGCCGAGGCCGACAGCGACACCCGCTACGCCAAAATGGACGTCTATCTCCGCGAGAGCCTGCGCATTCTCGAGGACCTGCGCGCCCTGCGTTCCCCGCCGCGGGTAGCAGGCGAAAAGTAAGCGGGGGCCCGTCCGCCGCCACCCCGAGTCCGGTGGTCCCGGACTGTTCCCGCCTTTGGAGTGAATCCCGGGCCGGAATCATTTTTAACCCGAAAACCGGGATTGGAGTCGATGAGCTGCCGTAAGATCGGGGAGCAGATTGCGATGCGCGAAATCCGAGGTGCACCAGAAGGTGTATCGAGGTGGTTTTGCAATTCGCTAGATGCCCGCGAGATTCCGGCGGATCGCGGCGAGCAATCGCGGTTTTCGGGTTTACCCCGGATACCGCGATCATCCCGGCAGAGTATCGCGCAAGATGGGGAGCCGACAGGTAGTCGAGGAAACCCCGGCCTGCACCCAGAAGGGACTCTGCGCGGGTGTCGCGACAAGCTGACGGCCGACTGGTCGCGGGTGGCGACCCGCGATAACCGCAGTATCCGGGTTCAACGCCCGCCCACGGTCCAGCGTGCTAGGTGCGGATCCTGCACCTCGAAAACCGCGGGCAGACGGCTTGGCCTCATAAAAAATACCAGCGCCGCCGGCTGGTTTTCTTCAAACCGCCACGGCGGGACGGTCCGCCCGAGGAAACGCATACCAAAGGCCTCCGCCCCATGTTGAAACCGCCCCCAGCGCAGGCCCGGGGAGAGGCGCGCGCCCGCCGAGAAGAGTTTCCCATCGGTCGTCCGGAAATACGGCTCCGCGATCGTGCTAAAATTACCCGTCTGCCGACGCCGCGTGGCGTCCGGATGATCCCAGCGCAGCTCCACCGCCCCCGGCCCATCCAGCAGCCGAAAGTTAAAGGAGAACACCTCATCAGCCTCGAAATGCCACCGGGCCGGCAAGGGTAGCTCGGCCACCGCCGGGCGCATGCCCACCCCGGGAAAGCGGGTCACGTGAAACCGCCAGCCGCCGTCGATCTCCTCCACCGCCACGCCATCCGTCACCAGCCAGCGCCCGTCCCGCCGCAGCGCGGGCTCCTCGGGTGCGAGCGAACGCTGTTCCACCACTCGCCGGTTTGCCGTAGTCTCCTCCAGCCCGAAACGAAAATCCCGCCGCCCCGCCTCCAGCATCCCCGCCGGATTGGGATAAAATCGGCTCGCCCACCGCGCCAGCGTGCGTGCCGCCCCCACCTGCACCTCCGCCGCCAACGCTACCTCCGTCGGCCTATAGCCATCGCCTTCGACCGAGGCCACCACCGGCACCTCGCGTCGCTCCCCCGGCTCCAGCCGCCAACACCCCATGACCGGCCCTTCCGCCTCGAGCGGCAGGAGTTCCGTCGGCCAGGCCAGCTTTACGTCCGCCGCCTCGGTCCCGAAATTATACAGCACCATGGTCCCGCGCCCGAGCCGCCGCGGCAGCGCCGGCCCATCGAGATAAGCCATGTCGCACAAGAAATACCCGTCACACGCCTTCACCGCACGCGTGGTGGTTGTTTCCGCGATGAAATCCAGCACCACCGGCGAGGGCGCCTCCGTCTTCACCACCCAATCCCGCGTGCGCGTCTTGGCCGCGACGCTGGAGCGGGATTCCAGCCAGGCCAGCGCCGGCGAAGCCACCCAGCCCTCCGCCCCCCACTTCGCCCCGATGCCCGCCATCCAAGGCTCGGCCTTTTTCGCCCCAAAATGCTCCGGCCGAAAATTCAAACCTGCCACCGGCTTCAGGGTGAGGCCGAACTCCTTCATGTTGTGCTCAAAGTAGGGCGGCAGCAAAAACGCCATCGGCGCCGCCACGCCGAGTCGCTCGGTTTGCCGCGCCACGTCCTGAAAAAACCGCCACTGCCGCACCCGCCCCTCCGTTGTCCGTGCCTCGACCCCGTCCAGCAGGCTGTAGCCCCACTCGGTGATAAACACCGGCCAGCGCCGCGTCACGGCCGTCGGCCCGCGCGGCACCACCGAGCCCCCCGCGCCCGAGGCCCCCACCGCGTCCCGGAACTGCTCGTAAACCCCGCCAAAGTCCCGGGCGAAGCCGTAATAATGAAAGTTAAAGCCTTCCGTATAAGAAAAATACCCATTCCGCCCGAGCTGCTCGAAATGCGGCCCCGGCGGCAAGCCCGGCGCCGCCATTAAGACCAGGGCCTTCCCCGCCCCCCGCTCCCCGGTCCCTGCTTTCTGCTCCGCGCTCCCTGCTCCCAGCCCCAGCGCGACCGCTTTGTGAAACGCGGCAAATACGTTTGCGTTGTCGGCGAAGAAGGCGATGTCGGGCTCGTTTTCGATTTCCCACGCATCCACCAAATCGCCATAGGCCTCCGCCAGCGCCTTTCCGTTCGCAAAGGCCTCGCGCAGATCCAGCGGCGCCCGATTTCCTGCGCCCCCGCCGGGTCGAACGGCAGACCACGCGGGCGGGGACCACCGGATCATGCACACCAGGCCTCGACCCGCCTCCCGGAGCGCCCGAAGGGCAGCCCTGTTTTGCTCCACTTTGGCCGGATCGGTCGCGTGGCCCGGATCGCGAGGCTGCCCGAAAGAATTGGCTTGAATGCGTAGCCACGCCACCGCCGGCCCCTCGGCCAGCGCGGGAGCGTCGGCGGTGTGGAACATCCACGCGCTATCCAGCCCGCTGGTCGCGCGCAGCCCCAGAGTGCCCGCCAGGCAAACCAAAGTCGAAAGGAGAATCCATCTCAGCATCACGGGAGTGTCTAGCGCGGCCGGGGAAACACAAGCGAACGGGGAAGCGCTACCGCTTCCAGAAGAACCCACGCTTCCCCGGGTGACCGCCGTGGAATCACCGCCAGCCCGCGCTTGCCTAGGATTGGGAAAGTCGGCACGATAACCGCCCGTGTCCTCTCCGTCCCACGAATCACAAACGACAAGACGAATCCTTGGCGTAAATTTTTTTGTTGGCACGATCGAGGAAGTGACCTCCGCCGCCTTTGCAGGCGGTTTGGTGGTCGCACCCTCCGGCCCGGGTCTTGCCCTTGATTTGCTGGAGTCGGCCGCCTACTGCGAAGCGGTAACCTCGGCCGATCTCGCCATCACGGATTCGGGTTGGATGATTCTATTGTGGCGTTGTTTCACGGGCGAAAAACTTCCCAGGCACTCCGGGCTGAAACTTATTCGTGCGGTGCTCGACCGAAACGATATTAAGCAACCGCAGGCTCTTTTTTGGGTAATGCCTTCCCCGGAGGAGCGCGATCGCAACTTGGCTTGGCTTCAAACCCAAGGGTTTCCTGTCACGGAAGCCGACACCTACATAGCTCCGCACTATGCACCGGGCCCGATCCACGATGCGGCGCTCCTCGCCCGCCTGGCCGAAAAACGTCCTCGCGTTGTCATGCTCGCCATCGGCGGCGGCGTGCAGGAAAGGCTGGGCTCCAGCCTGCGCGAGCACCTGCCTTACCGACCAGCCATTCTTTGCCTGGGTGCCGCCATAGCCTTTCTAACCGGAGGTCAGGCCAACATCCCGCCCTGGGCCGACCGACTTTTTCTAGGATGGCTGCTCCGCCTCATTTCCTCTCCTCGTAAATTCTGGAAACGTTACTGGATTGCGCTGCGCCTCGCACCTATTCTTTACCGATACCGCGAGCGGCTACCATCGCATAAGACGCACCCTTAAAAAGCTGGATTTAAGGAACTTATAAAGTAGCCGACTTTCTCAATCAATCGGTCTAATAAATCCGCCCGCACACACCTCTTTACCATTCCGCCGTGAAACTCAAACGCGCCACCATACCCACCTGCTTCGCTCTCTTGATCGCCGCCTCGGGGCTAATCCTTTATGGATCATCCCAAATCCCCGAGGCGAGGTTTACCGCTAGAGTGAGCGACTTGCTGCCTCCGTCCCCCGCAGGCTGGTCCATTAAGGAAAAACCCATCGCTGAATCCGAGGAGTTAAAACAGGCTGTAGGGGAACTACTCAATTTCGACGATGGGACTTTTGTTGAATATACAAGCACCGACGGAGACCGTATTTCCGTCTATATTGCCTATTGGACGCCAGGAAAAATGTCGCACCGTCTGGTGGCCACTCACACGCCCGACGTCTGCTGGGTGGGCGCAGGTTGGAAAAAAGAAGCCGAAGCAAAGGTCACAGGATTGAATACCACTTCGGGAAACGAAATTCCCACTGGCGAGAGCCGAATTTTTATGGCGAATGGCGCCCCGGAGCACGTGTGGTTTTGGCACTTGGTCGGCGATGAGTCGAAGAGCTACGACACCGGCTCGAATCCGCCCTGGCATGCCGCCCTGTCCGACCTTTTTTGCAAGGGACTTAACCAACGTGAGGAGCAATTCTTTATACGGCTTTCCTCCAACCGCCCGCTTTCCACCTTTCAGCACGGCGAAATCATTCCCCATCTATTCGCTAAAATTCCCTGGCCCATAAATAAACCAATAAGCGAGCTTTAATCGACACCGGTATCACCGACGCTCGGAGGATAAAACCGCTAGGCTCTTATACCAAGCCTCTTTGGTATCTAGACTCTCCATCAGCCAGATTTTTCGACCACGTATATCACGGATGTCACGGATAAAAAGGACTTTGTATGGATCTGTGCCCATTTGCGCCATCCGTGTTTAAAGTCTGATAGCTTGGGGTGTATGGTATTAGTAGGCGCTATCCGGCGGGAAAAAAACATGCCAGCCAGTCGTGATGATTATGCGAATATCCAGCCAAAGAGACCATCGGGAAACGTAATAGAGATCCCAATAGACGCGACGGTGAAGTTTATGTGGCTCGGTGATCTCTCCACGGTATCCCCGAATTTGCGCAAGACCGGTGATACCCGGCTTCACAAAGGATCGACCGTGGTAGGTGCGAGTTATCCTACTGAATTCCTCGTCGTGCTTCGGCAGGTGAGGGCGAGGGCCCACGACGCTCATGTCTCCGCGTAGCACGTTATAAAACTGCGGAAATTCATCCAAACTCGCCTTCCTCATAAATTGACCAAAGGGGAAGACCCTGGAATCGCCACGTGTCGCCTGCTGATTGATGTCGTGATCGGTGGCATACATCGACCGAAACTTAAACATGTTGAAGGGCTGCCGGTTGCGCCCGCCTCTGGGCCGATTAAAAAACAGCGGACCCGGTGCCTGGAGCCTCTGCATTAGCCAGACGATAAGACACAAAGAGGGAAGCACAAATACACAAACCGGCAAGGCGATCGAGATATCCAGCGCGCGTTTGAGCGCGCCGTTGATCGGGTCTTCAAGGGGTTCCGTCTGCAAAACAAGAAAATGACGCCCCCCTTCCTCAACCGGGGTCATCTGGCGCGCGAACCTTGCGGCATAATTATTATGGATCAGGAAACGCACCCCCTCTTGCTCACATAGCTCAACAATCGATTCAATCCGCTCATTGGGCATGTGCCAGTCTAGCAGGATCACTTGGGCTATTTCCATCTCCTTGAGAACCCGTGCCAAAGCATCCACTCTACCCAAATGCGGGGCCAGAACGTTATCCACGCGGGACGCAGGCTCGTCGCACAAAACGCCGATTGGCCGGATGCCGATGTGACCCCGTGAGCTCACCCAACTGTCTATGTCCTCCATGCTAGCCCCGGTTCCCACAAAGATGGTGGGCAGCTTGGCGCGCTCGGGGAAAAGCAAACGAGAAAGCATGGCAGGCAGATTGGCATGAAGATATATCAACAGCACAAACGCCATGAGCAGAAAAGTGGCCAGAAAGAGACGGCTGATCGCCTGGTCCTTCAGGACAAACACCACCGCGAAGACCGCCGCCGCCACGTGCGATACCTGACGGGCGGCCAGACCCACCGCGCCGGCGAAACCGAGTATGTGCAGGCTCCCCGTGTATTGTTTAATCGCCGAGCTACTCACCAACATAGCAAGGAATGTCACCACTACGTAGGGCAAAAGATCCACCGCCTTATCGAGCCTTACGCGGGGCAATACGGGCAAAACCTCGGCGTAAAGCGGCAATACCGCGGTTACGATGACCGTAACGGCCATCGCATGCAAAGAGACCAATCCACGCTGACGATAAGCAAACATAGAATAATCGTTGTTTTATGCCGACTTTAGCCATTCAACAGTCTTTGCCGTTCCCTCCCGCCAACCAAACGGCAAGGGCCCGGTAACCGCTTCGAGTTCGGAGAGTTGAGGGTAAACCATGTTTGTGATCAGATTCTGAAGCCGGAACGTCGTCAGGGGAGCCTTGTCCCGACCCGAAATCCGGTTAACCACATCCCCAACTTTGGCGGATACTCGCAAAACGCCGATCGGAACCTCGATGATCTTGCCGGGAAGCCCGAATGCCCGATGAATCTCGTTCGCCCACTGCCGAACCACTATCGGGGCGTAATCGCCCAAGTAAAAAGTGTGGCGGTTGACTTGCTGCGCTGGAGCCTCGATTAACTTCATTAACTGAAACACCGTGTTTTCGACATAACCAAACGATTTGAGAGGATTGTATCCCGCTTGGTGAAAATATCTGCGTTTCCGCACCTGATCGAAGAAGTTGCGATAAGGAATACCGAAGCCCGGGCCCCAAATGGAAGTAGGCCTCACAATCACCCACTCGAACGGTAAATCCGCCGACTTCACCAGACGTTCTCCTTGAACCTTGCTTGCCCCATAGGGATTGGGCGGCGAATAGTGCTCATACGACGTGGGTATGTCATCAATGCGACAGACCATTCGACTCGAGGCGAAGATGACGCGCCTAAGATTTGGTAAAGAACGGGCGGCGGATAAAAGATTCTCCACTCCCACCGTGTTGGCGGCATAGTCCTCAAGCGTCCGGCCCACCAAGTCGGTTCGCGCGCCCAAGTGAACAATCACCGTAGGCGAACCTCGATCCAGCCAACTTTTTAAGTCGCTCCGTTGGGTAAGATCCACCGACTCCACCCCAGTCGAAGGTTCTCCGATTTTATCCGATGCAAAGCGCGTCATCTTCAAAGCGTCGATGACGCTCAACAGATTCTTCCCCAAAAACCCTGATGCCCCGGTGATAGCGACTGCCTCTTTCATATAGTCTCCTTCTGGACCTCATCAAGCAAACCGTCATAAAGCCCAAGAATTCTTTCTGCTCCTGCCCCACCAAAAAGCAAGTCTCTGACGCTTTCCGTCGCGGAAGGCGGCAACCTCCCAAGCGCTCTATCCAAATTTACATCCTCTAACACCTTGACCAAACCTTCGACGTCAGAGATTATTAAAGCCCGGCAATCTACCGGTAAATGGTCCGCAATGAAGACGTTTGGAGTCAGCACCGGACGAAGGCCATTGCAAATCGCCTCAATAACAACAATTCCGAAATTTTCATACAAAGATGGGAGAATAAAAACGTCGGCACATTGAAATTGCTTCGATTTCTCAACTCCACTGACGAACCCGACCCATTGAACTAATGTCCCAATTCCGAGGTTATCCGCTAACTTGAACATTTCCGCCATGTAGTCCGTATCGCCAGTGCCTGCCACTGTCAACTCGACCCTCGTGCCGCGTTGAATTGTAATCGACACAGCCCGTAGTATAAGGTCGACTCTCTTTTTTCGATCAATCCTCGAACAAAACAAAACCCTCAATCCCGGACCTTTGACCATTTGCGATGTATGGACCCCAGACTCGACTGCGATCGGAAGTAACGCCCACGTTATTCGGGTTTTATAACCAAATGACACTAGCCGCTGCTGCTCCCGGCGCGTTGCACACCGAACTAGCGCACAGGAGGATAGCAGAGAGCCTAAGTGAAGATACCCAATTAATCGCTTCAGCCAATAACGCTTCCGAAGATCCCACTCATCTAGCGAGTTATGGGGATTCAGCACTACGGGAATGCTAAGGAGAATGGATATTGCCCCGCCCACCAGAAACAGCGGATTGAACACGTTATGAAATTCGATGACTCCAATCCTGTGCCGGTTGAAGATGACCCATGAGACCAACTTTACCATACCCAAAAACTTGCCGAGTTTACCCGGTCGCGCAGTTACACGCTTAACTACAAGATCAGGACTAACATATGAGGTAATCTTCCCGCCAAAGTCTAGACCTAGAATCATGGGTCTCAATCTACGGCACGGAAGATTCGCAATCGCAAAGGCCGCACTTGTCGAACCGCCATGCGAACCTGCAAGGTTCTCAACTATGTGAAGCAAATACATATCGTTCATTTTGACTCATCAAAGTTCCTAGGAGCCAGAATCTGATTGGCCTTTACTATGGTGTTATCAGCCAAAACCACCGGGCCGAACACGCCGCAACCGGATGCCAAGACGACATTGTTCCCAAGAACAGGACACTGGTCACCCGGGAAACGGACTCCAACCGTGACGCGATGGTATATTGTAGCGTTTTCGCCAATCCTAGCCTTGCTATTGATAATAGTCCCATGGCCATGAATAAGCACCAAACCACCTCCGCAATCAAGTCCCGACGGCAAATGGACCTTCAAAAAAAGTTCAACTAGTTTTTCCAAAAAAGCGCGTAGGACAGTCAGATTTAATGCAGAAAGGCGCCATGCCCGGAAACATCGATAAAAGAATACGCTTATAAAACCCACATCAATTAGTGAAAGTAAAAAAGAGCTCCGGTCGATGGAAATCGACCTAAGCCTGATGAGGTCATCTTTAAGAAGCGTATATTGAGTGCTTTTCATTCGTAGTAAAAGCTCCGCTGCAAAACAACTCCGGCAAGTGCCCGTTTAAAATACAAACTGAAATTTGATAAACGAAACCGTAGGAGACAATAACGTGAACTGAGGGTTTTCCGAAGACTTAACCTCTCGAGGATTAGTCGATTCTCATCATCGACTCGCACCCGATTTGAAGACAGCTGGCCCGGCGTAAAGGTGAATGCCGCAACCTCTCCATGAGACACATAGTAGCTTCTCGCCGAACTACAGGCTAAGAGTATAAAATACATATCCGCATTCAAACGCAATCGCACATCAAAAGGCCCACACCCAATCCAGACATGCTTTGAAAAAATTGTTCCTGGTTGCTGTATTCCGGTCACACCATAAACGAAAAGAACAGGCACAGCTTTAGGATTGCGCTCAAGCGGAAACCAGAGGGCGTTGGATCTGCGGCTGTGAATCATGCATTTTCCATAAGCGATATCCACGTCACGTCCCACCAAGTCTCCAAACCCAGATAGCAAAAGATCATCATCATTAATATATGTGAAATGGCTCCAATCTGCTTGTGTCTGATTGATCGCTTCATTAAGCGCTGAATACAACCCACCACCACTGTCCGCAACAATCGTGAGGTCAGGATAGAGCAAACTAAGGCGCTGGGTCTCTTGTCCTGGACACACCAACGAGATCCGATAGGTCCCGCCACAATTCTGCCTGATGGACTCAATAGTATTCCCAAGAGTTGGCGCGCGTCCCAGCGTCGGCACTATTATAAGAAGTTTCAAGAAAGCACCTTTCGATAAAACACAGTCGTAGCCTTCGCACAGGCGTCCCACGAGAATGAGTTCGTCCAATCGAATAAACCGTCGTTCATCGTTGCGGCGTTACCCAACTTTAGCACCGACTCCAAGACCTCAGCCAACGATTCAATCGACATGCAGTCGAAATAATTTACAAAATTGCCTCCGACCTCCGGCAGTGAACTCGTCGAACCGCTGACAACGGGGCAATTACACCTCAATGCCTCGAGGACAGGGATACCGAAGCCCTCATAAATTGAGGGATAAACGAAAACGGCGGCCTCATTATATAATCGCGCAAGATCCTCGTCATTACCAGTCATATGCCTTGCCACGCCCCTACAAGGAATTTCATTTGCGACTAACGGACCTCCGCCAAAGCACAATATTTCGTATTCCTTGTAAAGAAAATCGAAAGATTCGTAGGCCTGCCGGAGCAATGTGTAGTTCTTGTAACTTGCCCTACTTCCAACAAAAAGCAGAAAATTCCTTCTTTCCGTATCCGGGCGAGCCGGGCGAAACACCTCGGAAGCAGCAAGATGGGTGACGCCTACCTTTTCGGCGCTGACTTGATAATAGTCGAGCAGGTCTCTTCTGGTCGAATTTGAATTACAAAGTATAAAGTCAGAGTCAGAGATTACCTTAGCTTTTCTCTTTAGTAGACTTACGTAACGAGGATCATCCCTTCTAAATTTCTCATCAATTAAATCATGAACCGTTAAAAATACCTTTGCTCCGCGTGGCGGCGTCAAAGGATGGTAATAGGTGGCGTGATAGATGTCTGCAGATGCAGAAAGGGCCCCGAGATTCCAAATAAGATCATTTATAAGTCGCTGACCACGCCATGGACGATTGAAATAAAAACCAAAAGGAGAAATAGATTTTTCGGCGTATCTCAAGTGATTGTTAACATGCAAGCCACCAAAAACCGTGACCTCAGCCAATTCAAAGGCCTTGATTCGAGAAGCCACTTCAACAATATAGCGCGAAATCCCTCCGTTTGACTGAAGGACGAAGGCTTGATGATCGTATAACACCTTCATTTTGTTTTTGAGTAAACCGACTTGAAGCGCGGTTGGTCTGTATAATTAAGGAAGGTGCCCCCAGAGGTAAAATCCAAAAGCGAACGACCACAAATGCGTTCGACTACCATAATCACTAGGCCGGCATACAAACCTAACTCGAATCCTATATTTTTGTGGATGCTCGTAAAAGGAGAGAAAAGCAGCCAAGCGCAAAGAAGTGCCGCGAGAACTCCGGAACCGCTGGAAACGTGACGCTTTCTATACGCACGAGTTACAGCGATGCCAAGTAGCGGCCCTGTTGCCAGCGTTGCCCAGCCAAAGTCGACCCAGATTTCACGTAATCCTGTGCACCAAACATTGTAGGTAATGCCGATTGCGTATAATACGTCGTCGGATGCAGCCTTAATTTCAAACCAGTCGAAGGCGCCAAAACGCTGAAAAATAAACCGAAACAAAAAACGGCCGTTTTGCGGATCTAAATTATTCTCAGTCACATAAGATTCAAAATAATTGACAACATTACCTGTATATTCGTCAAGGAGACCAAACGCGGCGTTCAACGGCGAGATGGTATCGATAACGCCAAACTTCTCGAGAATAAACCCACCTTTCACCTCATACAGGCCCGCTTCGCGCCCCTGAGCGCCTCCCTCAAAGCGGATAATGTTCAAGATCGAATTCACTGAAAACATCAAGATGACCAACAAGACCGCTGCGGCAACATGAGACCGGAGTTTCCGAAAGATGAGCTCTGCGTGGAAGATAAGATACGACGCTGCAATAAGTGAAAAAATTGAGATAAATGGGAACCTGGAACCAGTCTTCCTAAAAATCACCACCGCAATTACCATGAAAACGAGTCCACAACCTACGCGAGTCAAACGTTTAAGCTTTAGGGCGACGCACCCTATAACACCAAGATAGAGTGATAAATCCGCGAGATAAAATAGATAATTTACTGCGGTCGGCCGAGAGGTCTCCATGGTTGCAAGCCGATTTGAGCGAACTTCGGCAAGAGACATTCCAGAGGTATCAGCCGCATAGCGATTCCAAACAAAGTGACCGATGAAAGCAAAGACAAACATTCCAAAAATCAACAAGTCCATGAACGCACCGGAAGGGGGTAGGAGACTTCTTTGGGCCGGAGCCAGTATTGGCTTACCTGAGTTTGAGGAGACAAGAACGCCGCCGAAGAAGCCGGTTAGCCAGATAGAAATGATTAACGTTCCGAGCATTGGGAACGGATTTAGGCCAACGAGTGCTTTTAGATGGCCAATCACGACAACAAAGGACCATGCGAATCCGAAAATGATTAAATACGACCGACCGGGTTGCACGTTTTTGGAAAATGGCTTCATGATTATTCACCTCGGTATCTCTTAAGAAGCGTTTCGGTGTAGGTTGGATGGAGCATCTCGAATTCCCAACCGCTTCCCTCGGCTTGGCTCAAAAGGGTTTCGAGGACTTCTCCATGGACGGCTTTCACATAGCTGTTTTCCGAGCCTTTCGGAATCTTGGCGGAAAAAAAGGCCGGATGGAGCGCCTTGAGCTCATCGACGTGCTCGCTATAAAAATGGGCGCTCGAATTCTTCCAGAAGTCCTTGTCTCCCGGGGCTCGGCCGTCAAATCCCCACAGCTTCACACGTTTGGAAAGCGCGCACGCCATCGGCAGCAGGAGCAGATTCAGCACGTTGTCGACTGGAGGCAAGGTGAAGGTTTCTCTCAAACTCGTAAGTGACGCCGCGTTACCGATATCCAAAGGGATCAAAAGATCACGAAACGATTGAAACTCGCGCTGAACAATATAATCAAATGCGGATGGATAAGCAAAGAAGGCGGGCCGCTCTGCCAAGCGTAACTTGAGATCCCGGCGAAAAGATTCCGCGAAACGCGACGGTCCAAAATGGTAGATTCCATCACCCGCGACAATCACATCTGGGCTTAGCCGTTCCCAAAGATTCGGATCTTTGCCCGCGGTATTGCACACGATCCGAATGCAGTCGGATGGCGCAGGAATGTGCGGTGAGGAAAGACTTGGGCCGGTGCCGTAAACAATCGCGGAGGAATCTCTGGCGGCGATTCGATCCCTGAGTCTTTCAAAATTTTCCCTAGCGCGCTCCCGATCCACACGATGGTTTCCCGCAGCCGCGGCGGCATAGATCCAGTCCCAACCTTCGCCCGGGTTGTTGATCTCGGAGCAATTATAAGAAAGGCCCCGAACGCGAAGGGCAAACGGAGCCGAAACGCCCTTGTAGAGAATCACCGAGGATGAGGTAAAGGCGTCAAGGAAACCCAGGGCGCCCTTTATGCGCTTAAAGGCGGCCTCGGGAAAAAAGAACTTCTGTTTAAGCACGTCTCCGTGCGCTTCGCCCACCGGTCCCAGCAAGAAAACCGTCTTTCCCGTTTTCTGTCTGAATCGTATAATCTGTCGGAAGATATTGAGCATCGAATTCGATCGCTTATACGGGGTCATGCAAACGTCCGCCGATGCCTCCATCAATGTGAAGGCAGGCGCCACTTATGAACGCCGCGTCTTCGGAGGCCAGGAAAATGGCGGTCTTGGCCACTTCCCACGGCTGTGCGATCCGCTCGAGCGGGTGCTTTTTGGCCAGTTCGTCAAACTCCTTGGATCTACCCTCAAAGCCGGCCAGGAGCATCGGCGTGGCGGTCGCGGCAGGGTTGATCGCGTTCACCCGCACGCGCGGTCCGAGGTCCACGGCGAGGGCGCGCGTCATGCCCACGAGCGCTGCCTTGCTTGTTGCATAGCAGACAAATCCGGGTTTGGTGGCAACCGAGTGAATGCTTGCGATATTCACGCACGAACCCTTCGCCTTTTCCAGATCGGAAAGGAATGCTTGGAGAAGAAGAAAGGGCGCGATGAGATTTGTCTCTAGAGTGGCATCCCAGTCCTCGAGCTTGATGTCGTCGGTCTTATTCAGCACTTGAGTGGCGGCATTATTGACCAAGACCGTCAAACCATGCGTGCCAAGAATGGCACGCACATCGGTGACGAGCTTATCCCGGGCGGCGGCGCTGCTATAAAGTTCTCTAACGTCAATATTAAGGAAGGCATCGCATGCGCACTTACCGTCTCGTTTATCGGTGCCGATCACAAAATAGCCAGCGCGCTGAAACTCTGAACAAAGAGCTTGGCCGATGCCTCCAAGGGCACCGGTGATTAAGGCGGTTTTCATGATTGAAGGTCCTCGAAGCCCGAAATCAGGAGGTCGGAAGACCGAGAAAGCCGGTCATAAGATCAATTGCCTTGAGGGAAGTCCGTTCCACCGCGTCTATCGTGTTGGACGAGTTATGTGAGCCGAAGAGGCATCGATCACCGAAGGCAAGTAGCAACGATTCTGCCGGCAAGGGTTCGACCTCGAACACGTCCAGAGCGGCGGAGTGGACCTTGCCGGAAGCCAGGGCCTCGACCAGTGCGCCTTCATCCACCAGCGGGCCGCGAGCCACGTTGACCACCCGGACGCCCGGTTTGGCCTGGAAAAGCGACCGCTGTCCGAGCATGTGGCGGTTCTCCTTGGTAAGCGCGCAGGTGATGACGATAAAATCCGCCTCCTCCAACCTTTCGGGCCAGACGGCCGATTCGACCGCCTCAAGACCAGGCGCCGGCTTGAAGAAGGGATCGTATGCGATGACCTTCATTTCGGCGGCGAGCAACCTCTTGGCGGTGTTGCGACCGATATCGCCGAACCCCGCCAGCGCGACGGTCTTCCCGGCGAGAGAAATCCCGGCAGGCTTGATCCAACCTCCCGCCTTCACGGCCCGGTCGATCGAAAAGGTCTCCCGGGCGAGTGCGATCACATAACCCAACGCGATGTCAGCCACTTCGCGTCCAAACATACCGGGAGTGTTGCTTATCGGAATGCCCAATCGTTTGCACGCGGCAAAGTCGACGTTATCCACCCCTACCCCCCATTTTACCGCCGCCTTCAGTCGTCCGGCCTGCCCCGCTTCAAAAACACGCGCGGTGGCCGGATCGTCGCCGATAATCCAGCCGTCAAACTGTGGCACCAAGGTCACAAGTTCTTCCTCGGAAAGAATTTGCACCACATCTGGCGTGGTGATTTCGATCCCGCGTGCGGCAAACAAAGGCCGGAACCGCTCGATGGCGCGCAACATGGGCGGGCAAGTGATCAGGACTTTCATGGAGAGATAAGCTGGGGGGAGAGCTGGGGGGGAAAGCGAGACTCAAATTAGACCGTTCAATTTCGCCTTGGCCATCGCTTCGGCGATGTCCCATCCCTCTTGGTCGTCGATGTCGGCGGATTCACGTCTAGGCGTTTCAAACATGGCAGGCTTCCGCCCGATCCGGGCGTTTGACGCGGCGAAGCTCTCCCGATTAAAGAGGTAGAGATTGGAGTTTTCCTCAAACCAGGGTTCGAGGTCCTGGGTGCGAATCAAATTTTTCGGATCGTGATTCACCGCCGATACGTCCGTCCGATAGAATCGCGTTTGGAAGCGATTCACCGTGAACAGACTATCGCAAGTTCCAGCCGCCAGACCATTCCGATACGCCGCGAGCGCCCCACGGATGCTTTCCGCCCCCAACAGCGGATTGGTCGTATGCGTCATGAGGTAGGCGCCGCTATCGACCGCCGCCACGTCGTCGGCGAGAACCAGATTCATACTGACAAAATCTCCGCAGATCTCCGGCTTGCGATCACGGATGAGCACCCGGTCCGTGTCCACCAAGCCATTCGCGGCGAGAATCTCCCGGGCATCGGTGTTGATCACGATTTTATCGATCTCAGACACCTCGAGCAATGTGTCGAGAATCCAACGAAACAGAGGCTTACCCGCGAAAAGTCGGAAGTTTTTTCCAGATACGCGAGCGCTATGCGCTTTCATGGGCAGCAGGGCAACGGTGCGGTAGGTGTTCATGGCGAAAAGTTAATTGGGATAAAAATACTTCTCTTTTTCCCGACGGGAGAGCTGGCGTTGCTGGTGATTGCCCCGCCATGCTCCCTCATACTGGCAGTAGCGAAAAGCGACAATCTCGGCAAAACAAGACATCAGTCTTTTCTGGGCCAAGGCACGACTCGCATCTCCAAGCACGCCTGCAAGAAAATAGCGAAAAGCGTCGTGCCAATGAACCGCGATCTCCGGCATGATTTTTTGCAGCGCAAGCGCTTCCCGCTCATAGCGGCGTCGCACCTGGCGCCAGGTTTCATGGTGATAATGATAAACCGATGCACCCGGCACATAGGCGACCCGCGCGCCTCCGTCCCAGAGACGTCGTGCTAAGTGCATGTCTTCCAAACCCGTCAGCGTTTCGTCGAAACGGAGACCCGCCCACGCGGTTCGCCGGAAGGCCGAGTTTGCATTGTTGCAAAAGAAAGGCGCCTGGTGCCCACCATCGCCCGCCGCCGGGAAATATTTCTCGAAGAGGCAATGCTCGCTGAATTTCGTCTCCGGCCCGCCCTGTTGACGGCCGTAAGTGATCGCCACTTGCTCATACCGAAAGGGTAGCAACAGGTTCCATAACCACGAAGAATCCGTGGGCACGCAGTGACCACTGATAAACACCAGGAAATCTCCCTGGGTAGCATCACATCCCACGTTCAGTGAACGGCCAAACGAAAAGTCCTCTCGCCGGATATGCACGATCCGGCAGCCATATTTTTGAGCGATTTGCAGTGTCGCATCCGTCGAACCAGAGTCCACCACCACCACCTCCCGGCAAGGGGCGGGATAATCTTGGGCTGCGACCGCCTCGAGGGCCGCTCCAAGGTAGCGGGCTTCGTTCAGCGTTCGAATTACAATCGAGCAGTTCGGAGTCATCGTTGCAATAAGGCGCCAAGAGCGACGGCCCCCGCAGAAAAACCAACCAAGGCAGGGAAAAAAGTTCGCTGTTCAAACTCCAGATAACCGATCTTCAAGGATCTCACGGAGTAATAGGCCGCCACAGGAGAATAGCTCAAGGAATACGCCGCGATCATCGCCCACGGGTAGGCCATCAAGCCCACTCGGGGAAGGAGCAGAGCGAGCAAAGCGATCCAAAGAAGGCCGGAAATTCCGTTCAACCAATGCCAAATAATATGATTCGTAGTGCTATACAATTGCACATGCATCGCCCCCATTCGCTCAATCAGGTGGGCGGCCGCCAACCAAAACCAAAAGGACGATGACGGGAACCCAATTTGACTTCCGATCTGGGTCAAAACTTCTTCCGCCACCCAAGGCGCGGCCAGCGCAAGGAAGATAAACGCCGCATACGAAAGCCGCATCGCCTTCCCCGCGACCAAGGTTAACTCCGGGATCCTGTTCTCCGCTCTTAAGGAGTTGAAATGGGGTATTCGGCTATAAAACGGCGCTCGTGAAAACTCGGCGATCAAGGACATAATTCTCACGCCAAAAAGAAGTTCCGCAAGCGGTCTAGCTTCCAGGAACTGAGCGAATACCAGACCGATGGCGGCCGTGACCCCGTTCGAAGCGAGGATTCCAACGATCGAACGCCAAGCCGCCGGCCATAAGGCCCTGAAGAAACGCACGTCGGTCTGAACAGCCGGCCACTCGCCCACCAAGTCGCGGATCGTTTTATGAGCGAGCCAACGTAATCGGTAAAAACCCGCCACCTGCCAAATCTGGTTCGCAAACACCAAGGCGAGCAATCCTCCTCCCATGGTGATCACCGCCAGCCCGCTTAGTGCGCCGAAAATCACAAACAAGGCGCTCCACCGTTGATCCAGGGCGATACGACCCGATCCCTGAAGCAATGCGCTGTATCGGCCGCCGAGCAGAACAAACGGCGTCGTTCCGAGGACAACCGCCCAGGCGATCCAAGAAGCTTCAACATCGGACGACAAACCCACCGGTTTTACCAAAAAGATTGTCCCGATCAGCGCGGCAAGCGGAGTGGACACCAAAACCACACCCACGAAGGTATTCCTCATCGTGCTAACCAAGGCCACCAAGGTGGCGGGATCCAAGGTTCGGCCGGCCATGGGCACATTTTGACCGCCTACTTTATTCGCCTCTAAATCCTCAAGTTTGGCACCGGAGAGGACAAAGGAGACGAAGCGGGCCAAAGTTGGAACAAACCCGGTCCCGCACATCAGCTGCAGCCCGATAATACTCGAAAAGAGATAATAGAGCGAAATATCCCCGGGCGTAAACTGACGCAGAATCAGGGGCAGCACCAACAGCAGCGAGGACACCCGCGCCCCCAGGTTTAACCAAGTCATCAAAGTGGGCGAAGCCCACAGGCTCATCAACTTTGACCCGGCGGACATCATTTACCTGCGGAAAGAGCGTAACATGCTCCACTTGGCATGAATGTAAGAGTGAAGGAGGGCCGCTGAACGCCATAAAGGCATTCCACCTCCCACGGAAAAGTCGAGTTAGGGGCGAACAAATCCCAGTGCGTGGGGACCAGGACCCGCGCCTTGATTTCTTCCGCAAAAGCGAACGCCTCTCTGGGCGTCATGTTGCCCACGATACCCGCCTTGTGCCTGAAGAAATTGCGCTCATTCACCGGCAGAAACGCAAAATCGACGACCAAACCCTCGAGTGAGCGAAATAGGTCTTCGTGCGGAATAGTGTCACCCGCATGATATATAGCAACTTCGGCCGTCTTTAGATAGAAACCTAGGTAGCGATCGCGGCCCAACTCGTCCCGTTCCCTTTCGGTATGGGCGGCCGGAATAACGGTCAGAGTGGCACCGCCGCCAAGCTCAATAACGTCCCCGGCGGTCACTATGCGGATACGGGAAGCGGTTATTCCCGTATCCAAAAGAATCGATTCACATTCATAGGGAATCACGAAAACAGCGGCTGAAGAGGCTTTTGCCACCGCCGCCAAGCTGGCAGGATCCGCGTGATCAAGGTGAGCATGAGTCACAAGCACCCAGGAAACCTCGGTTAACTCCTCGGCTTCCAGTGTCGGCCGGCTTTGGCGTCGAAGCGCTTCACCAAATTGATCGGCAACACTATCGGTGAGATAGGGATCTACCACCACCCTTAGGCCGTTTAAGTCGAAGAGGTAGCCGGTTTGGCCAAGCGGATAGGCTTTATTCATACGGAGGAGGAGTGGTCGTGGCTAATATAATCGGTTTATCGATTAAGGTCAGGATGGCTCGTTGCCCGGAATAGTGAGTCGATGATGGTTTGTTGTTCGTTACCGGGTGTCGATGACGCTAATGCGGGGGCTAGTTTTATCTATAAGCTTAGCTTAGAATCATAGCTGCTGATCCAGTATAGATCATGACCAAAGATTTGAGCTATTTATGACCGGTTGTGGGTTATAAGCTGAAGTGAACCATACGCTTTCAACGTTTTTTCGGAGTCGACGATAGTGAGCTAGGATCATAACAATTTTCCGATCACCGGAAGCACCGTGCGAGTGCGGGACTGCCAGGTTTGCAGCTTTTCGAGGCGCCCGGCCAGGAGCCCAAGGTGTTTCGATTTCGACTCCGTGAGAAGTTGATCAAGCGCCGCGCCTGCCGCCACTACCCGCTGGTCCTGCCGTTCCAGGTAGGGCGTAAGCCGTTCACGCAATAGACTGCCGATCAACTTGCGCAGTTCCACCGCCGCCACCCAACGCGCGCCACGCTCTTTAACCAAAGGAGTCGACTCCGGTCGTGCACGGCCAGGCTCAGCGGCACCCTCCGGATCATTTTGCCCCAGGTCTTCGTTGCCGACCTCCCGAACCGCCCCGAGATCGCGCAAAGTCCTGAGCCCTTGGCTTACCGAACCCTTGCTCAAACCCAACTTACCTTCGACCTCAACAAAGCTCAGCGGCTCCGCCGAGGCAAAAAGCAGACCATATATTTCCCCCACCGACTTGGGAAGACCGAGTAAAAGCACTAGATCCACAAAAACAGCCACGATTTCCTTCTCAAACGCGGTAAGTCCCTCCACCGACACCGCGAAGGGAGGTATACTCGGGGCTAAGGCGGTCTTGGAATAGGCGGGCTCGCTTTTCAACACGGCGGATCATTCACAGCGCTCCGTTGATTTCAATTCATTTTGAACTGAAGACGCGAAAAAGTAACCCAGGCTCACCCAGACTGCGTCGGGCTCCGCTCCATTCCCCGCTCATCGTAGGGTGCGAACAGAGCGTCAGACAAATTGAAGATTTAGCCTAATCAACTGTTGGCTATTATTTTAACTCGACTCAATCCCGTGTAAATCGCCGAAAAGTTGCGCGCGATGGACGCATCATTGCTGTCGGCCGGTGCATCGTTCCTATCGGCGAGTGCATCGTTCCTGTCGGCGGGTGCATCGTTCCTATCGGCGGGTGCATCGTTGTAGCTGGCGAGTGCATCGTTCCTGTCGGCGAGTGCATCGTTCCTGCCGGCGAGTGCATCGTTCCTGCTGGCGGGTGCATCGTTCCTGTCGGCCGGTGCATCGTTCCTATCGGCGAGTGCATCGTTCTTGCCGGCGGGTGCATCGTTCCTATCGGCGAGTGCATCGTTGTAGCCGGCGAGTGCATCGTTGTAGCCGGCCGGTGCATCGTTGTAGTCGGCCGGTGCATCGTTCCTGTCGGCGGGTGCATCGTTGTAGCCGGCGAGTGCATCGTTCCTGTCGGCGGGTGCATCGTTCTTGCCGGCCACTGCAACGATCTCTCATGCCCGCGGATGCGCCTTGGCGTAGACCTCGCGGAGGCGGGCCACGGTCACGTGGGTGTAAACTTGGGTGGTGTTGAGCGAGGCGTGGCCGAGCAGCTCCTGGACGAGGCGCAAGTCCGCGCCGGCGTTGAGCAAGTGGGTGGCATAGCTGTGCCGCAGCTTGTGCGGGGTCAGATCGAGTGGCAGGCCGGCCAGCGCGAGGTATTTTTTCAACATGAGCTGCACCGCCCGGTCCGTCATGCGTTGGCCTTTTGCATCGACCAACACCGAGGCCTCCGAGCCGGTATCGGGCGCAAAGTCCCGACGCCACTTGGCCAGCACTTCGGCCGCCACCCGCCCCAGCGGGCAGAGACGTTCTTTTTGCCCCTTGCCCAGCACGCGCGCGATCGTGCCGTCGGCTTCGAGCGCACCGTAGTTCAGACCGGTCAGCTCGCTGACGCGTAAGCCCGCCCCGTAGAGCAACTCCATCGCCAGCCGGTCACGCCACGCAGTGAAGGCGTCCACGCCGCCGTTTTCGAGCAGCCGCAACGGCGCCGCCAGGAGCTCCTTCATCTGGCCCTCGGTGAGAAACTGGGGGAGACGTTTCTCCAGCTTGGGCAGAGCGAGGCCCACGAGGGGGTTTTTCTCCACCCGTCCCTGGCGCTGCCAAAACTTAAAAAACGCTCGCAAGCCCGAGGCGTGGTTGTGCAAGGTGCGGCGACCGTAACGGTGCTGGGCCTCGATGACGAAATCCCGCATGACGCGCGTGCTGAGCCCGCTGAATTCCCGTCCTGCCCCACCCACCCCGGGCGCGCGCCGGCGCCAAGCCACAAAGTCCTCAAAGGCCCGCCGGTAGTTGCGCAGGGTGTAGGCGGAGTAGCGGCGCTCGTGAGTGAGATACGCGCCAAAGGGCGTCCACCATTGCTCGATCAAGGCGGCCTCGGACTCGGCGCCGGTTGGCTCCGCCGAAGCGGCCTCCCCTGCTGCCGCACCCGGACGGCGCCCGCGTTGCGTCTTGGCACCCATGGCGATGGCGACGCGTTCAGACTTCGCAACCGGCGGGCGTGGCCGCCACCCGGGCCTCGACCGCGCGCATCACCCGGTCGCTTTCGCGCCGGAGCGCGCCTTCGGCATCGAGGCCGCGGCTCCGCGCCGCCGCACAAAGCTCGAACAAGGCCCGTCCGAGAGTGGCGTCGTCCAGACCGCCGGCCAGTTGCGCCACCCGATCGGTAGCGACGGCATCGGCCACCGGCAGAGACTTTTTCTCGATCTGCTTCCAGACGGCCTCGGCCAGCATGGTGGCGGGGAGCCGGGGCGGTTGGTCCTTAAAAACCCCGGCCTGGACCGGACCGTTTTTCTTTTCCTGGGCTTTGATCTCCTCCCATTTGACCAGCACGGCCGCCGAGTCGCCGAGCTTGGCCCCTTCGCCAAAGACATGCGGGTGGCGGCGGATGAGTTTTTCATTCACCTCCCGGGCCACCGCATCGAGATCAAAGGCGCCGCGCTCGGAGGCGATCTGCGCGTGGAAAACCACCTGGATGAGCACGTCGCCCAGCTCCTCGCGCATGTGGGGGTAATCCGTCCGGTCGATGGTGTCGATGAGCTCGCTGACCTCATCGATCAGGCAGCGCACGAGGGATTGGTGGGTCTGCTCGATGTCCCAGGGGCACCCGTCCGGGGCCCGCAGGCGGGCGATGGTGGCGCGCAGTTCGTCGATGGCCTTGCTCATGCCCTTAGCGCTACTGGACCACCCGCCGAGCCGCAAGACCCGCGTGGATCGGTGCGCTTCGATTGGTGACACCGTTTGACAAGCCCGCCGGCGCGTTCCCTCGTAGTGTTCAATCATGTCTTCGCCCAAGCGCGCCGTCCTCCTCGTCAATCTCGGCTCCCCCGACTCCACCGACGTCCCCGACGTCGGCCGCTACCTGCGGGAGTTTCTCGGCGACGAACGCGTCATCGACCTGAAGCCCCGCTTTCTCGCCAAGTTTCTGGTCAACTGCATCATCGTCCCCACCCGCGCGCCGAAGTCCGCCCAGGCCTACCGCGAGATCTGGCAACCGGAGGGCTCGCCGCTGGTGCTGACCTCGCGCAGCGTGCAGCGCAAACTCGTCGCCCACCTCGGCCCCGAGACGCCGGTGTTTCTCGCCATGCGCTACGGCTCGCCGTCCATCCCGTCCGTGTTGCAGGCCATCCACGACGCCGGGATCGAGGAAGTGCTCCTCATCCCGCAATACCCCCACTACGCGATGTCCTCGTGGGAAACGGTGGTGGTCAAGGTTTACGCCGAGGCCACCACGCATGCGCCGAAAACCAAAATCACCTGCGTGCAGCCCTTCTACGAGGACGCCGATTACATCGAGGCCCTCCACGCCGTGTCCCGGCCCCACCTCGACGCCCATCCCCACGATTACGTTCTGTTCTCCTACCACGGCATCCCCGTGCGCCACCTGCAGAAGGGCGATTCCTCGCATGCCCACTGCACGATCACGCCGGACTGCTGCAACTCCTGCTCCGCCGCGCACGCCACCTGTTATAAGGCCCAGTGCGTGAAGACCACGCAGGCCTTTGTGAAACGCGCCGGCATCCCCGACGGCAAGTGGTCCATCTCCTTCCAGTCCCGCCTCGCCGGCGAGCCCTGGCTCTCCCCCTACACCGACTTCGAGTTCAAACGCCTGCCCGCCGAGGGTAAAAAACGCCTCATGGTGTTCACCCCCGCCTTCGTCTCCGACTGCCTGGAGACGCTCGAGGAAATCGCGGGCGAGGGGAAAGAGGACTTCCTCCACGCCGGCGGCGAGTTTTTCCACCATGTGCCCTGTCTGAACGACCAGGCGCCCTACATCGATTTCCTCGCCGGGCGCGTCCACCGCTGGCTGGGCGGAGAAAACCCCACCGCGACCACGCGCCTCGCCTCGGCCCGCACACACGCGGCCTAGCGATTATCCAGCGCCGCCCGGCTGCCGCGCTCCAGCTCCAGCCCGACCGCGAGGTCGGAGCGCCATTCCTCCCACGCGGCCGCCCGCGCCGCCTCATCGCCCTCGCGCTGGGCCAGCCAGCAACGCCCGAGGGAACCCCCGGCGTTGCGATAAAAGGGATGCAGCCTCGGGAAGTTGGCCGTTAACCACGCCGCCCGCTCCTCGCGCTCCGCCGCCGGATAGCCCCGCGCCTCCGTCGCCGTCAAGGCGCCCAGCTCCAGCCGCTGATCGATCCCGCCCCCGACCGGATTGACGACCAGCCGGGCCAGCCGCTCCAGTTGCCGCCGGGACTCCTCCACCCCGAGCAGCGGGGTCGCCTGCTGCCGTGCCAAAGCCGCCAGGGCCGTCCGCCAGGCCAGCTCGAGTTCAGCCTTCTCCGGCCGCGCCAACGCCGGACCATAAATCCGCGTCAACGCCACCCCGGGGGCCTCGCCTGCCAGCAAAGCCACGACGAAACGAGGCCACGCCTCCCCCCGGCCCGGGCCCGCGCCGAGCCAGCGCCACAGGCCAAAGGCTCCGACCCAAGACGGCGCTTCCCCCGCCGCGGTTTGCGCACCCGACCACTTCAAAATCGCCTCCAGACCCGCCGCCCCGCCCGGCCGCCCGGCCGCCTGGCGCCACGCATCGGCCAGGGCTGGCTGCAGCTCGATGGCCACCGCCTCCGCCGCCGCGGCGCACAGCCAGTCCGGCGCCGGCCGCTCTGCTGCCCCGACGCCTTGCAGGATGGCCATGCGCTGCAAGACCGCCGCGGCGAGCGCTGCCGCCCAGTGCCGCTCGCGTTCCACGCCCGGCTCGCCCCCGTCACGTATCCAAAGACTCACCAGCCCGGTGGGCTCGACCGAGATCCGCCACGCCGGCTCCGCAAACCCCCAGTGCTCCGGCGGCGTCAGGCGCACCGTGATTCCGGCCCCCAACCGCTCCGGCAAACCAAGCGGCCCGCGCCAGACCGCCCAAGCCGTCTCGGCCACGCGCTCCAGCCGCACCCCCGCTTCACCAGCCCGGGCCGCCACCTCGAAACGCCCGCCCGAGCCCGGAAAAAAACGCACCTCCGCCTCCGCCTCCGGCCCGGCCGGCAAGCGCGCCCCGAGCCACAAGGCCGCCACCACTCCCGCCCACAGACTGAAACGCCCCGCGCTCACCGCATCCGCACCACCAACTCGTCCGCCGTGATCGTCAAACCCGAGGCCCGCCCGAGCACCTGCCCGACCTCGGGCGGCAGCACGCCCTCCGCCTTCAGCCTACCCGCCAGCGAGGCCAGAAGCGCCGGAAACCGGTGGACGGGGAGACATCCGAAGTAAACCTCCTTGGGCGCATAGCGCCAGCCCGCCCCGTCCGGCTCGAAGCCGCCCCGGGCCTGTAAAACCAGCTCGTGGACTGCCCCGAAGCAGATGAGCTCGGCGACCACCCCGACTTGCAGCTCCTCCCCCGCGAGACGAAAGTTTGGCGTGCCCCGCACAAAAAGAAACAGGGCCTCTTTTTTCGCCTCCTGCACCTCGGGATCGGCCGGATAGGCGGCCTGCGCCCAGGCATTGAGGTCACCCTCCGCCAGCCCCACCTCGCCTGCCCCCGCAGCCAGGGCCTGCTGCTTGCGCTCCCAGCCCTTGCCCGCCGCCGCCGCGCCGCCGCCCTGCACGAAATAAAACCGCCCGGGGAGCGGGTCCTTGGGCACGCTCCGGACGATCTCTACCGGTTTTAAAATCAAATAGACGCCCGCCAGCAGCACCCCTAGCCCCAGACTGCACAACGCACCACTGATCACGCCGAGAAGACCCGATGCCTTTTGCTCTTGGGATTTCGCCATGACCGGAATGTGAAGGACCGGCCCGCCCGTGTCGAAACCTCGTTTCCGGCGGCAAACCTGGGCCGCGCGAAACTTGCAGGCGCGGAAATACTCACGAACGCTTCCCCTGCCGATGGACATCTCCACCCGACTGCAAACCCTGGCCACCCAGACCGAGGCCGCCCTCGATACCCTCGTGCCCGCCCTGCCCACCGGCGCTCCGGCCGGCCCGGCCCGCATCCACGCGGCCATGCGCTACAGTCTGCAGGCCGGCGGCAAACGCCTGCGCCCCGCCCTCGCCCTGGCAGCCGCCGGCCTCGCCGGGCCGGACGCCCTCACCGCCGCCCTCCCCGTCGCCGCCGCCCTGGAGTGCATCCACACGTATTCATTGATCCACGACGACCTCCCCTGCATGGATGATGACGATCTCCGCCGGGGCCGCCCCACCTGCCACCGCGCCTTCGACGAGGCCACCGCCCTGCTCGCCGGCGACGCCCTGCTCGCCCAGGCCTTCGTCATCACCGCCGGGGCCTACGCGAGCCGTCCCGCCCTCGCCGCCGCCCTGCTGGGCGAGCTGGCGGGCGCCAGCTCCGGCGCGCACCTGGTCGGCGGCCAGATGCAGGATCTGCTGGCGGAACGCGCCGGCACCGCCACCGCCGGCGAACTCGATTTTATCCACCTCAACAAAACCGCCGCCCTGCTCGAAGCCTCGCTGGTCTGCGGCGGCCTCGTCGGCGGATTACCCGCGGACGCCCTTGCCGGACTCCGCCGCGCCGGACGCCACCTCGGCCTCGCCTTCCAGATCATTGATGACGTGCTCGATGCCACCGCGGACAGCCAGGCTCTCGGCAAGACCGCCGGCAAGGACGCCCGCGCGGGCAAGGCGACCTACGTTTCCCTGCACGGCCTCGAAGCCTCCACCCGCGCCGCCGCCGAGGAAACCACCCGCGCCCGCGCCGCCCTCGCCGGGCTGCCGGGCGACCCGGCTCTCCTCCTCGGACTAGCCGACCTCATGCTCGCCCGCCAGCGGTGAGCAACCCCGGAGTCGTGCTCAGGCCCGCAAGCGCTCCTCCGCAAACCGCGCGCAGAGGGCATGGATCGCCGCGGGGGATTCCATCGCCATCGCAGTTTGGGCGAGCTCCTTGGCCTCGGTGAGCTTCAAATTGCGCAAGACATAGCGGGCCGCCGGGATGAGCGGCGGGGCCATGCTCAACTCATCCACACCCAGGCCGATCAACAGCGCGGTATAGTTGGGATCGCCAGCCATCTCGCCGCAGACGCTGACCTTTATCCGCGCGCGGTGCGCCTCGACGACGATGTGTCGCAGCGTGCGCAGGACCGCCGGGTGCGTGGGCTCATAAAGGTGGGCGATGCGGTCGTTCACCCGGTCGATGGCCATCAGGTATTGAATGAGGTCGTTGGTCCCGATGCTGAAAAAATCACACTCCCGGGCGAGCAGGTCCGCCGAGAGCGCCGCGCTCGGCACCTCGATCATGCTGCCCACCGGCATAGCGGGATCGAAAGGCACGCCCGCCGCGCGCAATTCGACCCGGCACTCCTCCAGCACGGCATTGGCCCGGCGCATCTCCTCGCTGCCGCTGATCATGGGATACATCAGCTGCACCCGGCCGTGGGCACTCGCCCGCAAGATGGCGCGGAGCTGCTCCTTGAAAAGCGGTATTTGGTCGAGACAGAAGCGGATGGCGCGATAGCCGAGGAAAGGGTTGTTCTCCTTCGGGAAGAGATGGGCTTGCGAGGCGATGGGTTTATCCCCGCCGAGATCCAGGGTGCGGATCGTCACCGGGCGGGGAGCCAGGGCCTCGGCCAGGAGCCGGTAGGAACGGTATTGCTCCTCCTCGGTCGGCGCGGCGTCCACGCCGAGGTAAAGGAATTCAGTGCGAAACAAGCCCACGCCGTCGGCGTTGTATTGCAGCACTAGGGCGGCCTCCTCCGCCTTCTCCACATTAGCCCGCAAAACGATCTCCACCCCGTCCTGCGTGACGGCTGGCAGGCGGTTGGCCTCGAGCAAACGGTTCTCCCGCGTGCGTTTTTCCCGCTGGATTTTGCCGTAGCGAAAGAGCGTCGCCTCGCTGGGATTGAGAATCACCACCCCGTCGTAACCATCCACCAGAATGATATCTCCCGGCTGCACGCGGGCGGTGAGATCGCGCAGCCCCACCACCGAGGGGATCTTCATCGAGCGGGCCACGATCACGGCGTGGCTCGTCTTGCTGCCGGAGTCTGTCACGATCGCGAGCGCCGACGAACGGTCGAGCCCGGCCGCGTCGGAAGGCGAGATGTCGTTCGCCACCACCACGCGCTGATCCGCCAGGTTGATGAGGCGCTGGCCGGTATGGCCGAGAAGATTCGCGAGCACCCGCTGGGCGACGTCCCGGATGTCGCCGCCGCGCTCGCGCAGGTATTCGTCGTCGATCTGCTCGAAGGCCGAGATGTAGCGCCGCGCCACCTTATTGAAGCAGGTTTCGATATTGACCCGTGTCTTCTCAAACTCGCGCAAGGTCTCCGCGATCAAGGCCTGATCCTCCAGCACCAGCAGATGCGCGTCAAAAATCCGGGCCTCCTGCTCGCCGAGGTTTTTCTCCACCTCCGCCATGATCTTTTGGATCTGCCGGCGCGTCACCAGCAAGGCCTGCTCAAAACGCCCCGCTTCCGCCGCCCAGGCCGCCTTTTCGACCAGATACTCAGGCACCTCCAAATCGCTTTGGAGATAGACGAAAATCGGTCCATAGGCGATGCCCTGCGAGGCGGAAATGCCTGGCAGCACGACTTCGGGACGCGAGATGGGTTCGACGGGAGGCATGAGGGGCCGGGGCACTCGGACAACCACGCTTTCCGCCGGCTGCGGGGGAGTAATCATGAGGCGCGCCCCGCCTGGCGGGGTCAACCTGTTTTCCAACCCGCCGGCACCGGGTTCACCCCAATTGCGCGGTATGCACAAAAGCCTCCGCGCCCCACCCTTCGCGAAGGGTTTGGACCAAGGGCGCCTCGTCCTGACCGGGACGAAGCAGGAGGAAACACGCGCTGCCGCTGCCACTCATCCGGGCCTCGACGCCGTGGCGCTCCCGCAGCCACGCCAACATGGCCGGCAGCGCGAGCCACTTGGCAAAAACCGGCCGCTCCAGCGTGTTGCCGAGCAACTCCTCGGCCGGCGCGCCGGCCGACGCTTCCCAGGCCGCCAAGCGGGCTTCCTCGGCCGCCTCCCCCGCATACCACTCGGGCCGGGCCGCCAGCGCCGCATAGGCCTCCGCCGTGGCCACGCCAAAAACCGGTTTGAACAGCAAGATCCGGCGGCCCCGCAGCCGCGCCGCCGCCTCCGCTCCGAGCGGCCGGGTGTGCTCGCCCCGCCCGCGCATCAGCACCGGGCCGTCATGGCAAAAGAGCGGGCAATCCGAACCCAGCCCCGCCGCCAGCACCAGCCTCCGCTCAAGGCCCAGCGCGATACCGCTCAAAGCCTCCAGCGCGCGCAGCGCCGCGACCGCGTTGCTGCTCCCCCCGCCTAAACCCGCCCCGACGGGGATACGTTTTTCCAACTGAAACACCACCCGCCCCCGCCAACCCGTCGCCCCGGCAAAGGCATCCGCCGCCCGCAGGATGAGGTTTGTCCCGTCCGTCGGCACCCACGGGGCGTCGCAAATCAGCGTCGCCGGCCCGGTCTCCCCCGGCCACGTCGCGTGCAAGGTGTCCCCCCAAGCCAGCGGCGCCACCACCGAGAGGAGCTGGTGAAACCCATCCGCCCGCCGCCCGGTGATCGCAAGCGAGAGATTGACCTTGGCGGGGCTGAAGAGGGTGACGGTCGGCATACGCAGCCCATGCAAACAGCCCGCCCGCCCCACGCACGCCGGAAAATAAACCGCCTTCCCCGCCCGGCCCGCCGCCCCCTCCCTCCCGCGCATCGTCAGCGGGCACAACGTGGATTAACCTAAAAAAGCAGTTGAAACCACGGATTACACGGAGAGCACGGATAACCACGGCGTTATGAATCCAGTGAGCTTCACTTGGCGGGTGAATCATGTTAGGCCTTAGTCGCCCTCGCAACGCTCTGAATCGGTGTAATCTGTGTAATCCGTGGTAAAGTTGAACTGCGGAATTTAGGATTAAAAGCCCATCGCGGGGCGTCTGGTGCAACCGATTAGCCGGCTGCTCGACGTGTCACCCGCGACCCACCCCTGCCGGGAGCAGGCCGGCCGGGCATAAAAAAAGCGGCACCCCGGAGGGATGCCGCTCTTGCTAAAACCCGGAACGCTTCAGGCGGTGGGGACGGTGGCGATGGTCTTGAGGATGCGCGAAGCGACCTCGTAGGGATTCGCCGCAGAGTTGGGACGACGGTCCTCGAGGTAGCCCTTATAGCCGTTATTGGCAAAGCTGTGGGGCACGCGGATGGAGGCGCCGCGGTCGGCGATACCGTAGGAGAACTTGTCGATCGACTGGGTCTCGTGCAAACCGGTAAGGCGCAGGTGGTTGTCCGGACCGTAAACGGCGACGTGCTCGGCGGTGAACTTGGAGAAGGCGGCCATGAGCTTCTCGAAATAGTCTTTGCCGCCGACTTCACGCATGAACTTGGTCGAGAAGTTCGAGTGCATGCCGGAGCCGTTCCAATCGAGCGGGGAATTATAAACGCCGCGGATCGGCTTGCAGTGGAACTCGACGTCGATGCCGTATTGCTCGCACAGGCGGATCAGGAGGTAGCGGGCCACCCAGACATCGTCGGCCGCCTTCTTGGAGCCTTTGCCGAAAATCTGGAATTCCCACTGGCCGGTAGCGACCTCGGCGTTGATACCCTCGTGGTTGATGCCGGCATCGAGACACAGGTCGAGATGCTCCTCGACAATCTGGCGGGCGACATCGCCGACGTTCTTGTAGCCCACGCCCGTGTAGTAGGGGCCTTGGGGGGCAGGATAGCCACCCTCGGGGAAGCCGAGGGGACGACCGTCCTGATAAAGGAAATACTCCTGCTCGAAACCGAACCAGGTGTCCGCATCATCCAGAATGGTGGCACGGGAGTTGGAGACGTGGGGGGTGCCGTTGGCGTTGTAAACCTCGCACATGACGATCACGCCATTCTTGCGCGTGGTATCGGGATACAACGCGACGGGCTTCAGCACGCAGTCGGAACTGCCGCCGGGAGCCTGCTGGGTGGAGCTGCCATCGAAGCCCCAAAGAGGAAGCTCTTCGAGCTTGGGGAAGCTGGCGAATTCCTTGATCTGGGTCTTGCCGCGAAGGTTCGCAACCGGTTTGTAACCGTCGAGCCAGATATATTCTAGTTTGTATTTAGCCATGGATGTGGAGGTTAGGATAAAAAAGGGCTTGGCTGATCGAGACTGGAGCAATCAAACACCAGCCGTGAGCAGAAGGAACCCGGAACAACCAATTTAGCACCGTTTGTGCCAGCAATGAAAAAAATTGCTGGAAGCCCTCTGCGGCGCCGATTTTTCGCTCCCGAGCGAACACAGGGGCGGCTTTTATCGCCTTTACACTGGTCAAAAGTGTCCAGTCACGGACTCGTGACCGAGTTGCCGCTGGCGCTTTGCCCCGAAAGCTGGCCGATTTTGCTCATGCAGGAGATGAAAGATACGCGGCGCGCCTGGGTGCGGATCGGCTACGACGGGCGGGTGCACAAAACCTTCCGGGGGCACCAAGCGAAGGAGCGTTTTCAGAATGAGTTGCGCGTGCTGCGCTACCTCGAAACCCGCGCCTGCCCGGTGGTCCCCCGGGTGCTGGAGGCCCACGAGGAGGAGCTGCGCCTAGTCACCACCAACTGCGGCAAACGCGTCGAGCATATCGCTGAAACCCGGGTGCGCGAATTATATGCCGACTTGGAAGCCCGCTACCAGGTGCGCCACGAAGATCCCTACGCCCGCAACATCACCTACTCCACCGAGGCAGGTTCATTCTGCCTGATCGATTTTGAATTCGCGACCATTCTGGACCCCTCCGTGCCGCCCGGCCCGGCACTCGTCCAGCCCGAGCCCGACGGCCCGCGCGGCGATTGACGCCCGAGCGGCGCTCGGTTGCGCTCACTCCCCGAATCCCCTGCCTCCGGCCCCCGGCTCCCTGCCCCATCATGCCCGACACGCCCCCCGCCGCCGTCCACTGGTCCGGCCTCTCCCACCGCGGAAAGGTCCGGGAAAACAACGAGGACGCCTTTCTCGCCCTAAATTTCGACGGCCACGAGGTGCGCTACCTCGGCAAGACCGGCGAAGCCACTCTGGGCGGGGGCGAC
Organism: Akkermansia muciniphila; assembly: GCA_945888375.1. Classification (GTDB taxonomy): domain Bacteria; phylum Verrucomicrobiota; class Verrucomicrobiia; order Opitutales; family Opitutaceae; genus IMCC26134_A. The sequence goes on along the minus strand of CAMCZZ010000010.1, from coordinate 8,604 downwards.
TTCGTCTTCGCGGTGAGCGACGGCATGGGCGGCGCCCGTTCGGGTGAATTTGCCAGCCGGATCGCCATCGAGAAAATCACCCGCCTGCTGCCGCGCGCCTACCGCCTCTCCGCCTCGGGCCTGGAATCCGGTTTTCACGACGTGCTGCAAGAGCTCTTCCTCGCCATCCACGAGGAATTGCTGCGCCTGGGCTCCAGCTACACCGAGTGCCACGGGATGGGCGCCACCCTCACGCTCGGCTGGCTGACCCCCCGCTGGCTCTATTTCGCCCACATCGGCGACAGCCGCCTCTACTACCTGCCCAGGGAGGGCGGCCTGCGGCAACTCAGCCACGATCATAACCAAGTCGGCTGGCTGCGCCGCCAAGGTAGCCTCACGGAACGCGAAGCCCGCGAGCATCCGGGTAAAAACGCCCTGCAACAAGTCCTCGGCGCCGGGCATCAATTTGTGGACCCGCAGATCGGCGCCCTGGCTCATCGTGCCGGCGATCGTTTTCTTCTCTGCTCCGATGGCCTCATTGACGGCCTTTGGGATCACCGCATCGCCGACCTCATCACCGCGCCCGAAGACGCCCGCTTGCACCAACCGCCCGCCTTCCGCCTCGTCGAGGAGGCCCTGGAAAACTCCGGCCGCGACAACCTCACCGCGCTGGTCTTCGAGATCGCCCCGCCGGTCCCTCTGCCGCCCGTCCCCTCCGCGCCGGTCGTGGATACCTTGCCGGAATGAACCCGCCTGCCCCGGCCGACCGCACCCTGGTTTTTGTTTACGGCACCCTGAAACAAGGGGGTTCGAATCACCATTACCTCGCCGGCCAGACCCTGCTCGGCACGGCCCGCACCGTCGCGGGCTACACCCTTTACTCGCTGGGCGGCTACCCCGGTCTGGTCGCCGAGCCCGCGGCGGCGGAGGGCGTCGCGGGGGAAATCTGGGCGGTGGAGGCCGCGTGTCTCCGCCGCCTGGATATCCTGGAGGGCGTCGAAGAAGGGCTCTACGCGCGGGAACCCGCACCGCTGGCCCCGCCGCATGACGGCTTGAACCCGAGCGTTCACTTCTACCGTTACCTCAGGCCGGTGCCGGACCGGGCCCGGCTGGGCGCGGTTTGGGCGGTCTGACGCCTCCCCGGCCACCCGCGCCCTACGGCGTCCGGCGGGTTATTTCCTAGCCCAGGCGCCATCTTCCTGCTGCACCCAGACGCCGGCCTTGCTCCCGGCGGCGATCTGTTTGGCGCGAGCGCCGCCGACCTTGGCGACCGTGGAGCCGGTCTTGCGGGCGATGACTTCGTAAACGGCGAGGCGGTCGGCGTTCTCCGCCGCGACCACCGCAGCCGCCTCGCCCTGGGCGGCGCGCACCTCGACGAGCCCCGCATTGGTCTCGCCCACCGCGCCGGCTGACTTCAAGGCGTCGAGGGTGGCGATACGGGCCTCCATGCGTTGCTTGATGGCACCGAGGTCCTGGGCGCGGCCCAGCGGCGCCACCATAAAACCGAGGGCCAGCAAGCAGCAGAGACGGGCAAAAAAAGTCTTCATAAAAGGGGTGGTTAGAGGGGTTTGATCGTCTTGGACTTGGAGTCGAGATCGCCGAAGAAGTCGGTGAGGGCCTGATCCACCTTCACGTTCACATCGACGATCGCATGGACTTGGATCGGGTCCATTTTCACGTGGACACACCCGGCCAAGGCTAGGGGCAGCAAAAGGTAAAGGCGGGGAAACATAGACAGAGACTAGCTTTGGGACCGGGCCGTGCAAATAAAGTTTCCCGCGCCCGGCTATTCGGGGCGGAAACGGAGTTTCACCCGCTCGTCCAGACCCAGCTCAAGCACGCGGGCCAGGGCGCCCGCGAGATTTACCTCGATGGAAACTTGCTCGATCAAATCCACCCCCACCGGTCGGGCCAGGAGTCGCAAGGTGGCGGTGCGTTCACCCTCGGCTGTTTCCGGGTAAAAATTCACCACCAGCGTCTCGATCCGCAGACCGGTGCGGCCCAGCTCGATCTCCTGCAGCGGAGCGTAGGCGGGGTTTTCCGGGGCGGTCCAGCGCGCCAGCGGCCCCAGCCAGCTCGGCAACCAGAAAAAACGCGCCGGCAGGTTGCCGGTCAAAAACCCCGGCGTCGGGGCGAGACTCAACACCGCCTCATCGGAGCGGACGATGGCCAGACTACCCTCGTTGATACGCAGCCCCGCCGCGCCATCCCAAAGCAGTTGCACCCGGCCGTTCAGCTTGCCCCGCGCGGCCGACACCGCGGTCGGCATCAACCCGGCCAGCTCGGAAAGGGCCAGCCCTTCGATCTCCACGCCGGCCTTGACCTGCGTGGCGTTGAGCGGGAGGGCCAGCGGTTTGAGCCTGGCCTTGCCCCCCAGCACGTCCAACTCCGCCCAGGCCAGCTCCAGCACGCGCGCTGCGGTGAGACCAAAACGAAACTCGAGCCGCTCCGCCGTGACCGCGCCAGCCGTCAGGCGCGCCACCCGCAGACTCTGGCCGGGCGGCAGCACGCCGGTCGCCAAGGCATCGCTGGCCAAAGCCGCCTCGATGCCACTCAACTCGACCCCCAGTTCAGCGGAGCGCGCCCAGCCCTCGCGCCACGCCAGCTGAACGGAGCCCCCAGGACCGCCCGTCGGGGACCAAACGCCACTGCCGCTGAGCACCAGTTGGCCGCCGACCAGCCAATCGCCCGCAGGCGGCCCCAACTTGGCTTTAAGCACCGGCCAAAAGGCGGGCAAATCCACCGCGCCCTCGGCGATCCGCCAGCGCCACTCCCCCGCTGGAGCCGGCTCCGCCTCCACCCGCAGACGCACCCCGGCGGCCTCCGCCCTCAGCCCGAGGCCCGGCCCGGCGGCCCCGGCGTCCAAATGCCAGCGGAGGCCGAGCCCCGGCAGGGCCGCGACCTGCACCTCTCCCCCCAAAGCACCCTGCACCCGCGCCGCCAGCGAAGCCCCGGCCGGTGCACCGGCGGCGGCGCTAACGGCGGCGGGCGCCAGCGTGATGACGAGCCACGCCAGTCCCCAACCCGGACGCCGGAAACACGCGGTCATTCGACATTGGCAATCTGCTCTTTGACGCGTTCGAGCTCGTTCTTCAGCTCGATGACGAGGCGGGCGATCTCATAGTCGTTGGCCTTGGCCCCGGTGGTATTCACCTCGCGGCCCATTTCTTGAAGAATGAACTCGGCCTTGCGCCCAATCTCGCCCTCGGCGGCAAAGAGTTTTTTGAGCTGCGCATGGTGGCTGCGAAAACGGGTCAGCTCCTCGGCGATATCGCAACGGTCGGCAAAAAGGGCCACCTCTTTGAGCACGCGCTCGTCATCGACGCGCAGCTCCAGCCCCGCCTCGCGCAGCCGCTTGAGCAACGCCTCGCGGGCCGCGACGACCACGCTCGGGGCGCGGGCCGCGATGGCCTCGATGTGCCCGGCCAGCAAGGTGAGGCGCGCCTCGAAATCCTCCCGGAGCGTCGCGCCCTCGGCGGCGCGCATGGCGGCAAAGGCGCCCAGCGCCTGATCGAGCGCCGCCGCCAGGACGGGACGGGCCAGCTCAAAGGCGGGCGGCTCCTGCCGGGAACGAAATTGCAGCGCGACCTGCGCCAGGGCCTCCGGTGTCGGTTCAAAAGCCAGTCCGCGCTGAGTAGCAAACGCTCCCAGCCGGTCCAGCCAGGCGGCCGCAGCCGCCGCATCAAAATCCGCGCCCCCCGCGCCCGCCGCCAGCTCCACCCTCACCTGAACGGTCCCGCGCAGCGCGATTTTTTTAACCGACTCGAGGACCGCTGCTTCGCCTTCCGCCCAGGCCGAGGGCAGGCTCACCTTCACCTCGAGCGCCTTGCGGTTCACCGCGTTCACCTGCACGGAGAACCCCGCGCCCGCGACTTCCCCGTGGGCCAGGCCGTATCCGGTCATGCTCTTCATGGACGGGCTAAAAAAGTTTCACGCCCAACAATTTCGCGACCTGGTTGACGTCCTTGTCCCCGCGACCGCTGAGATTGATCAGGAGGATTTCGTCTTTGCCCATCCGGGGGGCGCGTTTGAGCCCCTCGACGATGGCGTGGGTGCTCTCGAGAGCGGGGATGATGCCCTCGAGGCGCGAGCACAGCTGGAAGGTCTCCATCACCTCCTCGTCGCAGGCGTAGGCGTAGCGGATGCGGCCGGTATCACGGTAGTAGGCGTGCTCGGGGCCGATGGCGGCGTAGTCGAGCCCGGCCGAAACAGAGTGGGTCAGCTCGATCTGGCCGTCCGGATTTTGCAGGATGTAGGTCTTGCTGCCTTGGAGCACCCCGAGCTTGCCGCCCTCGAAACGCGCCGCGTGCTCGCCCTGCCGGATGCCGTGGCCGCCCGCCTCGACCCCAACCAGACGCACCGACTCATCTTTCAGAAAGTCGAAGAAAACACCCATGGCGTTGGAGCCGCCCCCGACGCACGCGATCACCTCGTCGGGCAGGCGGCCCTCGCGCTCGAGGAGCTGGGCCCGCGCCTCCTTGCCAATCACGCGGTGAAAATCGCGCACCATCATCGGGTAGGGATGGGCCCCGAGCGCAGAGCCGAGGATGTAGTGGGTGTCGCGCACATTGGTCACCCAATCGCGCATGGCCTCGTTGACCGCGTCCTTGAGGGTTTTCTGGCCGGCCTCCACGCCGACGACCTCGGCGCCCATCAGGCGCATGCGGAAGACGTTCAACGCCTGCCGCTCCATATCCACGGCGCCCATGTAAATGCGGCACTTTAAGCCGAATTTCGCACACACCGCGGCGGTGGCGACACCGTGCTGGCCGGCCCCGGTCTCGGCGATGATGCGGGGCTTGCCCATGCGCTTGGCCAGCAACACCTGGCCGAGGGCGTTGTTGATCTTGTGCGCGCCGGTGTGGAGCAGGTCCTCGCGTTTAAAATAAATCTTCGCGCCGCCGCAGTGGGCGGTGAGGCGCTCGGCAAAGTAGAGCTCGGTGGGGCGGCCGGCAAACTCCTTGAGATGGCGGTCGAGCTCCGCGACGTAGGCGGGGTCGTGGCGCGCCGCCTCGTAAACGGCGGTGATTTCCTGCAACGCGGTCATGAGCGTCTCCGGCACGTAGCATCCGCCGAAAGCGCCGAAGCGACCGGCGGCGTCGGGCAGCGACTCGGGTGCGAGGGAGGCGGTGGACGGATTGACGGCGGGAGCGGGGGGCACGGCAACGGAACTCATGAAGACAGGAAGGGACGCCACTACGACGCCGGAGGCAAACGGGTTTTCAAGACCGCTCGGGCCAGGCGCAGCGGTCGCCAGCGGTTAGCCCTGCTCGACGCGGCCCTTGAGGAAAGCCAACACGTCCTGGAACTTGGCGCGATTGGCCTCGTCGGCGGCGATGAGGTTTTCATGCGCGGCGAGGACGAGGCGGGCGTTTTCCAGTTCGTTGAGCTTACCCTGGGGCGCGAGCGCGACGGGGGCGGCGGCGGCGAGTTTCTCCGCGCAGGGCAGGCAGGATTCGGCATCGACGGTGAGCAAACGATGCAGGCCGAGATTCTGAATGAGCTCCAGATTACGTTCGCCGACCCGGCAAAGCACCAGGCTGCCGCCGACGACCTTGCGGAGGTCGAGGGCGACTCCGGCGAGCACGCCGAGAAAAGTGCTGTCCATGCTCGTGCAGGTTTTGAAATCCATGACGTAGCGGATGCGGCTCTGGCGGCGCATCTCGGCCATGAAATCCCGCAGGCTGGCGCTGTTCTGGAATGAGGCCCGGCCCTCGACGCGGATCATCACCGGATCACAGGCGGCATCGACGAGAAAGGCGGAAGGGACAAGATCAGGCATGGCGAACAGGAGGAGCGGGCGGAAAACCAGCCCCCGGGCCGGCGCCGCAAGCGGGGCGGACGCCGACCGGGGGAAGGTTTGGTGTAGGGCGCAGAGGGCGGGGAATCAGTTTTGGGCAATAATCTGGCGGAGCACGTAGGGCAAAATGCCGCCGTGCTGGTAATAATCGATCTCGATGGGCGTATCGATGCGGCAGCGCACGGACACGTTTTCCACCGCACCATCCTGGCGGGTGATGCGGAGAACGAGGTCTTGCTGCGGCTTGATCGAGGCGTCCAGGCCGATGACATCGTAGGTCTCGGTGCCGACGAGCTTGAGGGTCTGGGCGGTGACGCCGTCCTTGAACTGGAGCGGGAGCACGCCCATGCCGACGAGGTTGGAGCGGTGGATGCGCTCGAAGGACTGCGCGACCACGACCTTAACGCCGAGCAGGTTGGTGCCCTTGGCGGCCCAGTCGCGGGACGAGCCGGTGCCGTATTCCTGGCCGGCGAGGATGATGAGGGGCACGCCGGCCTTCTGGTAGGCCATGGAGGCGTCGTAGATGGACGTCTTCACGCCGTCCGCGCCGAGGGTGTTGCCGCCCTCCTCGCCGCCGAGCATGAGGTTCTTGATGCGGACGTTGGCGAAGGTGCCGCGGGTCATCACGCGGTCGTTGCCGCGGCGGCTGCCGTAGGAGTTGAAGTCCTCGAAAGCCACGCCGTTTTCCAGCAGGTATTTGCCTGCGGGGGAGCTCTTCTTGATGGCGCCGGCGGGGGAGATGTGATCGGTCGTCACCGAGTCGCCGAAGATGCCGAGGGCCTTCGCGCCGGTGATGGGCTGGATGGCGCCGGGGGTGAGGGCGAAGTCGGTGAAGAAGGGCGGCTCTTGGATGTAGGTCGAGGCGGCGTCGAAGGCGTAAACATTGCCCGCGGTGGACGGGATCTCATTCCACTTCGGGTTCTGCGCGGCGAAGTCGGTGTAGAGGCGGCGGAAAACCTCCGGCTTCAGCGCGGCCTGCAACTGGTCGCGGACCTCCTGGAGCGTGGGCCAGATATCCTTCAGGAAAACCGGGGCGCCATCGGAGCCGTTGCCGATCGGCTCGGCGGCGAGGTTGATGTCCACCCGGCCGGCGAGGGCGAAGGCGACGACCAGCGGGGGCGACATCAGGAAGTTGCTCTTGATGTTCTGGTGCACGCGGGCCTCGAAGTTGCGGTTGCCGGAGAGCACGGAAGCGGCGACGAGGTCGTTCTTCACCACGGCCTCCTCGATGGCGGGATCGAGCGGGCCGGAGTTGCCGATACAGGTGGTGCAACCGTAGCCGACGGTCTGGAAACCGAGTTGGTCGAGGTAGGGCGCGAGGCCGGTCTTTTCCAGGTAGTCGGTGACGACGCGCGAGCCGGGGGCGAGGGAAGATTTGACCAGCGGATTGACCTTGAGGCCCTTCGCCACGGCCTTCTTCGCGAGCAGGCCGGCGGCGAGCATGACCGAGGGGTTGGAAGTGTTGGTGCAGCTCGTGATCGCGGCGATCAGCACGCTGCCGTGGCCGACCTGGTGGCCGTGGACCTCAGCCGTGACGGCGGCGAAGTCGGCGGCGTTTTTGCCAAAGCCGTTTTCCGTGACGGGCTTGGAGAAGGCGGTGGTGAACTCCTGCTTGAGCGCGTCGAGTTCGATGCGGTCCTGCGGGCGCTTGGGGCCGGCGACCGAGGGCACGACGGTGGCGAGGTCGAGCGAGAGCTCGGTGGAGTAATCGATTTGGCCTTTTTCGGGAATACCCCAGAGGTTCTGGGCCTTGTAGTAAGCCTCGTAAACCGCCACGTCGGCGTCCGCCCGACCGGTGGCGCGCAGGTAGGCGGAGGACTCGCCGTCGATGGGGAAAAAGCCCATGGTCGCGCCGTATTCCGGGGCCATGTTGGCGATGGTCGCACGGTCCACCACGGGCAGGGCGGCGGCGCCGGGGCCGTAGAACTCGACGAACTTGCCCACGACCTTGGCCTTGCGGAGGAGCTGGGTCAAGGTGAGCGCGAGATCGGTGGCGGTCACGCCCTCGCGGAGTGCGCCGGTGAGGTGCACGCCGACAACGTCGGGCGTCAGGAAATACACCGGTTGGCCCAGCATGCCGGCCTCGGCCTCGATGCCGCCTACGCCCCAGCCGACGATGCCGATGCCGTTGATCATCGTGGTGTGCGAATCGGTGCCGACGAGGGTGTCAGGATAATAAACCCCGTTGCCGTCCTTCAGCACGCCCTTGGCGAGATACTCCAGATTCACCTGGTGAACGATACCGATGCCGGGCGGGACGACCTTGAAGGTGTCAAAGGCCTGCATGCCCCACTTGAGGAATTGGTAACGCTCGCGATTGCGGCTGAATTCGAGCTCGAGGTTCTTGGCGAGGGCGTCGGCCGAGCCGGCGAAATCCACCTGCACCGAGTGATCGACCACGAGGTCCACCGGCACGAGCGGCTCGATGATCTTCGGGTTCTTGCCCAGCTTGGTGACGGCCGAGCGCATCGCGGCGAGATCGACCAAAAGGGGCACTCCCGTGAAGTCCTGCAGCACGATGCGCGCGACCACGAAGGGGATCTCCTCGGTGCGCTCCGCCTTGGCCTGCCAGCCGGCGAGATCGCGGATGGCCGGCTCGGCCACGCGTTTGCCGTCGCAGTTGCGCAGCAGGGACTCGAGCACCAGGCGGATGGAGACCGGCAAACGCGAGACCCGGAACCCGGACTCCTCCAGCGCAGGAAGCGAGTAAAAGGCGTGGGTGGCGCCGTTGGCTTGGAACTGCCGGAGGGTATTAAACGGATTCGGGAGGCTCATGCTGGGGATGACGGTTACTTATAAAAGTGAAATACGAAGTCGCCCGCGCC
>CAMCZZ010000009.1:0-112829 GCA_945888375.1 Akkermansia muciniphila | reverse complement strand
GAAGAACGCGGAGCGGGTCCTCGGCAAAGGCTGGGCTGGTGTGACGAAGGCGGCGGGCGCGGAGGTCGGCCTCGCCACCGTGGGGATCAATCAAGCAGGCCGCGAAGGGGTCCCAGGCGATGGCATTGAGGGTGAAATCGCGACGGGCGGCGGCGCCGGCATCGTCGAGCAAAGGGTCGGGCTCAACGGCGAACCCACGGTGGCCGGCGCCGGTCTTGGATTCGCGGCGGGGAAGCGAGATGTCGTATTCGACGCCGGAGGAGAGCCGAAGCTTTATCACACCGAAGCTACGGCCGACGACATCGGTGGCGCCGAGCGGGGCGAGCACGTGTTGCAAATCGGCAAAGGAGGCTCCGCCGACCTCGATATCCAGATCTTTTGGAGCGAGGCCGAGCAGCCAGTCGCGCACGGCGCCGCCGACAATGCGCGGGCGGCCCGCGCGGCGCAGAGCGGCGAGGACCGGGGCGAGTTCGGCGGGCAACTGCATGGGACAGGGCAAACCGGCCGTTTAGGGGGTGTCCGGATCGGCTGCATCGTGCCCGGGGCGAAAGGCGAGCATGAACAGGAGGGCCCAGCCGGTCAGAAAAGCGAGGCCGCCGAGCGGTGTCACCGGGCCGAAGAATCGCGGTCCGCCCAGGGCTAGGGTATAGATGGAACCGGAAAAGAGCCATGCTCCGAACAACCACCAGCCGGCGATGCGATGCAGGGCGGGAGCCCGGGCGGGCTCGGCGGTGGACCACACGAGGGCGGCGAGGGCGGCAAGGGCGTGGGCGAGTTGGTAGTGGGCGGCGGTTTCCCAGGCGTCCAGGGTTCCGCGGGCCAGCAGGCCAGACTTCAAGGAATGCGCGCCCATGGCCCCCAGCAGAACGGCGGTGAAGCCGGTGAGTGCGGCGAATGCGATGAGACGGGAGCGGGGCGGGAGGAAGGCGGACATGACGGAGTTTTTTTAAGAGGCGGGTGGCAGCAGGTCTTGTTCGGCTTCGCGGGCGAGTAACCAGAGTAGATCGGAGAGCCGGTTGATGTAGGCTAAAACAACGGGCCGGGGTGTCCGGCCGGCGTGGGCGGGAAGGCCTACGAGGTGACGTTCGGCGCGGCGGGCGACTACGCGGGCTTGATCCAGCGCGGCAGCGAGGGGGCCGGCGCCGGGGGTGGCCCAGCCGTCGAAACGCAAGCCGCGGGCCTCGAGTTCGGCGGCGGCGAAGTCCACGCGAGAGAGCGCATCAGCTTCCAGTTTTTTGAACTTCGATTCCAAGTAGCGGGGAGCATCGCTCTGAGCGCAGGCTAGCTCCCCCATCAGCGCCACCAGATCGTGCTGGATAGGCAGGAGCACGCCGGCGCGGCCGCCGGCGGCACGGGCGAGGCCGATGGCGACGTTGAGTTCGTCGCAGGCGCCGAGGGCCTCGATCTGCGGGTGGTCCTTCGGGACGCGTTGGCCGTAGAGTAGGCCGGTCTGTCCTTGGTCGCCAGTGCGGGTGCTGATGCTCATGGCGAAAGACTCGGTGCGGGAGGCCGAGCTGGCAAGCGGTGCAGGCGGCTTATGTCAGACGGCGGGCGGCGGCCTGGGCGCGGAGGCAGAGCTCGGCGGCTTTGAAGATATGGCGCTGGGTCATGGCTTTTTCGGTGCGGTGCAGGCAGTCGAGGATCAGTTCACCAAAGAAACGGTAACCGACCTGGCCGGCCACCTGCAGGTGGTGTTCGCCCTTGTCGTCGACCAGGTAGACGTGGTCACCGGTTGGATCGCGTCCAACGTCCACATATTTGCGCAGCTCGATGTAGCCCTTGGTGCCGAGGATGGTCATGCGGCCGTCGCCCCAGGTGCCGAGGCCTTTGGGGGTAAACCAGTCCACCCGCACGTAATTGGTCGTGCCGTTGTCGCCGATAAGGTTGGCCTCGCCGAAGTCCTCGAACCCGGGGTGTTCAGGGTGGGCGTAGTTGGCCACGGCGGCATGGGCGACGGTGGCGTCGGTCGCTCCGGTGAAGGTGAGAAATTGTTCGAACTGGTGGCTGCCGATATCGCACAGGATACCGCCAAACTGCTCTTTTTGAAAAAACCAGTCGGGGCGGCCGGTGCCTAGGCGGTGCGGGCCGAGGCCGATGACCTGGAGAACGCGTCCAATGGCGCCCTGCTGGATGAGGTCGGTGGCATACATGGCCGACTCCACGTGCAGGCGCTCGCTGAAGTAGCAGGCGTATTTGCGGCCGGTGCGGGCGACGGCGGCCTTGGCGGCGTCGAGCTGGTCGAGGGTGGTGAAGGGCGTCTTGTCGGTGAAGTAGTCCTTGCCGGCCTCCATCACACAGCAGCCGAGCGCGCCGCGGAGATTCGGGATGGCGGCGGCGGCGACGAGCTTCACCTCGGCATCGTCGAGAATCTCTTCGAGCGAACGGGCGACTTTGGCGCCGGGGTATTTCGCGGCCATCGCCCCGGCCTTGGCGGGGTCGGCGTCGTAGACCCACTTGAGCTGGCCGCCGGCCTCGACGAGACCGTTGCACTGGCCGAAGATGTGGCCGTGGTCGAGGTGGGCGGCGGCGAAGATGAATTCTCCGGGCTGCACCACGGGCCGGGGTTTGCCCTGGGGGGCGTAGTTCATGCCGTCGGCTTTTTGGCTCATGGGTAGGGGAAAAGCACAGAGGCGTTGGCTGGGGAACGCGCTTGGTGGTGCGGCGCAGCGGGGTCAGGCGCCGGTAGCGGTCTTGGTTTTTTCCGCTAGGGCCTTGATGGCGCGTTCGATGCCGCGTCGCACGGATTTATCCATCCGGTCGATGAAAAGGGTGCCGTTGAGGTGGTCGGCCTCGTGTTGGATGCAGCGTGCGAAAAGTCCGTTACAAACGAGCGTGTGCGGGGTCCCTTGAGCGTCTTGGTAAGACACGCGAATGCGGTCGGGGCGATCGACGTCGCCGCGGATTTCCGGGAACGAAAGGCAGCCTTCCTCGTAGGGCAGTTTCTCGGAGGGCAGGAATTCGACCTTGGGGTTGGCGAGGACCATGGGCATGATCAACTCGAGTGGAGGTTGGGCACCGTCCTGCTCCCAGTAGAAATCGCGGTCGGTATTGCGCAGATCGACTACGCAGAGCTGGATCGCCCGCCCGATTTGCTGGGCGGCGAGGCCGATGCCGGCGGCGGCGTGCATGGTCACGATCATGTCGGCGGCGAGTTTGGTGAGGGTCTGATCAAAAACGGTGATAGCCTCGCCTTTTTGACGAAGGACGGGGGCGTTGTAGTGAACAATCGCGAGCGACATGGGGCGGTGTAGAAACGGGTTGGCCTGCAAGACTTGTCAGCGTGGATTTGCCAACCGAGCCGGCAAACCAATACTTGGTCGCGATGAGCGGTCCCGACCTTTTATGGATTTTAACCACCCAGTGGCGGGCGGGGGCATTTGGCCGGGCTGGCGACCCCAATGCTTGCACGCCCTGTCTGGATGCTTTCCTGGCGGACGCGACCACTTTTGCCCAGGCGGTGACTCCGCATCCTTTTGGTCCCTTCGCGCGCGCGGCCCTGCTCACGGGAGTGCCATCACCGGCGAATGGAGTTCGCGACTATTGGGATGCGTTACCAATCGATGCCCCGACGGTGGCGCAGGCGCTGGCGGCGCGTGGTTACGGCACGGCGTTTTTTGGTAAATGGGGGGTGGGAGAGCGGGACCGCTCGGCGCCGCTGGTAGGAGAGGCGGCGGCGCGGGTTGCGGTGCAGCCGCAGCGACGCGGAGGTTTCGAGCGGTGGACGGGGTTTGAGGGCGGATTTTTGCTCAACGATCCTTTTTTTCAAGGGGATGGAGCAGGGGGGGGCACGGAGCCGGTGCGGGTTTCGGGTTACCAAAGCGATCTGGTGGCTGGGTATGCGGCGGACTGGTGGCGGCAAACGGGCGGGGAGCGGCGGAGTAAGCCGCGTTTCGCCTTGGTGAGCCTGGAGGCACCGCATCCTCCCTATGATGCGCCTACCCCGGCGGGAGCACGGCGTATGCGACCGGAGGAGGTGATTTTGGCCAATAACGTCCCCCGGGGCGGGCTGGTTGAGGCTCGGGCGAGACGCGAGCTGGCGGGTTACTACGCGCACATCGCGGCGACGGATGCTGCGATAGGGCGGCTGATATCGGCGGCAGGGCCGGACACGCTGGTGGTTTTCACCTCGGTGCACGGGGATATGCACGGTGCGCACGGGCTCTTCCGGAAAGGCTGGCCGCACGAGGAAAGTATCCGGGTGCCGCTCTTTGTGCGTGGTGCGCCGGGTTGTGCGCGCGGCGCTGTTTCGCACGCAGCCGTGTCATTACTCGATTTGCGGGCGATGGCCTTGCGCTGGAGCGAGGGCATGCCGTGGGCTGAAGCGCCGGAACGGGCGGAGATTTCTATGCCCTCGGTGGTGGCTTTGCCCGATCAATGCGACCGCGTGTGGCGTGGCTGGCGCTCGGCCAAGGACAAGAAAGTATGGACCGCGGACGGACTGGAGTGGGTTTTGGGCGAATAAATACGGTTCGGTAATGACGCTTGCGCACGGTTGACCGGAGGCCGGGGTGCGTCACTCTCATTTCCTTTTACGTTTCGCATGGCCACCTTCCTAATTCAAATCCCTGTGCCGAGCATGGGGGCGACCGTGAATGAGCTTACCGTGATCGACCTCAAAGTCGTTCCGGGAGAACGGGTGGCCAAAGGCCGGATCGCGGCGGAGCTGGAAAGCGATAAATCCGTCTTTGAATGGGAGGCGCCGTGTGACGGCACGGTGCGAGGGCTGCATTGCCGGGCGGGCGACATTATCCGATCGGGTGATCTATTTATCACCATCGAGACCGAAGACGAGAGTCTGCGCCATCTCGAGTCCAAGGCGGGAAGCGTGTCCTCGCCAGTGGCGGTGGTGGCGGCGCCGGTGGCGGTGGCGCCATCGTCTGCACCCGTGGCGGTGGAGTTGGCTACCGGGTCCCTCTGGACTCCCCGGGCGCAAAAACTGGCGCGCGAGGCGGGTTTTGAGCCTTTCAAGCTGGAGGGGTTGGCGGGCACGGGTCCGGCGGGGCGGATCACGGGCGAGGATTTTCAAGTTTGGTTGGCTGCGCGGCCCCAATCAGCCGCAGGTGCAGCGAGCATAGTCAGTTCGTCTCCCGCGGTGCAACCAACGGATACCACGGTCTGCATCGCGGGTGTGGGCTACGCCGTGCCCAAAAACATTCGTCCGACGAGTGAAATTCTCAGGGCTTTCCCCGGGCGCACCGAGGCGGAGATGCACAAGCTCACGGGCATTCATGAGCGCCGTTACGCCGATGCGGATGAGAGCGCGACATCGCTGGCTGCCACGGCGGTGCGCAAGGCGCTTGCCCAGGCCGGAATCGAGCCGGTGCGGATCGACGGTATCGTGCTGGCGACAATCATCCCTGATCAACCCGTTCCCTCGATGGCGAGCGCCCTGGCCAAGTTGCTTGGTTGTCCCAAAGCCCTGGCTTTTGATTTGAATGCGGCCTGTTCCGGCTGGCTCTACGCGTTGGAAGTGGGGCGGGCTTTTATCCGGGGCGGCACCGCGAGCACGGTGGTTGTTGTCACCGCCGAACTCCTTTCGCGCATCACCAATCCCAACGACCACGAAACGGCTTTTCTCTTTGGCGATGGAGCGGGGGCGGCCATTCTCACGGGGTCTCCGGGTGGGCACCGCCTGCATCGCATGGCGCTTTCGGGCGATGCGGAGCTTTTTAACGCGATCCAGCGTCCGGGCGGAGGGGCGAGGCAGCCCATGCCCTGTGCCGATGGTAGCGATCGCAATGACTTTTATCTGCAAATGGACGGGGCTGCTGTATTCAAGAATGCAGTAATCGCGTTTTCCGACCAAATTGAAAAGGCACTCGAACGCCACGGCTTGGTGGCGGCGGAAATCGCTTGGATCGTGCCCCATCAAGCCAACGAGCGCATCCTGCGGGCGGTGAGCAAGCGGGTGGGCATACCTTATGAGAAGTTTGTCGTGACTATCGCCAAATACGGCAACACCTCGGGCGCCTCGGTTTCTATGGCACTGGGCTGGGCGGCGGAGGAGGGGATTTTTAAAGCCGGCGATCGTATTATTTTTTGTTCGGTCGGTGCTGGCCTCACTTACGCAGGCGGCTTGTTGGTCTGGTAAAGTTTTTATTAAATATTATATAATAAAGGTTTAACTCTAGTTCTTTCGCTTTTTATCTGCATAAGACTTGAGGTGTAGCCCTGTTTTGTAAGGGTATGGTCCGGCATGAGCGTGACCCTAGCTGAAATCCCGGTGGTGCTGGTGGTGGATGATGTCAGCGATGGTCGTTTCCTTTTGCGCTGCTCCTTGGAGCTGGCGGGTTTCAAAGTGTTGGAGGCTGCGGATGGGAAGCAGGCCTTGGAGTTGGTGAATCGGGAGCGGCTGGATGTGGTGGTGCTCGATATTTGCATGCCGGGGATGTCGGGTTACGATGTCTGCCGGGAAATCAAGGCCAGCCCGGCCACCGCCAAGCTGCCGGTTATCATGATGTCGGCCCTGCCGGATCGGCATTCCGTTGCACAGGGCTTTGCTGTCGGGGGGGTGGATTACCTGGCCAAGCCTTTTCGCGGTGATGAGCTTTGTGCGCGCGTGGCGGTGCATGCAGAGCTCAATCGGGCGCGACGTGAGTTGGAGGAGAGTCATGCGCGGCTGGCGGCCTTGAATCACGAAAAGGATCAGATGTTCGGCGTGGCGGCGCACGATCTGCGCGGGCCGCTGGCTGTCATCATGGGTTTTGCCGAACATGCCCTCAAGTTAATGAACGAGGGGGACGAGCGCCCAAATCGCCACGCGCTCGAAGTGATCCGAAACGAGGCTGAGCAGATGAACCATTTTCTTGGCACCCTGTTGGACTTGAATGAATTAGAACGAGGCGGAGCGGCCTTGAGGATAAGCGACTGCGACTTGGTGGCGGCTTGCGGGCAAGCGGTGAACCGTCACGGGCCGCAGGCGGGCGAAAAAGCGATCACGCTCCAATTTGACTGTGCGCTCGAGCGGTTAGGCGTGCGGGCGGCCCGCTCGGGTTTGAGGCGTCTTTTGGATAACCTCATTTCGAATGCGGTGAAGTTTACCCCTGCCGGCGGCCGGGTGCGGGTGGTTGTGCTGGGCCAAGGGGAAGAGGCGCATTGTGTGGTTGCCGACTCCGGTCCGGGGCTCTCGGTAGAGGACTTGGGGCGTGTCTTCGGGCGTTTTGCCCGGCTTTCGGCCAAACCGACGGCGGGGGAAAAATCCTCCGGTCTGGGGCTCGCGATTTGCCGGGCGCTTTGCGAGGGCATGAAGGGACGTATCTGGTGCGGAAACAACCCCGACGGAGGCGCTTTTTTTGCTTTTGCCCTTCCGCTGGCCGCTCCAGTGGCCTCCCCGCTGGCGGTTTCCAATGGTTCGCGTTCCGGGTTGCCCGAGGCGACCAGCACCTCGCCCTTTCCCCACTTGTTGGCGGAACCTCCGGAGGTCTTGAGCGGCTCAGCCGCCGTCGGTGGCGCAGCGCACGGTGGCAAGGGCGTAGACGGCGGCGGTATCGCACCGTAGCACCAAGGGGCCGAGCGAAACGGGGAGCCAGCCGGCAGCGAGGGCGGTTGCGGTTTCCTCGGGACTCAAATCGCCTTCGGGCCCGATGAGCCAAGCGACCGACGTAGGTGCGCGTCCGTGGGTGCTGCGATAGTTTGAGAGGACATGGCGCAAAGGCTGGGCGTCGGGGCGGAGGCTCGCGACGAGCCGGAGTTCGGCCGCGCGCACGGCGGACGAAGCGAGGTAGGTGGCGAGTGGCTGGATGGGCTCTACGCAGGGCACCCAGCCGTTGCCGCATTGCTTTGCCGCCTCGATGGTGGCTGCGCGCCATTTATCCACTTTCTTGGTCGCCCGCTCGCCCTCGAGATGCACCTCGCTGCGACTGGTGGAAAGGGGGGCGATGACGGCCGCACCCAGTTCGGTCGCTTGGCGCACGATTTCATCCATCGTTCCCCCTTTGGGCAGGGCTTGGCCGAGCAAGATGGAGCAGGGCAAGGCGGCGCGGGTTGCTTGGGAAACCACCCGCAGGCGAACGATTTTACGGCCCGCGCCCGGCTCCAAAAGGCAACTCCACTCGTTACCCTTGCCGTCAAAAGCAATAACCGGATCTCCGGGGCGGGCACGGTTCACCTGGACTAGGTGGTGGGCTTCGGCGGCGCTCAGCACCAGCTCGTCAGACGTCAGGGTAGGCTGAGGTGAGACGTAAACGCGGTAATCAGGCATGCTGGCAATGTAAGGAGATGGTTCGGCACGCGCCCAACTCAAAAGAGGAGAGGCGGCCTCCGGAAACCACGCCGGGGGCCGCCTCTGCCAGCAAACCACAAAAACAACCAATGATGACGTGGAGATAGACCGCCCGGTCTGGAAAACATTCAAAAAAAATACTGATTTTTTAAAACCTGCTGCCGCGATAAGCGCGGTCTCCGGCTTACGCCAATCATCCTGAGCATTAGGATTTTAAACACGAATTTCCTGGATGGGCACCAATTGGGCTTGGTATAGCCGTGATTATCCGAGCGATCCGTGGACAAAAATCGGGATGTTTATGGTCCGAAGGTAATCAGTCGTCGGAATCAATCATTCGAGCAGCGGAGGTTTGTCGCAGATTTAGCCCGAGTGGAGTTGGCTCGCCTTTCGGGTTTACAACCGAGTTTTGGGAGTATGGTCTAATTCTCCTTAGGTTCGCACCCTGCCCGGGTGGCGGAATTGGCAGACGCAGTAGACTCAAAATCTTCCGACGAAAGTCTTGTGGGTTCGATTCCCACCCCGGGCACCATCGCTGGCGGATTCAGGTGCGCTGGCGTTGGCGCAGGTTGTCGATCGCTACAGCCACGATGATGACCGCGCCCATCACGATTTCTTGGGTGTATTGGGGCCAGCCCATTTTGACGCCACCGTTGCGCAGGATGGTAATGATGAGCGCGCCGATCATCGTGCCTAAAATCGTGCCGCGTCCGCCGAGCAGACTGGCCCCGCCGATCACGGCGGCGGCGATGACAAACAGTTCGTAGCCGATGGCCTCGGTCGGCTGGCCGATGGAGCCGAGGCGGGCGAAAAACAGCACGCCGGCCAGGCCGCTGAAGAGGCCGCCGATCATGTAAACGAGGATCTTGGTGCGGGCCACCGGCACGCCGCAGAGCAGGGCGGTCTTTTCGTTGGAACCGATGGCGAAGATATGACGGCCGAGGCGGGTGTAGCGCAGGAAAAGCGCGGTAAACAGGGCCGCGCCGATCACCAGCCAGACGGCGAGGGGCAGGAAGGGCCAGGTGAAGACGGTCTTGGACGGATCGAGCAAGCGCGCGACCCACAGATCCTGCACGGCGGCGGGTGGGTAGATGTTTTGCTCGTTGGCGACTAGTTTGGCAAAACCACGCGCCATTTGCATGGTGCCCAAAGTGATAATAAACGGGACGATGCGCATCCAGGTAACCAGCGCGCCGTTGATAAAGCCGATCAGGGTGGAGACGCAGACGGCGGCCGCGACGGCGAGAAGGGGGAGGGCGACGGGGTGGGCGAGCACCAGTTTGCTCTCCTCCGGTCCGAGGTTGAGCACGTAGGCGGTGGTGATCATGGCCAGAGCGATGCTGGAACCGGCGGAGAGGTCGATGCCTCCGGCGATGATCACGATGGTCATGCCGATCGCGGCCATGGCCACGACCGCGATGTCTTGCAGCATGAGCTGGGTGTTGGCGTCGGACATGAAGCCCTTCGAGCCAGGCGTGAGGATGGCAAAGAAGGCGTAGACGGCGGCCAGCGCGGCGAGGCGCCCGAGCAGGGCGACGACGCGGGAGGATTTTTTTGGCGCGGACGAGACGGACACGGAGGCGGAGGGCTGGCTCATGAGAAAAGGCGGGGAGGGTGGCGGAGGGCGGGCGGCTTCAGGCGCGCTGGTCTTGGCCGGTGGCGGCGAGCATGAGGGAATGTTCGTTCCAGTCCGCCACGGGGCGGGCCTCGCCGAGCACGCCGCGAGTCATCACGGCGATACGGTCGCAAATACCGAGTAACTCGGGCAGGTAGCTGGAAACCACCAGGACGGCCTTGGGGGCCTTGCCGGTGGCGGGATCGCCGAGGGCGAGGCGGTCGATCCAGGCGTAGATCTGGGCCTTGGAGCCGACGTCGATGCCGCGGGTGGGCTCGTCGAGCAGCAGGACGTCACAGTCGTGGTGGAGCAGCCGGGCGATGGCGACCTTCTGCTGGTTGCCACCGGAGAGGGCCTCGACGGCCTGCTCGCCGCCCTGGCACTTGATCGGGAAGGATTTGATCCACGGCGCGGCGGCGGCGTTTTGCCGGGAGGGCCGGACGAGGCCCCAGGGACCGAGGCCGTCGAGCCGACTCAGGGTGAGGTTTTCCGCGATCGACAGGTTTTGCGCGAGGCCCTCGGTCTTGCGGTCCTCGCTGACCAGGCCGAGGCCCTGGCCCCAGCGCGTTCCGGGGCCGGCGGGGGACGTCACGATACCCCGGATCCGGATCTCGCCGGACACGACCGGATCGAGGCCGAAGAGGGCGCGGAGCGTCTCGGTGCGGCCGGAGCCGATGAGGCCTGCGACGCCCACGACTTCGCCGCGCCGCAGCAGCAGCCCGGCGGAGCGGGGAAACTTTTGCCCGGCGAGGGCGCGCAGTTCCAAGATGGGCTCGCCGGCGGAGCGGGGGGAGCGCGGGTAGAGGTCTTCGACGTCGCGGCCGACCATCAGGGCGATGATCCGGTCGACCGGCACCTCGCCGACGCGGCCGTGGCCGACGGTCTCGCCGTCGCGCATCACGGTGAAGCGGTCGCAGAGCGCCTCAACCTCCTCGAGCGCGTGGCTGATGTAGACGATGGCGACGCCCTTGGCCTTCAGGCGGCGGACGAGGGCGAAGAGGGCCTGCACATCTTTTTGAGTGAGCGAGCTGGTGGGCTCGTCGAGCACGAGGACCTTGCAGCCCACGGCGACGGCGCGGGCGATTTCCACCAATTGTTGTTCGGCGATGGACAGGTCGGCCACGAGGGTGGCGGGGTCGAGGCCGGGGAGGCCGACCTCGTCGAGGGCGCGGCGGGCAATGGCGCGGGTCTCGCGCCAGTTCATCAAGGGCCCGAAGGTCGGCTCGATGCCGAGCAGGATGTTTTCCATCGCGCTCAGGTGGGGCGCGAGGGCCAGTTCCTGGTAGATCATGCATACGCCGAGGCCGCGGGCGTGGAGCGGACCGGCTGGGCGGTAGGGGGTGCCTTCCAAACTCATTTCGCCGGAGTCGGCGGCGTGGGCGCCGGAGAGCACCTTCATGAGGGTGCTCTTGCCGGCGCCGTTTTCCCCAATCAGGGCGAGAACCTGGCCGCGTTCGAGGGTGAGATCGACGCCCTTCAGCGCCTGGGTGGCGCCGAAGCTTTTTTTCACGCCGCGCACGGCGAGCAGCGGGGCAGGGGACGGTGCGTCGGCGGCGCGGCTCATGCGGGGGGCGGCGGGCAGGTGGCTTACTTGGCGGCGGTGTTGGCCTTGGTCTTCACCGTCACGCCCGTGTCCACGTAGGCCGCGACGGGGTTGCCGCGCAGATGGTCAACGAGGGATTTGACGCCGAGGTAGCCCATCTTCTCGGGGTCCTGGACCACGAGGGAGTCGATCACGCCGTTTTGCAGGCCTTGGATGAGCAGGGTGGAGTCGTCGAAGCCGACGAACTTGGCGGTGACTTCCACGCCCTTGTCGCGCAGGGCCTTGATGGCGTTATAGGTGCCCTCGGCGGTGGGCTGGTTGGAGGCGAAGACGCCCGCGAGCTCGAGTTTGTTGTTTTTAACGTAGTTGCCGAGGAGGGTCTCGGCCACGCGCTGGGCGCCGGCCATGGAGCCGTCGGTGAATTGTTGGGCGGCGACCTTCAGGGCGGGATTCTTGGCGAGTTCCGCGGCGAAGCCTTCTTCGCGCAGGCGGGTGCTGGCGGAGCCTTCGGTGAAGCGGATCACGAGAATCTGGCCTTCGTGGACGGGCGTGGCTCCGATGAGGCTCTGGAGGGTCTGGGCGGCGGTGGCGCCGGCGGCCTTGTTGTCGGTGGCGACGAAGTTGATGTAGTCGGTGCCCTGTTTGGCATCGAGCGGGGAGTCGAAGATGGAGACCGGCAGGCCGCGTTTGGCGGCGGTGCGGACGTGGGGGGCAAGGGCCTTGTCGTCGCAGGGCGAGAGGAGGATGCCCTGGAGGCCGGAGGCGGCGAGGTTGTTAAAGATGCCGATCTGATCGGCGACCTTGGAGTCGTCGAGGGGGCCCTGCCACTCGAGGGTGACGTCGAACTCGGCGGCGGCGCGGCGAGCGCCGGCCTCGGCGGCTTTCCAGTAGGAGTGGGTGGTGGCCTTGGGGATGGCGGCGAGGGTGATTTTGGCGGGGGCGCCGGCGACGGCGGGGGTGGCGGCTTCGGGGGCTTTGGAGCAGGCGGCCAGGAGGGCGACGAGCAGGCCGAGGGCGGGGAGGCGGAGGTGGTGGAGGGTGTTCATAGGGGCTAAAGGATTGTTTTAGGTGTGAAAATCCACCCGAGGCAAAGGGTAATGCGTTTACGCGGGCAAGAAATGCTGGCGGCCAAAGCTCTAATCAGAGACGATAAAGACGCACGGCATTTTCGCCCAAGATGGCGCAGCGCTCCGTGGGCGAAAGTGAGGTGAGGGCGGCCTCGACCACCTCGCGCCAGCGCGAGTAGCCGACGCCGGCGAGGCAGACAGGCCAATCGGTGCCGAAGAGAAGGCGGGCGGGGCCGAAGGCGGCGAGCACGACGTCGAAGTAGGGCTGGAGCTGCGCGGGGTTCCAGGTGGCTACGTCGGCCTCGGTCACTAGGCCGGAGAGTTTGCAGGCAACGTGAGGGCGGCGGGCGAGTTCGCGAATGTTTGTCGCCCAGGGCTCCAGTTCGCAGGCGGCGATGCGGGGCTTGGCGATGTGGTCGAGCACGAAGGTGGCGTCCGGGTGGCGGTCCACGAAGGCGATGGCGTGGGGCAGATGGCGTTCGAGAATGAGGATGTCGTAGGCGTAGCCGCGCCGGGTGAGCTCGGCGACGCCACGATTGAAGTCGTCGCGCAGCATGTAGGCGTCGTCGAGCTCGGCTTGGAGGACATGGCGGAAGGCGCGGAGTTTGGCGGCGGCGGGGTGGGCCGCGAGGCGGTCGAGATGCGCGGCGAGGTTGGGCGCGATCAGCGGGACCCAGCCGACGATGCCACGGATAAAATCGTGGCGGGCGGCGAAATCGAGCAGCCAGAGGGTCTCCTCCAAAGACTGCCGGGCCTGAACGGAGACCACGCCGTCGACGCCAGCGACGGCGAGTTCGCGTTCGAGGTCGGCGGGCACGAAGTCGCGGCGGATGCACCCCCAAGCGTCGGGAATCCAGCCGTAGTCGGCGGCGTTGTAGTGCCAAAAGTGGTGATGGGCGTCGATGACCGGCATGGGGGTAGATGAAGTAGCGGGTAGTGAGTAGCGGGTAGCGAGTAGGCTGGGAATCAAAGTTCTGAGGGTGGCGGCGACGGCGTGATACTCGCTACTCGCAACTCGCTACCCGCTACTTCCCGTCTCACATATAGACGTGGATTTTCGTGATGACCGCGGGGTTGGCGGACCAGTCGGCGAGGGCCTGGCCGGCCTCGGCAAAGGAGACGGTGCGGGTCACGGTATCATCGAGTGGGTAGCGGCCCGACGCGAGCAGGGCGACGACGTCGCGGAAATCGGCCGGGGTGGAGTTCCGTGAGCCGAGTATATCGAGCTCCTTCATCACGAAGTATTTTGTTTCGTAGGCGACGGGAGCCTTGGCGTAGCCGATGTATACCACGCGGCCGGCGAAGCAGACCTCGTCCACGGCGGCCGTGAAGGTGGCGGGGTGGCCGACGGCCTCAATCGCGACGTCGGGGCCGTGGCCGTCGGTTAGGGCCTGGAGGCGTTCGTGGAGGTTTTCGGAGCGGGAGTTAATGACGTGGGTGGCGCCGGCTTTCTTCGCGACGGCGAGTTTGGCGTCCTCCAGATCGACCGCGATCACGGTGGCGCCGCGATGGAGGCCGGCGGCGGCGATGGCGCCGAGGCCGATCATGCCGCAACCGAAGACGACGACGGTGTCGGTCGGGGCGACTCGGCCGCGCGAGACAGCGTGAAAGCCGACTGCGAGGGGCTCCACGAGGGCGAGTTCACGCAGTCCGAGGCCGGCGGCGGGCACGAGTTTTCCCCAGGGCACGACGATAAAGTCGGTGAACGCGCCGTCCTGTTGCACGCCGAAGGTTTGGTTGTGGCGGCAGGCGTTGAAGCGTTTCTGGCGGCAAGAGCTGCATTTTCCGCAGGTCGTGTAGGGCAGCACGGTGACGTCTTGGCCGACGGCGTATTCGGGCGGCACGCCGGGAGTGACCGCCGCGATGGTGGCGGCGATTTCGTGGCCGGGGATGCGCGGGTAGGAGACGAGCGGATTACCACCGCGGAAGGTGGAGAGGTCGGAGCCGCAGAAGCCGAGGCGGCGCACGCGCAGCAGGACTTCGCCGGAGGCGGGAACTGGTTGAGCTTTCTCGCCGTAAGAGAACTGGCCGGGGGCGTCGATCAGGAGGGTTTGCATGGATAGTGAGGCAAGTAACGAGTAGCGGGCAGCGATTTACGAGTAGGGCGGAGCGGGAAATGCGTGCGGTTCGTGAGGCTCGCTACGCACTACCCGCTACTTCACTCGTTCTAGTTGTTCTCCGGGCGGCCGGAGGACCAGGTAAGATTGTGGACAGGGGCGAGAATGCGCAGGACGTCGGCGAGGAGTTCCCGGTCGAGGGGAGCGGAGGCGTCAGCGAGGTTTTGGAGGACGCGGGCGGGGCTGGCGGTGCCGACGATGTGGGTGTGGATACCGGGATTCGCCATCGCGAATTGGAGGGCAAGTTTGCCGAGGTCAGTGCCGCGGGCGTGGCACAGGGCGGCGGCCTCGGCGCAGGCGGCGCGGAGGGCGGCGGGAGCGGGGTGCCAGGCGGGCGGACCCTCGGTGCTAAGTAGGCGCATGGCGAGCGGGGCCGAGTTGAAGATACCGACGTTCTTAGACTGCAGATAAGGGAGCAGGTCTGCAAGGGCGGTGTCGTTTAGGCAGTAGTGGCAATAGCTCTGGATCTGGTCCACCACGACGCGGTCGAGCACGTGTTTGAATAGGCGCACGGGCAGGCAGGAGATGCCGACAAAGCGGGCCTTGCCGGCGGCTTGCACGGCGCGGAGGGCGGGGATGGTTTCGTTCACGATCTGGTCGAGGTCGCCGAACTCCATGTCATGGACCTGAATAAAATCGACGTGATCGACGCCGAGGCGGGTGAGGCTCTCGTCGACGCTGCGGGTCACGCGCGCGGCGGAGAAATCGAAGTCCTTTTGCTCTGGTCCGTAGCGAGCGACCTTGGTGGCGAGGATGTAGCGATCCCGCGCAACGGTTTTGAGGGCCTTTCCCAAGACGGTTTCTGCGGTGGTGGCTCCGTAGTAGGGGGCGGTGTCGATCAGGTTAATGCCGTGGTCGAGTGCGACGTGGACGGAGCGGATGCCCTCCGCCTCATCGATGGCTCGAAAGGCGGAGCCGAGGGAGGATCCGCCGTAGGCGAGGGCGGAGACTTGGACGCCGGTGGCGCCGAGGGTGCGGTAGTGCATGGAGGGTCAGGCGGATTCGAGGATGAGGTTCCCGTATTGGGTGGTGTCGCCGGTGCGGATAAGTCCGATGGAAAGGGGAACTCGTTGCTTTAGCTCGATGTGCGAAAGGTAGGTGAGTGGCAGGCCTTCGAGCGCTGCCAGGTGTCGGGCGAGGGTCGCGGGCGGATTGGCGGCGTTCACCTCGTTCGCGGTGTAAACCTTTCCGATGACGAAATTAGGCCGTAGCGCAGTGACGATCTGGGCGACGGTCGGGAGGTCATCCACGACGGAGAGGTCGATCGTCTCAATCTCCGGCCAAAAGGGAAAGCCGCGATCGGCGATCACAAGCGTGTTGGTGTGGCGGACGCGCGCCAAAAGGGCGAGGACGGCGGGATTGAGAATACCGGTGCGGAGCATGGGTGAATGGTTGAATTCAGGAGAAAGGATGCCGGCAGTGAGCTCGAAAGGAAATGGCGGCATTTTGCGCAAACATGCCGATTCTTGATTTTGAGAAACTATCAGGCAGACTTGAACCATGTCGAAAAAGAATCTGCTGGAGCCATCCTTCATCTCGCGGCAGGTGACGAAGGCGCGGCGATTTTACCGTGAGGTCGGTCTCCAATCGGAGGCGGATGTCGTCGTCGCATGTGGAGGCTGGGAGCAGTGCGCCCCGGATTACCACCTGAAGCGGGAGGACTTTCCCTACTGGTCGCTCGAGTTTGTCTCCGGGGGAGAGGGCAGCCTCAGACTGGCGGGCGTGAGACATCGCCTGGAGCGCGGCGTGGTGTTCGCCTACGGTCCCGGGGTGGCGCATGAAATCCGCACCGATCCGGCGAATCCGTTGCGCAAGTTTTTTGTGGATTTTTGCGATAAAGAATCCGGTGCGCGACTCCGCCGGGCGGGGCTCGCGGCGGGAGTTTGTCGGCGCCTTGCCAAGGACGACGAGGTGCGGCTCGCCTTCGATCAATTGATCGCCGACGGCCAGAAGACCTCGCTGCGCGCCGACCGGCTGGTCGCGCTGCGTTTGGAGACGATGCTTGAGCTGATTGCGGACGGTTCGGCCTCAACGGAGCCGCGGGCGTGGCGGGCATTTCAAACCTATCAGCGGTGCCGGGACGTTCTTGAAGCGCGGTCTAGGGAACTTGCCACGGCGGAGGCGGTCGCGGCGGCCGGTCATGTGACGCCGGCGCATCTGAGTCGACTATTCATGCGCTTTTGTGGTCAACCCCCGTATCAAGTGCTCATGCGCCTGCGTATGAGCCACGCGGCGGCTAGGCTCGAGGAGGGCGGCCGGCTGGTGCGCGAGGTAGGCGACGAATTCGGCATGGATCCCTATCATTTTTCCCGGGTGTTCAAGCGTGTGCATGGCCTTTCACCTGAGAATTTCCTCAAATCGCGAGCCGGTCGCCAAGAGCTCGGGCAGTCCTAGAAATTCCAAAGTCCGGACGGTGCTTTTTAAGTTTCTGGGTGCGATGAACGAGTAAAGTAACACTAGCAACGTAGTAGGTGGCCACGCTTCCCGTAGACGGCGGCTCCGTGGGGATTGCTGCTGCCAAGATATCCATGCATACTCTCCGGGCATACCCCTCTAACCTCCTTTTATGTCGCGCTTACCAGTAGTCGCTGCCGCTTTTTTCGCGGTAACCGTAATCCAGCTTCTCCGTGCCGATGCGCCGACCGCCTTGCCGACGAATACGCTGAAGGGGGCATACGCGAAAAACTTCGAAATCGGCGCTGCTATCCCCTCGCCGGATACACTAAACCCGCAAGAAGTCAGGCTGCTCGCCACCCACTTTTCCTCGGTCACCCCGGAAAACATAATGAAGCCCGAGGCCATCCAGCCGGTCGAGGGACGGTTTGTCTTCGAAGCGAGTGATCGTTTCGTGTCCGACGCCTCCAAGCTGGGGCTGCAAATTCACGGCCATACCCTAGTCTGGCATTCCCAGTGTCCTGCTTGGTTCTTCAGGGAAGGCGACCAAGACGCGTCACGCGACCTCGTGCTGCGTCGCATGCGCGAGCACATCGCCAAACTCGTCGGCCGCTACAAGGGTCGGATCGCGCGCTGGGACGTGGTCAATGAGGCCATCGACGACGGCGAGTATTTCCTGCGCAAATCCAAGTGGTTCAAAGCCACTGGCGAGGAATTCATCGTCGAGGCCTTCAAGGCTGCCCGACGCGCCGACCCCAAGGCGCTGCTTTACTACAACGACTACAGCATCGACTCCGGGGCCAAGCGCGAGAAGGCCATTCGCCTGATCAAGTTACTGAAAAATCGAGGCGCCCCCATCGATGGAGTCGGCATCCAAGGCCACTGGACGCTAGACAGCGTGCCCTACGACGAGATCGAAAAGGCCATTTGCGATTTTGCCGCCGAGGGTTTGCGAGTGGCCATCACCGAACTCGACATCGACGTGGTTCCCCGAGGCTCCGGCGCGGCCGACGTCTCCGCCCGGGAAAAGGCTGCCGCCGATCCCTATCCCGATGGGCTGCCGTCGGACCGGCTCCAGCGACAGGCGGATCAATACGCCCGGCTCTACGCGCTTTTTCGAAAGCACGCCGACAAGATCGACCTAGTCACGGTCTGGGGCCTCCACGACGGCCGTAGCTGGCTGAACTACTGGCCGCGCGCGCGCACCAACCACCCACTGTTTTGGAACCGCGCCCTCGAACCCAAGCCTGCGCTTCAAGCCGTGATCGACGCCGCCCGGCCCTGAACCAGGATCCTTAAGTTGCCTGGCCCGCGTTGGTGGGTGGCGTAGAAAGACGCGTTCCGGTAGCTTCGTCTGCAGCGGTGTTGCTTGGCGCCCGATGGGGGCTGGCGCGGGTGGAAACGAAGAGAAAAGATGGCCTAGTTCAAAGCGGGGCGGCGAAGCGGGCGGCAGTGAGGCTAACGGAGCGACCCCGTTTCAGCGCGAGGTCGAGGACGCGTTCGCCGAGGCGGACGCGGAGAGGGGCGCCGGCCCGGCTGCGGATCACGGCGGATTCCAGTTTCCCCGCCTTCCAGACGAGATCGACCTCGAAACCGCCGCGCGCGCGCAGGCCCCGGATGGAGCCGTCTGGCCAGGCGGAGGGCAGGGCGGGGAGGAGGTCGAGTTCGCCGCGGTGGCTTTGGAGAAGGAGTTCGGCGACGCCAGCGGTGTAGGCGAAATTGCCGTCGATCTGAAAGGGCGGATGGGCGTCGAAGAGATTCGGATACACGCCGCCGCCGGTTACTTTTGTGCGTGCCTCATCGCCGACGGGGCGAAGTAGATTTTGCACAAACACGTAGGCGTGGTCGCCGTCGCGGAAGCGGGCCCAGAGATTTAGCTTCCAGCCGAGCGACCAGCCGGTGCCCTCGTCGCCGCGAATTTCGAGCGAACGACGGGCGGCGGCGAAGGGCGCGGGTGTGTCGGGCGTGAGCTGGCGTCCGGGGTAGACGCCGAAGAGGTGGGAAACGTGGCGGTGGCGCATGTCCTCTTCGGGAAAATCGTGCGCCCACTCGCGCAGGCGGCCCCGGGCGTCGATGCTGGGCGGGAGGAGCCGGTCGCGGGCGGCGGCGATGCGGGCGGTGAACTCGTCCTCGATTTGGAGTTGGCGCGCGGCCTCGAGCACGTTGGTGAAAAGGTCCCAGACGATGGCCAGGTCCATGGTCGGAGCGATGGCGACGCTCGCGCTCCGGCCATCGGGGAGCTTGAAGCCCTGTTCGGGCGAGGTGCCGGGCGCGGTTACGAGGTGGCCTTGGGCATCCTCGACCAGCCAATCGAGATAAAACTCGGCGGCGCCCTTCATGACCGGCCAGGCGCGCTCGCGCAGAAAGGCGGGATCGCGGCCGAAGGCGTAGTGTTCCCAAGGGTGCTGGCCGAGCCAGCCGGCGCTCATCGGCCAGTTGGCCCATTTCGGGTCGCCGCCGCCGTAGTTGCCGACGGGTCCGGTCTGGCACCAGAGGTCGGCGTTGTGGTGGGACACCCAGCCGTTGGCACCGTAGTTAACCCGAGCGGTCGTGCGTCCGTTCACGGCGAGGCGCTCAATCAAGGCGAAGAGGGGCTCGTGGCATTCGGCGAGGTTGGTCGTCTCGGCCGGCCAGTAGTTCATCTCGGTGTTGATATTGAGCGTCCAGTTTGACGACCAAGGCGGGCGCAGAGAGTCGTTCCAGATGCCTTGGAGATTCGCGGGCAGGCCGCCGGGGCGCGAGCTGGCGATGAGCAGGTAGCGGCCGTAGTGGAACAGCAGGGCGGCGAGGGCGGGATCGGCTTCGCCGGCGTGAAAGCGGGCGAGACGTGCGACGGTCGTGGACGCGGCGGCACCGGCCGAAGAGCCGAGGTCGAGCGCGACGCGGCGGAAGAGTTTTTGATGGTCGGCAACGTGACGTTTAAGCAGTTGATCGGGAGAGCGACGGCTGGCGGCGGCGAGGGGGCGGACGGCCTCGGCGTGTTCGTCGCGGCCCTCGCGGCCGGGGAATTTTTCCGGACCGTTGTAACTGGTGCCGGCGGAGAGGAGCAGCGTGGCCGAGTCGGCGCCCTTTACGGTGATGGCGGAGTCTGCGGTGACGGTCTCGCCTCCCCGGGTGAGCACGCGCACGCGCAGCTCGGCGCGCATGCCCTCGGGATTTTCGCCCTCGTCGTAACGGATGGGGGCGTCGGATTTGAGATAGCTGGGATCGACGTGGGCGGGGGCTTTGACGCGCAGGACGAGGGTGGCGGGGGACTCGGTGGCGGTGACGTGTCGAGCAAGGCTGTTGGCGGTCACCTGAAATCCGATGCGGCCCGGGTGGTCGGCGCTGAGGCGCAAGACGATGACCTGGTCGGGGAAGCTGCAAAACAGCTCGCGGGTGTAGGTGGTGTCCCCGATCCGGTAGCGCACGGTGGAGACGGCGCGGTCGAGGTCGAGCGAGCGGGTATAACCCATGGCGGCTTCGCCGGAAGTGGCGTGATCAAAAGCGAGGAGCAGGTCGCCGAGGGGCAGGTAAGATTGGGTGAAGGGGCCCTGCATTTTTTTGCTCAGGCGCGTGGCTTGGGCGTAATCACCGGAAAAGAGGGCGGCGCGGATCTCGGGCAAAACCTGGAGTGCGGCAGGGTTGTTCCATTCACGGGGGGCGCCGGACCAGAAGGTGGCCTCGTTTAACTGGAGCCTTTCGCGGGCGACGCCGCCGAAGACCATGGCGCCGAGGCGACCGTTACCGACAGGCAGCGCCTCGGTCCAGACGGTGGCGGGCTGGTCGTAGCGCAGGACCCGCGCGGAATCGTCCGCGGCGGCGGCGAGTGGCAGCAGGGCGGCGAGTGCGAGGCGGGCGGGGAGGGGGTAAGTGGCCATTGGGGAGGGTGCCGGGGGCTCGGCCGGGTCAGGCGGATTCGAGGACGAGGTTCCCGTATTGGGTCGTGTCGCCGGTGCGAATCAGGCCGATGGCGAAGGGAATGCGTTTCTTGAAGTCAAGGTGCGGCTCGAAGGTGATTGAGAGGCCATCCAAAGCGGCGAGATGGCGGGCGAGTTTATCGGGGGCATTGGCGGTCTGCACTTCGGCGGCGGCGAAGACACGGCTGACGACAAAATTCGGCCTCAAGGCGCCTAGCACCTGGGCGACAGTGGGCACGTCGTCCACGAGGGAAAGGTCGATGGTTTCAAGACCGGGCCAAAAGGGAAAGCCGCGGTCGGCGATAGCTAGGGTATTGGTGTGGCGGACGCGGGCGAGCAGGCTGAGGAATGCAGGGTTGAGGATGCCGGTGCGTAGCATGGGAGCGGGGGTGTGGTTTAGTTGGAAAAGGGCCAGACCCGGGTGAACCAAGCGGCGGTGAGGGCAGCCAAAAGCAGGGCGAGCAAACTCCCCCAAAGCGCGATCCGGGTGCGGCGGGCGGCGGCGCGGTCGCGGTAGGGGTCGTTCAGGTCGAGTTTGCTGCCGGGCGGAAGGGCGGCGCGTGTGGTGAGTTTGGCGCCGAAGGGGATGTTGATGCCGACGCGGCCGTTGATGGCCCAGCCATTCGCCTCGAGCAGGGGGGCGAGGGTGCGTTGGCGAAGTTTTAGCCAGGCGATGAGCATGGAGGGGCCGGAGATGACGAGCATAAGCCCCAGGGGCACGAGCGGGAGCTGGATGATTTTGAGCTGGGCCAACCCGGTGGCGATGGCGCCGAGCGCTCCGCCGATGGCGCCGACGGCCACGCCCAAAGCGGCGACCGTGCCGATATCGATTTTCCTGGCTTCGGCAGGTTTGGCTGCTGTGCCGGCCTGGGCGGTTTGCTCGGCGGCCTGGGCCAGCTTGCCGGTAGCGTCGGCATCGGCGGCGGCGGCCCGTTTGGCGACCTGCTCCTCGATCATGCGAACGAATTTTTTATAGGGTGCGAAGAAGGCCTGCCGCACGCTGATGGGGTTGTCGACGATGGCGGTGATGGTCGCGTCCCAATCAAGGCCCTGGCGGTCGTAGAAGAGACCGTTGCGGCCGACGAAGAGGTAATCGCTGTCGCCCTGGGTGAAGCAGGCGGCGATCTTGCGGGTGGCTCCGCCGGGGCGCTTAAGGTCGCAGTAGGCGATGTAGGCCTTGCTCATGGCGGCGAGAGGGGAGGGGCCGGCGACCTCGAGGCAGAACTCGGTGGAACGGTTATCCAAATATAAGGTGCCGGCTTGAAAAACGGCCAGGCGGTCGGGCGAGTAAAAGTCGAAAAAGTTGACGAAATTATGCAGCAGCGACCGGAAATCGCGGCTGTAGCGAAGGAGTTTTTCAAGATTTGCAATAGCCTCGAACTCGGGCGCGAGGGCGGCTACTTGGGCGATGAGAGCGGCGAGGGCGGCGCGGGTGGCGGCGGCGTTGGCGGCGAGGGCGTGGAGACGTTCCAAGCCGAGCTTTTCCACATCGGTGCAGGGTTTTGCTGCGGCGTGGGTGATAAAGGCATCTACTTTTATTTTAAGAGCAGTCCACTGCGACTCCGTGAGCATGGTGACGTCCGGGCCAAAGGCCGGTGAAACGGCGTCACGGTGCAGGCGGACGAGGGCAGCGGCCCAAGCCGGGTTGATGCCGTTGAGAAGCGGCAGAGTTTGGCCGGCGGTGATGTGGGCGAGGGGCAGGTGGGCTATTTCGCTGGCGGTGGCAGTCAGCTCACCGGCGGCCAGGGCGAGGTAGGCACCTTCCGGGCCATTCACGGCGGCGAGGGCGCGGGGGTCGAAGGCGGCGAGGCGGGCGCGGGCAAAATAATCATCTACTTTGGCGCGCACGGCGGTGACGGCGGCGGCGGCCGGCGGGGTGGCTACACCCAAGGTGAGGATGGCGGGGGAGTCGGCTTGGTGGGACCACTCGAGCTGGGCGGAGACGGCGGCGAAAAAGGCGTCGATACGAGGCAGGTCAACGCCTTCGCGATCGGCGCTCTCCGGGCTGGCGCTGGTCGTTGCGAGAATATCGGCAAGGACGGCGGACAGGGCGGGATCGGCGGGAGTCGCGGCGGTGATGATGCCGGCGCCATTTGCATGGGTGGAGGCGTAGAGTCTGGCGGTGACGGCGGCTTCGGCGAGGGCGATGGTGGTGGCGGTGGGTTTGCCGAGCGAAGTCAGGATGCGGCGGGCGGAAGCGGCGGCGGACCGGCCTTCGGGGGTCGGGGCGAAGGCGTCCAGCGAGCATGTATCGCGGCCCGAGAGGAGGCTGGCCAGGTCTTGGAAATAGGGTTTGGCCCAGGCGATGGCGGCGAGCAACTCGGGCACCCGGATACGGCCATCCCCATCCGTGTCGATTAGAGCCAGCGTTTTCTCGTCGAGCTCCAAGCCTTTGACGGGACATGAAAGCGCGACCCAAAGTTTGGGGTCGAGGTTATGGAGATTTTCCAGGTCGGCGGCGGAGGTGATGGCGACTTGGTCGAAGCCGCCTATGCGAAAGAAATTCCAAATGTGGTTGGGCATAAAGTGAAGGGGCCGGCGCTGGTGGGCTGGAGGCGCGGAGTTGGGCCGACAGCAAACTGCGTGCGGGAGGGGTGGGCAAGAGTGGCGCGGTTCCATATTTAACCCGCGCAAGCTAGACGAGGATTAGTATGCCAGCTTGTCGGGTGTCAGCTGATTCGTTAAAAAAAGGCATGGAACCTGAGATCGCCGCCAAAACGCGCCCTGAAACCTCTCCCGAAGCTGGCGGGCGCTGGATACCTTGGGCTGTTGTGGGGGTGGCGGTAGCCGTATTCTGGCCGGTAACGCGCTGGATCGTGGAGGAGACGGTGGCGCGGTCGCAGATCCGGCAGGGCTGCTCTATTTTGATCATGGCGACAGGGGTAGTCGCTTGGCGGCACCGCAGGGAGTTGCGGGTCCGGGGGGATCTTGGGAATACCGCGCTTGGTTTAATGACCCTGGCATTTGCCTTGGTGGGTGCGGCGGGTTTTTTAAAATGGAGTCTGCTGGTTCTGCCGGGATTTGCGTTTGCTTTGGCTGGGGGTTTGCGGGTGCTCTTCGGCGTCAACGGTTACCGCTTATTCCGCCCCTTGGTAGCCGGATTTGCCGTGCTGCTGGTTATCATTTTGGCTTTCCCGCTTTTGGACTGGCCCTTGCGGCAGCTTGCGGGCGGGGGGGCGGCGTGGATGTTGAACGTGGCGCATATCGCACCCCGTTTGACCCTCGCTGGGACTCCGGCGGATCCACAACTAATCCTTACGGTTTCGGGGCAGAATTTTTTAGTGGCAACCGAGTGCAACGGGTTCGGGCTCATCACGTCGGCGGCCTTGGTGGCTATCCTGGCGGGCGGGATCTCCGGTCGTCGCGGCTGGGTGGTGGCAGCGCTCGTGCCCGTGGCCTTGCTGACCGGATTTGCAGCTAACGTGGCTCGTATCCTGGTGATATCCTTGAGCGCACCGTATTTTCCGGGGCGATATCATGAGATGCATGAGGTGGTGGGGACGCTCGCGCTTTGGGCGGGGCTGGGCCTGGTTGGTTGGCTGGCGTGGCGCCCGGTCGCGGATACCCCCTTTCCCGCGGGAAACCCCAAACAAGACTTGGGATAAAGCGGTCTGACGTGGCGCGGCGCAAGCGCCACGGACGGGGCGCGCAGGTGAGTGCAGGACAAAGGGCCGGCGCGAGGACAGGGGGAGCTATTCAGGGTCTGGCGCGGATTGCGATACCCCCGGCGGGAATTTAAACCCAAATACCGCGATTATCGCGGGTCGTCTTGCGTAAACCTGCTGGCCGTCCCTTCGCTACGTCTCCAGCGACCAACACCTCTCAGATGCAGGCAGGGGGGGGCGCACCGATATGTCGCTTCAGCATCTTGCGCGATATTCCCCCGGGATAACCGAGGTATCCGGGTTTAAGGGGCGAAGGCGGGAATCTCGGCGGCCTCGCTGGAAAAACTTGCTGCGAAAGGCGCGCCGGGCAGCGCCTTCAGGCCGGCGACGGCGGCGCGGGCGTTGAAAAGGGCGCCGGCGGGGGCGGCGTGGAGGTTGTCGGCGAAAAGAGGACCGACCTGCGCGGGGCCGAGTTTTTCCAGCTCGCGGGCGATGATCTCGTTATGGTCGATAAAAGCTGCGCCGGTGGACTCGGCCACGAGCCGGGCCCACTCGCCGTAGTGGTTGGGCCGGGAGCGAATGATGTGACCGTCTTTCCACGCGTTGCGCGGCACGAGCGAAAGAACGATGGGCGTGGCTTGGCGGGCGCGGATATCCGCGACATAGCGGCGCATATACCAGCCAAAGGAATACACGATCTCGTGTTTACCGGTGAGGATGTTGTCCACCTCTCGCGAATCCTCGCCAACTCCGCGGAGGGTGCCGCGGGCGCGGGTTTTGGATGTGACGGGTGGGTCCTCATTCACCGGGCTGGCATCGTTGTGGCCAAACTGCACGATCACAAAATCGCCGGGCCGGAGGGCGGCGAGGACGGCGGCCCAGCGGCCCTCGGTCTGGTAGGTGCGGCTGCTGCGGCCGCCGATGGCCTGGTTGACTACGTTGATCTTGGCCGGATCGAAAAAGCGGGCCAAGTCGTCGCCCCAACCGCGTTGGCCGGGGGTGCCGACTTTCATGGTGGAGTCGCCCACCAGATAGAGGGTTGGGAGGGCGGGGTCCGCCTTCACTTCGAGTTTAAACTTGGCGGCGTCCTCCACGACGCGCTGGGCCTCGTCAGCACGCAGGGCGGCGAAGGCGAGCAGGCAGGGCAGGAGAAAAGCGAGCCAAGGACGGAGGCGGGGTAGGGAAAACATGGGGCGGCGGATGAACGGGTGCATCCGGTTTATTTACGTCTGGCGTCGGGGGCCGAGCGAAAACAAATCGACCAGTTTGACCGCTCAACCTGCGCATCGCGGTTGCACCCCGGCAGCACGCGGCTTGGCTGGTCGAATGAAAATTGTTTTAACTGGATGCACCAAGGGGCTGGGGCGGGCATTGGTGGAGGAATTCGTGGCGGGTGGCCACACCGTGATTGGCTGTGGGCGCAATCCCGAGGCGGTGCTCGACCTGCGTTTTTCGGTGCCGGCGCCGAGCACTTTTGATGTTCTGGATGTGGCTGAACCTACCAAAGTGGCGCTCTGGGCGGAGCGTATGCTGACCCAGCACGGGGCGCCCGATCTGGTCATTAACAACGCCGGTCTGCTCACTGATCCGGCCCCGCTCTGGGCTCAGGATGCGACGGCGGTGGCGCGGCTGTTTCAAGTCAACCTGACCGGTGTGGTGCATGTCATTCAGGGCTTTGTGCCTGCGATGATCGAGCGTGGATCGGGTGTGATAGTGAACCTATCTTCGGGGTGGGGTCGCTCGGTCTCGGGCCGTTTCGCGCCTTATTGCGCGAGCAAGTGGGGTATGGAAGGCCTGACCAAGGCCTTGGCGGAGGAACTGCCGGCCCCGCTTGCGGCAGTGCCGTTGAGTCCCGGTATCATCGATACCGCGATGCTCCGCCAGTGTTATGAGGAAAGGGCAGAGGGCTACCCGAAGGCGGAGGCGTGGGCCAAGGCGGCGTCGCCCTTTTTACTGCAACTGGGGCGAAAGGATAACGGGCTCAGCCTCGAGGTGCCGGGTTTTTAAGGCTAAGGACGATTTTTAAACCGCTTGCCCGGACGGGAGCGCTAGGGTGTCGCCCTTGCGCAAGTCGCAATCTAGCAGAATGTGCTGGTTTGAATCGTAGCGTTTCATCGCAAGATCGAGCAGGCGTTTGCCGCCGGTCAGGCCGATCTGGTGATAGGGGATTTGGACCGTGGAGAGTTTGGGGGCTCCGGTTGGCCGGGCGATGCCGTCGAAACCCGCCACGGAAACGTCCTGCGGCACGCGAAGCTGCTCCTTTCTGAAGTGAGCGATGAGATCGTAGGCTTGGTGGTCGGCGGCGCAGATCCACGCGGTGACGCCGTCGCGGGTGCGTTCGACCGCGCGGGCGTGGGCGTGGTCTACATCCAGAGGGTGGCGAGGCCCGGCGTTGATGACATCCGCGGAATTCAGATCCAGCCCTAGGGCGGTCAATTTTTCCACAAAAGCGCTATAGCGGCGGAGTGCCCAGCTAGCCTCGACCGGGTATCGCCAGGTGAAGAAACCAATACGGCGGTGCCCCAGATGGTGGAGTTCATCGACTAGGCGGCTGATGCCTCGGTAGTGATCGACGTCGACGCAGTCGAGCGGGAGGGTGCCGTATTGATCGACCAGCGAAACGACAGGATAGCGGGCCTTCAGTTCATCGACCACACTGCGCGGAAAGGGGTAGATCAGGACTACGCCATCCCACACGCGGCGGCGCGAGCGCAGGATGTGGGCGTAGGAGGGATCCTCAAGGTGGTGGTCCTGCGGGCGCACGAAGTGCAGGTCGAGGCGGACCTCTTGGACGCGGGCGAATTCGGAGAGCCCATTCAGCAGTTCCTGTCCGGGATTGCCGTAATCGGTATGCTTAAAGCTCCGCAGCTCAACGCATACCAAAACTCCGAACGCCAGGCGGCGGGCGGTGCGCCGCCCTCCGGACGGTTCACGTTTCTCCTGGTGGCTGTAACCGAGGCGGGAGGCGAGGGCGAAGACCTTGGCCCGGGTGGTGGGGTTAATTCCCGGGTGATTAGTGAAGCAGCGAGAGACGGTGGCCCGTGATAGCTGAAGTTCATCCGCGATTAACTGCTGGTTTATTTTTCCCATAACTGGTTGAGCGGAAGAGTGAACCAGTCGATCAGGCGCCGAGTAAAATATATTCTGGGCGGCACGGGTCGGCGCAGCAGGGACGGTCATGGCTTCAGTTTGCTAAACCCGCTCTGAATAATCGATGCAATTTAGTGCACTTGATCCGTCTTTACAAAACGGAGTGGGGGCACGCAATTTGAGCGTTATGAAAAACGCTTTCGAGTCCGGTTTGGTGGGTGCCGGCTGGTGGGGACGTATCTGCGGGCTCGCCTTGGGATGCGTTGCTACGGGACCAGCCGGGCTGGCGGTGCCGGTAAAGATTGTGCCGGCTCCCGCGGGCGGCTGGAGCCTGACACGAAACGGCGCACCTTACACGGTGCGGGGTGTCGGCGGGGATGGGCGGCTCGAACTATTGCGGGAACTGGGTGGCACGACCATCCGGACATGGGGAGTGGAGCAGTTAGACCGGAAAATTGAGGGTCGCACCTTGCTCGATCGTTGCCAGGACTTGGGCATCACCGTGATGGCAGGAATCTGGGTGCAGCATGAAAGGCATGGCTTTGACTACTCCGATCCGGTGCAACTACGGCGGCAGCGGGATGAGGTTCGCGCGGCGGTGCGCAAATTCAAGGACCATCCGGCGATTCTGGTTTGGGGCTTGGGGAATGAAATGGAGGGGCCCTCGGCAGATGGCCGTGATCCGCGCATCTGGCGCGAATTGGAGGAGTTGGCGCGAATCGTAAAAGAGGAGGATCCAGATCACCCGGTCTGCACCGTCATTGCAGGGGCGGCGGCGGGCAAGGTGCAGGCCTTGATGCACGATTATCCTTCGATCGATATCCTTGGCGTAAATGCCTATGCGGGGGCGGCGGGGGTAGGGGCGGCATTGGTTCAAGCCGGATGGACCAAACCCTTTATTTTGGCCGAATACGGTCCGGTGGGTCACTGGGAAGTGCGCCAGACCGGGTGGGGCGCGCCGATCGAGGCGCCGGCTCGGGAGAAGGCGGAGAATTATCGCAAGGCGTATCGCGGTGCGATGGAGGAATCGAGGGGACTTTGCGTGGGGTCTTTCGCGTTTGTGTGGGGGCAGAAGCAAGAAGTGACCGCGACGTGGTATGGGATGTTTTTGGCCACAGGCGAAAAACTGCCGGCGGTGGACGCGGTCGCGCATGCTTGGACGGGAGTCTGGCCGGCCTCGCGCAGCCCCAGCATCGAGCGGTTGGCTGCTGATTTTGCCGAGGGTGTGGTGAAGCCCGGCGCGAGCCTGCGGGTGGAGGCCAGGGTGGCGGACGCCGATGGCGATGCGCTGACTTTTGACTGGCGGGTGGTGGAGGAGAGCAGCGACCGCAAGGAAGGTGGCGATCACGAGGCCGAGCCGCCGGCCCTGCCCGAGTGCGTGGTGCGAGAGGAGGGGGCTGCGGTCGAGTTGCGGGCCCCGGCCCGACCGGGTGCTTATCGCGTTTTTCTTTACGCCCGGGATGGCCGGGGTGGAGCCAGCGCGGATAATTTTCCGTTCCGGGTGGAGTAGAGCGGACGCCCTCGGGTTACCGCGGGTATAGCCAGTAGCGCTCGGTCTGGCGCTGGTAGGTGGCGCAGCGCGCGGCCCAGTCGGCCTCGAAATTGTCCAGATTTACCTTCGCTCCGTCGCGGACGAGGGCATCCCACCAAGCGGTGCTGCCGACGTGAATATTGAAACTGCGGACGCTTTTGGCATCGAGTCTGGCGTAGGGGTTGGGCGGGGCGTAGCGGCAGGCCAGGCGCATCAATTCAAAGCTCAACTGCGTGGGGCGCCAAGCATTCCAGTCCATCACATCGACATAGAGCGCGTTGGTGGGACGACCTTGCGCGTCCTTCAGGGGTAGCAGGCGGAAGCCCAGGCCGGGGATGGCGAGGCGGTCGAGGTCGGCTTTCAACTGCGCAGGGGTCTTGCCTTTGTAACTCAGGGCGCGGAAGGGGTGGTCCTTGCCGGCGCCGTGGCGAAAGCCGCTGTATTCGCAACCCAGGCCGGTCATGGCGTAGCCGACGACTGCGGGGAAATCCCTTACCAGAGGGGAGGTGGGCAGGAATTTAAGCCCGGTTTCCGGCCAGCGCATGGAGCGTTTCCAGCCGCGCATGGGTATGACTTGCAGACGGCCTTTGGCGCGAACTGCCTCGGGCACTTCGAGCACGCCGGGAGCG
The DNA here is from genome assembly GCA_945888375.1 of Akkermansia muciniphila. Classification (GTDB taxonomy): domain Bacteria; phylum Verrucomicrobiota; class Verrucomicrobiia; order Opitutales; family Opitutaceae; genus IMCC26134_A. The sequence continues at coordinate 83,118 of CAMCZZ010000009.1, read as the reverse complement.
TCGGCGGCCATGCGGGCGAGTTCGCCCATGGTGAGGCCGTGCACATAGGGGATGCGGAAGGCGCCGACGCCGCTCATCCAAGCGCGATCGAGGTGAGGACCATCGACTTTGAGACCGCCGAGGGGATTGGGCCGGTCAAGGACGACCACCTCTACGCCGTTGGCGAAACACGAATCCATGGCGTAGCGCATCACGACGTTGAAGGTGTAGCTGCGGACGCCGATATCTTGCAGGTCAACGACGAGGGCGTCCAAATTTTTGAGCTGGGCCGCGGTCGGCTTGCGATTTTTACCGTGCAGGGAGTAAACGGGGAGGCCGGTGGGGATGTGGCGGTCGTCGCCGAAGTTGACGCTGGCTTTGATGGAGCCGTCGAGGCCGTGTTCAGGTGCGAACAGGGAGACGAGTTTTACCCCCGGAGCTTTGTAAAGGATTTCGATCGTGCTGCGGCCTTCGCGATTCACCCCGGCGGCGTGGGTCAGGAGTCCGATGCGTTTGCCTTTCACGGCCCTGAAGCCGTCGGCGGCGAGCACGTCGATACCCAGTTGGACAGATGAGGTGACGGGGGTAGCCCGCGGGGGCGGAAGAGTCGCCACTGGCGCGGGTGCGGCGGCCCGTGGCGGGGTGGCGCGGGGCGGGGTCGGGGCGGTGCTGCTGCAGCCGAACAGGCCTACGAAAAATAAACCGAGGCAGAGCAGCGGGCGGGAGGCACGGAACGTCATAATCCGGGGTTGGAAAGCGGTGGAGCAGGAGCCGGTTCGTGCGGCGTGATGCTGGCGGTGATGGGCTGGCGGGAAGCGTGCAGTTTGGCGGCGGGCAGCACAAAACAGCGCCAAAGCAAATCGAGCACTGCGCCTAGCGCGAGGCCCGCGATCAGAGCTCCGAGGCAGAAGGCACTCGCGTAAAGGCTGAAGCTGGCGCCGCCGGCCGGCTCAGCCGCGGCGGATGCAAGCGCCGGATCGGCTACGGGCGGCGGTATGAGCCCCGCCAGAGAATCGAGGCCGGTGAGGCCGAGCACAAAAGTGCCGAGGTGAAAAGTGCCCCAAAGTATGAAAGGGAAGGTCAGTAGATTACTCGCTAACTGCAGCCCTCCGAGAATCATGAAATTAGTCCGGAATAAAAGGCAGAGGCCAAAGGCGATGGGCAACTGGCCAAGCACCGGAAGAAAGGTAAGCACCGAGCCAAGGTAAAAAGCGGGGCGAAGCTGCGGGTATTGAAACGACCAGAGAAAATTGCGGCTACGCGCAAAGGCGGCGAAGCGGCCGACAAGGGGATAGGTGTGGAAACGCGCCCGGCGGGGCATGTAACGCAGCAGCCACTTTGTCCGTCGTATCCGGGCAAAATGAAGGATCTGGTGGTGTGGCTGATCGGGTGGGGGCATCGGACCGTCAAAGTCAGGGGCGCGGGCAAAGTCACTCAGTGCCGGGCGGACGTCCAACTCGGAATATAAGAAAGCCGCGCCAGCGTCTGCATTTCACGAAGGTCCGGGCTGAAGGTATTGAATTGTCGAGATGGCTGAAAATGCGGCTTGGATTCCTCCGCCGGCGTGACTCGAATGAATGCTCCTTTTTTATGAAAATCTGCTGTATTGGCGCTGGCTATGTGGGTGGTCCGACGATGGCGATGATTGCCTTCAAGGCGCCCGATATTTCCGTGACGGTAGTCGACTTGAACGAAAAGCGGATCGCGGCATGGAATTCGGAGACTTTGCCGATTTATGAACCCGGCCTGGACGAGGTCGTGAAGACCGCGCGGGGTCGCAACCTCTTTTTCTCAACCGATGTGAAGGGCGCGATCGCCGCCGCCGATATTATCTTTGTGTCGGTAAATACGCCCACCAAGACCTATGGCGTAGGCGCCGGGCGGGCGGCCGATTTACGTTATATCGAGTCAGTGGCGCGCACCATCGCCGAGGTGGCCACGAGCCCCAAGATCATCGTGGAGAAGTCCACCATCCCGGTGCGCACCGCGACGACGATTCAGGAGATCCTTGCCGCCCATCCGCGGGCTGCGAAGTGTCAGGTGTTGTCCAACCCGGAATTTCTGGCTGAAGGCACCGCAGTGGCTGATTTGACCAATCCGGACCGAGTGCTCATCGGCGGCGAGCGCACGCCCGAGGGCGAGGCTGCGATCGAGGCTCTGGTGGCGGTCTATGCCCGTTGGGTGCCCCGGGAGCGCATCATCACCACCAATCTCTGGTCCTCCGAACTTTCCAAGCTCGTTGCCAACGCCTTTTTAGCCCAGCGCATTTCCTCCATCAACGCCATCTCGGCCCTTTGCGAGGCGACCGAGGCCGACGTGGACGAGGTGGCCAATGCCATTGGCAAGGACTCGCGCATCGGGCCGAAATTCCTCAAGGCCTCGGTCGGTTTCGGCGGCTCCTGTTTCCAGAAGGATGTGCTCAACCTCACCTACCTTTGCGAGCATTTCGGCTTGCCCGAGGTCGCAGCCTACTGGGAGAGCGTGATCAAGATCAACGACTGGCAGAAACGTCGTTTCGCGGCCAACATCGTCAAAGCCCTCTACAATACGGTGGCGGATAAACGCATCGCGGTGCTAGGTTTCGCCTTCAAAAAAGATACCAATGACACCCGCGAGACGGCCGCGATCAGCGTATGCCGGGACTTGCTGACCGAGCAGGCTAATGTGGTGGTTTATGACCCGAAGGTCCCGGCCCACGAGATCGTGGCGGACGTGCTCGGAAAGGGTGCGCCGGCCAATCCCCGACTCACCGTGGCAGCCAGTGCGTTGGAGGCCTGCGCGGGCGCCCATGCTATCGCCATCGTGACCGAGTGGGATGAGTTCAAGACCCTCGACTACGCTGCGATTTTCGCCGGCATGCCTAAGCCCGCTTTCATTTTCGACGGCCGCAATATCCTCAACCTTGCCCAGCTTCGGGCCATCGGCTTCCGCGCCTCCGGCATCGGCAAGTGATCCGAGCCGGCGGTTTGTTTTAAAACCATGCAGACGGTTGGTCGCTTGAACTACCCTCCGGCCTCGCCTAGCTTGCAGGTATGAGCATGACGCGTCCGGCCTCCGTTTTCTGTGCTACCTTACTTCTTCTCGCCTCGGCCGAATCGGCCCGGGCGCTGGTGATTTTTGGTGCCAGCGGGTCGGGTCATACGACTGATCCCGAGGGAGGTCTCCCGTGGGACAATGCTGGCTCGGTCACAGGGGCCAGCGGGATTTTTTTAGGCAATTTCGAAACGGGCAGCTGGGTGTTGAGCGCCAGCCACGTTACGGGTGGCGGCGCGCCGGGTATCACCTTGGGGGGGGTGTTTTATGCGGGCGTTGCCGGTTCGGGCGTGCAGGTGCGTAACGCGGACAACACCACGACCGACCTCGCTATGTTCCGCATCGCCTCCACCCCCTCTTTGCCGAATCTCACTTTGGCGTCGGTGCGGGCTGCCCCGGGCGACGTGGTCACGATGATCGGCAACGGCGGGGTCGAGGGCACCTTCAAGCGTTGGGATGTCACGACAGTAGCGGGCACGCAGAACGACGTCTGGACCGAGACCGGCTCCTTGCTCGCCTCGGATTATCAGGGCTACTCTGTAGCCGGAAGCATCGGTAAGCGCTGGGGCCAGGCTTTGTATTTCGGCAGCGGTTACACCTTCAACGTGGGCGGCACCGGGCCGACCTCGAATGTGGTCACGTCCTTCGATGGGTTGCTCGAATCGACCCTCGCGGTGGGCGGCGATTCAGGCGGGGCGATGTTTTACAGCATAGGCGGACAATATGTGCTGGGTGGCATCACCAGCGGTTTGCTCAATCTCAACACACCGGATACGAAGCCGCCGGGTGGGGCGGTGGCCACGGGCAAGAACGTCGGCACCTATTACAACCTCAACGGGTTTGCCGACATCGTCACCTACCGCGACGCCATCCTCGCCACGGTCGGCAGCGCCCTGCCTATCCCCGAACCGGCGGCGGCGGGGGGGCTGGCGGGCGCCTTGGCGCTTGGCGCGGGGCTCCTGCGCCGGCGCCGGCCGGCCGCGCGTGCCTGACTGGCGCGTCTACCAGCGGCCGTGTTCGCCGGCCTTCAGGCCGAGGGCGAAGGTGACGAGTAGTTGCACGGTGCGTTCCACGTCTTCGAGGTCCACCAGTTCGCTGGGTGTGTGCATGTAGCGGAGGGGGATGCTCACCAGACCGGTGGCCACGCCGCCTCGACCCACCTGCAGGGCGCGGGCGTCGGTGCCGGTCGGGCGCGGGTCGGCCTCGAACTGGTGGGGAATGCCGAGCTGCTCCGCGCAGGCCACCAAGCGGTCGTAGAGGAAGGGGTTGATATTCGGGCCGCGGCAGATGATCGGGCCGCCGCCGAGGGTGGTCTCGCCGTATTTGCGCTGGTCGCAGTCGGGGTGGTCGGTGGCGTGGCCGACGTCGACCGCGATGGCGAAGTGGGGATTCACCGAATAAGCGGCGGTGGTGGCGCCGCGCACGCCGATCTCTTCCTGCGTCGTGGCGACGGCGACGACGCGGGCGGCGAGTTTTTTGCGTTGCGGGGCGAGGCGGCGGAGGACCTCTCCCACGACGTAGGCCCCGACCTTGTCATCGAAGGCGCGGGCCACGCCGACGCTGCCGTGGAGCAGTTCGAAGCCGGGTTGGTAGGTGGCCACGTCGCCGATGCGCACGCGGGCTAAGGCCTCCTTTTTGGACTTTGCCCCGATATCGATCCACATCTCGTGTAGCTCGGGGACCTTCTTCCGGTCGGCGTCATCCATGAGATGAATGGCGCGTTTACCCGTCACGCCGAGCACCGGCCCCTGCTGGGTGGAGATGATTACCCGGCGACCCGGGATCATGATGCGGTCATGGCCCCCGATGGTGTTGAAATACAGGTAGCCGTCCTTGTTCACGTAGCTCACTTGGAGGCCGAGTTCGTCGATGTGGCCGGCGAGCAGGAGCACGGGGTCGCCCGCGGGATTCAGGGTGGCGATGCGGTTGCCGAGGGCATCGTTCTCGTATTGGTCGGCCTTCGATTTGACGTGGGCGTCGAACACCGCCTGGGCCTCCTGCTCGGCACCGGAGGGGGAACGGGCGGCGAGCAACTCGGCAAGAAAGGGGGGCACGACAGGGCGGGGGGCGGGGGCGGGAAGTTTACGGGTTTGGGCCATGCTTAAAGCAACGTGACGGGTGGCGGGGTTTACGATGGAAAAACGGACTTTCCCCCGCAGATCACCCGCACGACGGGGTTGTCACCGACTTCGTAGGCGAGTTGGCGTTCGTCCAAGTGGCGCAGCAGCAGCAGGTCGGCGCGACGGCCCGGCTCGATGGTGGCGCGGTCGTGGAGCCCGAGCACGGCGGCGGCGTTGACGGTGGCAGCTACGACGGCCTCGGCGAAAGTCAGGCCGCAATGACGCACGGCGAGTGCGATGACCATTGGCATGGCATGGATGGGGCAGGCGGCGGGGCCGTGATCGCTGGCGAGGGCGAGCAAGCCGCCGCTCTCGGCGAAGGCTCCGGCCCGAGCATAGCGGAGGCCGGCGTGGAAACTCGAAGCCGGCGTGAAGACGGCAAAGGTATCGCTCGCCGCCAGGGCGAGGAGATCGGCTTTTGCAGCGTTTTCGAGGTGATCGATGCTACGGGCGTGCAGGGCGAGGGCTTCCGTCACCATGCCGGTGGGGGCGCTTTGGTCGGTGCTTACCCGGATGGGCAGACCATGTTTGCGGGCGCGTTCGAGCAGGCGCACGCAGGCTTCAACGGGCCAGGCATCCGTTGCGCACCGGGCGTCAATAGCTAGGCCGGGAAACTCGTGCCATACTTCGGGCAGCACCTCGCGGACGATCTGGCGGGTGAAGGCGGCGACATCGCCCTCGACCGCGTGGCCCAGCGTGGCGGTCGGAATAACCGTGCCTGGCCACTCCGACGCAGCGCGCTGGATGGCGCCCAGTAGTTTGCGCTCAGCCTCTGAAGTCAGGCCGAGGCCGCTTTTTACCTCAACGGTGGTGGTGCCGCTTCGCAGCAGTGCGTCGAGGCGAAGCCTTAGCCCGGCGGCGAGCTGTTTGCGGGTTGCGGTGCGGGTGGCCTGAATAATGGAGGGCAGGCCGCCGCCGGCTTTTTCAAGGTCGGCGGGCGAGGCGCCGGCGAGGAAGCGTTCCCATTCGTCGAGGGAGCTGGCGGGGCCGCAAGCGTGGGTATGGCAATCCACGAAGCCTGGCATGAGCACGCGGCCCTCGGCGTCGATCACCTCGGCGTCCGGAGGCAGGGGCAATTCAGCGGCGACGGCGGTGATTTTGTCACCCTGGATCCAGACGTCGGCGCGGGGTAGAATTCCTAATTCACGCAGGGCGGGGCCTCGGCGGGGACGCACCGGGCTGGTAGGGTCGGAACCGGGGGGCGCAAGGGTGAGAACGCGGGCGCGGCGGATAAAAAGACTCATGGGGGCGCTCTTAATTGGGAAACATGGCGCAAGTGCGCAACCGGGGAAACCGCTCGCCGAGGTGGCGGCTTAAAATCTTTGCGTGCTTTTTAGGTGATTTCATGGGCAATTCTCAGGCTCTTTTCGCCATGACCATTTATCCCGCTATCGACATCAAAGCCGGCCGCTGTGTCCGCCTTACCCAAGGTAAGGCCGACCAAGAGACCGTCTATTCCCTCCATCCGGAGGAGGTGGCCGCCCAGTTCAAGGCCGAGGGGGCCGAGTGGGTGCATGTAGTCGATTTGGATGGCGCTTTTTGCGGAGAACCGCAGAACCTCGCTGCGGTGGCGGCCATCGTGGCGACCGGTTTAAAGGTGCAGCTCGGCGGCGGTCTGCGGAATGCGGCCGCGCTGGACCGCGCGCTTGCGACCGGTGCGCAGAGAGTGGTCCTCGGCACGCGTGCGGCGGAAAGCGCGGATTTCGTCGCCGAGATGGTTGGCCTCTATGGCGAACGCGTGGCGGTGGGCATCGACGCCAAGAACGGCAAGGTAGCGGTCAAGGGCTGGGTGGATACCACTGAGACCGGCGCGCTTGATCTTGCGAGACGGGTAGCAGGACTCGGCGTGCGCACCATTATTTACACGGACATCGGCACGGACGGCATGTTGACCGGACCTAATTTGCCCGCTCAGGCGGCAGTGGCTGATGCAGTGGCGGCCACGGGAGCGCAAATCATCGCGAGCGGGGGCGTGGCGCAGCTGGCGGATGTGACGGCTCTGGCCGCCTTGGCCCGTAGCCATGCGAATTTGCATGGCGTGATCATCGGCAAGGCGATTTACGAAAAGCGTCTCAGCGTGGCGCAGGCCCTGGCCGAGGTGAGTTAGGTCAGAGCTGGCTACCGGAGGGTAGTTTTTCCGCAATCTCCTCCAGCGGGTAGGTGAGGATCTCGGCAAGCGTCGGGTGATACCAAGGGGCGCGGAGCAGGTCTCGCACGGTGGCGCGCATCGCCAGCGGGCCGGCGAAACAGTGGATCAACTCGCCCGCCTGCGGGCCGACGATCTCGGCGCCGAGGATGCGGCCGCGGACGGGTTCGGCGATGATCTTCACGTAGCCGCGGGTCTGGCCCATGAGGATGGACTTGCCATGGTCGTCAAAGGGATAGGAAGCGGCGAGGTAGGGGCGTTTTTTCGCAACGAGTTCGCTCTCCGGGACGCCAATGGTGGCGAGGGGCGGATCGGTGAAAACAACGTTCAGCAGAGGCGTGGTCGCGACCGGGCGCAGCTGTTTTTCGGGCACACCGAAGGCATGGCGGGCGGCGAGTTCGCCCTGGGCGACGGCGAGGTGAACGAGGTCGTGAGGGCCACAGACGTCGCCGCCGGCGTAAATGTGAGCTGCCGTCGTCCGCTGCCAGCGATCGGTGCGCACTCGCCCGGCGGGGGTGAGGCGCACGCCGGCGGCGGGGAGGTTGAGGCCCGCAATGTTTGGTTCCCGGCCGAGGGCGTTAAAAAGGTGGTCGGCACGGCGGACGAGGGTGCGGCCGGCGGATTCGAAGACGACCTCCGTGCCGGAACGGCCTCGCGGGCGGATGGCGGTGATACGGGTGCCGGTATGCAGGTCGATGCCTTCGTCCCTGAAGGCCTGCTGGATGATTTCGGAGGCGGCGGGAGACTGTTCCCGAAGGATGTTTTGGGAGCGTTGGATCAACGTTACTCGGCTGCCGATGCGCACGAGGAACTGGGCGAGTTCGCAGGCCACGATACCACCGCCCAGGACGATCACGGAGCGAGGCACGAAATCGAGGTCAAGCACCTCGTCACTGGTCCACTGGGGCGTGGTGGCGAGACCGGGTATGGCGGAGGGCACGGAGACCTTGGAGCCGGTCGCGATGAGGAAAAAACGGCCTGCGATCCGGCGGCCATCGACCAGTTCTACGGTGTGGGAATCGACGAACCGGGCATGGCTACGGAACAGGCTGAAGCGGTCGGGATTGGCGACGGCGCGGTCACGATAGGCGGCGAAGTCGCCGATCACGTGTTTTTTCCAGGCGTGCAGCGCCTTCATGTCTATCTCGGCCTTGGGCACGCGGAGGCCGAAACGGGCGGAATGCTGCGCATGATGGAGCAACTCGGCGGCGTGGAGTAGCGTTTTTGAGGGCATGCAGCCTTTCAGGATGCACAAGCCGCCGAGCTGGGGTGCTCCGTCAACGATGGCGACGGTTTTGCCCAGATCGGCGGCGACGCGGGCGGCGTTGAAACCGGCGGAGCCACCGCCGAGCACGACGAGATCAAAAGAGGACGGGTGCGGTAGCTTGGGCATAAGGGGAACGGAATTCAGCGCGAACCTTTGCCGAAAAGCATCACATGGATGGTTTTAAGCACAATGGAGGCGTCGAGCTGGAAGCTGTAGTGGCGGATATAGAAGAGATCGTATTCGAGTTTGCGGAGCGTGTCCTCGATGCCTGCGCCGTAGGGGTAATTGATCTGGGCCCATCCGGTGATGCCCGGACGCACGAGGTGGCGGAAGTGGTAGCAGGGAATCTCGCGTTCGTAGTCGCGCACGAGAACGTCCCACTCGGCGCGGGGGCCGATCATGCTCATATCCCCTTTCAGCACATTCCAGAGCTGGGGTAGTTCATCGAGGCGAGAGGCACGCAGAAGGGTGCCGATGCGGGTGATCCGCTTGTCACCCTTTGCGGTGTAGCGTGACCCTTCGACGGCCGTGCGCATGGTGCGGAGCTTGTAGAGGTAGAATGGCGCGCGGTGGCGACCGATACGGGTTTGGCGGAAAAACACCGGCCCGCCGTCCTCCAGGCGGATGGCGAGCGCGGCCAGCACGATAAAGGGGGCGGAGATCAGGAGCACGGATAACGCGAGCAGGATGTCGCTCACGCGCTTGACCCGTTCAAACAAAGGTTCGCGGGCCAAATGGAAGCCGCCCTGGAACAACCATGCTTGGTTAATACGGTAGAGGGGGATTTTCTTCCAGACGCGCTCGTGAAAAAGCTCCAGCGTGTAGGTGGGGACCCCTTCGAAATGGAGCCGCACCAGCCGGTCCGGTAGGCCTGCGGGTAGGTCGGCGGTGGACTCGCGGAGCACGATGGCTTCCACTTGCAGGCGACCGGCTTCGATGGCGGCGAATTCAGGCGCGAGGAGAACGGCTTTCATGCGGCGCGAGGGGCTCAGGCTTTCGTGTCGCGGTTCGCGAGGTGCACAAGGATGGCAAGCGACCAGACGCGGGACCAGGCGCGGTCATCCCGACCGTCGCGGAACGCACGCCAAAGTTGCCCGGGCATGTAGGGATCGAAGAGGCCGGTGCGGGCCGCCGAGGCCGAGCCGAGCGTCTCCTCCATGAAAGGGCGGAGCGGCCCGCGCAGCCAGCGGGGGAAGGGCAGGGTAAAACCGCGTTTTTTTCGGGTGAGTAGCGCCGGGGGAAGCAGGTCGGCGCAGGCGGCGGCAAGGTGGGCCTTGGGCGCGCCACCCCGCGGATAGAGCAAAGCGGGATTCTGAGACCAGGCCCACTCGGCCAAGGGTAGATCAACGAAGGGAACCCGCAATTCCAAGGAGTGGCGCATACTGAACTCGTCCGAGTCCCGAAGCAGCACGTCAGCCATGTAGCCAGTGGTCTCGGCCAGACTGGCAAGCAGCGCGTAGGGTGGGGCGGCGCCGGCCGGGCGTGCGGCCAGGGCGGCGGTCCAGGCGTTGGTAAGGGCGGCTGTGGCTGGATGTTCCCCGGTGATTGCAGTCCCGGCGGCCGGGGTGGAGGGGGCCAGCAGGCGAGCGATGGCATCTTCGCCCAGCACCGCGCGTTGGAGCAAGGCGAGGGCGGCGGGCGAGGCCGCGTCCAGGCTGGCCCCAAGTTTCCGGGAGGTGGTGTTGCCAGCGGCGAAGGCAGCGAGTCCGAGACGCCGTAGTGGCGCGGGGAGGCATTGCCAGACGGGCAGCCAGCGGGCGAGGCCGGGCAGGCGGCGGAAGGACGGGTAGCCGCCAAATAATTCATCCGCGCCGAGGCCGGAAAGCGCCACGGTAACGCCTCCGGCGCGGGCGGCGCGGGCGGCGTAATAGGTATTGAGACCGTCGCCGGTGGGTTGGTCGAGCCCCCCGAGCAGCTTGTCCAGATCGGCGGCGACGGCTCGGCCCGTAACGATGTGTGGGTGGTGCTCCACTCCCAGATGGCGGGCAGTGGCGGCGGCTTCGTCGAGCTCCGACCAGGCGGTTTCCTCGAAGCCGATGGAAAAGGTTTTCAAACCCGGTCCGGTGTGCCGGGCCATCAAGGCGGCCACTACCGCCGAGTCGAGGCCGCCCGAGAGAAAGGCGCCGACCGGCACATCGGCGGCCAGATGGGCCTGGATGCTGTCGTCGAGCCGGGCGCGGAGTTCGCGGCGGAGGGAGGGGATATCCGCGGCGGGCGAAGGCACGCTGGCGCTCGGTGCGCGTGTAGGCGTCCACCAAGCGGAGACTTCGCTGCGCCCAGCCTGCCAGCGCAGGTGTTCACCGGGGCGAAGCGAGCGGATGCTGGCATGCAGGGTGCGGGGGGCGGGAATGGATTGCCAGCGCAGGAAATCCGCCGCCGCGGCGGGATCCAGCCCGGAGGGCACGTGGCGGCTGGCTAGGAGCGCGCGTGTTTCCGAGGCGAAAAGCAGGGGCCCGGCGGCATCGGCGTGGTAGAGCAGGGGTTTCTGTCCGAGGGCGTCGCGGGCGAGCAAAAGGGTGCGTTCGCGGGCATCCCAAAGCGCGAAGGCAAACATGCCACGCAGGCGGGGCAAGGCGGCGGCACCATCGAGCGCGAGGGCGGCGAGCAACACCTCCGTGTCGCAGTCGGTGCGGAAAACCCAGCCGCGGGCGGCGAGCTCCGGCCGGAGAGCGCGGAAGTTGTAGATCGCGCCGTTAAAGACGAGATGATGGCGGCCGTCGGGCGAAACCATCGGCTGGCGGCCGTTGGCGGGGTCAAAGATGGCCAGTCTTCGCATTCCCAGGCTGGCCGGGCCTGACGTGACCAGGCCGCCGTCGTCGGGTCCGCGGTGCAACTGGGCGGCGAGCATGCGCGCAAGCGCCGCCTCCCGGGCGGGAGGGGCGTGGTGAAACGAAATGAAACCGGCGATGCCGCACATGGGAGCGAGGGGCAGGACTAAAACCGGATCGAGGCGGCGATCTCGGCGGCTTTTTCGGGCGAGACCAGGACGGATACCAGCTCAAGGCCGAAATCGAGCGCGGTGCCAGCTCCGCGCGACGTGACGAGCCGGCCGTCCCGAACCACCCGCTCGTCGGCCAGGATTTCCGGGAGTTCGCCGGCCACGCTGGGGTGGGCGGTATAGCGACGGCCGGCGAGCAGGCCGGCGTCATGCAGCACGGCGGGAGCGGCGCAGATCGCGGCGAGCCAGCTTCCGGCCGAGTGGTGGCGCTGAACTAGGGCGCGGACTTCCGCAGAGGCGCGCAGCAGCGCCACCCCCGGACCGCCGGGCAATAGGAGGCAATCCTGCAGGCTCGCCCCGGGAGGCAGCAAGGCCAGCGGCAGATCGGCGTGCAGCACCAGTTGGTTGCGGCCGGTCACATGGATGCCTGGACCGAGCGCGGCGATGGTCACGGTGCATCCAGCACGGCGGAGCACGTCGATCGGCGCGACGGCTTCCAATTCTTCAAATCCCTCTGGCAAGATGACGAGGACCGTGGGCATGGTGAATCTATGCGATTGAATGAGGAGCACGTGGCGGGCTTGGCCACCAAAACCCGTGAACAAGGGGAAAAAACCCCAGTGACCGGGCGGCGGCTGGTCGTATTCGGGGCCGGCTATGTCGGCGGGGCCTTGGCGCTCAGGGCAATCTCGGAGGGTTGGTCCGTGACGGCTTTGACGCGCAACGTCGAGACGGCGGCAGCGTTGCGGGCGCGGGGCTGCCAGGTAGTTGTGGCGCGGATTAACGAGGCCGGTTGGTGGGCTGCGCCGGAATTGGCTGAAGAGTTCCAGCGGGTGGCCGTGACCGTGGCGGCGGGAGGTGGAGGTGCGGAAGGCTACCGCCAAAGTTATGTCGAGGGTCTGGCCAGCGTGGCGGGCTGGGCGAAAAAGGCGGCTCAATGCGGCCAGGTGCCGGGGCATTTGATTTATACCAGCAGCACCTCGGTTTATCCGCAGGGTGGTGGGGTGCGGGTGACGGAAGAGCATCCGGTCGGCGGGGAGGCCGAGACTACCCAGGCGTTGATCGAGGCGGAGCGGCTCGCGGCAGACTGGCCCGGAGCAGCGACGATCCTGCGGCTGGCGGGAATTTACGGTCCCGGAAGAACTCATCTCCTGGAGCAGGTGCGGCGGGGCGAGGCATCGGGCCAGCCGCAGGCACATCTCAATTTGATTCATCGTGACGACATCCTGGACGCCTGCGCGGCGGTCTGGGCGCGGGGCGGCCAGGGAGCCGAGATTTTCAACCTGGCCGATGATGGTGCGGCGACCAAGGGGGAGGTGGTGGCGTGGCTGGCCGAGCGGCTTGGCCTGCCTGCCCCGAGCTACACGGGAGTCCCTGCCGGGGGGCGCCGGGCCTTGACGCCCGATCGGATCATCGACGCAGGGCGGGCGCGTTGTTTACTGGGCTGGCGGCCGCGTCATTCCACCTTTCGGGAAGGTTATGCGGAGTTGCTGGCCCATTCCCAAGCTTGAGCGGGACACTTCCGCGGCAGCCGCAGTTAAGGCTCGGCAAGGCGAACGGCATCTGGGATGTCTCTCCCGCCTTTTTCACCATTTTCGCAAATCTTAGACATCATGGCCCTTTGGGAATATAAAACGATCACCAGCGGCCGGGGCGGATTCGCCTCCGCCACTATGCTGGAAAGCTTTCTGAATCAGCTCGGCAAAGACGAGTGGGAGATCATCGATTTTCGTGCCGATCCGACGAACGCCTTGGTTTTTACCGGCCTAGCCCGCCGTCCGACCCAGCGTGAGTGGACGCTTGAGGCCGCGATCGCCGCCGCCGCCAAGGCCGAGACAGACAAGCTCCGGGCGGAGTTGATGCTCAAGCAGCACGCGGGCGACGCCACGGCTTCGAGTGATGCGGCCGGGGATAAGCCGGCTGCCACCGAGGAGCTGCGTCAACTCCGAGACACCGACCGCGATAGCGATCCTGAGGCCTTGGCGGACGAGGCTTCGCACGGGTCCGAAGACTGGAATAATCTGGAGAACTTCGAGGAGGATCTCCCGAACTTTTTCGACGCGATCAAACCCCACTTACGCAAGAATCCCAACACCCCCGGCCAGTCGGTGGCGCTAAATTACCTCGCCAAACGCTGGGAGCAGCCCGAGACGGATCTCCATGGCGCCCTGCGTGAGTGCGGCTTCACCATCCCTGAATCCGATGCGGATGCTCCGGTCTATCTGGAGTTTGAGGGAGATTTATACTGGGTGGAGAAAAACAACCGCGCCCAGTTTTTCCTGAACACCCGCGAAAAACCCCGGCCCAAGTTTCGCATTGTGCAGGGTAAGCCGCTCGATCCCGCCGATCCCGCTTATCTGGCGCTGACCGAGGAGCAGGCTGCGGCCGAGGCCGAGCGTGCCAAGCGTCTGGCCGAGCAAGCCGCCCGCGAGGCGGAGGCGCTGGCCCGTCGGGCCGAGCGCGAGGCCCAGCGTCTTGCCGCCGAGCAGGCCCGCCGCGAGCAGCAAGCGGCGGCGCAGGCCGCGCGTGAAGCCGCGCGCGCGGCGGCGGTGCTGGCTCCCGAGGCCGCTGCCCCGGCGGAGGTGGCTGCCCCCCTCGTGGAGGGCGCGGCTTTGGCTCCGGAGGCTGGCGTCGCCGGTGCCGCGGGCGGCGTCTTGCCCGCCGGGGACGCCCTGCTGGACGCCATCCGGCCCCAGATGCGCCGTAACCGTCGTGGCCCCGGCTACTCCGGCTCGAGCGCGTATCTGGCGAAACACTTCAAAGTCGAGGAAGAGACCTTGCGCAGCGCCCTCGCCACGCTTGGCCTGGCGCCTACGGAAAATCCTGCCGCCAAGGCCGAGGTGCGCGTCATCGGCGCCTACGCTTATTGGGCAAACAAGGATAATAACGGGGGGCTCTGGATCAACGGTCGCGAGGCCACCCCGCGGGAGCGCGCCGACGCCAGCGGGGGGGGCGTCCCGACGCCGGTCCCGGTTGAGGCGGTGGCATCCGAGTCCGTCCCTGCCGAGCCTGCCGCGCAACCGGAGCGGGCAGCCGGAACCCAGCACGACCAGGCGGGGGGACCGCCGATTTTCCGCGCCGTGCCGCGCGCCATGCCACCGATCCCGCCGGCGTCGGAACCGGCGGTCGAATCCACGTCCAAACCGGTGGCCGCGGCGGTTTCGTCGCCGGCTCCAGATGGGCAAGCGAGCCGTTTGGCCGCCCTGCGTCTCTTAATGAAGCCAAACAAGAGCCGCAGCGGCGTCTCGGGTTCCGTGGCCTTTTTAGCTGGGGCACTGGGATGCAGCGAGGCAGAGTTGCTGGCTGGCTTGACCGGTCACGGCCTGCTGGAACCGGTTGCCGTGTCCGAGGGCGAAGCGGAGGCCAAGCCGGTCTTTGTCGAGCATGGGGACGAGATCTTCTGGTTGAGTCGTTATGCCAAGGATGGCTCGATCTGGTTGAACGCCAAGGCGGCACGTTCGGCCGCCCGCAAGCCCAAGGCCAAGAACGATGGTGCGGCGGAGAAGCCTGCCGCCGGAGGCGAGGCCGGAAAGCCGGCTAAGTCGTCCCGGCCGCGCGCCCGCCGCAAGGAGTGAGGGGTTCGGTTTTTTGACCCGGATACCCTGCTCACGCGGATTGGCGCGAATGCGGAAAGCAGGCGCGTTGCGCCGCCGCGTCGCGATGGGATTTTCGGCCGGATTTCTCCGTTTGGCGCGACGTTCTCCGCTGGGATCTTTTAGCTGGATGGCTGAGCAGCGGGGCGAGGCGGACCGAGCGAAATATTGCCACCAAGGGTAGATCGAGCCGAGGCCCCTACCGGAAGGGGGCCGCTAAGTCGCCTCGACGCGACCTGGGCAACTGAATGTTCCCGCCTCAGCCGAGGAAGCCGAGGCGCTCGTGGCGGGCGCCGAGGATAGTATCGGCAGGGGTATCCAGCCAGCGGTCGAGCACGGTGGCGTAAACGGAGCGAAAGTCGGTGCCGAAACGGATGTCGGCATTTTTCTCCACGCGCAGATCGGGCGGAGTGCCGTGGAGAGGACCCTTTATACCGCGCCCCATCACAAACAGCGGGGCAGCGGTGCCGTGGTCGGTGCCGCGTGATTCATTTTCAATGGGTCGGCGGCCAAATTCGGAGAAGGTCATGGTGAGCACCTGATCGTCGAGGTGGCGCGCGCTGAGGTCGGCCTGAAAGGCGGCGAGCCCCTCCGAAAGCTGGCGCAGCAGATTGGCGTGGGCATTGGCCTGGTTCGCGTGGGTATCGAAGCCGCCGAGGGAAACGAAATAGACCCGGGTGGGTAGCCCCGCAGCGATGAGGGCGGACACGTTGCGCAGGGATTGGGCGAAATTACTCTGAGGGTAGGGGGTGGCCGGTTTGGCGGTATCGAGGATGCGAAGGATCTTTTTTTCGGCGACTAGGGCGTCCATCAGGGTCGCCCGGAGGAAGGAGTGGTTGCCCTCGGCACCGGGGTGGTCGCTGCTGGCAAGGCTTTCGAGCAGCGGAGTCTCGGTGCGGTTGGCGCGGCCGGCGCCGGGGGCGAGGCTGAAGGTGTGGTGGGGCTGGGTGCCGCCGAAGGATTGCGGCACCTCGGCGCTGATGTGGATGGCGTCGGGGTCGGTCGCGCCGGGGGCGCCGGCGCAGGCGTTGTCCAGGTAGCGTCCGATCCAGCCGGAGGAGAGGGATTCGTCGGCGGCGGAGGCGGTTTCCCAAATCTCGGTGGAGCGGAAATGTGACCGGTTGGGGTTGGGGTAGCCGACGTTTTGCACGATTCCGAGGCGTCCCTCCTGCAGCAGTGCATGCAGTGGGGCGCAGGCGGGGTGGAGCCCGAGGTGGTCGGAGACGGGGAGCACGGCACTTTGCTTCAATGCCAGGGTGGGGCGGAGCGAATGGTAGGCGGGATCAGCAAAGGGCACGACGGTGTTGAGGCCGTCGTTGCCGCCGGCGAGCTGCACTAGCACGAGGATGCGGCGATCCTTCTCCGGGGCGGGGGCGGCGAGGGTAGATTGGACGAGGAAGCGCGGGGCGAAGCGGCTGAACGCGAGAAGGCCGATGCCGCGGGTGGAGTGGCGGAGAAATTCGCGGCGGGTGGAGGGGAGCAGCATGGGCGGGCCGGGGTTGGGCAGGCGGGTTAGCAGAGCTGGTATTCGGGTGATTGCAGGACGGCGATGGTCGCGCGGCGGACGCGTTCCTCGTGCTCGGCCCGGGGTGCGGCTTCGATCGAATCTACGACGGTGGCGCGATAGGCCGGGGTGACCGCCACGGGCAGGAAAAAATCGCACAACCGATCGGCAACGCCGCGCGGGCCGAGCGAGGCGAGGTCGCGAATGCGATCGTCATCCACGGTGAAACGACTGCGCCCGGCGTCGCGCGCGGCGGTGAGCTCGAGCCGCTCATCGGCGTTGAGCGTTTCCTCTTCGAGCGGATTGCAGAGTGTCCGGGCGAGTTGCCGGCGGGCGGCGAGGGTGGATGAGTTGATCCACAGCCGGCCGCCGACCCACCCCCGGACGTTGGGTGGTTCGAGCAGGTTTTGCCCCATCTGGCGCAGGGGTTGCAGAGTGGCGCGCGGGAGGGGTGTGAGGTCGAGCCGCAGATCCTGGATGAGGCCGAGCAGGTAGTGGACGGGGCTCTTAATGTAGTTCGCCCGGTAGTCGGGATGATAAAACAGCGTGGAGCCGAAGAAGGCGTGGCACAGGGAGCGTAGTTCGAGGTTAGAGGCGCGCCATTTGGCGCCCAAGGGGGCGAAAAACTCGGGTGGCGGCGGGGTTTCGGTAAGGTAGAAACGAGCCATCTCGCGCGGCAAAAAGGTGGTGGCGGCAGTCTGGGCGTAGGCGAGGTCGATCACCTCGTCGCCAGTCCAGGCTCCGCTTTGCCCGAAGACGGTTTTGGGGCCGGTGTCGGAGGCCCGGACCTCCAGCCGAAACCCGTTTTTGTAGTAGCGATACCCGGCGAAGGCGCGGGCGGCCTGCTTGATGTCGGTCTCGGTGTAGTGGCCCTCCCCGAGCACGAAGAGCTCAAATAATTCGCGGGCAAAATTTTCATTGGGCGCACGTTTAGAACTACGCGAAAGATCGAGGTAATCGATCATCGCGGGCGAGCGGGAGATAGCCTTGGTGAGGGCGGGGGCGGGTCCGGCGCCCAGGGTGCGCAGCAGGTCGCGATGGAGGTAGTGGTAGTCGGCGCGGCGGACCTTTTCGAAAGCGACGACATAGACGTCGGCAAGAAACAGCACCCACTTCTCGTAAGCGCTACGGTCGGGATCGGCGGCCGCTTGCAGCCATTTCAAGGAAAACTCGATAGAGGCGAGCCGCTCGAGCTCTCTTTCATCTCGATCCACGATGCGGCGTTCCTCGGGGGTGGTGGCGGCGCGTTTTTTCGGGCGCAGCAGGGCGAGTCGTTCCTCGGCCTTGATCATAAAAACCGGGCGGGGGAAGGCCGGCGGCGTGGCGGGGAAAAGACGGTCCAAGGTTGCCGGCAGCCCTTCGGCGACGGCGCGTGCGACGTCTTCGGGCCGGGCGGCCCAGCCGGCGCGGCGCAGCAGGTGGCGGGCGGCGGCGGAATCCCAAGCTGAGGCCGGCAGCGGTTGCCAAGCCTGGGCAGGCGTGAGTGGGGCGTTCATCGGGGTGATATATCTCTAATAGCCAAGACGAGCCGCACCAGCCTGGGTTTCCCGATTTTTTCCGTATCGTGCGTTTTTTTGCCTGCTAAACGCCTAGCGATGTCCGGTAGATGCGCGGCACGCGTTTGGTTACGGAGCAAAGGGTCTCCCAAGGGATCGTTTCCGCGTTCCGGCTAAACTCGGTCAGCGGCACTTCCGCGCCTGCTTGCCGGCCAACCAGCACGGCCTCGTCGCCCGCGCTTACCTCAGGCAGGTGACTGACGTCGATGATCGTCTGGTCCATCGTCACACGGCCGAGGATGGGGCAACGTTGGCCGCGCACGAGGATGGTCCCGCGGTTGCTGGCGGCGCGAGGGATGCCGTCGCCATAGCCTGCGGTCAGGATCGCTACACGCGAGGCCTGGGCGAGGGTATGGGTGCCGCCGTAACTTATGCGCGTGCCGGCGGGTAGCGACTTCACCAAGCCGACGCGGGTGCGGAAGCTGAAGACGGGTTCGGCGGGCACTTCGGCGAGCAGCGCGCCGGGCTGGGGCATGACGCCAAATTGCAACAGGCCGACCCGCACGGCGTTGAAGGGTCCGGCCAGTTCGATGGTTTCGAGACCGGCGGAGTTATCCGCGTGGATGAACAAGGCATCGCGTCCGGCGGCGGGGTGATGCGACTCGAGCGCGGTCAGGAAGCGGCGACGTTGTTCAGCGGTGAAAGCAGGGTCGTCGTCTGGGCTGGAGAAATGGGTGAACACCCCCGCGAGCCGCAGGTAGGCCGCGCAGCGCACGGCTTCGAATACCGGGCCGGCTTCCTCGTGCCAGACACCCGCGCGGCCCATGCCGGTATCGATTTTCAAATGCACCTCCAAGTGGCGGCGGGCCGAGGCGGCGGCACGATCCAGGCGCTCGACCTCTGCGACGGAGGATACCGTCACGGCGACGTCGTAATCTGGAGCGAAGCGCATCTCCTCCGGCAGTAGAGGGCTGAGCAGCAGGATGGGCCAATCGGGCGTGATTTCGCGCAACGCGGCGGCTTCAGCGAGATTGGCCACGGCGAACAGATCCGCCCCGGCGTGCATGAGGCGGGCGGCGACTTGGGGCAGACCATGGCCGTAGGCATCCGCCTTTACCACGGCGACGTAGCGGATGTGGGCGGGCAGGGCGGCGCGGATGAGGCGGAGATTGCGTTCGAGGGCGGCGAGATCGATTTCCGCCCAACAGCGCAGGGGTAAGCCGGATGGGGGACTCATGGCGCGGGCGCGGAGCGGTGGACCTGTGGAGTCCAGGCGGCGTAGCTGGGGGACTCATGTTGAAAAGCCTCCGGCTCGGCGGCGGTCGTAAAAAAGTCTTCGTCGGGCGCGGCGGCGAGCAGCTTGGCGGGGCACCAAGGCAATTCCGTGACGGTTTGGCCGGCCGGCAACTCGGACCAGCGGCGGAAGTGAGCGGGTGTGGCGAGCGGCGGGCGGCGGGCGAGTTCGGTGGTGGCGAGCCGGGTTACGATGTGGGCCGCGCCGGGTTGCACGGCGTGCCAGGTATCACGGCGCGCATCAGCGACGATGGTGAAAGCGGGGTGTGCGACGGCGAGGGGCGGCAGACTGAGGTAAGAATAGAGCGCCAGTTCCGGCCGTGCTGCCCGCCAAGCGCGGAGAGTCGCCGCGGCCAGGCGGATGCCGAGTAGGGAGCCTGGTCCGGCGCAGAAGACGGCGGCATCCAGATCGCGGACCCCGCGACCGGCCGAGGCGAGCACCTGGCTGAGGGCGGACGGGAGCGCGCCCGACGCCTCGCCTTCGACCGTGACCAGAAAGGCGGGTTCGGCCGATGGCCCCAGCCAAAGCGCCACCTCGATACGGGTGGAGCTGGTGTCCAGCGCGAGAAGCACGGGATGCAGGGCGAGGAGTTGGCGAAGGCTGGGCACGAGCGGGAAGCATTGCAGCAAGCGAGGCGCGAGCCTTCCGGGCAAGCGTGAGAATCGGGCATTGACCGGCTTTTACGGGGGTGAGTAGGTTGCCAGATTCTCTCCGTAAAACCCTCTGTAATTTAGCCTGTGAACATCCAAATCCAAGACGTTTCCCCCACCCGTAAAAACCTCACCGTGAGCTTTGATGCGAACGAAGTCGCCACCGAGTATAAGTCGGTGATCGGCGAGGTTTCCCGCCAGGCGCGCATCCCCGGTTTCCGTCCGGGCAAGGCTCCGGCGAGCATGATCTTAAAGCAGTATGGCAAGGCCGTGACCGACGAGTTTAAGCAAAAGGTCGTGGGCAAGGCCTACCGCGACGGCATCAAGGAATCAAAGCTCGACGTGATACAGGTCACGAATGTCCAGGAGGGCGACATCGCCCCCGACAAGTTCGCTTCCATCGTCATCACTGTGGATATCCGCCCCGCTTTTACGCTGCCCTCCCTGGACGGCATCGCGGTGACCGTCGCCCCGGTTGACCCCACCGAGGCCGAGGTCGAGGCGGGCGTAAACGCCCTGCGCAGTGAGCGGGCTGATTTTAAGGTCGTGGAACGTGCCGCCGCCAAGGGCGATTACGTGAAGCTGTCCTATGAGGGCAGTGTTGACGGGCAACCCGTTCTGGCCTTGGTCCCGGACAAGCAGATCTACGGCAAAGTTCCCCAGACTTGGGAAGAGGTCGAAGGCGAGAACGAGGGCTTGATCCCCGGTCTCGGCAAGCAGTTGTCCGGACTCTCAGCCGGGCAGAAGAAGGATGTCTCCGTGACTTTCCCGGCCGGCTTCGCGGGGGCTCCCGCCCTGGCTGAAAAGACGGCGATCTATGCGGTCGAGGTGCTCGAGATTCGCGAACGCGCCTTGCCGGAGTTGAACGAGGAGTTTTTCAAGGCCAATCAGGTCGACGACCTCGCCGGGCTGCAGGCCAAGGTCCGCAATAATTTGAAGGCCCGCAAGGACCATGAGAACCTGGCCGGTAAACGCCGCCAGGTGATCGACACGCTTCTAGCGCAGGTTGATTTCCCTGTGCCCGAGAGCTTGATCGAGCAGGAAACGCAGACCGTGCTGCGCCAGTTCGTGCAGGAAAACCAGCGCCGTGGCGTGCCGGTGGAGCAGTTCGAAAAGGATAAAGACCAGCTCATCGCCGGCGCCCGCCAGGCTGCCATCGGCCGCGTAAAGACCCAGCTCATCCTCTCCCGTATCGCAGAGGATCAGAAACTCGCGGTTGAGGCTTCGGATATCGATGCGTTCCTCTATCGCCAATCCATGCAGACCGGAGTGAAGCCGGAAAAGCTGGTCAAGGACCTCACCAATGATCGCGACCGCCTCCGTGCGGTGCAGCAGAGCATCGTGTTCGACAAGGCTCTCGACCTCGTGGTCGGCAAAGCCGTGGTGACCGAGGCCGCCTCCGCGCCTTCCGCCTGAGGAGCGTTGGATAAAGCTAGCTTAGCGTTCGCTTCGTTCTGGCCCCGCCCGCGCACTGCGTGGCGGGGCTTTTTTTGTTAATTTTTACCCGCAGCTGTTGCCCCGGATACTGCGGTAATCGCGGGTCGTCTCACGCTGCCTGTTGGCCGTCAGCTTGTCGCGTCACTCGTGACCAGCACTTTCAGGTGCAGGGCGGGGTTTCCCCAAAACCGATCCCGGTTGAGTTCGGCATCTGTGTTCAATTGCGATTTCTGGGCGTTAAAGTCTGCATGGTTTTAGGGGTGGGTATAAGTTACCAGCCACACCCTAGAGCAACTCGAGCTGGTCGGTATCGGCGGTGGGGGCGACGGTGAGTTTCTTCCTCGGCTTGGCGCTCGGGGCGGCCGGCAGTTCGACGGATGTCTCGTCGCCTTCGAGTTTGGCAAGGATGGCGCGGGCGCGCTCGATCACGGTCGGAGGCAGGCCGGCGAGGCGGGCGACCTGGATGCCGAAACTGCGTTCGGCGGGGCCGGGCACGACGCGGCGCAGGAAGACGATGTCATCATTCCATTCTTTCACCGCCACCGAGTAGTTCCGCAGGCGGGGAAGGTGTTTTTCCAGCTGGGTCAACTCTTGGTAATGCGTGGCGAAAAGCGTGCGCGGGCCGTTTTCGGGATCGGCGTGAAGGTGTTCGACGACGGCCCAGGCGATGGAAAGGCCGTCGTAGGTCGAGGTGCCGCGGCCGATCTCGTCGAGGATGATCAGCGAGCGTTCGGTGGCGTGGTTGAGGATATTGGCGGTCTCGTTCATCTCGACCATGAAGGTCGAATTGCCACGGGCGAGGTCGTCGCTGGCGCCGACGCGCGAGAAAATGCGGTCGATCAGGCCGAGGCGGCAGGTGGTGGCGGGGACCCAGCTGCCGACGTGGGCCATCAAGGCGATGAGGGCGATTTGGCGGATGTAGGTCGATTTGCCGGCCATGTTGGGGCCGGTGAGCAAGGCCAGTTGCTCGGCTCTGGCGGAGAGGCGGGTGTCGTTGGGGACAAAGGCTTGCGAGCCGGCGGGACGGGAGGGATCGCGGAGCATCTGCTCGACGACGGGATGGCGACCGGCGGTGATTTCCAGGACGGCGTCGTCGCTGAACCCGGGCTGGCAGTAATCCCACTCGCGGGCGAGCTCGGCCCAGCCGGCGAGGACATCGAGCTCGGCGAGGGCCTGGGCGGTCCGGGTGAGGGGGATGGACTCGTCCAGCACGGCGGCGACGAGCGTGGCGAAGAGTTCGTGCTCGCGGGCGAGGGCGAGGTCGTCGGCGGAGAGAATTTCCTTCTCTTTTTGCCGCAGGGAATCGGTGACATAGCGCTCGCCGTTCACGGTGGTCTGGCGGCGCAGGTAGTCGGCGGGGACGAGGTGAAGGTTGGCTTTGGTGATTTCGATGTAGTAACCGAAGTTATTGGTGAATTTTACTTTAAGGCTGCGGATGCCGGTGCGGGCCTGCTCGGCGGCCTCGAGTTCGGAGAGCCAGGCGCGATTGCCCGTCTTCAGGGTGTGGAGGCGGTCGAGCTCGGCGTCGTGGCCAGGGCGGATGAGGTTGCCGTCGGCGACATCGGCGGGGAGCTCATCGGCAAGGGCATTGTCTAAAGTTAAGCGCAAAGCCGTGAAGTCTCTAAGTTCGGCGGCGAAGGGGCTGAGGGGGGCGGAGAAAGACGCCAAGGCGGAACGCAGCCGGGGCAGCTGCCGCAGGGTGTCGCGGATGCCGCCGAGTTCGCGGGGGTTGCGCAGGCGGTTTTGCAGACGACCGAGGATGCGGGGGATGTCGCGGACCTGGGTGAGGGCATGGCGTAGCTCGGCAAGCGGGCCGGGGGAGGCGAGCAGGGCGCCGACGGCGTTGGAGCGGCGGCGGATCTCGGCGAGGTCCTGCGGCGGAGCGGCGAGCCAGGTTTCGAGCAGGCGGGCGCCGGGGGCGGTGTGGGTGCGGTTGATGGCCGACAGGAGTGATCCGTTGCGTTCGCCGCGGGTGGAGGTGAAAATCTCCAGATTACGCAGGGTGGCGGGATCGAGCAGCAGGGTGGCGGCGCTGCGGTGGAGTTGGAGACGGTGGAGGTTTTCCGGTTTGGCGCAGAGGTTTTCCGTCACGTAGAGCACGAGGGCGCCAGCGGGGCCGAGGGCGGCGTGGTCCTGCGGAATACCGAAGCCCTCCAAGTTGAGCACGCCGAGGGTCGAGAGCACGGCGCGCAGGCCGGTGGCGGGCTCGAATTGGAAGGACGGCAACTCGGTGAGGGCGCGTCCGGAGGCGAAGGCAGCGAGGGCGTGGAGGCCGGTTTGCTCGTGGGGGGCAGCGCGCCATTTGTCCAGTTGACCTTCCGGGAGGATGATTTCGCGCGGGTCGAGGGAGGTCAAAACGGGCAGCAGGTCCTCGGGGTGAAGCTCGGAGGCGAGGCGGAAGTCCCCGGTGGAGAGATCCAGCCAGGCGGCGTGCAGACCGGTCCGATCGAGGTGGAGGGCGGCGAGGTAGTGGTTGCGCGAGGCGTCCAGTTGTTTCGCGTCGAGGGTGGTGCCGGGCGAGAGGATGCGGGTGAGGGCGCGGCGCACGAGTTTACCGGCCACGGCGGGCTCGGCTTGGTCGCAGATGGCGACCTTGCGTCCGGCGGCGAGGAGCTTGTTTACATAGCCGTCGGCGGCATGGAAGGGCAGGCCGGCCATGGGGTGGTCGCCGCGTTTGGTCAGGGTGAGGCCGAGGAGGCGGGAGGCCTCGATGGCGTCGTCGAAGAAGAGTTCGTAAAAATCGCCCAGCCGGAAAAGCAGCAAGGTGTCCTTGGGCAGGCCATGCCTCACCTCGAAGTATTGCTGGAGCATCGGGGTAAGCTTGGGGGCGGACGGGGAGTCGGACATGGCGCGGGGAGGGACGGACTCAATGGCCGCAAAAAGCGCGGGCCGGTGCAAGAAACGGATCAAGTTATCCGGGATATCCAAAACGATGATTTATGCTCAAGTCCGGAGGGGAGGGTGTCGATTACTGGGGCGGAACCCACTATCAGGATGGCACCGTGAACACTCTCACCGCACCACCCTCCCATGTCCGCACCCTGCACGTCTGCGCGCAGCCCAGCTGCTCCGTCTTTTTCCCACCGAAAGATGACGGGGGCGGCTGCCTGCATCCTCTCCGCTGTATTGGCCGCTAATCACGCGGCTGCGCTGCCGGCTGCCTCCATGCCCTACTTGCTCTCTCAAGGGCCGGTGCCTTTGCGTTTTGCGCGGCCGAGGCCGATCGCGCCACCTCCCCCCCCTCCGCCGGAACCGGTGATGGAGACCCAGCCGGCTGCGGTCGTGCCGGAGCCTCCGGCTTTACCCGAACCCTCAAACCCTCCACCTGAACCGGAGCCTATCCCGCAACGGGTGCGGGCTGAGTCCCTGCCAGTTGACAGCTTGGCCGGTGAGGCCGAGTTACTGCCCGATTCCTTTGCGCCGCCCGGGGGGGTGAAGGTGGAGCAGTTGCTCCCGTATTTCCTCCCGCCGCCGGCGCTTCCCAGCCGGGCTACCTACGAGCTAAAATGAACTCCCGTCCTTCGTTTTCCTGTTTTGTTCTGCTTTCTCTGGCCGTGCTTCCGTTGCAGGTGGCAGGCAAAGAGGCAGGGGACGCGGTGCAGGCGCCGGGGGAGCCTGCGGTGAAGGCGGAAGGGAAGCTGGAGGCGTCGCACTCCGAAGTCCCGGTGGCTCCGGGCCAGGCGGGCGCTGAGGGCACGGCCAAAGCGGCCGATGACGAGCAGGCCAGTTTGTTGCGTCTGGGCGAGCGCAGGCTAGCCGCGGGTGACCTAGAATCCGCGCTTTTGGCGTATAACTCGGTGGCTACGACGACCGAGGATCCGGTTCAACTCGCCACGGCTTTACTCGGCCTAGCGCGGACGCTGCGAAAATCCGGCGAAGGGGTGAAGGCGGCCGCGACTTACGAGCTGTTGCTTCGCAATCATCCGGGTTTTATCGAGACGCCCTCGGCTCTGCTGGAGGTAGGCCGGACCTACCGTGAGCTGGGGTCGCCAAAGCTCGCGATTGCGCGTTTTTATTCCGTTCTAAACGCCACCCTGCGCATGCCTGAGGCGGAAGGGGTGCATTATCGCCGCACGGTCAGGTCGGCGCAGTTTGAGATCGCGGAAACGCATCTCTCGACTGGCGACTACGCCAATGCGATCAAATTTTACAGTCGCTTGAATATGCTCGATCTGGCTCCGGCGGACCGGGCGCGGGCGCGTTTCAAGGTGGCGCATGCGCGCCTATTGGCGGGCGAAGATTTGGCGGCGGTCACCGCGTTGCGGACCTTTATCGAGCAGGAACCCGTCGCGGAGCAAAACCCTGAGGCGAGGTTCTTGCTGGCGACTTTGCTTTCCAAGCTCGGCCGCGAGGAGGAGTCGCTGCAAGTCACCCTCGACTTGCTCAAGCATGAGCATCAGCGGAATACGCCCAACGCTCCGGCCTGGCTGGCTTGGCAGCGCCGGACGGGCAACCAGCTGGCCAACCAATTCTATACCCGTAACGATTTTACGGGCGCGCTGTTGTTGTTTCGCGCTCTGGCCGCCCTCGATCCCGCGCCCGAGTGGCGCCTGCCAATTCTTTATCATGTGGGACTTTGTGAAGAGCGGCTAAACCAGCACGCCGCGGCGCTCGCGGCCTATGAGGAGATTGCTAAATTCGCGGGAGCCAAGCCCGCTCCGGCCTTGGTGGATGTCGTGCGGATGGCGGCTTGGCGTTCCGAACAGCTGGGTTGGTTTAAGCGTTCGCAGGTGGACATGGGGGAATTGGGGCCGCCGCCGGCGATTTCTGCCCCCGTCGCCCCCGCGGCCGGTGACCCGGAGGTGCCGGGCACTGCGGTTGTGCCGCCGGGGCCGGTGCCCGCCCCGGTGCTTTGATGCGGGTCGGGGCTGCTACTGACTTGGAATCAGGCGGCAGGCGGCCCCGGTGTTTCGCGGTTTTAACGATTGAATAAGTTTCCTTCAACAGACGGCCGACGCTACTGAACTCTGATTATTCGCGCATGAGTCTCCCCGAATTGCTCACCCGTCATCTTGTGCTTTGTGAAGAGCTGCATGCGCTCGCGCTGGAGGAAAATCGCATTTTAAAACTGGAGCGCAGAGCGCCAGACGCGGCCTGGCGGGAGCGCAAGCAGGCGCTGGCTTCACGTTTCGAGGCCAGTGTGGCGGATTTAAAGGCCCGCACCAAGGTGACTGGTGAGAGGGGCGGAGAATTGCTGGAGCGGGCGCGGGAGAAATCCTTGCAAATCCTGCATCTGGACCGGGAAAACGAGCAGCTCCTTCTCCGTTGCAGTCTCAATCCTGCGCGTCTGGACCAGCCGCTGCCGCCTTCCTCGGCAGGGGCCGCTCGGGCATACGGGCGGGCGGCGGCGGCCGGCCGGCCGATCACGCCTCCTTGATGCGGAAGGTGATCCGGTAGCCTTCGGTTTTCTTGTCCGGGCGAGCCGGCATTTTGACCCGTTGAAAGGCTTCCAGCACGGATTGGTCGAACTCTGCGTTGCCCGAGCTGGCTACGATGCGCACGCCTGACAGGGTGCCGTTGGCGGCCATGGTGAAGGAGACTTGGGCGTTGAGCAGGTCGCTCAGGCCGGCGGGCTTTTCGTGGTTCTCGCGCAAGCGCTGCATCAGCAGGGCGAAATAGGCGTCCATCGCATTGGCCTCGGCGCGGGAGAGGGCGGTGCCGCCTGCCCCGGTGGAACCGGCGCCGGTGCCCCCGCTCACGCCTCGTTTCAGGCTGTTGATATCAATCCTTTTTCCAGGTGAAGCGGCCGCGCCAGCCCCGGTGGCGGAGGGGCTTTTGGCGCCGGAGGTTTTGGCCGCATTTTGTTTCTGAAACTGTTCGAAGCTGGTGCGTTTGGCGGCCTCGGCGGCGGCTTTTTTCTCCTCGGCGCGTTGTTTTTGGATCTGTTTATCAGCCTTTTTCTCCTCGGCGCGTATGGTCTGTTTGATCGCTTTGGTGAAATTGGGGACGGGCGGGGCGACGGGGGCGGGAGGGACCGGCGCAGGGGGAGCGACGGCCTCGACGGGAGTGACCGGGGTGGGGGCGACGGGTTCGGGCTCGGCGGGGCTGGGAGCGGGCGGAGTCCAGACCGGCACGGGTTCGGGGGAGGTAAACTCGATTTCGCCCTCGGCGGCCCGTCCGGCCTCGCTGCCGGAGGGGGCGTCTAGAGCCAGAAAATCATCCCCCTGACCGGCGACGAGTTCGAACACGGCGGGTTTATCCGCGTCAGTTTTACGGACCGCCATGGTCAATAGTATGACGAGGCCGAGCAGCACCAGATGGAGAATGGCGGAGACTTGCAAAGCCCCGCCGTAGCGGCGGCCCTCGGCGGGGTCGGCGGCGCTGCTCGGGCCGTGGGGGACCGGTGTGGCGAGAGTCGACATGGCGGTCGGGGGGGGGGGGGCGCGGAAATTCAGGTTTGCACCTGGGTGTCGAAACTCACGCGGCCGAGGCCGGCTTTTTTAAGATTATCCATCAGCGTGATCACGCGTTGATAGGGCACTTGGGCGTCGGCGCGGATGCGGATGACCGGCTGGTTTTTGCCTCCGGCGGAAGTGGCGGCGAGGCTGGCGAGGCGGCCGGCCAGCTCGCGTTCGGTCACGGGGTGGCGCGTGTCGGGCTCGATCAGGTAGGTGCCGTCGAGCTTGATCGTGACGGCGATGAACTTCGTGTCGCGATCGGGCGGGGTCTGGGGGCTCATCGATTCCACGGGCAGGTTTACCGGCAGGGTCTGCTCCTGGTTGATCAAGGGGGTGGCGATCATGAAAATGATCAGAAGGACGAAGGCCAGGTCGAGCAGGTTGGTCACGTTTAGCTCGGAGAGCGCGTGCATCTGGCGGTGACGGCGGAAGGTGCGGGCCATGGGGCGTATCCGTTTGGCTGATGCGGCGGGGCGGGGGGCGGGCTTATTTCGACTCGAGTTCCAGGCGGTCGGCGAGGGCCGAGGAATAATTCTCGAGCTCGGTGGTGAGCTGGCGGGTCTTGGTGAGGAGGGCGTTGTAACCGAAGACCGAGGGGATGGCGACGACCAGGCCAGCGATGGTAGTCATAAGGGCGGCGGAGACGCCGGGGGCGAGGGTCTGGAGGTTGGCGGAGGCCTGCATCGAGACGGCGGTGAAGACTTCCATCACGCCCCAGACGGTGCCAAAGAGGCCGAGAAAAGGGGCTCCGGAGACGATGGAGGCGAGGAAGATCATGCTGCTCTCGTAGCGCAGAGTCTGGCGGGCGATGGCGCGCTGGATGCCGTTCTCGGCGTGCTCGAGGCGGGCGCGGCCCGAGTCGATGCCCTTTTCTTTAAGAATGGAGGCGGCGCGCCAATAGGCCTCGACGGCGTCGGCATAGACGTCGGCGTAGGGGATCGAGCGACGGGTGCGAAAGGACTCGGGCAGATCGAGCAAGGTGCGTTCGTCGCGCAGGCGTTGTTCAAAGGCCAGATTGAGTTGGCGGAGACGTTTTAGCTCGGAGAATTTGCCGAACATAACCGTCCACGCGATGATGCTGAAGATGCCCAAGCCGACGGTGATCGCCTGGCCTACGAGGTCAGTGGTGGTGAAGACCTGGATGACGTTGACGGAAGCGAGCAGAGGCGCGGCGAGTAT
Source organism: Akkermansia muciniphila (assembly GCA_945888375.1). Taxonomy (GTDB): domain Bacteria; phylum Verrucomicrobiota; class Verrucomicrobiia; order Opitutales; family Opitutaceae; genus IMCC26134_A. Next base: position 54,084 of record CAMCZZ010000009.1, on the reverse strand, counting down.
CATGGTCCGGAGGTGTAGAGAGTGAAACTGGAAGTGACGAAGGGATGTTACGATGCTGCCTTCAATGTAAAACCCGGTCCGTAGTTGGTTTTAACGGCAGTGCCGCGTTGGCGGCAAGGGGTGCTGAAAGGCGGACGGGCGTCTGGCGCAAGCCCCCGCTGCAGGGTGGGGGCGGTTTGGGCGCTGCGCCGGGGCGGCAGGGAAATTGGAGGCGCGAGCCGGAATCGAACCGGCGGTAGAGCTTTTGCAGAGCTCGGCCTTACCACTTGGCGATCGCGCCGTCACACTGACGGAAGGGAAAACGTGTTTAAGCGCACGAGGCGGTGCAAGTCCGGAGTTACATTTTGGCAAACCGCTGGAGTGGCGAGGGCGGGGGCGCGGGTTTAGACGGCGGTCGGGGACTGGGGGAGCAGGGGGGGGTAAGTGCGCGAGGGGGTGCGGGTGGCAACCTCCTGGAGGCGGGAAAAGGCGAGGAGGGAGCTATCGTGGGAACTGCGCATGCTTACGCGGAAACGGAAGGTGGAGCCCAGGCCGGGAGCACTCTCCACCGCGATGTCGCCTTGCATGAGTTCGCACAGGCGTTTCGAGATGACTAGGCCGAGTCCGGTGCCGCCGTGCCGGCGGGTTGAGGAAGTGTCCAACTGGCTGAAGGCGCGGAAGAGGCGCGGCATCAAGGCGGGCTCGATGCCGATGCCGGTGTCGATCACTTCACCGGTTAAAACGTAGGGCACGAGGCCATCGGCGCCGGTTTCTGCTTCGGGGGTAAAAGCACCCGAAAGGCGGATGGTCACGCTGCCCTTTTCGGTGAACTTAACGGCGTTGCCTACGAGGTTGGTCAGGATCTGGCGAAGCCGGTTTTGATCACCCTTCAGCAAGGGGGGCATGAGAGGGGAAATCTCCGCGATGAGGGCAAGCCCGGCTTTGCGGGCGGGCTCGTTTAACAGCGTGACGACATTATCCAGGCACTCGCGCAGAGAGAACGGGGAGGGGTCCAATTCCAGGCGACCGGCCTCGATACGGGACAGGTCGAGGATATCGGAGACGAGGATTTCGAGATTTTGCCCGCAGCGCTGGATGGTCTCTGTGTAGCCGACTTGTTCCGGGGTGAGCGGGGTGCCGCGCAGCAGGCGGGAGAAGCCGATCACTCCGTTGATCGGGGTGCGGATCTCATGGCTGACGATGGCGAGGAATTCGCTCTTGGCGAGGTCGGCGGACTCGGCGGCTTCCTTGGCGTCACGCAGGGCGGATTCGGATTCTTTACGGGCGGAGATGTCGTGGCCGACGGCCTGGTATTCGAAAAGTTGCCCCTCGCGGTCCATGATGGCGCGATGTGTCCAGTGAATGATCCTTCTTTGGCCGTCGGGGCCGGTGAGTTGGGTCTCGAACGAGGAGGCCTCGGGCCAGGTGTCCAGTTCAAGCCAGGGGGCCAGGCGGGTCGCGATCACGGGCCAAACCTGGCCGATCAGCTCGGAGCGTTTGCGATCCAGAAACTGGGCGTAGGCGCCGTTCACAAAAGTGAGGCGGCCGTCGTTTTTATATCGGCAGATAAGGTCGGATTGGTCTTCTACGATAGCGCGGTAACTGGCCTCGGTTTTTTGGAGGTTTCGCGCCATTTGTTCGATTTTCCGGGCTAAGCCGATGATTTCGTCGGGATCGTCGAAGTCATTTTCGGGATTGGCTTTGTCGGCGGGTGGGCGGGCATCGGCGGCCTGTTGGTTGATTTCCTTCAGGCGTTGGACGAGTGTTTGGTCGAAGACGTAGCCGGCAAGGACGAGCAGGATGGCGCCGATGAGGGCTAGGCCGATGACCCAGTAAGTGGTGCCTAGGCGTTCGCGCAGGTCTTCGTCGGTGGCGATCACGATGAGCGCGAGCGTCAGGCTCGCGGCTAGACCGAGGATCATGACCGTCTGGCGGCGGATGGAGAACTGCATCTTGGGCGAGAGGTTTTTGGGGGTGGTTTAGGCAGAGCGATTGCGCCGGGATTTAAACGCCCGGGCGCCGTCCCGTCCGGGTTTTGCGGATTTGGATGGTTTGGCAGGTGGGGTGCCTTTGTTATCAGGGCGTCCGGCTTTACCGGCACGGGGGCGTTTGGGGAGGTCCACGGCGCGGGCGGGGGCGGCAGTGGCATCCGCTTCGGCTTGGGCGCTTGCACTGGCGGGGGCGGCGGTTGTGCCTTTGCCAGCGGGGGAAGCGAGCCGATCGGGGGCGAAGAACGGATTATAGCGCCGTTCGTGGGCGAGGGTGGTGAGGGGGCCGTGGCCCGGGCCGATCACGGTGTCTTTGGGCAGGCTGAAGATGCGGGCGCGGCTGTTTTTTATTTGTTCAGCAAACCGGGTGGGGCTGCCGCCAACGGATGCGGAGAAGAGGGAGTCGCCGCAGAGGGCGAGGGGCCAGCTGAGACCTTGCACGTAAAACGTAGTTTGGCCGGGTGAGTGACCGGGGGTGGGCAAGGTCTTGATGGCGATGTTGCCCAGGTGAAAGTATGCGTTATCGGCAAAAGTGCGCGCTCCGGGAGTATCGAGCGGCTCGCGTTCATGGCTCCAGGCTTGGGCGCCGGTCGCGGCGAGCAGCGCGGGGAGGGCGGCGCGGTGGTCGCTATGGGTATGGGTGAGAAGGACGGCGACGACGCGGAGTTGCTGGCTTTTCACGACGTCGAGCAGGTCGGTGATATTCGTGCCGGTATCAACGGCGGCGGCTTCGCGGGTTTTGGGGTCCCAGACGAGGTAGTTGTTTACGGTGATGTCTTCGTCGGGGGTGTTGAACATGGCAAACCCTCGGGGAAAGATGGGGGGCCGCGGGTAAGCCTCTTTCTTGGCGAGAACGACGAGTGCGTCGGGTGAGAGTTTAAGGTGGCGGGCTAGCCGTCGCACGACGGGCAGGAGCGGGATTCCGGATTTCACGGCGGCGAAATCCTCGAGTGAGACTTCGGCGCGGGCCACGAGGTCGGCGTCTGAGATACCGTAGCCGCGCTGGGCTTTGGCGATAACGTCGTTAAAGTTGTCCTCGAGGGGTATAAGTGGCATTCGTTTAAAATTAGCTTCTCAAAAAGAAATGAGCAAGGCGCGGTATTAGTGGAGACCACGACAAACTTTTACGTATCCTTTAAATAAAAACGGCTTTCCGCAAGGGGTGAGGTGCTGTGGTCTAAACAAGGGTGTGACCGGGAACTAAAAAGGCGTAGTTTGGAAAGAAAAACCGGCTCGCCCGAACCGGTGGAGGCGGCATGACCCTCTGGGCTATATCTACCTTTTTTACCTGATCCGAGCATGGTTTGCCTCTCGGGGGCATCCGTTATTTAAACACGGTTCCCTAAAGCCTAGTCTAACAGATTCGGCTGCTTGTTCATCAAAGATAAGAGCCCCGTTCCGAGAGAGAATCGGGCTCTTTGCTCCAGCCGCATTTTTGCCTGCCGGTCGCAGCGATCCCGAACCGATTTAACGGGTAACTGTTTTTTTGGGGGGGCTTTTACCGAAGGGGTGGTGGCCTCTATGGAGTTTTGACGGGCTTTTTCCGGGGCTTCGAAGGAAGGGGGGGGGGTAACGCGGTAGGGCCTATCTACCGGTTGAATTTAAGCCGGCTTTACAGGTAACAATCATCCCAATTAAATCTTTTAAGACAGGTATTTATGTCAGGAAATAGACTTGGTTTTCCCCACTTGATTTACCAGGCCTGGCCGGTGAGCCAGCGTGATAGTGCGACTCTAGCCGGGACGGCTGTGTTGCGGTGATGGCGAAGTATTAAAAAATCACTGTTACTATAGATTTTCTACTTGATATAGCCTCTATGTGGCATTTTGGTGACGTCGCAATGTTCAACGACCAACTCGCCAAACTACAAAAAGCTAAAGCCGATCTCCAGCAACTGGAGTCCAAAATCTCTGCCGAGCGTGCTGCCGCGCTGGCCAAATTGCCGGCTGATTTCGGTTTTGCTTCCCTGGAAGACTTTATCGCTGCCTTAAAAGATGCTGCCAAAAACGGTGGCAAGCTCAAGGCCAAGGCTGGCCGTGGTGCCAAGGCTACAGCCGCCAAGGCCCCCAAGGCCGCTGTAACTAAAGCAGTCAAGGTAGGCAAGCGCGCCAAGATCACCGATGAGACCCGCGCTCAGGTGAAACTGCTCTCCGAGCAGGGCAAGACTGGCGAGGAAATCGCCAAGGCCCTCGGCATTTCCGCACCCAGCGTGCAAAATGTGAAGAAAGCCCTTGGTTTGGTGAAATCCCGCGCCAAGGCCGCTCCCGCGGCCTCGGCGGTTGAGGCGGCGCCGGTGGTTGAGGCTCCGGCCCTCTAAGCCAGCAGTTTCCCTTTCCCTTTGCAAAGCCCCCGGTCTTCGGGGGCTTTTTTGTTTGGCCTAGAAGCCCAGCCGGGGGAGTTTAGCAATTGTCATTGTCTCCTTTTATCATGCTGCCCACGCCTTTTATTCAGGCCAATACCGATGGCCGTTTACATTCCGCCGCCGAGGCCTCGATCCCGCCTTTGAATCGTGGATTTCTTTACGGTGACGCAATTTATGAAGTCTGGCGCACGTATGGGAAGGTCCTTTTTGCGTGGGAGGAGCATTGGGCGCGACTGGAGCGATCGGCGGCTGCCTTGTATTTTCCGCCGCTGCCGGCTGCGGCGACGATTTTGGCGGAAATCCGGCGCACGGCTGGGGCTTACCGGAAGGTTACGGGGTATGGAGATGAACTGTATATTCGTCTGCAACTAGCTCGTGGCGAGGGCGCGATCGGGCTGGATCCGGCCTTGGCGGATGCCGTTCACTTTGTTATTTTGGTGCAGCCCTGTCCCAAACTCACGGAAGTGCAGTTGGAACAAGGGCAGACTTTGGCGGTGGCTAAAAACTTGCGACGCAATCCAGCGGAAACCCTTAATCCGGCCTGGAAGACGGGTAATTATCTTAATAATTTGCTTTGCTTGCGCGAGGCCAAGCTTCGGGGGGCGGATGAGGCGGTTATCTTGAATCAAGCGGGCGAGATTACCGAAGCTGCGGTATGTAATCTCGGGTTTGTGCAGGAGGGGGGGGTGCTCACCCCTCCTTTATCGGCGGGGATTCTGGCAGGGGTGACACGCGGCTTTTTATTGGCGGAGATCGCAGCTAGAGCGGGGGTGCCGATCAAAGAGGCGCCGCTCCGGCCGGAAGCTTTGCGGGGGATGGAGGAAGCCTTTTTAATGTCCACGACCAAGGATTTGCAGCCGGTCGGAGCCATTGACGGGCATCTATACAAGACCGGTCCGCACACGATCACGCGTCGGCTGAAATCGGTTTTTGCGGACTATGCCGCCAAGCAAGCCGAGCGTTGGGCGGCGGAGCGCACGGTGTGAGGCGTTTAGCCGCGCGTTTTCCCCATGCTCATGGAAATACGGCTTTGCCGCCGCCGCAAAGGGGCGTTTGGATGGGCTTCTTTACGTTATGAAAGTTCCCTTCCTTGATCTTTCTCTCCAGCACCGGGCGATCCGAGAGCAGGCGCTCGCGGCGTTGACCGCGACTTACGATGCGACGCGGTTTTGTCTCGGGAAGGATGTGGAGGATTTCGAGGCGGCTTTCGCCCGCACGCTAGGTTATCCTCAGGTCTTGGGGTTAAATAGTGGCACCTCGCCTTTGCATTTGGCCGCCGCGCTGGCGGGATGGGGGCCGGGGGATGAGGTGATCGCGCCGCCCTTTACGTTTATTTCGACGGTTTGGGGTATTAGTTATGTCGGCGCCAAGCCGGTCTTTGTCGATATCGAGAAGGATACTTTTAACCTGGATCCGGCTAAGATCGAGGCGGCCATTACCCCACGCACTAAAGGTATTGTGGCGGTGCATTTGTTTGGCCGACCGGCGAAGCTCGATGCGATCATGGCGATCGCCCGCAAGCATGGACTTTTTGTGGTCGAGGACTGTGCGCAGGCGGTCGGGGCGGCCTATATGGAGACGCCGGTAGGCCTGACGGGGGACGTCGGAACCTTCAGTTTTTATCCGACCAAAAATCTCGGTGGCTGCGGGGAGGGCGGGGCGCTGGTTTCCAGGTCCGACGTTCTTTTCGCCAAGGCTAAATTGCTGCGAGTGCATGGGTCGGGTCGGCGTTATTACCATGATCATGTAGGCTTTAATTTCCGCATGGATGGTTTTCAGGGGGCTCTCCTTGGGGTGAAGCTGCCTTTGCTGGCGGGTTGGACGGCGCGTCGTCGCGAGATCGCGGAGCGCTATCGCGCGGGGCTGCGGTTGGCGGATTTACAGGTGCCGGCGGGAGCGGGGCCGGAGGGCCAGAGTGTCTGGCACCAGTTCACGGTTTTGCATCCGCGCCGTGATGCCTTGCGTGAACATCTGGCGAGCAAAGATATCGGCAGCGATCTGATCTATCCTGTGCCCTTGCACCGGCAGGCTTGTTATCAGGATTTAGGGCAGGCGGAGGGTTCACTACCGATCGCGGAGCGGGCCTGCGCCACCTGCGTGAGTCTGCCGATTTTCCCCGAACTCACGGAGGCGCAAGTGGACCACGTCATCGCGTCGGTGAACGCGTTCTAATACCAACGTTCTATATGACCGTTGGTATCCAGTGGAAGGTTTGCGGGTTGCGCCGGGGCGAGGATGCGCGGTTGGCGGCGGAGTTAGGGGCGGATTTTCTGGGGTTTATCCTGTATGAAAAGTCCCCGCGTTATCTTGCGCTCGCCGACTATGTGGCGGGAGCGGCGGGGTGGCCGGCGGGGCTGCGGAGGGTGGCGGTGCTGGTCGAGCCCACGGTGGCCCGTTTGACCGAAGTGGCGGCGGCCGGGTTTGCGTATTTCCAAATCCATGCGCGGCACGACCTGGAAGTCACGCGCGTCGCAGAGTGGTCGTCGCTGGTGGGACCGGACCGGCTCTGGTTGGCGCCCAAGTTGCCGCCGGGCGGGATTTTTCCGGAAGGATGGCTGCCCTTGGCGGAGACTTTTTTGGTGGATACCTATCATGCCGAGGGATTTGGTGGGTCGGGCCGGACAGGGGATTGGGGCGGGTTCGCGCGATTGGCGGGCTCGTTTCCGGGAAAGCGCTGGATTCTTGCTGGCGGGCTGGGGCCAGATAATGTGCGGGATGCGTTGATTCAGAGCGGCGCGGCTTGCATCGACGTCAACAGCGGTGTGGAGAGCGCGCCGGGGGTGAAGTCCGTGGAGCGCTTACGGGCCTTGGCGGCGCGACTGATCGAGGCGCGGTAGCCTAGAGGAGGGCATAAAAAAGCCCGACCGGGAAAGGTCGGGCGGGAAAGGGCGAAGCGCTTCTGCTCAGCCGTGATCATTTCGTTGTCCGGGTCGCTTCGAGGCCACTTGGCGGCACCATTCGATGGGGCTCTCGGTAAGAAATGGCCTCCGGTTAGGCTTCGCCTTGCGGGCACACCCACCGCCTACGGCTCCGTCTTTGGCTTGGTCTGCGCCGAAATCGGCACGCCCCTTTGCTCCCCTGCTCCGCTGTCCAACTGTTTTATCTCGGCTTAGAGGTGGGCGAGCAGCTTTGCCTTGAGGCTATCCTTCGACTGCATGCCGACGAGGGTATCGACGAGTTGGCCGCCCTTGAAAACCAGCATGGTCGGGATGGCGCGGACAGAGTAGGCCTCGGCGAGGCTGCCGTGGTCGTCCACGTTGACCTTACCGATGGTCAGCTTGCCTTCGAGCTCCGTGGCGAGCTCGGCTAGGATGGGAGCGATGGCTTTGCAGGGGCCGCACCAGGGGGCCCAGAAGTCAACCAACACGGGCACCGGGCCCGAGATGGCGGTTTTGAAGGAGGTTTCGTCGAAGTGGGCGAGGGTGTCGGACATAAGGTGAGTTTATTGATTTTTGAAATAAAGGAGAGCGGCAAAAGTGAGAGCGGCAGCGGCGGCGAGGCCGGAAAGCGTAACCACGACGAGGGACGGGGCGTCGCCGGAGCGGTCGGCGATTGGCGTCTCAAACTTGGCGTCAGTCGGGTTTTCGATGGAGGGGTGCGGTGTGCCGGAGAGTTTCAGGGAGGGGCGGGTCGCGCCGGTTTTAGGGGCGGCTAGAAGCGAGGCCGGGGTGGCGGAGCTCGAGGCTTGGAGCGAGGGCGGCGGGGGCGTGACGGCACTTGGCTCGGCGGCGGCGGGAGCTTCGGGGGCCGGGGCGGGGGCGGGGGCCTTGGGCGTGAGGCTGAGGCGGGGCTTGGGGGCTTCGGGGGCAGGAATGGAACCGGGGGTGTCGCTCATGGTGAAAGGGTAGGTCGGGAAAAAGGTAGTTTTTTAAAAGTGCTCAGCGCGGGGTGGACTTGTGGATGATTTCGGCGAGTTCGCGGGGGTCCACAGATTGGAGTTGTTTATCGCGCCGCTTCAATTCTTCGAAGGTCTTTACGGTGGTTTCGGTCATGCGTTCGTGGGTCTCGGCCGAGCCGCCGACCAGCACGAAGTGTTCGCCGGTGGTGACGCGTTTGTGGCCATCGGTGTTGTCCAGACCTACCCCGAGCAAGCCAGCGGGGCGGGCGGCCGGCTGGGTGGGTTTGGCGGGAACTGGGCGAGGGCGTTTGCTCACAGGTTCACGGTGCTTTCTTCCTTTGGCGTTTCAAGCGGCATCTCAAGGGCGGCGGGGGCAATCGGGGCGGTTTCGGGTTCGGTGGGGGCGAGCAGGCCGGGTAATTCGGAGGGGTCGTCGACCGCCTCGACCCGGATGTCGGCGTAAGCCTCGTCTTGGCGAACGCGAAGTTTACGCAAACGGGTGAGCTCGAGAACGGCGATGAAGGTCGCGACGAGCACGCGCACGGTTACGGGGCGGCCGTCGAAAAGCTCGGTGAAGAGGAACGCGCGGCGTGTCTGGATGAAGTGGAGCAACTCCTCCATTTTATCGGAGACGGTGACCTCCTCGCCCTTGATTTCGCCGACGACGAGTTTTTCGGCGAGGCGGCGCAGGACGAGGTTGAACGCGTTCCACAGTTCGATTCGGTCAACGGGTTTGAGCGGGCGCTCGTTTTCGGTCACGGCCACCTCGAGCACTTGGCGGGGGAGCAGATCGCGCTGGAAGGCGGCGAGTTCATCCAGTTTCGCGGCCGCCTCCTTGAATTTTTTATATTGGAGCAGTTGGTGCACCAGTTCCCAGCGCGGATCGAGGGGATCCTCGTCGGCACTGGCGTCCACCGCAGCCTGGCCGCGCGGCAGGAGCATGCGGCTTTTTATCTCCATCAGCGAGGCGGCCATGACGAAGAACTCGCCGGCCACGTCGAGGTCGAGTTCGCGCATCGAGCGTAGCACCTCAATATATTGTCGGGTGACGGTCGCGATGGGGATGTCGTAGATATCCAGCTCGTTTTTCCGAATGAGGAAAAGCAGCAGGTCGAGGGGGCCCTCAAAGACAGGCAGCTTGATGCGGAGATCGGCGTCGGGAATCACGGTGCGGGGTCGGATGCTTGGTGGCGGCGCGGCTCCGGCAAGGGGAAACGTGCGTCAGCGGCGCCGGAAAACGGCCAGGTAAAAACCGTCATTATCCCAGTGTCCGGGGGTGATGGCCAAGCCGTGGGGGAGACGGGGGAAACCCAGATCGAGGGCGGAGGGTTCGGCTAGGAACCGGTCGCCGTGGGTGGCGATAAAGGCGGCGGCGACACTCTCGTTTTCTAGGCGGGCAATGGAACAAGTTGCATAGACGAGCAGGCCGCCCGGGCGGACATGCGGGGCTGATTCGGCTAAAATCAACGATTGGAGGCGGGCGGCGGCGGCTAGTTCGGCTTCTCCGGTGCAGGCCATGAGGTGCGGGGCGCGGCGCCAAGTGCCGCTGCCTGAGCAGGGGGCGTCCACCAACACGCCATCGTAGAGTTCGCCGGTGTTGGCGCGGGGGAGGGTTCGGATGCGGCTGGCTAGGCCGGCACGGGCGGCCCGCGCTCGTAACTCGACGAGAGCGGAGGTGCGCACATCGGCGGCATCAATGCGGGCGGCCGGCCCGAGCAAGGCGGCGAGTTGAAGGGTTTTGCCGCCGGCGCCCGCGCAGGCGTCGAGCCAACGCGGACCGGGGCTGCGGGCGGGGAGGTCGAGGGCGGCGAGAAGGGCCTGGGAACCGAGGTCTTGGACCTCGTATCTTCCGTTCAGATACGAGGAGCAGGCGGTGACGCCGGTTTCTGGTGGCAGGCGGCGGGCGGAGGTCAGGACGGGGTGGGGCTGGGAGGTCCAGCCGCGTGCGTCCCATTCAGCGTGGGCCTCGTCAGAGTGGGCGGGATCTAGGCGGACCCAAACGGGGGCGCGGGCGAGCAGGGCGGCGGCCACTGCGGGGGCGGGGGCGCCGGCGTCTGCCTCGTTGGAAAACCAGGCCGGCACGAGGTCGAGTGGATGGGGTGGGGCGGGGGGAGCGGCGGGGGCGAAGGCGGCGCGGAAGGCCTCGGTTTCGCGCGAGTCGGCGCAGGCGGTGGCCAGCCGGGCGGCCCAAGCGAGTTCCTCGAGTCCGGCGAGCGCGGCCAGCGGCCGGGCGTGGCGCAGGGCGGTGAAGAGTAACTCGCGGTAGAGACGGCGGTCGCGGGATCCGAACCGGCGGTCGGCCAGCAGGGCTTGCAAGCGTGCGGGCACGCCGCGGTCCAGGGGGTGGAGGCGCTTCCAGAGCTCGCGAGCAACGCGGAGCTGGTTATGGGCTACGCTCACGCGAGGTGGACCCGGGCGGGCGGGTTAAAACCCTGCGCTCTCGATACTGATGGCGAAACCGAAGTCATCTTCTCGGCGGGGACCATCGTAGGCGGTGAGCTGGTAGTTGAGCGTCCAGAAACGGGAGAGGCGCTGGCTGAGCGTCAGGGCTTGTTCGGTGAACGTCTCGGTGCGCGAATCGAAGCGCACGCGGGCGAGAATCGAGTAAATCTCGCTCAGGCGCAGGCCGTAGGCGGCGGTGTATTCCTGAATCTCCCGCTCGGTGATGGTGTCGTTGAGGAAGTGGGTGCCGAGGCGGAAGCTCCAGACAGTCGCGTCTTGCAGGGTCAGGCCGGTATTCAGTTCCTGCATAGTGCCGGTCTGCACGGTCTGGCGCTGGTAGAGGTCGAACCGCAGCCAGCGGGCCGGCTGGAGAGCGGCAAAGGTGTGGACATCGGTCCGGTCACGACGGTGTTTGTCTGTGGAGGCGGCCTCGGCGTCGGCGTATTGATCGAGGGCGAAGTCGAGGCGGGCAAGGTCGCGCGAGCCATGGGTCTGGTCGCGGGTTTGGAGGGTATTGGCCAGACCGAGCCGGAAGGTGTTTAACGCGGGCAGCTGGTCGATATCGCGCCGGTCGGCGAGGCCGAGCGGACGGAGGTAGGTGTTAAACGAATCGTCGTCGATGCGAGGGATGGCGCCGCGCCCGATGTCGGCGGAGGGGCTCAGGCGGTAGGCGACGGTCGGGGTGGCAATGTGGCGAAGGCCGTCGATGGCCCAACGTTGGTTTTTGTAATCCCAAGTGGCGCTGGTTTCGAAGAGTTTGGCGTCGAAGCCTGCCTCGCCAAGGGCACGGGTGTATTGGCCGTCCTGATAGCCGGGGTTGGTGCGCTGGTAGTGGGTGACGCGCCCGCCGATCAGGGGTGTGATAGAGAACCATTCACGGGGGGAGAAGGGGCGGTAGGCTCCGTAGTAAAGGTCGGCGCGCTGGCTGCGGGTAGTGAGGTCGGTCACGGGGTCGTCTTCTTTCAGGATAGCGACCCCGGCATTGATGCGATGGTAGATGCCGGCGCCGATCTCCACCGGCAGCCCGTCGAAACGCAGTTCCGGCAGACGCTCTTGAACGAGAGCGTAGTCATTCACGCGGACGCGGGTGAACAGGGAGACGACGAAGTTGTCTCCGGCCTTGGTGGCTTCGAACCAGGTGTCGGGTGTTTGCAGTTCAGTGAAATCTTCCGAGCGGAAGTCGCGGGTGACGTAGGAGTCGGACCAGTAGTAAAGTTGTCCGGCGAGGTCTAGGCCCGGGGCGAGCGGTTGGTAGTGTTGCCACTCGATGTAGCCGCGCTCGTTACGGATGGCGTAGCCGCGGATGTCGGTGCCGGGTTTGCCCTGATCTTGGATGAAGCCGGTGCGGAAGCGGCCTTTGGCACCGAGGCCTTCGGGGTTGAGGGTATTGTAGTCGCCCACAGGTCCGAGCAGGGCGCCGCGTTTGGTGAACAGCCCGACATCGCCGCCCAGTCGCAGGGCAGGGGTGATGCTGGTGGTGGCGCTTAGGCTAAGTTCGCCGCCGAGGTTTCCGCTCAAACCGGCGCGGGCCTCTACCCCGGCGAGCGTGGGGTCTTGCGGTGTTTCCGAAAAGGTGGGCAAGGGCAGGATGTTGGTCGTGCCTACGCCCAAGCGGGGACTCTCGACGCGGGCCAGGGAATCGGCCGGGTTTTCCGCCTCGGTGTAGCGGAAGGTCCTGGCGCGGATGGTCGGGCTGAGCGGATCGGGCTCGCCGTAGGTGACGGAGGCGTCGTTCACCGCGAGATTTTTCGGGGTGCCCTCGGCGCGGGATCCCGAGGCGAAAAGGGTGCCTTCGCCGACACGGAACCGCCCCACGCTGAAAGTCTGGTCATCGAGGTGGTAGGTGATTTCCTCGGTCACCAAGCGTTGGGCTCCGCGAATGAAAATAACGTTGCCGCGTGCGACGGCGATCCGGTCCTGGTTCCGGTAAACGACTTCATCGGCGTAGAGCACGACATCTTTGTGCGCGAGCCGTGCCTCGCCGCTAAAGATGGATTCCTGTTCGGTGATCCGGGTGCTTTTGGCGGTGAGTTGCGGCAGGATGGAAGGCTCGGCTGCGACGAGGCGGGAGAAGGCGAGCGACAGAACGGCGACAAGAGGGGCGAAGCGGAGGGTCACAAGGGAGCAAACAAAACGTGTCGCAGGAGGCAGGCAAGCCCCTGTTATGCAGGTGGCGCCCCCCCGGTCGCGTTTTGGCCCACTTTTCGCTTCCAGCGTTTCGCGGGGCGGGCCAAGTTCCGCGCGCCTCCCGCCTCACCTCTACAACATCATGGCTCGCAAAGCCGCATCCACCGCCTCTTCTACCGCGTTAAAAGAAATCTCCAGTCTGCGTGCCGAAGTGCGCGCGCTGGGCTCCGCACTTGGCCGGGTGATCACCCGGCTCGAGGGCCCGGAGACCCTGGTCCGGGTGGAGCAATTGCGCCGACTGGCCAAAGCAGCCCGCTCTGGTGATACCGACGCGGGCATGGCGCTGACCGAGGCAGTCAAGGCCCTGACGCCGGCGGAAGCGTTCAGCCAGGCGATGGCCTTCACTCTTTATTTCGAGTTGGTTAATCTGGCCGAGGAAAACTTCCGCATTCTACTGCTGCGGCGTCGCCGGGCAGCCGTAGCGCGGGCGGAGGCGGCCGTGCCTCCCCTGCGCGAATCAATCGAATCCGCGGTGGCCGAGTTAAAAACGCGCGGCACCCCGCCGGAGTCGATGCAGGCGCTGGTTGACCGCATGCGCATCGAGTTGGTCTTTACGGCGCATCCCACGGAGTCGAAACGCCGCACTTTACTCACCAAGCTGCGCCGGCTGGCTCATTTGCTCCAGCGCGACGTGGGGCAGGTTCCCGGCCAACTGGGGGATCCGGCTGCGGTGGAGCGCGAGATTGCTTCTCTCTGGCTGACCGATCGTAGCCGGGTCGAGCGGCCACTCGTCACCGATGAGGCCAAGACGGGTTTGTGGTATTTTGACAGCACCCTCTACGAGGCCCTGCCCCGCTTGCAGGACGACCTTAGGGTGGCGCTTGCCAGGCATTATCCAGGTGTAAGCGCCCCGACCGGTTGGCTGACCTTTGGCTCCTGGATCGGAGGCGATCGGGATGGTAATCCTAATGTCACGGCCGCCGTTACTCAGGAGGTGCTGGAGCTGCACCGGCTCCTCGCCATGCGAAAGCTCGCCTCTGACGTGCGTGAACTGGGCCGTAGCCTTACGGTCTCTGACCGGCGTGAAACCATTACAACCGAGATGCGGAAGTTGCTGCGCGAAAACCGGCACCTTTCCAAGCGGGTGGAGTTGCTCGCCAAGCGTTATCCGCACGAGCCTTACCGGTTGGTCCTGGCCGGACTGCATGAGCGTCTGGAAACCGCCATGCGGCGTGTCCCCGGCGTGGTTTCGCTTCCGGAGTCCGCCCTCGAGGAACCCATGCTCCGCACCGAGGATGTTCGGGAAATCCTTGGCGTGCTCGGCCAGAGCCTCTCCGCTGGACGCGGGGCTATCCTGGCCGGAGGCGAGTTAAGCGACAGCCTGGCGCGGCTGGATGTTTTTGGTTTGCACACGGCGCGTCTGGATCTGCGCCAGCATTCCGGACCCCATGAAGCGGCGGTGGCGGAGCTGCTGGGCCGTCCCGATTACCCCCGCTGGCCCGAGGCTCAACGTCGTGAAGTTCTCGCGGCCCGTCTGCCTGGGGCCAAGGATATCGCGGTCGGCGAGTTGGCCGCCTGTTCCGCCGCCACCCGGCACGTGATGGAACCGCTCATCTTGGCGGGTCGGGCGCGCGGTCTGCTCGGGCCGGATTGTCTGGGCATCTATATCATCAGCATGACGACGGATGTCTCCGATTTGCTGGAGGTGGCTTTGCTTATGCGATTGAGTGGCGTGGAGTTGCCGATCGCGCCCCTCTTCGAGACGCTGGAGGATCTGGACAACGCCCCTCGTGTGCTGGCCGAGTTGTTCACTCACCCGGCTTACGCGCCCATCCTCGCCACCCAAGCCGGGCACCAGCACGTGATGCTGGGATACTCCGATTCCAACAAGGATTGCGGTTACCTCACCGCCAACTGGGCGCTTTACAAGGCACAGGCGGCTATCGCCCGGGTTTGCCAGGAACAGGGAGTGCGGGTGACTCTTTTTCATGGGCGCGGCGGCTCGATCGCACGCGGCGGCGGCCCGGCGGCCAAGGCCATCCTGGCCCAGCCCGTGGCGCTCCGTGACGGCGGTATCCGCGTGACCGAGCAGGGCGAGGTGCTTTCGACCCGCTACCACGACCCTGAGCTGGCCCATCGCATTTTGGAGCAGATGACTTATGGTGTCATGTTGGGTATTCAGGCGGCCGAGCAGCCTGCGACGATAAAAGCGGAGTGGCAGGAGGCGATGGAACGCATGAGCGCGGCCGGCTTTGCCGCCTACAAAAAACTCGTGCATGATGAACCCGATTTTATCGCTTTCTGGAAGCAGGCCACACCCATCGACGAGATCAGTAACCTCAAGCTCGGCTCGCGCCCGACTTTCCGCCGCGCCACCCAGAGCGTGGCCGACCTGCGAGCGATACCGTGGGTTTTCTCCTGGATGCAGAGCCGGTTTAACTTCCCTGGTTGGTATGGCTTGGGCTCGGCGCTCGAGCCCCTTTTGAAACGTGGCCGTTCGGGCCGGGATCTTTTGCGTGAAATGCACGCCGAGTGGCCGTTTTTCGAGACCCTCATCGACAACGCCCAGCTGACCATGCGGAAGGCTGACATGGGTATCGCCCGGCTCTATGCCTCGCTGGTGGAGGACCCCAAGCTCCGCGCCCGCATGCTCGGCATTCTGGAGGCGGAATTCGCCCGGGCCGAGGCGGCCATCCTCGCCATCACCGGCCAGCGTCGATTGCTGGCGCGCGAGCCCGTGCTGTTAAAGTCGGTCGAATTGCGCAACCCCTACATCGATCCGCTGAATTACCTTCAGGTGGAGATGCTGCGCCGCCTGCGCAGCGGCGGGCTCGATGCCGAGACCGAGCAAGCGACCCGGCGGGTGGTTGAACTGACGATCAACGGCATCTCCGGCGGCTTGAAAAACACCGGTTGATCCCAACCCGGGCGGTGGCGGGCGCGAATTTCCCCGCCGCCCGCTTCCGCTCTCGCGCCGGGCACGGCAGCGGCTACGGTCTCCTTGCTTCTTAGTCGCAAACCTCCAAGCCCCGTCCCGCCCGCCATGCTTCTTACCGCCGCCGAACTCGTTCTCTTCACCTCAGCGACCTGCTCCCAACCCCACGGGCTTCTCGGGATGCACGCCGCAAAATCGGGAAAGACGGCGGGCTTGGTGGTGCGGGTCTTTCTGGCCGACGTGGTAGCCTGCGATCTGGTCGAGCCGGGCGCGGATGCCGGCGCCGATACCCTGCACCCGATGGAACGGGTGGACGATTCCGGGCTGTTCGAGGTTTTTCTGCCGAGGCGCAAGGTGCATTTTCCTTACCAACTGCGCGCCACCCGCACCAACGGCGAGCTGCGCCAGTTCCATGACCCTTATCGTTTTCTTCCGACCGTCAGCGACCGGGACCTTTATCTTTTTAATGAGGGTAACGAACACCGGATTTATGAAAAACTCGGAGCGCATCCGCGGGTGATCGAAGGCGTTGCGGGCGTGGCCTTCGCCGTCTGGGCCCCGGGCGCGGCGCGGGTCTCGGTGGTCGGTAATTTCAATGCCTGGGACGGACGTTATCATCCGATGCGTCCGCTTGGGGCCTCGGGCGTGTGGGAGTTGTTTATCCCAGGTCTTGGCGAGGGTGAACTCTACAAGTTCGAGCTGCGCACGCCGGCGGGGAATATTTTGATCAAGACCGATCCCTATGGCACCGCCTTTGAGGCCCCGCCCGGGAATGCGTCCATCGTATGCGATCCCCGTAAACACATCTGGGGGGACGCCGTCTGGCTCGAGCGGCGAGATTCCGAGGCCCACCAAAAGGATCGTCCGATCTCGGTCTATGAGGTTCATCTCGGCTCCTGGAAACGCCGACTTGACGACGGCCACCGGCCCTTGACCTACCGTGAACTCGCGCCCGCGCTCGCTGATTACTGTCTCGAGCTAGGCTTCACCCACATCGAGATCATGCCGGTGGCGGAGCATCCGTTTGATGGGTCGTGGGGCTACCAAGTCACGGGATTCTATGCCCCCACCCAGCGCTTTGGCCGGCCGGAGGATTTTGCATGGTTCGTGGATCACCTGCATCAGCGCGGGATCGGAGTGATTCTCGACTGGGTGCCGGCGCATTTCCCTCGCGACAGTTTTGCGCTCGCCGAGTTCGATGGCACTCACCTCTACGAACACGCGGATCCTCGGCAGGGTGCGCACATGGATTGGGGCACGCTTATTTTTAACTACGGCCGCCACGAGGTCCGGGGGTTCCTTGTCGCCAACGCGCTTGCCTGGCTCGATCGCTACCATCTCGACGGCCTGCGGGTCGATGCCGTCGCTTCGATGCTCTATCTCGACTACTCGCGCAAGGAGGGCGAGTGGATCCCGAACAAATACGGCGGACGCGAGAACCTCGAGGCCATCGCTTTCCTGCGCGAGACGAACCGGCTGGTAAAACATTACTACCCCGGCGTGCTGATGATCGCGGAGGAGTCCACCGCCTTCGCCGGCATCTCCAAGCCCGTTGCCGAGGGCGGCATCGGCTTCGACTTCAAATGGAACATGGGGTGGATGCACGACACCCTGAAGTTTTTCCAAAAGGAGCCCGTTCACCGGAAGTGGCACTTAAATGAGTTTACCTTTGGTGCGCTTTACCAGTGGTCGGAAAACTTCGTCTCGGTCTTCAGCCATGACGAGGTGGTCCACGGCAAAGGCTCGATGCTGATGAAAATGCCCGCGCTGGAGATTCGCGATCGCGCCGCGCATCTGCGTTCGCTCTACGGTCACATGTGGGCCTGGCCGGGTAAAAAACTTCTCTTCATGGGGGGCGAGTTTGGCCAGTCCCGCGAATGGGCCTATGCCGGGCAACTTGATTGGCACCTGCTTAAATACCTCGACCACGAGGGCATCCGCCTGCTGGTGCGCGATCTCAACCGCATCTACCGCGAGGAGCCGGTGCTGGGCTGCAACGATCTCGATGGACGCCACTTCCGTTGGATCAATTGCAACGACGGCGACATCACCGCCATCAGCTACCTCCGTCATGACCTTGCGCAGAAAACCTTCATTGCCACGGTCGGTCACTACACGCCGCTGAAGCGGGAAAACTACCGCGTCGGCGTGCCGCGCAAGGGCTGGTGGCGCGAGTTAATCAACACCGATAGCCACTACTACGGCGGCTCCGGAGCGGGTAACGGCGGCGGCGTGCATACCGAAAATATCCCCTGCGATGGGTTTGAACAAAGCCTCCGCCTGGTCCTGCCCCCGCTTTCGACCACCCTCTTTAAGTGGACCCAATCCGAGGCCTGATCTTCACGGCCCGTGACACTCGAAGGTTGGTTTGCAGAATTTCAACACGGATTTTGATCCGGGATACCGCGATCATCCCGGCTGCGTGTCGTGTAAGTAGAAAAGCCTTCAGGTCGGGGCCGAATCCCCGGCCTGCACTTGGAAGTTGTGCTGGCCAGCGGGTGACGCTCCGAACTGCCGGCCTACAGAATGCTCCAGACGATCCACGAATAGCGCGGTGGCCGAGTTTAAGGGGTAGATCCGAGCAGGCCGTGTCCATCTGAATAAGCGTGATGAACGCCGGCAGCGATCGAGAAGCCGGCAGCCGGGAGCGGTCGGACCGGCCGCCTCCACCACGGCCAGAGCCTGCCTCAGGCCCACTCGGGTGGGTTTTGGAGATGGGGTTTGAGCACGCCGATGCAGGGCAGGTTGCGGTAGCGTTCGGCGAAATCTAGGCCGTAGCCGACGACAAATTTGTCCGGGATTTGGAAGCCCACGAAGTCGGCCTCGAACTCGACCTCGCGACGGCCGCGTTTGTCCAGCAGCACACATGTGCGCACGCTGGCGGGGTGGAGCTTTTGGATCATCGAGACGATGAGCGAAAGGGTTTTACCGGTGTCGAGAATGTCATCGATCAGGAGCACGTGGCGGTTCGAAAGATCGAGGGAGAGGTTGCCCAGCACTTGGGGTTTATCGGTGGACCGCGTCTCGTTTCGGTAGCTGGAGATACGGATGCAATCCAGACGGATGGGGTTGTCGATGTGACGGAGCAGGTCGGCGGTGAAGAGAATGGCGCCATTAATCACCGCGATGACCGTGATCTCTTCCTCGCCATAGAGCTCCATGATCTCGGCCCCGAGTTTTTTAAGGCGCTTTTTGATGTCGGCCTCGGAGACGAGGACCGACTCGAGCGCGGCATGATTGGACGGGACGGATTTCGCGATGGAGGGCGGCATGGTGCGGGAGTCCCGGCAAGTTGAGGGGCGCGCGGGTCCGGGGCAAGGCCCGGCGTGGTGACGGTGGCGTGACGTCCTCGCTACGGACGGTGTTCCTCCAGCAAACGCTTTGACTCAGCAACGGTGAAGCGCTTGCTGAAGGCCCAAGCCGCTCCCTCCGCATGATTTCGATCCAGATTTCGCAGCTGACCAAACGTTTCGGCTCCACGACCGCGCTGCATGGCCTCGATCTCGTCATCGAGGCGGGGGAGTTGTTTTTTCTTCTAGGCCCCAGTGGTTGCGGCAAAACCACCCTGCTCAGGAGCATTGCGGGGTTTTATATCCCCGAGGCCGGCTCGATCCGTTTTGGCGACGAGGATGTGACGCGACTGGAGCCTCATAAGCGCAATACCGGGATGATGTTCCAGAGTTACGCGCTCTGGCCCCACCTGACCGTGGCGGAGAACGTCGCTTTCGGTCTGGTGGAGCGCAAGGTGGCCAAAGCCGAGATCGCGCAGCGGGTGCGCGAGGCGCTCGCCTCAGTGCGCATGGAGACATACGCCGAGCGCAAACCCAATCAACTCTCCGGCGGCCAGCAGCAACGCGTGGCGCTGGCACGGGCCCTGGTCATCCGCCCGCGCTGCCTCTTGCTCGACGAACCGTTGAGCAATCTCGACGCCAAACTCCGGCTGGAAATGCGCACCGAGATCCGCCGGGTGTGCAAGGAGTTCAAACTGACGACTGTCTATGTGACGCATGACCAAAAGGAGGCGCTCTCCATCGCCGACCGCATGGCCATCCTCGACGGCGGCCACATCCTCCAAGTCGGTTCGCCGCGCGAGGTTTACGGCCGCCCGGTTTGCAAGACGGTCGCGCATTTTATCGGTGAGACGGATTTTATTGAGGGAGTGCTTGTTGCCCGGCGCGGTCGCGAGGCGGAGGTAGATACCCCGATCGGGCGCTTTGTCGGGGTGCTGGGTGATGCCGCCTCCAACCCGGCGGCGGGCGCGGCCGTGGCGGTGTCGATCCGGCCCGAGTGCTGGACCCTGCGCGAGCAAGGTGATGCGGTGAACAGCGTGCGCGGGCGTATCGGCGAGGCGATCTACCTGGGAGAGGTCGCCCAATACGCATTCCTGACCACGGTTGGTGGCGCTGCGCGTTCGCTAAAGGTCTATGAGTTGAACCCTCGTGAAATTTCGACGGCTTCCAGCAGTGATCTGCACGCGGTGGTTGCGGCGCGTGACGTAGTGGTGTTGGAACGCTGAGCTGTCCCGCGCCACCCCTCGCCCGAGATGAGCAAGAACACCGGTCTCCTCCTCTTGCTGGCCTTTGTCCTGGCCTTGCCCTTCGCGTTGCGCCCCAAGGCGGAGTTCGCCGGCCGGGCTGACGATACCGTCGTCATCATTTCCCCGCACAACGAGGCCATACGCTTCGAGTTCGAAAACGCCTTTCGTGAAGCCTACCACCGCCGCACCGGCCGCTCGGTCGCGCTGGATTGGCGCCTGATCGGCGGCACGAGCGAGATCACGCGTTATTTGGAAGGCGAATACGTCGCCTCCTTCCAGAACTATTGGACCCGTCAACTGGTCCGGCCGTGGAGCGCGACGGTGCAGACGGCTTTTGCCGACGGCCGCTTGGCCAAGGATGCGCCGGAGGAGGCCAAGGCGGCCCGCGCGGCCTTCCTCGAATCTCCCTCCGGTTGCGGTATCGACGTATTTTTTGGCGGGGGCGCCTATGATTTTATATCGCAGGCCAGGGCGGGACGACTGGTTCCGCTTTATCGCGAGGATGAGGCCAAGCCGGACTGGATGGATGAGGCGGTGGTTCCGCTCAAGCACGCTGGCGACGATTTCCGGGATTCGCAGGGGCGCTGGACCGGCACGGTGCTCAGTTCGTTTGGCATTGTTTACAATCGCGACGCGCTCGCGCGCCTCGGCTTGCCTGCTCCGGTGCGCTGGGCCGATCTGCGTGATCCACGCTACCTCGGTCAGATCGCCCTAGCGGATCCGACCAAGAGTGGCTCGATGAACAAAGCCTTTGAAAACGTGCTCCAGGAGAAGATTCACGAGGTTGTCCGCTCCCGGGTGGCGACTGCGCGTTTTGCGAATGAAGAGACCCGGCGGGCGGCCGAGACGGCTGCGGTCGCAGAGGGCTGGGCGGAGGGCTTGCGGTTATTGCAGGCCATTTCGGCCAATGCCCGCTACTTCACCGACAGTGCGCAAAAGGTTCCGGTCGACGTCGCCGCCGGGAACTGCGCGGCGGGCATGTGTATCGATTTCTACGGTCGTCAGCAGGTCGAGGCGCTCGCGCGCCGGGCGGGCAGTGATCGGGTGGCCTATGTCTCGCCGCCGGGCGGCACGGTTTTTTCGGTTGACCCCATAGGTTTGCTGAAGGGCGCGCCTAGCCCGGGACCGGCGCGGGATTTTATCGAGTTTGTGATGTCGAGGGAAGGGCAGCGGCTCTGGAATCAAAAACCGGGGACGGCTGGCGGTCCGTCGCGCTACGCCCTGCGGCGTCTGCCGGTGCGGCGCGATGCCTACGGCGAGACAGGGGAGGCGGAGCTGCGGAGCGATCCGCTGGAGGCGCCTTACGCCATTGCCGAGCCGTTGGTTTATCGGCCCGAGTGGACGGCGGGGCTGTTTGCAGAGCTGCGGTTTATCATGCGCGTCATGTGTCTCGACGCTCATCCCGAACTCGTTGCCGCGTGGCGGGAGGTGGCGGTTGCGGGCAGTCCACCAGAAGCGAGCGCGGCCTTGCGTGACATTTCGGCGGTGGACTACGCCACCGCATCGGGGTCGATCAAGCAGGCCTTGCGGGCCAAGGACAAGGCGGCCGAACTGCGCCTAGCCCGGGAGCTCGGCGGGCGTTTCCGTGCCCAGTATCAGCAGGCTGTCGAGTTGGCGCGCGCGGGACGTTGATCGGGTAAAGCGAGCGCCAGCCGCACGCGGCGCCAACAAGGTCGGCTGAGCCCGGAACATGAAGTTAAACGGCGGAGCAGCGCGGTGGAATGGCGACCGTATTTCGGTGTTGAACGAGTAAAGAACGGAGCGAAGCGGAGAGGGCGCAGACCTACGCCGCAGGCAGAGGGTGAGCCCTCAGGGCGACCAATACTCGAAGAGTTTTTCGAGCGAGGGCCCCACCGAAAGGCGCGGCCTGTTAGCCTCGATGAACCCCGGGCAACTGCATGGCCCCTGATGAGATCAGATTCAAGGGACTATACTCGCCCATGCCGTTACAGTGCATGAATAGCCTTCGCCACCACCTCGCAAGCGCGGTCGATAGCGTCGCCCTCGTGGGCGGTGCTGAGGAACCAGGCTTCGTAGGCGCTGGGCGGCAGGTAGACGCCGCCATCGAGGCAGGCGTGGAAAAAACGTCCGAAGAGCTTGGCATCCGAGGCCAGTGCGGTGGCCATGTCCACGACCGGATTTTCGTTGAAGAACAGGCTGAACATTGAGCCCTTTTGCGGGGTTTGCAGAGGTAGGCCCTTCACGCGGGCGGCATTGGCCGCAGCGGCGCAGAGCTGGCGGCCAAGGGCGTCGAGTCGGGCGTAGGGCTGCAATTCGTCGAGCAGGCGGAGTTGGGCGATGCCGGCGGCCAGCGCGAGCGGGTTGCCCGAAAGGGTGCCGGCTTGGTAAACCGGTCCGAGCGGAGCCAGTTTATCCATGATCTCGGCGCGTCCACCGAAGGCGCCGACGGGCAGACCGCCCCCGATGATTTTGCCGAGGCAGGTGAGATCAGGGACGATGCCTTCCAACTCCTGCACGCCGCCACGGGCGAGACGAAAGCCGGTCATGACTTCATCAAAAATCAGCACGGCGCCCTCGCGTGCGGTGGTGGCGCGAACGTGCTTCAGATAGCCCGGAGCGGCCGGGATGAAGCCGACGTTCCCGATGTAGGGTTCGAGGATCACGGCGGCGATCTGGCCTGGATTGGCCGCAAAGGCGGCATCGAGGGCGACAGGGTCGTTGAAAGGCAGCACCACGGTCTCGCGGGCGAAGGCGGCGGGCACGCCCGCGCTATCGGGGTGGCCGTGGGTAAGCGCGCCGGAGCCGGCCGAAACGAGCAGGGCGTCGGAGTGTCCGTGGTAGCAGCCGGCGAATTTGATAATCTTGTCCCTTCCGGTGAAACCGCGCGCGAGGCGGATGGCCGACATGGTGGCTTCGGTGCCGCTGGAGCACATCCGGACTTTTTGAATCGAGGGAAAGAACGATACGATCAACTCGGCCATTTCGACCTCGCGGGGATTGGGCGTGCCGAAGGAGGTGCCTTCCTCAAGGGCGGCGGCGATGGCAGCTTTGATGGCGGGGTGGTTGTGTCCGTGGATGGCTGGTCCCCAGGTGCAGACAAAGTCGATCAATTCGCGGCCGTCGGCGGTGGTGAGGGTGGCGCCGCGCGCGGAGCGGGTGAAAAAGGGCGCGCCGCCGACCGAGCGGAACGCGCGGACGGGTGAGTTCACGCCGCCAGGAATCAGACGCTGGGCGCGGGCGAAGAGCTCGGAGGAGACGGGTGCAGAACTGGACATGTCAGGGATGGGGATTTAACCTGCGGATAGAGGGCAGCTAAAGTTAAGAAGCCGGGAGAAAAAAGATGACCGGAACCAGACGACGGAATCCATGGACGCCAACATCAGCCGACATATTTTTGCACGATGGGGATGCGGCGGCCGACGCCGAAGGCGAGGGGAGTGGTCTTGAGGCCGGGAGCGGCTTGTTTACGTTTATATTCGTTCAGGTCGACCTTACGGCAGATTTCGCGAACCAAGGCTTCGGGGAAACCGCGAGCGATTAACTCGGACCGGCCGAGCCCCTCTTCGATATAACCGGCGAGGAGGGCATCGAGCACATCGTAAGGAGGCAGACTGTCTTGATCAACCTGCCCGGGGCGTAGCTCGGCGCTGGGAGGCTTTTCGATCGTATTGCGGGGGATGATCTCTCGCTCCCGGTTGATCCAGCGACACAGGGCGTAAACGTCGGTTTTAAAGACGTCGCTTATCACCGCGAGACCTCCGCACATATCGCCGTAGAGGGTGCAATAGCCGACGGCGACCTCACTCTTGTTGCCCGTGGTGAGAAGGAGGGCGCCGAATTTATTCGAAAGGGCCATCATGAGCACGCCACGGACGCGGGCCTGGAGGTTTTCCTCGGTCACATCGGGTGCGCGGCCGGCGAAGAGTGGGCCGAGGGAGGCCTCGGTGGCGGCGACGGCGGCGCCGATAGGGATGGTTTCAAAGCGTATGCCGAGGTTCGCGGCCAGGGCGCGGGCGTCGTCTTTCGAGTGTTCGCTGGAGATGCGGGAGGGCAAGGAGATGCCGATTACATTTTCCGCGCCGAGGGCGGCGACGGCCAGTTCGGCGACCAGCGCCGAATCGATGCCGCCGGAGAGGGCTACGAGAGCGCGGCTGAAGCCGCTCTTTCCGGCGTAGTCGCGCAGACCAAGCACGAGCGCGGCGTGGAGGTCGGCGAGCGGGGCGGCCGGAGAGGCGGTCAGAGTGCTGGCCGCCACGGGCTCGGAGGGAACGTCGATGACCCGGAGGTTCTCGGTAAAAGCAGGGAGGCGGGCGGTGATTTCACCGGAAGCGCTGGTCACGAGAGAGCGCCCGTCGAAGACCAGTTCATCGTTTCCGCCGACTGCGTTGCAGTAAACAACCGGGGCGGCGACGGTGCGGGCGGTCTCGCGCACGAGGTTTTCGCGCAGGGTGGATTTACCGGCATACCAAGGGCTGGCGGACAGATTTACCAGCAGGTCTATGCCCTCGTCGCGCAGGCGAGCGACGGGATCGGACGCGTGCAACCGGTAGTCGCCTGGGGCGGCGTTCGCCCATATGTCCTCGCAGATGGTCACGCCAATGCGCAGGCCGGCGTGCACGATGATGCTGGGGGCGTGACCGGGTTCAAAGTAGCGGTCCTCGTCGAACACATCGTAACTCGGCAGTAGGCATTTTTTGGCGACTTGCTGCACCCGGCCGTGGTGGCAGAAGGCGGCGGCATTGAAAGCGCGGCGGCCGGTGGCCCAGGGGTTGGTCAGGACGGTGCCGACGAGCAGCGGCACGGCGCCGGTGGCGGCGGCGAGTTCGGTGGTGGCATTTTCCACGTCGTGTAGGAAACGCGGGCGAAGGAGCAGGTCACGCGGGGGGTAGCCACATATGGCGAGTTCCGGGGTCAGGATGAACTCGGCACCGGCGGCCGTGAGTTCGTGGTAAGCTGCCAGGAGTCTTCGCAGGTTGCCCGTCAGGTCACCGACGGTGGGGTTGAGCTGGGCTAGGCCGATGCGCATGGTATGAAGGGGGAGAGTGTAGCGCATGGTGCCCCGAGTCGTGGCCGTGACAACCCGGTAACGATGACAGGCGGCGGGCACGACGGGGGGTAGGGACTGGATTCCGGCTGTATTATTGAGTAACTAACAGCAGAACCTTGAAAACTGATGGTGTCTTGGCTGGATGGAGCCATGTTCTCGGTCCTAAACCGGTGGTGGCAAAAACTTGCGCTGCGTTCCGCGGGCAACGGTTTTTTCCTGCCCGGGCCACTTCGGGGTGCTTCCAGCCAGATTGCCAATCTCATCCCGGGCATGATTTTCCAGTATCGGATGCGGCCGGATGGCCGCGTGAGTTTTCCTTATGCCAGCGAGGGTATCCGCACCATCTACCGGGTCAGCCCCGAATCTGTGCGGAAAGATGCCTCTATCATCTCAAGTATCCTGCATCCGGAAGATCGTGCCCGGGTGGAGGCTGCGGTAGCGGCTTCCGGGCGCAAACTCACGGCCCTGCGTTTGGAGTATCGGGTGCGCTTTGAGGATGGCACCGTCCGCTGGTTGTTCGGGCACTCCAATCCCGAGCGTGAAGCAGATGGCTCCGTGATCTGGCACGGGCACATCATGGATGTGACCGAGTCGCATGACCACGCCAACGAGGTGCGCCGCGCAAGCGACCGCATGGAATCGATTTTGCAGGCGGTGCCGGATATCCTTTTTGAAGTCGATGAGCACGGGCGCTACCTCTCCATCCATGCGCACAACCAGGACGATCTCATTTGCCCTGCCGCGGAGTTAATCGGCTCCACCATCCGGGAGAAATTGCCGGCTGCGATCGCCGGGTTGGTTGAATCGGCCATCGAGGAAGCGGAGGAAAACGGCCGTTCTGAATTGCGGCTGTATCAACTGGTTTTGAAGGGAGTCACGCGCTGGTTCGAGCTCTCCGTGGCCAGGGCGGTCAATACCGCCGGCGGGCCGCGCCGGTATGTGGCGATCTCGCGCGAAGTGACCTCGCGCAAATGGGTGGAAGAGGAGCTGCTGCGTTCGAAGCACGAGGCGGAGGCGAGTAATCTCAGCCTAGAGGCGGCCATCCGCCGCCAGAGTGAACTCGTCGAGCAGGCCGAGGCGGCGAGCCGGGCCAAGAGCGTATTCCTCGCCACCATGAGCCATGAGATCCGCACGCCCATGAACGGCGTGATCGGGATGACATATCTCCTGCTTGATTCGCCGCTGACTGATAAGCAGCGCAGCTACGCCGAAGTCGTCCGGGCCAGCGGAGCGTCCCTGCTCCAGTTGATCGACGACATCCTAGATTTTTCCAAGATCGAGGCCGGCCGGGTGGAGCTGGCCATGAACGACTTTGATTTGCGCCAGTTGTTGGAGGAGACCTTCGATGTGCTGGCTTTGCGAGCTGAGGAGAAGGGCATCGAGCTTGTGTTGGTGGTGGAACCGATGGTGCCGGCCCGGGTGCTGGGTGACGTTGGCCGGCTCAAGCAGATTTTGGTTAACTTGGTGGGTAATGCGGTGAAGTTCACCGATCGTGGCGAGGTGGTATTGCGGGTGCGCGCTCCTCGCGAGGGCGACCGTGATGAGCTCCTCCGTTTTGAAGTAAGCGACTCCGGCATCGGCATACCTACAGGGCGACTGCAGGCGCTCTACATGCCCTTTAACCAGCTCGATAGCTCCACCACCCGCAAATACGGGGGCACCGGCCTCGGCTTGGCGATTTCCCGGCAGCTCGTCCTGCTAATGGGCGGCGATATCCGCTTGGTGACAGCGGATGGCCGCCCGGGCACGACATTCGAGTTCACCGCCCGGCTGCGTGCGCTCGCGCGAATGGCGCTGGAACCGGCGCTCAAAGGGCGCCGCGTGCGCGTGATCGAGGGCAACCGCGCGATGCGCGCTCGCTTTCGCACTTGCTGTCGGCGTGGGGTGCGATCCCGAGCTGCTGGCGCGAGCCGGAGGGCGTGCGCCCTGATTGGCCTGCCGAAGCGGCGTGGGAAGGGGTCTTGATTGTGGACGCTAGGCTCGCGGATCGCGCGGCGGAGGCCATTCTGCGCGAGGCGGTGCGTCGCCCGGGCAGCGGTTTGAGCGTGGTCTTGCTGGAGTGCTTTTCGCGCGCTGGGTTTGATGATGATTTCGAGGTAGTGGCGCGACCGGTCCATGCCGATCACTTGCGGGTCGCGCTCACGTGCCCCCGAGGCGGAGCCGGGGTCAAAACATCCCGCCGCACCGAAACATCGGGTCTGGTCGGAACCACTCCATTTGCGCTTTTACCCAGCAAAGAGGCGCCCCCCGAGTTTGGCGCGCCTGCGGAAGACAAAACGGCCCGCGTGCTTCTAGTGGAGGACAACCTAGTCAACCAGCGCGTCGCCAAGGCCCTTCTCGCCCGGCTGGGCTATTCGCGGGTCGATCTGGCGGTCAATGGCGCCGATGCCATCGCCCACCTCGCCCGCGAACGTTATGATGTCGTTCTGATGGACTGCCAGATGCCGGAGATGGACGGCTATGAGGCGACCGCCGCGATCCGGGCCGGGGCCGATGGGGTGCTCGATCCGCGCGTGCCCATCATTGCCATGACGGCCAACGCCGTGATTGGCGACCGCGAGCATTGCATTGCCGCCGGTATGGATGATTACCTCGCCAAACCGGTCCAGACCTCGCTGCTCGCCGAGATGCTGCAGCGCTACATTCGCAGCTGAACCGGCCCCATCCCGGGTGAGGGCGGGCTTTTTGTTTGCGAAGCGGGGCCGTGGCCGGACACATCTCTGGGTTTATTCTTTCCATGATCGCGCCCGAGACCTTCGACCAGATCGACAACATCAAGAAACGAGCCACGCACCTGTGGAAGTTTCTGGATGGCGAGCAAAAGCTACGCGAGATTGAGGCGCTGGAGGCGCAGATGGGCGCGGCCTCCTTTTGGGATAATAACGAACGTGCTCAGCGCCACATCGGCAAGGTCAACGGGTTGAAGCGGGCCGTGCTCCCCGTCGCCGCTTTCCGGAAACGCATCGACGATCTGGATGCTTTGAAAGAGCTCATCGACGCCGGCTCGGCCGACGAGCAGGCGGAGTTCGGGGCCGAGCTGACCACTCAGGCCGGTGCGATGATGATCGAGCTCGACGGGCTCGAGATTGGTGCGTTCCTGACCGGCCAGTTCGATCGCAACAACGCCATCTTCTCCATCCAGGCCGGTGCCGGCGGCACTGAATCCAACGATTGGGCCGACATGATGTTTCGTATGTATAGCCGTTGGGCCGAGCGTCGCGGCTACGAGACCGAGCTGATGGATGTGCAGCCGGGTGATACCGCCGGCATCAGCAAGGCCACCCTGCTGATCAAGGGCGAGAATGCCTACGGTTACTGCAAGGCGGAGCGCGGTGTGCACCGTTTGGTGCGAATCTCCCCCTTCGACTCCAACGCCCGCCGCCACACTTCTTTTTGCGCGGTCGATGTGGTCGCGGAAGTCACGGACGAGATCAAGATGGACATCCCCGAGACCGAGGTGCGCATCGACGTATACCGGTCCTCGGGCAAGGGCGGTCAGGGCGTCAATACCACCGACTCGGCCGTGCGCATCACGCACTTGCCAAGCGGTATTGTCGTGGTCTGCCAAAACGAGCGCTCGCAGCTCAAAAACAAAGCCTCTGCGTGGGGCATTTTGAAGGCTCGTCTTTACGAGAAAAAGCAGGACGAGCAGCGTGCCGAGATGGACCGTTTCTACGGAGAAAAAGGCGAGATCGGATGGGGAGCTCAAATCCGCAGTTACGTGCTCCAGCCTTATCAGATGGTGAAGGATCTCCGCACGGGTATCGCCACCTCCGACACGCAGGGAGTGATGGATGGCGACCTCGATCGTTTTATCACGGCGTGGTTGCGCGCCGGCTGCCCGCGGCATCGCAACAAGGATATCCAGATGGACGAATAGCCGCTCGCAGATTGCCGGGCTTCAATCTTGTGCGCAGACCGGCGCCGGAAATGCTTCAGCCACGTCATGACCGCCCGCGCCAACGCTCTCGTCTCCGCCACGCTCGAGTCTCCGACCCGGGGCGTGATCGAGCTGCGCCACGACTGGCGTGGCCGCAGTGTGCCGATGTTTGTGATCTCGGGCGGGCGTCTCCGCATGCGCCGGCTGGAGCGGCTCGCCACCGAGGGCTTTGCCCTGCGTAGCGGTTATCATTTCCCTGACGATGGCGTGGTCGAGTTCGTGCTCGATCCGGCGGACTACCCTGATTGTGACTTTACGGCCGCCGGGGTCCATGTGGCGGGTGATTTCAATGAGTGGCGCGGTGCGAACATGGCGAAGTGGGCGCTGCAGCCGCGTATGCTCGCGGGCCGGGAAGTTTACGCCTGGTCCGGCCCTTCCGGTCCTCTGCTGGCTTCCGGCCGGCGCTTTAAATTCGTTACGGGCACCCATCAGTGGTTGCCGGTGCCGTGGGGTGCGCCCGGGGTCGAGCTGGATGATGGCGGAAACCTCAATCGGCTCGTGGATCCGGACCGCACCGGTTGCCACCTTTTCGCCTTCGAGTTGACCGCGCCGGCCGATTTATCAACTAGCCTCACCGTTCGCTGGGCCGAAGGCCATGAAGGGGATCAAGTGCCGCTGCAGCCCGCCCGGTTCTTCTATGAACTCGGGACCGACCTCCCGCTCGGGGCCCGGTTGACGCCAGCAGGCACGGTGTTCCGGCTTTTCGTTCCACGCGCCCGCACCGTCGAGCTGGCCCTCTTTGCGACTTTAGAGGAACAGGATCGCCCTCATCGTTACGCCCTGACCAAGCGGGAGGATGCGGACGGCGCCGCGGGGGTCTGGGAGGTGACACTGGAGGGCGATCTGCATGGTTGGTTTTACTGGTATCACTTGGATGGGCCGCGCGATGTCTTCGGGGCTTTCGATCCCGCCCGTCGGATTCTTGATCCCTACGCCCTGGCCGCAGTCTGCCGCGATGGTCCGGGCATCGTGCTCGACCATGCCCGCATCGGCTCTGTCGCCCGCGAGCCCGATGCCTTTCGCACTCCTGCCTGGCACGATCTGGTCATTTGCGAGGCACATGTGCGGGATCTCGCCGCTCGTGCCCCAGTGGCGGCTGGCGAGACCGGGCGGCGCGGCTTCTCCGCCCTGCGCGAGTGGGTGGAGCGCGAAGATTTCTACCTGGCCCGACTCGGCGTGAATTGCGTGGAGCTGCAACCCCTGCAGGAGTTCGATAACCTTGCTCCCGCCGATTACCACTGGGGCTACATGACGGCGAATTTCTTCGCTCCAGCCAGCGCCTACTCTACCCGGCCCGAGGCGGCATCCGGCGTGCGCGAGCTGCAGGAGCTGGTTCGGGCCTTCCACGCCCGGGGCATCGCGGTGATCGTGGATGTCGTTTATAATCACGTCGGCGAGCCCGCCCATCTGATGCTTCTCGATCGGCTCTACTACTTTGAGCAGGACGCCTCCGGCCGCCTGTCGAACTGGAGCGGCTGCGGAAACGACCTGCGGGCTTCGGCCGCAATGGCGAAGCGCCTGATCATCGACAGCTGCCTGCACTGGCTCGATGCCTACGGAGTGGATGGTTTCCGCTTCGATCTCGCGGATCTGGTCGGCGTGCCGGTGTTAAAAGACGTCGAGGCCGCGCTGAAGCGCGCCAAGTCCGATGTCATCCTCATCGCCGAGCCATGGAGCTTTCGCGGCCATGCGGCGGGCGAGCTTCGCGACACCGGCTGGGCGTCTTGGAACGACGGATACCGTAACTTCCTGCGCGATCACGTGCGCGGGGCGGGCTCCCGCGGCACTTTCGAGTATTTTCTGAAAGGCTCGCCTTGGTATTATGCCAAATGGCCCGCCCAGACGGTCAACTACTCCGAGTCCCACGATGATCGCTGCTGGCTTGATGTGATCACCGAGAACGCCAACCACGACGGCCACCTGCCCACCGTGAATGACCGCGCCCGCACCCACCTGATGGTCGCAACGCTTTTTTGCTCTATCGGTATCCCGATGCTGTCCGCCGGGCAGGATTTCCTGAAATCCAAGCACGGGGTGAACAACACTTATCTGCGCGGCGATCTCAACGCCCTCGATTATCATCGCATCCAGCGTTTTCCGGGCACCCACGCCTATTTCGCGGACTGGATCGCTTTTCGCCTGTCCGAGACCGGCCGCTTGCTCCGGCATTTCTCGCGCGCCACGGAGGGCTTTTTCCATTTTATCTGGGCCGAGGGCTCAATCGCCTCTGCCGTCGTTTACAACGCCGACCTTAGCCAGGGCGGCACCCGTCTGCTCTTCGCCCTTAATCCCACCCAGGCCGATGTGCTCCTGCCAATCGGCAACCTCGCCGAGTTGCCCTGGAAGCAAGTAGCTGATCAGGATCGCTTTATAGCGCCTGGACGACTTGCCGGCGCCCGCCCGGTCACGGCCGATCTCCTGGTCACAGCGCTGGGCTGTGGCCTCTGGGTTGCAGCCTGACCCAACCCCGCTTCGCCAAAACCCTTGCTTTATAGCATTGCCCACTCTTTTTTTTCCCTTTCCGCGCCTGTCAGGCACGGTCTCCCACAAAGCAATAAACACCACTACACGGAGCCCTCATCATGGCTATTAAAGTCGCTATCAATGGTTTCGGCCGCATCGGCCGCCTCGTCTTCCGCGCCCTCGTCGAACAGGGCCTCCTTGGCACCACGCTCGATGTCGTTGCCGTGGGTGACATCGTCCCCGCCGACAATCTCGCTTATCTGGTGAAATACGACTCCACCCAGGGCAAGTTCCAGGGCACCGTCTCCTCCAAGAAGTCCTCGCCGGACAAGGCTGAGGACGACGTCCTGGTCATCAACGGCCATGATATCCTCGTCGTTTCCGCCAAGTCCCCCGCCGAGCTCCCCTGGGCCAAGCTGGGCGTCGACCTCGTGATCGAGTCCACCGGTCTCTTCACCGAGGCCGAGAAGGCTAAGGGCCACATCACCGCCGGCGCCAAGAAGGTCATCATCTCCGCGCCCGCCAAGGGCGAGGATATCACCGTGGTCATGGGCGTGAACGACGATAAACTCGATGTCGCCCAGCACAGCATCATCTCCAACGCCTCCTGCACCACGAACTGCCTCGCGCCGCTCGTTCACGTCATTCTCAAGGAAGGTTTTGGTCTCGAGGAAGGTCTGCTCACCACCGTGCACGCCTACACCGCTACTCAGAAGACCGTGGACGGCCCCTCCAAGAAGGACTGGAAGGGTGGCCGCACCGCCGCGCAGAACATCATCCCCTCCGCCACTGGCGCCGCCAAGGCCGTCGCCCTCGTGCTGCCCGAGGTCAAGGGCAAGCTCACCGGCATGGCCTTCCGCGTGCCCACCCCGACCGTCTCGGTCGTCGATCTCACCTTTAAGACCACCAAGGAAACCTCCCTTAAGGAGATCAACGCCGCGCTGAAGAAGGCTTCCGAGACCTATCTCGCCGGCATCCTCGGCTACACCGACGAAGAGGTTGTCTCGTCCGACTTTATCCACGACAAGCGTTCCTCGATTTACGACGCCGGCTCCTCCATCGAGTTGAACTCGAAGTTCTTCAAGCTCGTGTCCTGGTATGACAACGAGTGGGGCTACTCCAACCGCGTCGTCGATCTCACCAAGAAGATCGCCGCCGCCCTCTAAGCCTGCTTAATACCGTGTTGCCCACGGAAGAAACGGAAGAATACGGAAGCCAGAATTCCGTGTTTTCCGTGTCTTCCGTGGGCTCTTTGTTTTAGCCCTTCACGCATTCCCTCCATGCCCAACTTCAAATCCATTCGTGACCTCGCCCTTGGCGGCAAACGCGTCCTCATGCGCGTCGATTTCAATGTCCCCCAGGATAAGGTGACCGGCGCCATCACCAACACCGCGCGCATCGCCGCCGCGCTGCCCACCATCCAATACGCCCTCGAACAGGGTGCCTCCGTGGTGCTGATGTCGCACCTCGGCCGTCCGGATGGCCAGCGAATCGCCAAGTTTTCGTTGCAACTCGTGGCCACCGAGCTGGAAAAGCTCCTTGGACGCCCGGTTAAGTTCCTGGACGACTGCGTCGGCGCCTCCGTCGAGGCAGCTTGCGCCACGCTCGCGCCCGGCACCGTCGTGCTGCTCGAGAATCTCCGCTTCCACATCGAGGAAGAGGGCAAGGTGAAGCTCGAGGACGGCACCTCTAAAAAGGCCGATCCTGTCGCCGTCGCCGCTTTTCGCGCCTCCTTGACCAAGCTGGGCGATGTCTTTGTGAACGACGCCTTTGGCACCGCTCACCGGGCCCACTCCTCCATGGTGGGGGTTACCCTCGCCGAGAAGGCCGCCGGATTCCTCATGGAGGCCGAGTTAAAGGCCTTTGCCAAGGTCCTCGACCACCCGGATCGGCCCCTCCTAGCCATCCTCGGCGGCGCCAAGATCGCGGACAAGATTCCCCTCATTAACAATCTGCTTGATAAAGCCAACAAGGTGATCATCGGCGGCGGCATGGCCTACACCTTCCATAAGGTTAACCGCGGCATGCAGATCGGTTCCTCGCTCTACGACAAGGCCGGTGCCGAGATCGTCGCCGAGCTCGAGGCTAAGGCTAAGGCCAAGGGCGTGGAGTTGATCTTCCCTGTTGATTTCGTGTGCGGTGACAAGTTCGGCCCCGATGCCCAGACCCAGTCCGCCGAGCTGGCCACCGGGATTCCCGATGGTTGGGAGGGTTTCGATGCCGGCCCGAAGAGTATCGCGCTCTACCGCCAGGCCATCCTCGCTTCCAAGACCATTGTCTGGAACGGCCCTCCTGGCGTGTTCGAGTTCGAAATCTTTGCCGGTGCCTCCAAGGCTATGGCCGAGGCCATCGCCGAGGCCACTGCTGCCGGCGCCACGACGGTGGTTGGCGGTGGCGATACTGCCACTGCGGCCAAGAAATTCGGCGTGGCCAAGAAAGTCACCCACTGCTCCACCGGCGGCGGCGCCTCCCTCGAATTCCTCGAAGGCAAGGCCCTTCCAGGCGTCGTGTTCCTCGAATCCTGAAAAATCATTAAGCGCAAAGGCGCAAAGACGCTAAGTTCAGGCACGGAGATCGCTTCGTTTCCTCTTCTCTGATCTTTGCGCCTCCGCATCTTAGCGCTTCAATTTTTAATCCCATGTCCCTTCGCAAAAAACTCATCGCCGGAAATTGGAAGATGAACAAAACCGCCGCTGATGGCGTGGCCCTCGTGGCCGACCTCGTCACGGAGATCGGCAAACAGAACGACGTCGACGTCGTGGTTTGCCCGCCCTTCACCGGCCTGGAAAGCGCCGCCCAGAAACTCGAGGGTTCCACCCTCAAACTCGGCGCGCAGAACCTCCACCCCGAGCCCTCCGGGGCCTACACTGGCGAGATCTCCGCCGGTATGCTGCGCTCCCTCTTCGTGAGCCACGTTATCCTCGGCCACAGTGAGCGCCGCAGCTACTTCGCCGAGACCGATGCCTTTATTAACCAAAAGGTGATCGCCGCGCTGAAGGCCCAATTGCGCCCCATCCTCTGCGTGGGCGAGACCCTCGCGGAGCGGGAGGGCGGCAGCACGCTCAAGGTCGTCCAGACCCAGCTCGAGGCCGGCCTGGAAGGCGTATCCAAGGACCTCGCGACGAGCGTGGTCATCGCCTACGAGCCGGTCTGGGCCATCGGCACCGGCAAAGTCGCCACCACCGAGCAGGCGCAGGAAGTGCACGCGTTTATCCGCAGCCTTTTGGTCAAGCTCTTCGGGGACGCTACCGCCCAGAAGGTGCGCATCCTCTACGGCGGCTCGATGAAGCCGGCCAACGCGCCTGAACTGCTGGCGCAAAAGGATATCGATGGCGGCCTCATCGGCGGCGCCAGCCTCGAAGCCCGCAGCTTCGTTGAACTCGTCAAGGCTGCCGCCGCCGTGAAGTAGGTCCGCCGACTCCGTTCAGCGGTTTCAAGTCCGGCCGGGGTGCCCCCTGGCCGGACTTTTTGCGTAGTAGCCCTTGCTGCTTTTCCCCAGCGGAACCGCGAACGTGGAGTTGCTCGCGTCCCATCACGACGTAAAGACGCCCGCCCCGTGAGGAAGGCGGGCGGCGCAGGCAGACGGTGGGAGGAATCAGCGTTTGCCGTAGAGTTTGGCCCCGAGTGTGCCGGTGGCTTTGGGGGCGAAGGGCGAGGCGTTGGTAGCGACCGGTTTGGCAGGGCGTTTGGCCGTAACCTTCGGGGCCCGGCGCGGGGCCTCGGTCGTGATGGCAGGGAGGGGCTTTACGACCAGAGCGGGGGCAATCTCCGCGGGCGAACGGGTGGCGATGAACTCACGGATGACTTCCTCGCGGGCGCGCTGTTTCTCTTCAAGTTCGATCTCCTCGGTGGAGCGTTGCTCCTCCCGTTTGGACAGAGCTTTGCGCATTTTGGAGAGGGCGAGGTTCTGGAGCTGGCGAACGCGTTCGCGGGTGACGCGGAACTTAGCGCCGACTTCCTCGAGTGTAAGTTCGTCGCGGCCGTCGAGGCCGAAGCGATAGCGGATGATCTCGGCTTCGCGGGGGTCGAGGGTGGCGACGAGGGCGTTGAGGGCGGCGGTCTGGCTGTTGACGTGGAGTTGCTCGAAGGGCGTGGGGGCGTTTTCATCGCCGACCAGTTCGCCGAAGGTGATGGAATCGCTGTCTTCACCGATGGGGGCATCGAGGGACGCCGGGCGGACGCTCACGGATTTGAGGTGGGCGACCTTGCTGGTGGGCACTTGGAGCTCGATGGCGATCTCCTCGTCGGTGGGTTCGCGCCCAAACTCCTCGGCGAGGGCCAAGGCGGTTTTGCGCATCTTGGAGATCTTATCCACCAGGTGGACAGGCAGACGGATCGTCTTCGACTGGTTGGCGAGGGCGCGCTTGATGGACTGCTTGATCCACCAGGCGGCGTAGGTGGAGAGTTTACCGCCCTTGGTGGGGTCAAAGCGCTCGACGGCCTTAATCAGGCCGATGTTGCCCTCGCTGATCAGGTCGAGCAGGGGCAGGCCGAAATCTTTGTAATCCATCGCGATCTTCACCACGAGGCGCAAGTTGGCGCTGATCATGTGGTCGCGGGCGGCTTTGTCGCCCTTCATGATGCGATTCGCGAGGGTGATCTCCTCCTCGATGGTCAGGAGAGGGGTTTTGCCGATTTCCTGAAGATAAAGCTGGAGGTTGTTACGCTCCGGGGTTTCGGCGGGGGCAGCGGCGGCGCGGATGGGTTCGAGAAAGGAGGGCGCGGCGTCGGGCGCGGGGGCCGGCAGGGCTGAGGCACTCGGGGTGTGGTCGGGATGAGACAGAGTGGTCATGGTGGCGAGGTGGTTCCGAGGTTAATGAAGGTTTTGTGCCTAAGACAGGGGGTTGGCGATATAGTTTTGGGAACACCCTCTGCCGTAAGAGTTCCGCTAATATTAAATTATAATAGCTTAGGCGCGGGGGCAGACAGACCGGGGGTTCAGCGCCAAGCTGTCACAACTGGGCGAAGGGTATGAGTCAGGGTTGGTTGGGTGGGGTGGCGGTGGCGGGCTCCCACAAACGTTGAAGGGCGAGAGCATCCTCGTTTTCGGGGTGGAGGCGCAGGGTTTCCTTCAAGATCAGGCGGGCATTGGCCGGGGAAGACGGGTGGATTTCGCGGGCGAGAGGAAGGAGCGTGCCGGGGGCGCGGCTATCTCGACTCAGGACGGCGCGGACGAGGAGTTGCAAGAGCAGAGGGTCATCGCCACGGGCGCGAAGGGGCAGCTCGAGGGCCTCGAGTTCGGAACGATGTTCCTCCAGCCAATCGGGTTGCGCGCGCCGCACTTCCGAGAAGAGGGCGAGTGCTTCGGCGGGAGCGGTAGCGAGTCGTTCTTGGAAGCGGGTCTGAAAGTCCGCCCAAGTGCCTACGCTGGAAGACGTGCTGGCCAGGAGCGGGGCGCTGGTCGCGGAGGCGGCCAGGGCGGTGTCGATACGGACGCGGAAATCGCGCAACGAGCGGGAGTCAGGAAAGGGCCCCTCGGCCAGCACGAGAATTTGGCGGGCAGTTTGGGGCTGGCCGGCTTCGAGCAGGGCATTCAGCACGAGTTTATACAAGGGCAGCGCGCCGGGGTTGTCCCCGATGATCTCCACAAGGGAGCGCTGGGTGCCGGAGCCGCCGTCCAGACAGGCGTTGGCCAGTCGGTGCATGGTCTCGAGGTAGGAGTTCTCATCGCGGACCAACTTGGGTCCGGGCGCGGCGCGGAGTTGGTCGATCTGGCGGAGCAGGCCCGGCCAATCGGAGCGCTCGGCGGCGGCTTTTACCCGAGCCCAAAGAACGGGATGAAGGGATAACCCACGCTCGCGCAAATCCGCTTCGACGAGGTCAAAGCCTTCAAGATATCCGGTGCCGAGGAGGGACGTGCACACGACTTTATAAAAGTCGAGCGTGCCTCCGTGGCGGAAAAAGAGGCGTTCCAGCGAGGCGCGGGCGGCTTCGCGGCGGCCGACGAGGTGGTCTTGCACCACTCGGTAGAGCAAGGCATCGGGACGGGCGGGGTTTAACCGGGAGAGGCGATCCAGAGCAGCGTCCATGGCCTTCAGGTCTTGGGCTTCGCGCAGGGATACGACCAATACGCAGAGTGGCTCGGGGTTTTCAGGTTGCAGCGCGGCCCATGTTTCCGCGAGCCGGGCGGATTCGCGCGGAGCACTGTTAAGGTAGAGTTGGGTGAGGAATTTTAACCGGAAGATATCATCGGCGGCAAAGGCCGAGGTAACGTGGTGTTCTGCCTCCTCGTCGCGGCCCGCGGCTTTGAGCACGTCGGCCAGACTTTCATCCAGAAACCGTTGATCGCCTGGGGGGCGTTCGCTCTCCGGCAAAGCGGCAAAAAGAGTTCGCGCAGTTTTGACGCACTCGAGGGCTACTTCGGACTGATCCGTAGCCGACAGCAACCCAAGCATTGTCCCCAAGTAGGGGCGACCGGGGTAGCCAAAGACAAAACCGTCGCGAAGCAACTTGATCGCCTGAGGCATCATACGGATGCCGGTGTAAATGCGGGCAACCAGCAAACGGGCGGAAAAATCTTCCGGGGTCCGCGCCAAACCCTGCCGCAAAAGGGAGAAGCCGTCAGCGACCTTCTCGGAGGTCAAGAGCTCCCGACCTTGGGCGATCAACGCGACCCCGCGTTTTTGATTCAGCCCGGACCACCGGGTGGGCAGGGCGATGTCGAGGTAGGAGAGTTCGATTTTCGGGTAACGGGCTTCGAGGCGTTGATGAATATAACCGGCCGCGAGGAAATACCCGAGGCATGCAAACCCCAGACTCCAAAGAATTAATCCGCGAAAACTGAGGTGGGGCGCGTGTTCTCCAAAGGCTTCCAATTCTTGCGGGGAAAGTGCTTTGGCATCAGGTCCAGCCTTAGGACGTTTCTTCTTTAGATTTAAAAGGCCCCAGTGCCATTGCCCAGCTGGCACCACCGGCATGTCCCATACCAAGATGAAGGTGATGGAGTTGATTTCTACGACCCGGAATTTAGTGAGAAACCTTCTGCCTTTTTTTAGTAGCTGGCTGAACATCACTTCATTTTGCGAGGTAACTTTCAAACCACGCAAGGTCTCGCAGGGTTAATATGTTACAAGACTGAAAACTTAGTTAAACCAACGTCACGAAAAAGTTAAGAACAGATACCAGCCAGAGGCTCCTAACGAACGGCCGATACGCCTTCCGAGGTCATCACCACGCGCTGGATCGAGCCGTCTGGATTGTAGTGAAGGTAATCTATGCAAACCGAGCGGCGGTAGCTGCCGCCGTGGGGTTGGATGGCGCCGTTGTGGTAGATGAAGTAGTCGCGGCCCTTGAAGGTGATGATGGCGTGGTGGTTGGTGTTACAATTGCCGGCGATTTCGTTGATGATGCCGTGCAATTTCCAGGGGCCGGTGGGCGAATCGGAAGTGGCGTAGGTGGTCTTCTCGGGGAAGTCGGTGGAGTAGGTGAGGTAGTAAATGCCTTTGCGTTTGTGCAGCCACGGGGCCTCGGTGAAACGCTTGAACTCCTCGACCGTGTGGATGGGGCCGTCGAGGTGGAGCAGGTCGGGGGTGAGCTTGGCCCAGCGGCACTTGGTGTTGCCCCAGTATAGGTAGGCCTGGCTGTCGTCGTCGATGAAGACGGTGGGGTCGATGTCGTCCCACCAGATTTTCACGTCGGTGGTCATGTCGTTCGTCACGAGCGCGGAGCCGCGGGCGTCCACGAAGGGGCCGGTGGGAGAGTCCGACACCGCGACCCCGATAGACATGCCTTTGACGGTGGCGTGTTCGACGGTGGCGAAGAAGTAGAACTTACCCTGGTGTTCCACGACCTGGCTGGCCCAGGCGGAGCCTTTGGCCCACTTAAAATCGGTCGCGGCGAGCGGGGAGCCGTGCGGGGTCCACGAGACCATGTCGTCCGACGAGTAGCAGAGCCAGCGGTTCATCCGGTAGTCGCTCTTGTTGTCGGGCGCCTCGTCCTGGCCGGCGTAGAGGTAGACCCGGCCGCCGTGGACGAGCGCGGCGGGGTCGGCGGTGTGGACGTCGGTGATGATGGGGTTGGCCGCGCGAGTGGACGATAAGCCGAGCAAGGCCAGCAGGGTGAACGCGAAACGCACGGGAAGGAGGGGCCGGGGGGTGAACATCGCCGCGAGCGAGGCGTGGTCTGTCGGCGGGCTCAAATCGAATGCGAGCCGGCAGGGCCGACAGGCAAACAGAAGGGATGATCGGTCAAAGACCGAGGGGAGCGGGGGAGGGCGCTTTGGCCCGCCCGAAGAAGCGCCGCCAGCTTAGCGCGAAGCCGGTGTAAACCAGCACGCAAGCGCCGAGGCTGGCGAGGCCGGCGAGGAGTTGGCCGGGCCAGCCGAGGGCCTCGCCCGTGTGAAGGTAGCGCAGCCAAGTGCGCACCTTGCGGCCGGGGCTCTGCTCGGCGTAGCCGGTGCGGCTGAGGATTTCTCCGTGGTAGGGGTTTAGCACCAGTTGCAACGGCGCGAAATCTGGCCCGCCTTCGCGCAGGCGGACGGTCGCGGTGATGGGCTCTGGTCCCGTGGCGCCGGCGGGCTTGCGGGCGTAGCCTTCGCGCACGGTGAGGCGGGTCCAGTCCGGGTGGGCGCTTTGCACGCGGGCAGCCGCGGCGGCGAGACTGATGCGCGGGGACTCTGGGGCGGGGGGCGTGATCGCGGCGGCCGGGGTCAGAATATAGCCAGTGGCCTGGGGTTTCTCCCCGACGGCGCGGAAAACTAGGTTGCTCGCCCATGGATAGCCGATGACGGCGGCGCTTGCCGCAAGCACGATCAGGACGGGCAGTGACCAGAAGCCGACGGTGTTATGCCAGTTCCAGTCGCGGGCGCGACCGCTCGCGCCGCGCATTAACCACAGCGAGGGGCGCAGGGTGCGGAGGTTCCACGCTCGCGGCCACCAGAGGACGAGACCGGAAAGGGCGAGGAAGAGGAAAGCGAGGTTGCAGGCGCCGGTGACGGCCTTGCCGAGGGGGCGCTTGTCGCCGGACTGGGACAGGTAGCGGTGGAGCTCGACCGTGCCTTTCAGGAAATCGCGGACGCGGGTCGAGGCGGGCCGGCGGATCTCGCCGGTGTAGGGGTTTTGATAATACACGCCGTGGTCGCGACCAAAGTTGAGGGCGACGGCCAGAGTGGGGTCGGTGGACAGGGTGAGGTCGGCGAGTTTGGCGCCTGCGGGAGCGGCGGCGCTGGCCCGGGCGAGGAGGGTGTCGAGTGGGAGGCCATTGTTTCCGGCCGGCGGCGGCGCGACCCGGCGGGCGTCGCGTTCGGCCCAGGCGACGATCTCGCGTTCAAACGCGAGCACGACGCCCGTGGCGGACATGACCAGGATGATACTTCCGGCGACAAGGCCGGCGGCGAGATGGAGCCAGAAGAGAACTTTACGGAGGGGCATGGAGGAGGAGCTTAACCAATCAGAAACGAGCAGTGATGCCGAGCCGGATGGCGAGAGGCGAGCCGGGGGTGATGTTGTTATTGTTGTGGGCGGTGGCGTAGTAGCCGGTGTCGAAAAGGTTCTCGATGTTGAGCTGGGCCTGGAGATGGTGGTTGAGGCGGTAGAAAAGGGCGGCGTCGTAGCGCACGAAATCGGGTAGCGTGACCGTGTTGTCGGCGGCCGCGAAAAGCTCGTCACGATAGATGACGCCCAGGCCCGCGCCCCAAGCGGAGGTGAAATCGTAGCGGTTCCAGAGCGAGAAGGTGTTGCGCGGGAGCTGCTGAATGCGGGTGCCGGCGGGGATGGCGCCGTTGGCGGATTGGGTCTCGCCGTCCTGGTAGGCGTAGCCGACGGTCAGGGTCAACCGACTGGTGATGTGTCCGGCGGCGCCTAGTTCGAGGCCACGGACCTGTTGGCCGTCCACAAGCAGGAGTGTGGTGGGTGCGGCTGGATTGGTGATGGCTTGATTGGAGCTGTCGAGCTGGTAGCCGGCGGCGGTGAAAGACAGTTTCTCGGTCAAGTCCCACTTCGCGCCGATCTCGAGGTTTTCGAACTGCTCGGGCTCGAGGGCGGCGTTGGTGGCGGAGAGGGAGGCGAGCTGCTCGCCGGCGCGGGGCACGTAGGAGAGGGTGTAGCTGGTGTAGAGCGAGACCCGTTCGACGGGTTTGTAAACGAGGCCGGCGCGGGGGGAGACGAGGTCGTCGGTCGTGTCGAGGCTGGCACCGGTGCGGTGGTTGGTGAAATCCACCGTGAAATGATCGAAGCGGGCGCCGGCGATAAGCTGGAGCTTGGGAAGCAGCTGGACCTGATCCTGGACGTAAACGGCGGCGACCTTGGCCACGCTATGGTTGTCGGCGTCGGTGGCGCTCTGCTGGAAAAAGAGCGGGCCGGAGTAGCGCGGGTTGGCGGAGGAGACGCTGCCGAGCGAGGTCATGCCGACGGCGGTGGAGGAGCCGGTGGCGCGGAAGTTATCGGTTTCCTGACGGCCGACCTCCAAGCCCAGAAGCAGCTTGTGCTCGACGGGACCGGTGGAGAAATCGACGACGTAGTCGGTCTGGTTAAACAGGTTTTCGCGGTCGGTGGCTTGGTGGTAGGCGGAGATGGCGACCCGGGTGCCGGCGGGGTTTATGGCGCCGGGAAAAACGTTTTGGTAAAACTTGTCGTAGGTGGCGTAGCGGGTGGAGTTGCGGAGGGTGGCGCCGTGGGAGAAGGCGTGGTCCAGCGAAGCGGTGAAGGCGAGGACATCGGTGTCGGTCGGGCTGCGGCCGGGGTCGCCGAAAAAGGTGCTCGCGTCGGTCTCGAAGGGTTTGCCGTTGAGGGAAGGCACGCCGCGGTCGGCGACACGCTCATCGTGAAAGTATTCGAAGCCGGCACGGAGCAGGGTGCGCTCCCCGAGACGGAAACCGGCGGTGGGATTCAAGCCCTCCCGTTGCAGGTGGACGCCATCGCGATAGCTACCGGAGTCCTCGTAAACTCCGGTCAGGCGCACGGCGGCGTCCGCGGAAAAGGCCGGGTTGAAATCGAAGGTTGTGCGATATTGGTCCCAGGAGCCGACGAGGGCGGAAACCTCATAAATCGGCGGGCTGCCGGGGGTGGCTTGCTTGGTGACGCGGTTGAGCACGCCGCCGGGGCCGCCGCGGCCAAAAATCATACCGGCCGGACCTTTTAGTGCTTCGAGTCGCTCGCTGTTGTAGAAGTCGCGATAGTATTGAACGTCGTCGCGCAGACCATCGACGAAGTAGTCGCCAGTGGAACTGTTGCCGCGCAGGACAACGGCATCGCGGTTGCCTTCGCCTTGGGCGACCCCGACTCCCGGTATGTAGCGGGTGGCCTCGCCGATGTTAGTCACGGCGGTGTCGGTGAGGAAGTCCCGGGATAGCACGGACACGGATTGCGGGGTGTCGATTAGAGGGGTGTTGGTCCTAGTGGCGACGGAGGATTGCTTGTTATTGTAGCCGTCGGCGCGGGGAGACCGGATTTCTACTGGGTCGAGAACGAACGGCGCCTCGGTGCTCGATTCGGAGGCGGAGGACACCGCGCTGGAGAGCAGACTTAGAGCGAGCGTGCCAAAAATCGGAAAACGACCAGAAATGAGACAAGGTTTCATGTGGGACTGAGACTCTGTATCACTAAGAGACAGGGTCAAGTTGTTTATGAGACTCAGTCTCTTTTTTAACGCTATTGCCCGTAAACGTGGAAAAAGACACAAGAAGGTTCATGGAAAACACCCCCGATTTTCGGCCACTGGTAACGGTTTTTTGCGGGTTTCTTGGTGCGGGTAAAACAACCTTGCTGCGTCATATTTTGAGTCAGGCGGTATCGGCTGGGCGCAAGACGGGGGGGGCGCGTTGGGCTGCGGTGGTAAATGATGTGGCGGCGGTAAATATTGACGGGGCATTGGTGGGAGCGGAGGCGGCCCATCGGCGACTGTTAGGGGGGGAGGGGGCGGCCGAGGTGGTGGAGTTGGGTAACGGCTGTGTGTGTTGCTCGGGTGCGGACGACCTCGGGGAGGCGATCGCGCGACTGGCGGCGAGCGGGCGTTACGAGCACATTTGGGTTGAGACCAGCGGGGTGGCCGATCCGCGGGGGGTGGCCGGTTTGTTCACGCGTAAAAATCCCTTTGGTCGTTCTTTAGCGGAAAAGGCGCGGCTGGCGGCTTTAGTTACCGTGGTTGATGTCGTGACGCTGGTCAGGGAAGCGGAGCGAGCTGAAACGGCGGGTGGGGCAGGGGAGCCAAGGGAAGAGGGAGGCGGCCAGCGGCCGGTGTTTGAGTTAATGCTGGAGCAGATCGAATGCGCCGACGTAGTGGTGCTCAATCAGTGTGATCGGGCCGATCCGGCGGGCGAAGCCGTGTGGCGGGCGGAGGCATTGGTCACGGGCTTGAATGAAAGGGCGGAGATCGTGCGCACTGAACACGGGCAGCTGGCGGTGGAGTTTTTAACCGGACGGATTCGCTTTGAGGCGGCTGCCACCTTGGGATCGGCGCAGTGGGTGAGGGAACTGAACAGGGTGGCCCGGGAACCAAGCGGTCTGGCGTTCAGGCCTAAGGCAGGCCTCCAGCCCTCGCGCCACGAAAGCAAATATGGCATTACCAGTTTCGTTTACCAGGCGCGGCAGGGCTTTGATTCCGGACGTTTGCGGGCCCTTTTCACAAGTGGTTTGCCGGGGGTCTTGCGGGGCAAGGGCTTTTTCTGGACCACGGAAACGCCTGACGAAATGGGGTTTGTGTCTCTAGCTGGCGGGGTGGTGCGCTGGGAGACGCTCAGCGTGTGGTGGGCGGCGCGCATCGCGGCGGGGCGGGCGACCCTGGAAGATCGGCCGCCGAGCGTGGTGGCAAACTGGGTGGAGCCGCATGGCGACCGCCGTCAGGAAATCGTTCTGCTGGGTGTGGGCTTGGACAAAGTCGCCCTAGCCGCTGCCTTGGAGCATTGCCTGGTGGTGTGAATGCCAGAATCGGCGCAAACCGGTGGTGCAAAGCTCAAGATGCCGCAGGCAGGGCCGATAGGAAAATGACATGGAATCCGCTTCCGCCTCCGAACAACTAAGCGCCCAATCCATCGAGCTTCGCTCGGCG
The DNA here is from genome assembly GCA_945888375.1 of Akkermansia muciniphila. GTDB lineage: Bacteria > Verrucomicrobiota > Verrucomicrobiia > Opitutales > Opitutaceae > IMCC26134_A. The sequence continues at coordinate 9,484 of CAMCZZ010000009.1, read as the reverse complement.
GTCTCCCGCTTGGTCGCAGTAGTTTCCGGTGTGAGTAGCCAAAACCACCCGGCCCCCACGGTCGCCGCGCCTGTAGCCCTCGACCCCGTGGCGACTCCGGCGCCGGCTCCAGCGCGTCTGCCTGCCAACACCATCCACTACACGACTCCTGTTGTCACCAAGCGCAAAAAAACTGACGGGGCGGAGCCGCCTTTGACCTTCCGCGATAGTTAAATCCGGCTACCGCGATTAATAGGGGGCGTCTGGCGCAACCTGCGTCCCTCCGTCCGTCGCGTCCTCCGTATCTAGCGCTTTCCCGGCTAAATCCGGGATATGAGACGGACCCAACGATTTAACAGCTTTGGCTGTGCTTCGCTGGGTTTAGTGCGGTATTCTGGGTAAAACCGACTATTTCTCCGAACTTGCTAAGGCGTTGGCATCATTGCGGTGGCCGAAACCGGTGTATTTCAATGATTGCTCATCCGCGTGGTAGCTGGAGCGGACCATGGCTCCGCTCTCAATCACGCCAATCCCAAGCCCCAGGCCAAAATCCTTCCAGCGGGCAAACTCATCGGGATGCACCCAGCGGGCGACGGGCCAGTGCTGGGGAGTGGGCTGAAGATATTGGCCGATGGTAAGGATGTCGGTGCGGTCGGCGGCGATGTCGCGCAGGGTCTGCTCGATCTCGTGCGCCTCCTCGCCTAGTCCGAGCATGATGCCCGTCTTGGTGGTAAAACCACGGGCTTTGGCGTGCCGAAGGATGGTGCGGGAGCGGTCGTAACGGGCCTGCACCCTAACAGGTTTCTGTAGGCGCTCTACGGTCTCCAGATTGTGGTTAAAAATATCCGGTTTGGCATCGAGGACCACGTCCAGTAGGTCGGTCTGGCCCTTCCAGTCGGGCGTCAGAACTTCGATCGCCGTGTCCGGCAGGCGGTGGCGAATGGCGCGGATGGTGGCAGCCCAGACCGCGGCGCCGCCGTCTTTTAATTCGTCCCGGGCGACTGAGGTGATCACGCAATGCTTGAGATTCATTGTAGCGACGGCCTCGGCCACGCGTGCGGGTTCGCCCAGGTCATACTCCGTCGGGCGTCCGGTCTGGATCGCGCAGAAATTACAGGAGCGGGTGCAGACGTTGCCCAAGATCATCACCGTGGCGGTGCCGCGCGACCAGCACTCGCCGAGGTTTGGACACTGCGCACTCTGGCAGACGGTGTGCAGTTTGTGCTCGTCCACGAGCTGGCGGACGGCGTTGTAGCCGGGACCGGAAGGTAGCTTGGCGCGTAGCCAAGCGGGTTTGCGCGACGTATCCATGGTGCTCAAGGGATGCTGATTAACCATGGAATCCAAGCTGGAGCACGGATTTTTTCAGGTTTTAGCCGATGTCAGAAAAGACGGCCAGCGGCTGGAAAACTCTTCCGCAAAATCGCGCCCTACGCGCTCCAATACGGGGCAACTTTCCCCTAACTCTGCCGCGAGGGAGGTGACGGACCCGTCCGCCGCGACGATGCCGCAAGGCACGATCCCGCCAAAATGCCGCAGATCGGGAGCCACGTTCAAGGCAACGCCGTGCATCGTCACCCAACGACGGACCGATACGCCGATGGCGGCGATTTTACGGTTAGCGATCCAGATTCCGGTCAGGCCTTCTCGCCGGGTGGCCGCCAGACCGTGGCGAGCGACGACCGCGATCAACACCTCCTCCAGAAAACGCATATACGCATGCAAGTCACGCCGGCGCTCCAGATTTACTATGGGATAGGCCACCAGTTGGCCCGGGCCATGATAAGTGATGTCGCCGCCACGATTGGAAGGGTGAAGCGCGATCCGTTCACGAGCTAAAGTATCAACATCCCAAACAAGGTGCCGATCGGCGCCGGCACGCAGGCCTAAAGTGAAAACCGGTTCGTGTTCGGTCAGAACCAGGGTATCAGGCTTATGACCCTCCAGAAGGGCGGTTTGCAAGGCGGTCTGGCGGGCGAGGGCCTCAGCGTAGTCGGTGCGGCCCCAGTTTTCCAACGCGAGCGATACGCCGGCGGGAGCGTTTGGAAGTTCTGGATTTGGGCCGGTCAAGAGGGGTGGGGGAGAATGAGTCCAGAATGCGATACATTATCGCTGCTCCCGCCACTGCAATCGTCGGCTTGCTCGCGGCTAACTCAAAGCCCAAGGTGAACTTTTCTCATGAGCGATTCCGTCCCCGACATTTCCAACGATCAACACGCGGTGCGCCGCCGGAAGCTGGATGAAATGCGCGCGGGCGGTTTCGATCCCTTCCGCGCCCACATCACGCCGACGCACTTTTCGGCCGACGCCAAAGCCCTCTACGTCGAGGGCCAGGACAATGTAGTGGGGGTCACGGTGGCCGGTCGCTTGGTTACCTTTCGGGTGCAGGGCGGTAGCTCTTTTGTAAAAATCCAGGATCAGCAGGGGCAGCTCCAGCTCTACTTCCGCAAGGATGTGCTGGGGGAGGACCGCTACCTTTTTTTCAAGAAGCAACTCGACCTGGGGGATATCCTTGGTGTCACCGGCACGCTTTTTATGACCAAGACCGGCGAGATCACGGTGCGGGTGGATGCCTTCACGCTCGTCTCCAAGGCCTTGCGCCCCCTGCCTGAAAAGTGGAGCGGCCTCACAGACGCCGAGCAGATTTACCGCCAGCGTTACCTCGATCTCATCGTCAACGCCGAGTCCCGCCAACGCCTGATGACCCGCGCACGCATTGTAAGTGCGGTCCGGCGTTTTTTGGAAGACCGACAATTTCTCGAGGTCGAGACGCCCGTATTGCAGAGCGTGGCCGGCGGCGCGGCGGCGCGGCCCTTCCAAACCCACCACAACGCCCTCAATACCGACTTCGTGTTGCGCATCTCGCTGGAGCTTTACCTCAAGCGCATGCTGGTAGGAGGCTACGACCGCGTTTTTGAAATTGGACGTAATTTCCGGAACGAGGGCGTTTCCCGCCGTCATAACCCCGAGTTCACCATGCTTGAGGTCTATCAGGCCTACAGCGACTACCGCGGCATGATGACGCTGGTGAAGGACCTGCTCCTCCACCTCGTTCGTGACGTGGTCAAGCCCACCGAACCCGATGGAGAGGGCGAGAACGCCCCGCGCCGTTCCACAATGAAAATCAAGCACGCCGCGAGCGGGCAGGAAATCGACTTCGGGGCCGAATGGCGTGAGGTGAAATACAAGAATCTCATCGTGGAGAAGACAGGCGATGCCGCTTGGTTCGAGCGCACCAAGGAGGAGAAAGTAGCCGGGGTGCAAGGTCTGGGACTTTACGCTGATCCGAAGTGGGAGGAGTTCGAGCTGACCAACGAAATCTTCGGCAAACTCATCGAGCCGACACTGATCCAGCCGACCTTTGTCACCCACTTACCCAAGGAACTTTGTCCCTTGGCGAAAATCACGGCCGACGACCCCTCCACAATCGACGTCTTCGAGCTGATTATCGGCGGCATGGAGGTGGCACCGGCATACTCCGAGCAAAACGATCCCGACGTGCAGAGGGCCATGTTCGAGGCCCAAGCCGGCGAGGAACAGCAGAAGATCGACCATGACTTTCTGCTCGCCCTCGAGCACGGCATGCCGCCCGCCGGCGGCATGGGCATCGGTATCGATCGCCTCTGTATCCTGCTCACCGGCGCGGAGAGCATACGCGACGTCATCCTATTCCCCCAGCTCCGCAACGCCGCCGCTTCGGGCGGGGGCGCTGCGAGTTGAACGTTTTTTGTTCTCTTTGCAGGATTGCATCCTCCTTTGGGCTCTAAATTTGAGCACCCAACTCAACCCCTGCGCTTAGTAATGCCCTGGCCTCTCTATCTTGCGCTGAAGCAGCTTTTCCCAACCGGACGCCGCTTCCCGTTTTTCACCTTTATCTCGATCCTGGGCGTGGCACTCGGGGTCGGGCTCCTGATCGTTTGTATATCCGTGATGGGCGGCTTCGGACGGGAGATCCGCAACATGATCGTCAACACTCAGGGCGAGGTGCAGGTGCGGTCTGAAGGTTTGATGCAGGATCCGCGGGCGGTGATGGACGCGATCGAGAAAGTCCCCGGTGTGCTCGCGACCACCCCTTTTGCCGAGGGCGTGGTCATGTTGCAGTATCAAAACAAACCTGCGTTTCCTGCCATTCAAGGTGTGGATGCCAACCGGGTCGATCGCGTCATCCCGCTTCGCCAATTCATCGTCGCGGGTGAATACGATGCGCTCGATGACGATCGGGTGATTTTGAGCGCCCAACTCGCCATGACCTTGGGCGCACGGTTGGGCAGCCGGATCTCGGTCTACTCGCCTTTGCTGCTGGAGAAACTGAAGACGGACGAGATTCTTATCCCCCGCGAACTTGAGGTGTGCGGCATTTTCGAAATTGGGCATCAGCAACTCGACAGCAGTGTCGTGATCGTAACTCTGCGCACCATGCAGGAGCTCTACGGACTGGGTCGCGCGGTCCACGGTGTTAATGTAAAACTGGGGGAAGGCATTGACCCCGACCGTGCGACTGCAGACATCAATCGAGCGCTACCAGTCGATGGGGTGGCCAAGTCCTGGATGGATGCGAACCAGGAGTTTCTCTTCGTGCTCCAGCTCGAGAAGAACATGATTTTTTTCCTGCTGCTTTTTATTATCGTCGTCGCCGCTTTTTCCGTCGCCTCATCCCTGCTCATCGCCGTGGTGCGCAAAACTCGTGAAATCGGCCTGCTGGGCGCACTGGGAGCTTCTCCGGGACAAGTGGCGGCCTGTTTTTGCTGCCAAGGTGTCATCATCGGGATCGTCGGGACAGCGGCCGGACTGGGGCTGGGTTTCGCAGTCGTGCACTTTCGAAATGACCTCGTGGCGGGCTTCACCCGTTTAACAGGCAGCCAGGCGGCGTTGGAGCGGTTTTATCAATTCAGCCAACTTCCCGCCTATCTTTCCCGCACTGACCTGCTGCTGATTATTTCGAGTGCGCTGATCGTCTCGACGTTGGCTGGTTTGCTACCGGCCTGGCGCGCGGCAAAGCTCAAACCGGTGGAGGCGCTGCGCAGTGAGTAACCGCCCGCCGATTCTCCAAGCCCGGGGCCTGCACAAGAGCTACGCCAGCGGCGCGCGGCGCTTGCAGGTGCTGCGTGGCGTGGAGTTGACGGTGTTGTCGGGCGAGAGTGTATCCATCCGCGGCGAATCCGGCTCGGGGAAATCCACCCTCTTGAATCTACTCTCCGGGCTCGACGCCCCTGATGCAGGCGAGCTGCAGTGGGAGGGTGAAGCGACACTTTCCGCCGCCCGGCGCGGGCGTTTGATCGGGCTGGTTTTCCAATCGTTCTATTTAGTGCCGGAACTCGACGCCCTCGACAACGTGCTTCTGGCTGCGCGGCTCCAGGGACCGATCGGAGCCGCTGAGCGAGCCCGGGCCTGCGATCTACTGGGGCGGGTGGGTCTGGCCGACCGCACCGGCCATATCCCCGGGAAACTCTCGGGTGGGGAAAGGCAACGAGTGGCGATTGCACGCGCCTTGATGAATAAGCCGCCGCTCATCCTGGCCGACGAACCTACGGGCAATCTCGACGAGGGCAGCGGCGAGGCGGTCATCGATCTCTTGCTCGCACTTTGCGCTGAGTCGGGCTGCGCCTTGGTGCTCGTGACGCATAACGCCGCCCACGCGAACCGCTGCGCCCGGCGGCTATTTTTGCGCGAAGGCGGCTTTCATCCCGTTTGAGTCGGTATCATTCCGTGGGACGGTCGAGCAGCGGGGGAGGGGGCGAGCAGATTTCGCTGCGGACCGAGCGAAGGCATACGCTGAGAGTCTTTCGAGACTAAGGCCCCACCGGAAGGTGTAGCCAAGTCGCCTCGTCGCGACCCAGGCAACTGAACTATCCCAGTTGGGAAAGTCCCGCCGAGCACGCGCCATTCCCCTCTGCCGAGGCTGCCAAAGCACTTATGTTGTAACGAAAATGCCACGGCCTCCCCACGGGAAACGGCTTGCGTGATGATTTTTCTAGGAGAAGCTGGTTGTGCAGTGCGCCTTTTGCGCACTCCGCACTCCCGCCCTAAACACCTCCGCTGGCAACAAGCCCGCTTTCGTTAACTCGCATGGATGAGACGCCCTCCCCGCAAACGCCCGAATCCAAATCCGGGCTCAACAAGCTTGATTTAACCCAACTCCAAGGGTTCAGCTTCGGAACCTCGTGGAGTCAGGACAAAGGAGGGGCTGCCGGCGACTCGCCCCGTCAGGACAGGCGGGATGACCGCCGGGACGATCGGCCGCGTCGCGACGGAGGGGCACCGGTGGTTCGAGATCGCCGCGGGGATTTTAAGCGTCCCACCGCCTCACCGGCTCCTGCCTCCGGGGAAGCACCGGCACTGGGTGGAGCGGGCGCTCCCGCCGGCAATGAACGTCCTGCTTTCCGGCGCGATGGCGCCCCGGGTAATTTTCGTGGCGGCGACCGTCCGCGTTTTGAGCGCCGAGATGGCCAGAGTGGCGGCCCGGGAGGTCCTCGTCGCGAGGGAGGTCCTGGCGGCCCACGTGGCGATTTTCGGGGCCCTCCGCGGGAGCCCGCGGGCCCATACATCAGCCCTTTTTTCAACGTCACCTTTTATCCTGAGGACGCCAGCTTCAAGGTGCTCGCGGAGGCTATTCGCAAGTCCTGCCGGACTTTCGAGCTTTTCTACATCGCACGGTCCGTGGTGGAAAAACATGAACGTTTCGTGGCCGTGGTGCAGCGCATCCCGGCTGGCACAAAACCGGGCACGCCCCTAAACGAGGGTGACCCCGCCGTCTCTTCGGCCCAGAAACCGGCGCCGTTTTTTATTTCTGTTCCCGATGGCGTCCCCTTCGAGACGGAGGATGCCGCGATCGCTCACGTCCTAGAAAAGCACTTGGCTAACTTCTTCGAATCCAGTGAGGTAGAGGTCGAGGCGCCCAAGGGTAATTATCAGGTCGTCAACCGTTGTTCAATCACCGGGGCCTTGCTCGCTCCGCCCAATTATCATCGCTATGCCTCGATCTTGGCCCAGCACCACGCGGCCAACATCCGCATCCCGCTGGAAGCATTTAAGAGCAAAATCGAGACGGTTCGCGATCCCGAGGTCGTAGCTCAGTGGCTGGAGAAAATGAAAAAGACCACCCGCTACACGGTGAAGCCTGCTCCAGTGCGTGCACCGAAACAGGAGACTGCCGTGGCCCCCGATTCTGTCACTTCCTTGGAGACTGCTCCCGCGAGTGAAAGCGCCGCGGAAGCGGTCGTCGAAGCCACTGCGGCAGCCCCAGTTCTGCCAAGTTTTGATTCGCTCGAGGATGCCCGGCAGTGGTTGCTCAACGAGTCCCGCGGTCGTGTCGTTCGCTCTGTGGAGCAGCTGCGCTTCCCCGGAAAGATTCTGGAACTCATGCCAGAAGCCGGCGAAATCCGTCGTGCCGTAGAGGGCGCACTGGCCAACCAACGCCGTTTCCCTCTGGATACCGCCAACGCCCTGCGTGGACGCCTCCGTCGGGAAAGTTTTACCATTTTCAAAAAAGGCTCCAAAGGCATCAGTTATGTCTGCGCGGTAAAGCGTCGCTTCCGAGTCCCCGGCCAGACCTTCTCCGACTCCCTAGCTGCCTTGATCGCCTTCATCGAGGCGCATCCTATGATCAAGGGCAGTGAACTTGCGGCGAAACACCTCGGCCTGGACCCGCGTCCGGCCCCGGCAGAGGGGGTAGTTGCCGAGCCCATCCCCGCCGCCGAGCAAGAGAAGCTGCTAAAGTTGAAGGGCGACCTTCGTTATTTGGTGAAAGAGGGCTATGTCACCGAGTTCGTCGACGGCACCTTGTTTTGCCCCCCTGCGATGGTCGAGGCCCGCAAGCGCGAGATTGAAGCTTCGGATGTTGATCCGGAAAACTTCCCCGAAGCGCCCAAGCCTGCACCCGCCGAGGCTCCGCCCCAGGCGGAAACTGCCTCAGAAGGTTCGGCCGCAGCCCAAGAGAGTCACGTCGAAGAGGCCGGCGCAGACACCGCTCAACAGGACGCGCAGGCGCCGTCTGAAGCGAGTGCCGACGATGCTCCGGCTCATTGAGCCTTACTCCATACCGCCGGCCAGGACTGATTTTTTCTTGGCCTGTTAGCACAGGCAAAGGCGGGCATTTTCCGGTTTAGGTATTTTCTTAAATGCCTCGGACTGGTTTTCATTCATAGCGGCTACACAGTCAGGTTGGCCTGTAAGGCCTGCCTGATTGCAGCTATTCTTGCGAGAAATGCTGTTATTTACAGAGCGATTTTTTCTCAGGGTTTAGCTAAAGTTTCGTGGCGATCAGCCGAGGTTTATAACATTTTAACAAAATGCTTACGAGCCGCCCTCCGTGCCTTTCATTCTCTCCGCTGCTTCAGGTCGTTGGCTATGCCTTCTTTTTATGCCTCGTAGGTCCGGTCATAGCATCCGAGCGGGCTTCAACTGGAGACCATGCGGAGCCGGCTGCACCCGCCGCAGTTCCGGCTGCAGAGTCAAAGCCAGCTGCCCCTGCGGACGCCGCGGTTGATACCACCCACGTTTCGGCAGCGGTTGCGCCCGTTGAGTCAATTTCGGCGCCCGAGGCCTTGGGGCGCCTCATTAGTGGAAATCAACGGTTTATTTCGGGCGACGCCGAGCACCCCCGCCAGTCCAAGGCTCGTCGTGGAGCGCTGGCCGGCGGGCAGCATCCCTTCGCGATTATCTTAACCTGTGCGGATTCTCACGTATCTCCTGAGATCATATTCGACCAAGGGCTAGGTGATCTTTTCGTGCTGCGAAATGCCGGTAACTTGGCGGATGACCATGTGCTGGGTAGTATTGAATATGTAGTCGAGCATCTCCACGCCGGTTTAGTGATGGTGCTGGGGCACTCCAAATGCGGCGCGGTCTCCGCTGCGGTGAGCGGCGGGAAGGTCCCGGGCCATATCCTTATCATCGTGGAAGATATCGAACCGGCGGTCGAAGCCGTGGCTGATAAGCCGGGAGAAATGGTTGATAATGCCATACGCGCCAAGGCATTGCTAGTCGCGCGGCAGATTTCCCGATCCAAACCCATTCTATCTTCTGCGGTGGAGGCGGGACACCTCAAAGTCGTCGCGGCACGCTACGATCTCTCAACCGGACAGGTTGTTATTTTGCCCTAGCCATAGCGGCCCCTTTGGCGGAGTGCTCTGGGCGCGCCGGCAACTTTAGTTGAGTTAAAAGGTTGGCTAACCTTATCAATCCGCCGCCGGCCGAGTGCCTGAGCTGCGATCAATACCGCACTTCACCGCAGGAATCGGAAATCTAAACCGCAAAAATCCCCGCTCAGTCACGCCCTCCAGCGCAACGGGGCACTCAACGGACCGGCCGAAAACTTGGCTGATGCCGACCGGGCGCGAAGCAGGCTCGACTGCGCCCGAGTTGTGTCCGTCAAGTTCAGCAAAAGGGTCTGGGTTGGTAGGTGGATTGAAGACCTAAAGATTAAAAATGGGGAGGGGTGCAGGGGCGGGGGCATGGCCCCCGCCCCGCCCGCTCGGGATTGGTTTTAGGCGGCTTGGGCGAAGAG
>CAMCZZ010000008.1 GCA_945888375.1 Akkermansia muciniphila | reverse complement strand
GTGGCGGCGGAGAAATCCAAACCCGCCGAGCCGATCGTGAGCCCGGGCAATCCGAAGCCGAAGCTGTCGACAGACAGTTTATCGACCGCGCCGACCACACGAACCCCCTGCCAAGAGGCGGCGGCGGGGAACTGCATGTAACTAAAGCCGTTGGTCGCATCGGGAACGATGGAGGTCACCGTGGAATCGAAAACCGCGACGTCCGAGGAGGTAGGCAGCACGCCAGAGGTCCAACTCGTGGTGAGGTTCAAGGCATCGGCGTTATTCGCCTTGGAGACATCGGCCGCGTTCAGGGCGGGGACAAAGGCAAAAGCCGGGGTAAGGAGTCGGACAAGCTGCTTGCGGGAGAGGCGGCAGCGCAGGAGGGAGGGTAACGATTTCATAGGTATATTGCAGGGGTCTGAGAAAGTTATACGGGATGAAGGGAATCTAAAATTGACAGTTTTACAAAAGATCAGACCCCAAGCGTTCGGCCGCTTGAAAAGGGCAAATCAGAGACATAAGACGTTAATCGAGCTTCAACCAGTCTTCGTTGAAACCAGCAGAACGTCCGGAGCCTTTGGTCAGGGAAGAATTAGGGTCGATATCTTCCCAGGCCATGCCCTTAACGTGACCATCGAGGAAGGCCGTGTGGATGCGCTTGTTATGGCGGGTGTAGGCCTGATAGCCGGCTGAAATCTGGGAACCTTCCTTGCAGATGGTGGCATTGGCGCCCGTGTCGAAGGCACCGCCACTGCCACCGTTTTGGTAGGAACGCTCAATGAAGAGAATGGTGCGTGAGGGCTGACGCGCCTTACCGATAGGAACAAAGATCCCGTTGGATTCCTTGATCGTGACGCCGTTGGTGTGCGGCTGCGCGATCGCATAAGCAAAATACGTCGGCGTATTGGTGCCTCCAGACGTGGCCGCATCGTATTCGGTCTGCCCCTGCCCGCTGGGACAGGACATCAGGGTGCGATCGTAAGTTCTGGTCGCCCCTTTTGAGAAGTAAGGGATGTAGATGCCACCGGTGTTGTTAGTGCTAATCTGGCACCACAAAGTGCCATTGGTGTCCTTGATCACGTAGCGACTTTTGTTCTCGGCCGCATAAAGGTTGACCGCGACCGCCCACGAACGGATGCGGTTGGCGCAGTCGATGGACTTGGCCTTGTCGCGCACTTTGCCGACCGTGGGGATGATGATCGCGGCGAGGATGCCGATGATCGCGATGACGGTGAGCAGTTCGATCAGGGTGAAACCAGATACACGAATCGGCGGACGTCCTGGGCAGGGGAAACGCTTTAGGGTCATAAAGGGGTATTCTAGCAAAACACCTGACCCCGCTTTAACCAATGCCAGTCAGCGCACACCTCATTGACATAATCGCTCATTACCAGTGCTGAGATATCTAATCGGGAACCAGCCATTAACCTCCGATAACAACTTTGTCTGAAATGGTTTATAAATCTAACCCGCCATAAATTCGGTATAGGGCGTATTCCTAAGTGGGCACTCCCAGCCGCCCCGACCTTATGATCCAGAGGGTTTCCGGCCCCCCCGGATGCAAACTGCTTCCAAAGAGAGGCCGGCGTGAGACGACCGAAGACTCGGTAATGATGCCGAAACTAATCCTGCGGCTCGGCGCGGTGCGCGTCGGTCGCCACCGCCGGCGCCAGGGCGACGTTCTTCACCCGGATGCCTTCCATCTTGGTCACGATGAGGGCGGCGTTCTCCGCCAAAACGTCCACCAAGGTGTGGCGCTGATGGATGTCCATCGCGCCGACCACCGCCGCCGGCAGGCGGGTGACGCCGGCGATCTTGCCGACGACATCCGCCGGGGTGACGAGGTGCTTGCGCCCGACGTTGAGGTAGAGGGTGGTGTAGCCCGGCTCGCGACCGGTGCGGGCCACGCGGTCGTATTTTTGCTTCGCAGGCTTAGACAGCGGGCGCTCGGCGGCGGCTTCCTGAGCAAAAGCCGGGGCGGGCTTGTGCGCGGCGGCGCGGGGAGGCACGGCCGGCACGGGCACGGGCGGACGGCTCTCGTCGTCGTAGGGCCGGGTGATTTTCGGCGCGGGTGGACGCTCGTCCGCCGCCTCCGCAGCTCCGCCCCCGGGCTGCCCGCCCTGCATGAGGTGGATCAACGCAGCAATCACATCGGTGCTGGCGTAGCCTTGCTCCAGAAGGCGGTCGGTCATGCGGTCCTGGGAGCGGAATTGCTTCGCGTCGAGCGTGGCGCGGAGTCGCTCGAAAAACACGCTCTCGCGCGCCTCCTCGACCTGATCGAGCGAGGGCACGCGCTCGCGCCGCAGGGGCAGGCGCGCGTAGCGGATCATGTTTTGCAGACCGTAGATTTCGCGACCGCTCACGAACGTAAAGGCCCGCCCGGTGCGGCCGGCGCGCCCGGTGCGGCCGACGCGGTGGGTGTAATCCTCGGCGTCGTTGGGCAGGTCGTAGTTGAAAACCACTTCTAGGTCATCGACGTCGAGCCCGCGGGCGGCGACGTCGGTGGCGACGAGAAACTCGAAGCCGCGGCGTTTGAACTTCTCCATCACCTTCGTGCGCTGGCCCTGGGTGATGTCGCCGTGCAGGCGATCCACGGCGTAGCCGCGCGAGGCGAGGATCTCGGCGAGTTCGTCGACCATGATCTTGGTCGCGCAGAAAACGATGCCGTAACGGAAATCGTGGAGGTCGATCAGGCGGGTGAGGGCCTCGACCTTGGAGCGGCGGTCCACCTCGAAGTAGACTTGGTCCACCTTGGGCGCGTTTTGCGCGAGCGCCTCGATCTTCACCCACGCCGGGTTGGTGGTGTAGCGCTGGATGAGCTGCTTGATCGGCGGAGGCATGGTGGCCGAGAAAAACAGTGACTGGCGCCCGGTGGCCGGAGTCCCGGCGAGGATGCGCTCGATGTCGTCGCGGAAACCCATGTCGAGCATGCGGTCGGCCTCGTCGAGGACGACGAGCTTGATCGCGTCGAGCTTGAGCGTGCCGCGCTCCATGTGGTCCATCACCCGGCCCGGAGTGCCGATCACGATCTGGGCGCCGGCGTCGAGCGCGCGGAACTGGCGCTCGTAGGACTGGCCGCCGTAGATGGGCACCTCGCGCACGCCTTTTTTGAAGAAGGCGAGCTTGGCGATCTCCTCCGCGACCTGGACGGCGAGTTCGCGCGTGGGGCAAAGAATGAGCGCCTGCACTTTCTTAATCGAGGCGTCGATGCACTCGACGACAGGAATGCCAAAAGCGGCGGTCTTGCCCGAGCCGGTGGCGGACTGGCCGACCACATCGCGCCCCTCCAGCAAGAGGGGAATGACGGCAGTCTGGATGGGCGAGGCCTCCTCGAATCCCATCTTATCAACAGCCTTGAGGACTTCAGGCGAGAGACCGAGTTCGGCAAAAGGACGTTTTTCCATAAACCCGAGCGTGCCGATACACCCGAGGAAAGCAGAGAACAAAAAACAAAAACCGCCTAAACACCCTGCGGCATCAGATACGGCTCGATCGGGCGGAAACCCGGCCGGGCGCATAAACGCTCCCGCTCGGCGGCATCCCGGCAGAGGTAAAGCGCATAGCCGCCATGCCCGCCGCCGCAGTATTTCCAAGCCAGCGGAGCAACGCCACCGAGCACGGCCAGATCAGCCGCCGGATCACCAGGCAAGGGCTGCATACCTTCTCCGATCTGCATCGCATAAGAGGTCTGCACGGCCCGCGCGAGGGTTTCGATGGAGCTCGTCCAAACCGCGTCCCGTGCCATAGCCCCCGCCCGGACGATGGCGTCGTAATCGCGGGCCTTGCCGACGTTGCCAGGCGTATGATGGGAAGAACCGGTCCAATAGATCGCCATGCGGCCCCGCAAAAACTCGCCCGAGGTCTTCACCTCCAGTAGAGGACGCGCACCGCTGTGCCAGACGCACAACCCGGTCTCGCCGATCACCGCGGGATCTTGCCAGCCCACGCCCAGGTCGAGCTCGGATCCTACCCCATTCTTGCCGTTCAACAGCGCCCACGCACCGCTGCCACCGAGGCCGGCATTGCGCTCGTAACCCCACTCGCGCAGCGAGACGGTCGGCGAGATCGCGCAATTCACCACGAAGGCACCGGGCCGCGCATAGGCCGGCACGTCCAGCCAACCGCCACCAAAATCGACCCGCAAGGGCGCCTCACCGGGGGCTTTGATCCAGCGCACGATCTCACTGGTCGAGATCGGCGCGAACTGCGGCGGGGTCTTCGGGAGCCGCACATATTTCGCCCCCACCTCGGCGCATAGGGCTTCTTTCAAAGGCGTATATTTATCATCCTCAGTCACCGCCAGGATTTGCGGCCGGACACGCAGGAAATCCTCGCGGAAGTCGATGCCCTCGTCGAGACCGCGCCCCACCACCACGTCGTCCACGCAGCCGAGCGCCGCGATGAGCGCCTGTTTGTGCTCGTCGGGCAGGGAGCTGCGGCGGCGCTTGTGGATCCAGAGCACCTCGCTGGAGGCGAAGCTCACCGTCAGGTGATCGCCGAGCGCACGCGCCTCGCGGAAAAATTGCACGTGGCCGGCATGGATGATGTCATAGCAACCGGAAACGAATACACGGATCATGCCGGCACGTTTGGCGACGGCGCGCCAGCGTCCAGCCCAATAAGCGGCCACAAGGGTCCGAGGGCGTTTTCCCTCGCGTTCGGCGCCCCGCCCGACGGCAATTCTCCATGCCGTTCGCAAAACTAGGCCTCCATTCCAGCATCGTCCGCGCCGTCGCCGCCAAAGGCTACACCGCCCCCTCGCCCATCCAGGAACAGGCTATTCCCATCGTTTTGACCGGTCGCGATCTGATCGCCTCGGCCCAGACCGGCACGGGCAAAACCGCCGCCTTCGCCCTGCCCATCCTCAACCGCCTCGGGCCCCACCAGGCCGCTGGCCCCCGCGTGCTCGTGCTGGAGCCCACCCGCGAACTCGCCGCCCAGGTGGACGAATCCTTCGCCGAGTTTGGCAAATTCACCGACCTCAAACGCGCCCTGCTGCATGGCGGCGTGGGCTACGGCAAACAACGCTCCGACGTCCGCGCCGGGGCCGATATCGTCGTAGCCACGGTCGGCCGCCTGATGGACTTCCTGCAGGAACGGGCCCTCCGACTCGACCGCCTGGAAATCCTCGTGCTCGACGAGGTCGACCGCATGCTGGACATGGGCTTTATCAACGACGTCAAAAAGATCGTCGCGATGTGCCCGCCCAAGCGGCAGACCCTGTTCTTCTCCGCCACCGTGCCACCCGAGATCGAGGCCGTCGCCCGCTTTGCGCTGAAAGACCCCGCCAGAGTGAGTATCGGACGCCAGCGCTCGGTCAACGAGAGCGTCACCCACGCGATCTATCCGGTGCCCATGCACCTGAAGTTCCCCCTTTTGCTCGCCCTGCTGGAAAAGACCGATTTTCGCAGCGTGATCGTTTTCACCCGCACCAAACACGGCGCGGATAAAATCGCCAAAAAACTTAAAGCCGAGCAGCACTCGGTCGCCGTGCTCCACGGCAACCGCAGCCAAGGCCAGCGCAAAGACGCCCTTCTCGGTTTCAAGGAAGGCCGCTACGAGGTCATGGTCGCCACCGATATCGCCGCCCGCGGGCTCGACGTCGAGGGAGTCACCCACGTGATCAACTACGACATACCGGGCACGCCCGATGATTATGTGCATCGCATCGGACGCACCGGTCGCGCCGCCGCCGAAGGCGACGCCTTCACCCTGATGTCTCCCGACCAGACTGGCGAGGTCCGCGCGATCGAGAAATTCATCAACGCCAAAATCCCCCAGCTCGAGCTCGAGGGCTTCGACTACAAGGCGAAGGCCACCGCAGCCACCCCAGGCGAGGCCCGGAGCGATCGGGACCCCCGCCAGCGCGATCAACGATCTTTCGGTGGAGGCGCCCGTCCCCACTCCCGGGGCCGCGGCCCAGGCCCCTCCGGCCAACCGGCCTCGCCCTATGGCGCTCCCGCCCGCCCCCTCTCCGCGACCGGCCCGACCCCGCGGCACGAACCGCGCGAGGCCGGCGCTCCGCTGCCCGGCACCACCGGCGGCAAAGGCAGCGGCGGCCAGCAACGTTTCAAAGACCGCGCCCCCACCCCGTTCACCCCCAAGGGCAAACCCGGCGCGCACTGGCAGAGCCGCAGCGGCCGACGTTAAATTTTTCCCCAAAGAGCACCTGCGGCCCGCCATTCAGCGCAACGCACGGTATCCACGGAACACGTTGCCCTATTTTGTTTCTTGGAAATGGTGATAAGGTCCCTTTTCCAAGAAAGCGCCGCCATGTCTCTCGCCCGCCTGCTCCGCTCCACCCTCACCCTGTCCGCCCTGCTGGCGGCCCTCGCCTCCCCCGCCGCCCCGGTGGATGAGGCCCGCGCCGCCCTCGGCAACGGTATCGACGAGGTCTCCGCCGCCCTGCGCGAACGCCCCAAGCAAGACGACCTGATCGCACAACTCGACACCTTGGTGGAGAAACACTTCGCCTTCACCACCACCACCCGCCTCGCCGTCGGCCCCGCCTGGCGCGACTTCAGCCCGGTGCAACGCAAGCAAGTGGAGCACCTCTTCAGCAAACTCGTGATCCGCACCTACGCCGATCGCATCGCCGGCGACACCGCTCCTGACATCACTTACGGTGCACCCACCGAGCTGAAAGCCGGCCGCGTGGAGGTGCCCACCGTCATCCGCATCGCCAACAACACCTACTCCATCATTTACCGCCTGGAGCTCGACTCCGGCGCCGTCCCCCCACGTTGGCGGGTCTACGACGTCGTTGCCGAAGGGGTATCCTTGATCGCCAACTACCGCGGCCAATTCGAACCCATTCTGCGCAAGTCCGGAGCCGAAGGCCTGCTCGAAACGCTCTCCGCCAAAATCGCCGAACCCTCCGCACGCTGACCCTTACCGCCATCTCCGTGAACTACCACCGCCTCCTCGCGCTCGCCTCCCTCGCCCTCGGGGTCGCACTCGCCCAGAACGCACGCGCCCAAATTCCGTCCAGCGCACGCGTGATCGACGAGCGCACCGGGGCAGCGCCCGATCTGACGGACGACTATGGCGACTACGCCTCGGTTAGCGTCTCCGATCCACTCGAAGGTTTTAACCGGGTGATCTTCAAGTTCAACGACGTCGCTTACACCCGGGTCCTACGCCCAATGGTCAAAAGCTACGAGCGGGTCATTAGCCCACCGGTAAACCAGGCCATCGGCAATTTCTACGACAACCTCCGCTACCCGGTTCGCCTCGTGAACTGCGTGCTTCAGGGCAAATTTACCCGCGCCGGCCTCGAAACAAAGAAGTTCGCCGTCAATACCCTCGGCGGCCTGGGCGGCTTCATCCGCCAGTCCGACACCATTCCCGACATCGCCAAACTTCCGCGCGAGGACCTCGGCCAGACCCTCGGCTTCTACGGCGTCCCTCACGGCCCATACTTGATTATTCCGATTTTCGGCGGCTTCAGCCTGCGCGACCTCGGAGGCCGCCTCGGCGATACCGTCGTGTCCCCCACCGGTTGGGAATACATTCGCATCGGCAACCACAAGTGGGCCGGTGAACTGGAGTGGGAGTGGCAGACCGCCATCACCGTGACGGACACCCTGAGCACGATGCCCGCCGTGCTCGACCTCTACATCCAGATGAAGAACGCCGCCATCGATCCCTACGTCTCCCTGCGCGACGGCAACCGCCGCTACCGCGACGCCGAGACCGCTCGCTGAGCCGGCTCTCTTTCTGGAAAGCAGGCCCTGCCCTCACCGGAAACCAGCTGCTTCCTCCGCCACCAAGCCGGTGGCCTGGACTACTGCCGCCGGGAAGTCCGGGCCCGACTTAAGATCGCAACCCGGGGACTGGCTCGCCGCCCACCCCTATTCGCCCGACCCGGGGCGCACTCGAAAGCTGCCCCCGCTTGCGCCACGAGCGTTTCGGGGGCTTGGCGATCCTCAGCTCAGCCTGCACTCTCTGGATTTTAGCACGAAAAACGCGCTCATCCGTCTAAAACCGGATACCGCGATTAACATTCGACGCCCCCGCCCGTCCCTTTACATTTTACCCCAATGTTCATCGACGAGTGCGTGATTAAAGTGAAAGCCGGCGACGGCGGCCGCGGCTGCGTGGCCTTCCGGCGCGAAAAATACGAGCCCTGGGGCGGCCCGAATGGCGGCGACGGCGGCCGCGGCGGCGACGTCATCCTCGTGGGCGATGACGACACCAACAACCTCATCGACTACAAATACAAGCCGCACTGGAAGGCCGAACGCGGCGAACACGGCCAAGGCAAGGACTGCCACGGCCGCGAGGGCAAATCCGCCTTCCTGCGCATGCCCCTCGGCACCGTCGTGATCAACGAGGATAACGGCGCGGTGGTCGCCGAGATCATCGAAGACGGCCAGCGTGTCGTGCTCTGCGCCGGCGGCAACGGCGGCTGGGGCAACCCCCATTTCCGTTCCTCCACCAACCGCGCCCCCCGCACCGCCCTCCCCGGTCTGCCGGGCGAGACCGGAGACTTCCGCCTCGTCCTGAAATCGATCGCCGACATCGGCCTAGTCGGCTTCCCCAACGCCGGCAAATCGTCGCTGACTCGCGCCACCACCAAGGCTCGCCCCAAGGCCGCCGCCTACCCCTTTACCACCCTGCACCCCCAGATCGGCGTCATCGAATACCCCGAATCCTACGACCGCCTGCTGCTCGCCGACGTCCCCGGCCTGATCGCCGGCGCCAGTGAGAACCGCGGCCTCGGCCACCGCTTCCTCCGGCATATCGAACGCTGCACCCTTCTCCTGTTTTTACTCGATATGGCCGGCGCCGACGAACGCGACCCGCGCCAAGACTACGCCACGCTGCTCGCCGAACTAAAGGCCTACGACCCAAAGCTGCTTAAAAAACCGCGCGTGGTCGTAGCCAATAAAATGGACCTGCCCGCCGCCCGCAAAAACCTCACCACCTTTAAAAAGAAGTATAAAGTCGAGGTGCTGAAAATCTCCTGTCTTACCGGCGATGGCCTCGACGCCTTCAAAACCGCCCTGCGCGACCGCGTGATTAAACACGGGGGCAAACCCCGCCCCATGTCCCGCCCCCGCACCGCCACCTGAAGCAGCCGGAGTTTTTTAACTCTCCTCCCCTCCAACGCATGGCCGCCGCCCCCACCCCCTCCCCAGCTGAGATCCGGTCCTTGCTGATGCGCGCCAACCGCCTGCTCGGCGCCAGCCTGGTCGAGGCCAACCTCGTCACGATCGATCAACTCGAGAACGCCAACGAAAAACTCCTCGAACTCATCGCCAACGGCAACCCCCGCCAGTGCACCCTCCTCGGCGTCCTCGCCTACGACCTGAAGGTGATAAAGGAAGAGGACATCCTTCAATACTGCTCCGACGAGCACAAAGTCGGCCTGATCGACCTTCGCTCCTACGATGGCTCCGAGGAACTGAAGTCCGGCCTCAACCACGCCGCCTGCTGGGCCACTTGGACCGTGCCCTTCGATCGCGACGAAGACTTCACTTTTATCGCCACCGGATACTACCTCAGCCCCGCCGTCCGCACCTTTTGGGAAAAGCAAGTCGGCGGGCAGGTCGTCTGGTATGCCGCCACCCTCGAGGACATCGCCGAATGCCTCGAACGCCTCGCCAAAGCCAAGCCCTGAGCCATCCCCCGCAACATGCCGCTCGGCAAACTCCAGCTCCAAATCGTCCAGCAACTCGAGAAACAGGGCCGCCTCGCGCCCGACGCCGTCCAAGCCATCTCTTCCCGCCCCGAAGAAATCTCCGGCGACGATCTAGACCGGTTGCTGCGCGAACAACACAACATCTCCGCGACCCAGCTTTTCGTCGCCAAGGCCCAGGCTTACCGCCTCGCCCCGTTCTTCGCCGCCAAGTTCCGCACCAGCCCCGCCACCTACGAGCGCATCACCGAGGATTTCTGCAAAGAGAACACCTGCCTGCCCGTCGGCTACGTCGGCGATATCCTGCTGCTCGCGATCGCCAACCCCTTCGACCTCGCCACCCCCCAGAAAGTCGCCGAACTCAGCGGCAAACGCGTCGTCCGCCTCTACGCCCGCGAGAAAGACATCCGCGATAAGTTTCTGGTCGAGAAGTCCCGCCCCGCCGGCTTCGACGACGTCATCGGCGCCATCGGCAAGGAATACGGGACCATCGGCGAGGACGCCACCGGTGAATCCGACGTCAGCGAGGACTCCGCTCCCATCGTCCAACTCGCCAACCGCATCATCGAGGACGCCTTCTACCTCGGCACCTCCGACATCCATATCGAGCCGTGGGAAAAAGAGGTCATCGTTCGCTATCGCGTGGACGGCGTCTGCCAGGAAAAACTCCGCGTCCCCCGCAAGGTCGGCCCCGCCCTCGTCGCCCGCCTGAAGATCATGTGCAATCTGAACATCGCCGAGCGCCGCCTGCCCCAGGACGGCCGCATCGTCTTCAAGCACTACACCAAGAAGTCCATCGACATCGACCTGCGCGTCTCCACCGCCCCCCTTAACCACGGCGAGGGCGTGGTGATGCGTATCCTCGACAAGCAAAAGTCCACCCTGCCCCTGCCTGCCCTCGGCTTTTCGGAGGAAAACCTAGCCAAATACCGCGAATGCATCCGCCAGCCCTACGGCATGATCCTGCACTGCGGCCCCACCGGCTCGGGCAAGTCCATGACCCTCTACTCCGCCCTCAGCGAGATCAACGCTCCCGACATCGTCATCCGCACCGCCGAGGACCCCATTGAATACACCCTCGCCGGCATCAACCAGATGCAGATGCACCGGCAGATCGGCCTCACCTTCGCCTCCGCCCTCCGCGCCTTCCTCCGACAGGACCCCGACATCATCCTCGTCGGCGAAATCCGCGACAAGGAGACCGCCAATATCGCCGTCGAGGCCGCCCTCACCGGCCATTTGCTCATCTCCACCCTCCACACCAACGACGCCCCCAGCACCGTCGCCCGCCTCACCGACATGGGCGTGGAGCCTTTCATGATCAGCTCCTCGCTGCTCTGCGTCTGCGCCCAGCGCCTGATGCGCCGCGTCTGCAAGACCTGCCGCGTGCAATACGAGCCCCAGGGCCGCGAACGCGAGCTGTTCGAAGCCGCCATCGGCTGGTCCGGCCCCATCTACAAAGCCAGCCCCAAGGGCTGCCCGAAGTGCAACGCCACCGGCTACAAGGGCCGCCTCGGCATCCACGAGTTGATGGTGACCAACAACGAGCTGGTCGAGGCCATCAACAAGGGGATGGAGGCCGCCGAGCTGAAACGCATCGCCATGCGTGCCGGCATGAAAACGCTTCACCAGGACAGTCTGTTGAAGGTGAAGGAGGGCCTGACCACGCTGGAAGAGGCCATCTCCACCGTGCCGCCCGATCTGGCCTGAGCCGGAACATTCCGTTGCCCAGTCCGCGCCGAAATCAGCTCGCCCCCTCGCCCCGCCGCCTGCGCGGTCACCACCCGGTCCGGGCGAATTTACCCCGCCGGACCGCGCTCCGGTATTCGACTTTCGCCTCGGGGTAGCCGATGGTCCACCACACTCATGCGTCCCGGCCACGAAACTCTTCCCGATTTCCCTATCCTCGCCCAACAGGTCCAGGGCAAACCCCTCGTCTACCTGGATAACGGGGCCACCTCCCAGAAACCCCGCGCCGTAATCGACGCCGTTTCAGGCTATTATCTGCACGACAACGCCAACGTTCACCGCGGCCTGCATGCCCTATCCATGCGCGCGACTGATGCCTTTGAACACGCCCGCGCCCGCCTCGCCCGCTTCATCGGCGCCGCCGACCCCGCCGAGATCGTGTTTACCGCCGGCACCACCGATTCCATCAACCTCGTAGCCCAATCTTGGACCGCGCAAAACCTCCGCCCCGGCGATGTCGTGCTGCTCACCGAGATGGAGCACCACTCCAACCTCGTCCCCTGGCAGCTCGCTGCCGCCCGCGCCGGAGCCACCGTGCGCTACCTGCCCGTCCTCGGAGCCGACGCCGAGCATGGCCTCGATCTCGACCACTTGGACCAATACCTCACCCCCGAGGTAAAGCTCTTCGCCTTCACCCACCTGTCCAATACGCTCGGTATCCTCAACCCCGCCGCCGAGCTCTGCCGCCGCGCCCGGGCCGTGGGCGCGGTGACGATGATCGACGCCGCCCAGTCCGTCGGCCACGAGCCCCTCGACGTCCAGGCCCTCGGCTGCGATTTCCTCGCGTTCTCCGGTCACAAGATGTGCGGCCCCACCGGCATCGGCGTGCTCTACGGTCGCCGCGCGCTGCTCGATTCGATGCCACCCTGGCGCGGCGGCGGGGGTATGATTGAGAACGTCGAGTTCGCCGGTTCCACCTGGAAACCCGCCCCCGAGCGCTTCGAGGCCGGCACGCCCGACATCGCCGGCGCCATCGGCCTCGCCGCCGCCTGCGATTACCTTGATAACCTCGGCCGGCCCGCCATCGCCGCGCACGACCACCACCTCGCCGCCCTCGCCCACGCCGCCTTGGCCGAGCTGCCCGGCATCCGCATCCTCGGCCCGCGCCTCGGCGAGCCTCGCGCCGGCCTGCTGAGTTTCGCCTTCGCCGGCATCCATGCCCACGACGTTATCACCGTCGCCGACCAGCAAGGCGTCGCCCTACGCGGGGGACACCATTGTAATATGCCGCTGATGAAGAAACTCGGCCTCCCCAGCACCGCCCGCGCCAGCTTCTACCTCTATAATACCAGGGAAGACGTCACCGCCCTCGCCGCCGCCCTTCGCAAGGTCCTCAAATTCTTCGGCTGACCCCACGGCCCAAAAAAATATTTTGGGTAGCCCAACCGCGCCCAACCTCCCCCCCCCGGACGGGCCTGGTCATGAACAGGGAAATCCCCTCCGACAGACCCCGCCATTTCCCGCCGCCGCGTCAACCCCGGCCGGACGGCCCGCAAACCGTGTCCGAAAACCGCGCCAAAAAAACGCACGCTTGTAATCGCCGAGGACGCTCCCTACCCGCTCCCAACCCATGAAGTCCCTCGTCATCGCCGAGAAGCCCTCCGTCGCCGCCGACCTTGCCCGCGCCCTCGGCAAAGTCCCCAAAAAAGGCGACGTCTACGAAAACGACGAGTGGGTGATCTCCTCCGCCGTCGGCCACGTCGTCGAGCTCGAGATGCCCGAAGACATCGATAAAAAGAAATACGGTTTCTGGCGCCTAGAAACGCTCCCGATCATCCCCAAACCATTCAGCCTAAAGCCCATCGAGGACTCTAAAGACAAGTTCTCCCTGCTTAAAAAACTCCTCGCCCGCAAGGATATCGACCAGGTCGTCAACGCCTGCGACGCAGGCCGCGAGGGTGAACTGATCTTCGTCTACCTCTACCAACTCGCCAAGGCCAAGCTCCCCGTAAAACGCGCCTGGATGCAGAGCATGACGACCGACGGCATCCAGAAAGCCTTCGCCAAACTCCGCGACGGCTCCGAGCTCTCCGGCCTCGCCGACGCCGCCCGCTGCCGCTCCGAGAGCGACTGGCTCATCGGCATCAACGGCACCCGCGCCATCACCAAACGCATGTTCGGCTCCAAAGCCGGTAACGTCGCCTCGGTCGGCCGCGTGCAGACTCCCACCCTCGCCATCGTCTATGCCCGCGAGCTGGAAATCCGTAATTTCAAGCCCCGCGCCTTCTGGCGTCTCACCGCCAACTTCCAAGTCACGCAGGGCGCCTACGAGGGCGCATATCAAAAGCCCGCCTTCAAAAAGGATGCCGCCAACGAACACGACCGGGCCGACCGCCTCTGGGAACTGCCCGCCGCCGAGGCCGTGCTCGCCGACTGCCAACGCAACCCGTCCGCCACCGTGCGCGACGAGAAAAAGCCCACCACCCAGGCCTCCCCGCGCCTCTACGATCTGACTACCCTCCAGCGCGAGGCCAACGGCCGCTTTGGCCTCTCCGCCCGCCGCACCCTCCAAATCGCCCAGTCCCTCTACGAGCGCCACAAACTCATCACCTACCCCCGCACCGATTCCCGCGCTCTGCCCGAGGACTACGCCGCCACCGTGCGCGAGACCCTCCAGGCCCTCTCCGGCGAACTCTCCCAACATGCCGCCAAAGTCGTCCAGTCCGGCTGGATCCGCCCCGGCAACAAGAAGATCTTCAACAACGCCCAGATCTCGGACCACTTTGCTATCATCCCCACCACCGCCGAGCCCAAGTCGCTCGATGAGATGGAGGCCAAGGTCTACGACATGATCGCGCGCCGCTTCGTCGCCGCCTTTTACCCCGAGGCCCAGTTCGACGTCACCACCCGCATCTCCACCATAGCCGGGAAACACGATTTTAAAACCGAGGGCAAAGTCCTCACCGAGGCCGGCTGGCTCGCCGTCTACGGCAAATCCGCCGCCCTCGACGACGACCTCGCCGGCGCCGACTCCTCCGGTAAAAAAGAAGCCACCGGCTCGTCCAAGCCCCTGCCCGCCCTCGCCCCCGCCGACGCCGCCAAGGCCAAAACCCTCGACACCGTCCTCCACGCCGAATCCACCAAGCCCCCCGCCCGCTACACCGAAGCCACCCTGCTCTCCGCCATGGAAGGCGCCGGCAAACTCGTCGAGGACGAGGACATGGCCGAAGCCATGAAGGAACGCGGCCTCGGCACCCCGGCCACCCGCGCCGACACCATCGACGGGCTGATCAACCAGAAATACATGGAGCGCGCCCAACGCGAACTCGTGCCCACCCCGAAGGCCGAGTCCCTCCTCCAGTTCCTCGCCGCCGTAAAGGCCGAAGCCCTCACCTCCCCCGCCATGACCGGCGATTGGGAATTCAAACTGCGTCAGATGGAACAAGGCCGCGTCAAACGCGACGACTTCATGCAGGAAGTCATCGCCCAGACCGTGGGCATCGTGGAGCGCGTGAAGGGCTTCGAGGAGGACGAATCCAACTCCCGCACCACCGACATCATTTCCCCCACTGATGGCCAGCCGCTCTTCGAGACCCTGCGCGGCTTCAAGTCACAGGACGGCACCCTCATGATCTACAAGGTCATGACCGGGCGCAAAATCGAGGAGTCCGAGGTCCGCCAACTCGTCACCACCGGCGAGGTGGGACCGCTTGATGGCTTCGTCTCGCCCCGCTCCGGCGCCCGCTTCGCCGCCAAACTGAAAATCGTGGATAACGAAAAAGCCAAGGTCCCGGGCGGCAAAAAAATCGCGATGGATTTCGGCGAAAAGACCGACATCGGCGAATTCCCCTCCTTCTGGACCGACCCCAAGACCGGCGCCCAGCTCTGCGAGGCTCCCACCAAATACGTGTTGCGCGAAAAAACCGCCGAAGGCACCTGGGAACAGACCTTCTCGCTCTCCCGCATTCTCTGCAAACGGGAGCTGACCCGCGACGATATGATCACGTGCATCACCACCGGTCGCACGCCGCTGATCGACAACTTCATCAGCAAATTCGGCCGCCCGTTCAAAGCCTACCTTGTCCGCGCCGCCACCAAGGCCAACTTCGAGTTCCCACCCCGCGAAGCCAAAACCGACAAGGATGGCAAACCCGTAGCCCGCCGCGCCTCCGCCAAGGCCCCCCTCGACCTCGCCACCGCCGTGAAGCTCGGCCCCAGCCCGGCCCACAAAGAGGGTGAACTCTACCAGACCGGCGAAGCCTTCGTAGTCGCCAAGCCCGGTGCCGACGCCGCGCCCCGCGCCGTCTTCCAGACCAAGCTCGAGGTCGCCGGCAAAAAAATGACCCCCGAAATCATCCGCCAACTGCTCGCCGAGGGGCGCACAGAGTTGATCGAAGGCTTTATGTCCAAGGCCGGCCGCGCCTTCAGCGCCTACCTCGTCCTCTCCAAAGATAAAAAGAAGGCGGAATTCGAGTTTCCCCCCCGCTAAAAGGACCGGGCCAACCCGCCCCGATGATTATCCCCTCCGGCCACGTAACCGGCGGCCCCCGCCCGGCGTCTGGATCCCAACACCCGCCCCATGCCCACCACCGATAAAAAAAATCTGGCCGTCGCCTTCTTGCTCTGCACCACCCTCGGCACCGGCGCCCTGCTGGTCCATACCCGGCAACAACTCGCCGACGCCCGCAAAGCCCCCTCCCTGCACGTCAGCCAAAGCGAGTTCCAAGCCCCCTCCGCCCCGGCCACCCAAGCGATCGCGTCCTCTCCCGCCGCGACCGCCAAGGAGGAGCCCGCCGACGCCCCCGCAAGTCCGCCCGAAAACGCCGCCCCCGGTGGCAACGGCGCGGCCCGCGGCGCCCGTTTCGCCGCCCGCATGGCCGAGCTGATGAAGGACCCCGATTTCGCCGAAGCTTGGAAAATCCAGCAAGCCGCCCGCATCGATGAGCGCTACGGCGCCTTCTTTAAACAGCTTAATCTCACCCCCGATAAACTCGCCGCCCTCAAAGCCCTGCTCCTCGAGCGGGAAAGCGCCGGTCGCGAAGTTTTCGCCAGCGCCGCGGCCTCGGGTCTCGATCCCCGCAAACAGGAAAACCGCGAACAGTTGCGCAAGCTCTCCGACGACCTCCGCAACGAAGTAAACGCCAACATCAAGGCCACCCTAGGCGACAACCTTTACGCCGCCCTCGATGCCTACCAAGCCAACGGGCCCCAACGAAATGCCATAAAAGACTTCGCCGAAAAATTAACCTACTCCGGCACTCCCCTCTCCGCCGCCCAATCGGATAAACTCACCCAAATCCTCACCGAAACCGGCAAACAATCCGGACGAAATGTGCTCGTTACCGAAGCCACCATCACCCGGGCCACCGGCGTCCTCTCGTTCGCCCAGGTCGAGGCGCTGAAGAAATTGCAGACCGAGCAACAAGCCCAGATCGTGGTGGAAGAAAAAATGCGCGCCTTGCGCGAAGAAGCCGGCGGCGGCGGAGGCAATCGCGGCAACTGGGGCGGGCGCGGCGGGGAGTGAGCTCACTCCCCCGCCTGCACGTGCTTTGTATCCACCCAGGGCCCGCTTGATCGGCGGGCCTATTTCGCGCCTTCCGCAAATCCCAAGCAGAAAAACCCTTGCCCGCGCCTTTGGCCGCTACCTAGCCTGATCGTTTAACCGCGTCGTCCACGCAGTCGTTTTCACCACCATGATCGTCACCACCGCCCAGCTCTTCAAACACGCCTACGGCAAATACGCCATCGGCGCCTACAACATCAATAATGCCGAGCAGGCCATGGGTCTGTTCAAGGGCGCGATCGATTCCCAGGCCCCTTTCATCATCCAGATCTCGAAGGGCGCGCGCAGCTACACCGATAAACGCATGCTCGAGGCCATCATCCGCGCCGCCGGGGATATTTTCCCCGATGCCATCTTCGCCGTTCACCTCGACCACGGCGACGAGGCTACCTGCTACGATTGTATCGATTCCGGTTTCTTCAGCTCCGTGATGATCGACGCCTCCCACGACCCCTTCGAAAAGAACGTCGAGATCACCAAACGCGTCGTCGAACGCGCCCACGCCAAGGGCATCTCGGTCGAGGCTGAGCTCGGCATGCTCGGCGGCGTGGAGGAAGACATCGTCGTCGAGGAAGGCCACTCCTGCCTCACCGACCCGGCCGAGGCGGAGGAGTTCGTTAAACAAACCGGCTGCGATTCCCTCGCCTGCGCTATCGGCACCTCCCATGGCGCCTTCAAATTCAAAGGCAAACAGTCCCTCCACTTCGACGTCCTGGAGAAAATCAAGGCCCGCATGAACGGCTTCCCGCTCGTCATGCACGGCTCCAGCTCGGTCCCTCAAGACGAAGTCGCCCGCATCAACGCCGCCGGCGGCACCATCGCCGGCTCCATGGGCGTGGACGTGAACGAATACCTCCCCGCCGCCAAACTCGGCGTCACCAAGATCAACATTGATACCGACGGCCGCCTCGTCTGGACCCGCGTGCACCGCGAGTTCTTCCGCGATAAGCCTGCCGAGTTCGACTTCCGTCCGCCCGGCAAGATCTTCATTGTGGAATACGCTAAGTTCATCGCCAGCCGCAACGTTCTCCTCGGCAGCGCCGGCCAACTTGCCGACCTCCGCGCCAGCCTGACCAAATAATCCCCGGCCGCGGGGATAGCCCGCAAAAGGGCTGGTTTCAAAAAAAACCGTGATGCTCAGGCATCACGGTTTTTTTGCGTCCAGCTGAAGCGTGGACGCCGCTGACTTCCGGTGGGATTGAACCCAAGCAAGCAAAGCCGTTGCCTAGGCCCAAAGACGGGCTTTCGGTTTAAAGAAACTAGGCCGGGTGCACGCTTTGCGCACTGCCCGGCCAGACCGCCCCTGCACCGGGGCTGGCTTACTTGGCAAACAACGAGTCGATATTATCGCTCTCGACCTCGATGTCCGCAAAGAGCCAGGAAGAAAGGTAACGCTCGGCGCAAGAAGCTACGATCACCACGATAGTCTTGCCCACGTTCTCGGGGCGCTTAGCCAGTTCGAGGGCCGCCCAGATGGCCGCACCGGAAGAGATACCAACGGGAATACCATCCTGGGTGCTGACCTGCTTCGAGACCGGACCCGAGTCGGCCTCCTTCACCTGGATGATCTCGTCAATCACCTTGGTGTTAAGCACCGCCGGCACGAAACCCGCACCGATACCCTGCAGCTTGTGCGGTCCGGGCTGGCCACCCGAAAGGACCGGCGAGCCAGCCGGCTCCACCGCGACAATCTTCACCCCGGGCTTCTTTTCCTTCAGCACCTCGCCGACACCCGTGATGGTGCCACCGGTGCCCACACCCGATACGAGGATGTCCACTTTGCCGTCCGTATCGTTCCAAATTTCCAAGGCCGTCGTGCAGCGATGAACCGCGGGATTGTCGGGATTGGCGAACTGTTGCAAAATCACACTGTTGGGGATTTTGGCATTCAGCTCCTCAGCCTTTGCGATTGCGCCTTTCATGCCCTTGGGCCCCTCGGTCAGCACGAGCTTGGCACCGAGGATCTTGAGCAGCTTGCGACGCTCCAAAGACATGGTCTCGGGCATCGTCAGAATGAGCTTAAGACCCTTGGCCGCCGCCACAAAGGCCAGCGCGATACCAGTATTTCCCGAGGTCGGCTCAATCAGGATCGTGCTCTCATTGATCCGGCCGCTCTTAAGGGCCTCATCAATCATAGCGTTGCCGATACGGTCCTTCACGCTCGCGAGGGGATTAAAGAACTCCAGCTTCAGGAGAATCTCCGCCTGCGCTCCATGCGCCGCCGCCGTGCGGTTCAAACGCACCAAGGGCGTATTGCCGATCGTTTCCGTGATATTGTTGTAGATGCGTGCCATGTTAGGTATGTGGGTTAACTTACCAAAGATTAAATAGTCTGTCGTCTCGTGAAGCAAATCCGAACTGCGCAAAAAACCCGATAATCTCCCAAAAAACCTTCAATGTATCGCAATTACTACAAATGTTAGTTGACCCTAAATCTTACTTTGGTAGCACTCCGTTATGCCGTTCCTTTCTCAGTGCTACCGTCGCCTCGCTGCCGGGCTGGCGCTGGCCTGTCTTTTAGCCGCGCCCGCCGTTTATTCGGCCGAAGCCCCGGCTAAACGCCTTCGTGTCCTGACAACTTTCACCATCCTCGCCGACATGGCTCGGAACGTCGCCGGAGAGGCCGCCGACGTCGAATCTCTCACCAAACCCGGCGCCGAGATCCATGGCTATGAACCCACCCCGGGAGACATCGTTCGCGCCTCGCGCGCCAACCTTGTGCTGTGGAATGGCCTCCATCTCGAGCGCTGGTTCGAGAAATTCTTCGCCAACGTCCGCGACGTGCCCTCCGCCGTGCTCACCGAGGGCATCGATCCGCTCTCCATCTCCGCCGGCCCCTACGCCGGCAAACCCAACCCCCATGCCTGGATGTCCCCCGCCGCCGCGTTGGTTTACGTGGAAAACATCCGCGCGGCCCTGACCCGGGCCGACCCCGGCCACGCCGCCGCTTACGCCGCCAACGCGGCCGCCTACGCGGAAAAGATCCGCGCCGTCGAAGCTCCCGTGCGCGCCCGCCTCGCCCGCATTCCCGAGCACCAGCGCACGCTCGTCACCAGCGAGGGCGCCTTTGCGTATCTATGCCGGGACTACGGGCTCCAGGCCCTTTACCTCTGGCCGGTCAACGCCGACGCGCAGGGCACGCCCCGCCAAGTCCAGGCCGTCATCGACGCCGTCCGCGCCAGCCGCATCCCAGTGGTGTTCAGCGAGAGCACCATCAGCCCCAAACCCGCCCAGCAAGTAGCCCGCGAGACCGGCGCCCGCTACGGCGGCGTGCTCTACGTCGACTCATTGACCGGCCCCTCCGGCCCCGCCCCCACCTACCTCGCCCTGCTCGAGGCCAACGCCCGCACCATTTTAACCGGTTTTCTCGGCCCGGAGATAGCCCCGTGAAGCCCGCACCTGAACAACCGCTTACCTTGGTCGCGCGCGGAGTGACGGTGACCTACCCGAACGGCCACGCCGCCCTCGCCGACGCCAGTTTTGCCCTTGCTGGCGGCACCATCTGCGCCCTCGTCGGAGCCAACGGCTCCGGCAAATCCACCTTGTTCAAGGCCCTCATGGGGTTCCTCACCCCCGACGCCGGCAACGTGACGATCTCCGGCGCACCCGTCCGCCAGGCCCAACGCCGCGGCTGGGTCGCCTACGTGCCCCAGGCCGAGGAGGTCGACTGGACCTTCCCAGTAAACGTGCACGACGTCGTGATGATGGGCCGCTACGGCTACATGAATTTTCTCCGCGTGCCGCGATCCGTCGATCGCGAAGCCGTCGCCGCCGCCCTTCACCGGGTCGGCCTGTGGGAGCTGCGCGACCGCCAGATCGGCGAATTGTCGGGTGGCCAGAAAAAACGCGTGTTCGTGGCCCGCGCCCTCGCGCAGCAGGGCCGCATCATCCTGCTCGACGAGCCCTTCACGGGCGTCGACGTAAAAACCGAGGAAGCCATCGTCACCCTCCTTCGCGAGTTGCGCGCCGAGGGGCGCCTCATCCTTGTTTCGACCCACAACCTCGGCTCCGTCCCCGAGTTCTGCGATCAAGTCGTGCTGATCAACCGCACCGTGCTCGCCTGCGGCCCGACTTCGGAGGTGTTTACCGCCGAGAACCTGCAACGCGCCTTTG
Source organism: Akkermansia muciniphila (assembly GCA_945888375.1). Taxonomy (GTDB): domain Bacteria; phylum Verrucomicrobiota; class Verrucomicrobiia; order Opitutales; family Opitutaceae; genus IMCC26134_A. Next base: position 104,233 of record CAMCZZ010000008.1, on the reverse strand, counting down.
GCGGCGCCCTCCGCCACTTCGACCTGTCCCGCTCCACCGTCGAGGCCCACGACGGCCGTCACGTGACCGTGCTCACCGACGATGAGCGCCCGCTCGTGCTCGGCCAAGGCGGCCACCTCGAATACCGCGACCGCTCCGCTCACGAAAAACTCGTCGCCGACCGCGAAGCGGGCAAGGGGCTGAGGGGAAGTAGCGAGTAAAGGGTAGCGAGTAGCGAGCATCCCCGAGACGACCCTCCACCGCGTGATCATCCGGCTACTCGCTACCGCCTTCCTCTACTCACTACCCGCTACTCACTACACGCTACTTCCCCTTTCCCCATGCTCGCCCCCTTCTTCTACGACTACATGTTGACCGCCCTTTGGGTGAGCACGCTGGTCGGCGCGGTCTGCGGGTTGCTGTCGGGATTCATCACTCTGAAAGGCTGGTCGCTGATGGGCGACGCCCTTTCCCACGCGGTGGTGCCCGGGGTAGCGCTGGCCTACCTCGCGGGCCTGCCCTTCGCCCTGGGCGCATTCACCAGTGGCCTGCTCGCCGCCGCCGCCATGTCCTTCGTAAAGCTCAAAACCCCGGTGCGCGAAGACGCCGTGATCGGCGTGGTGTTCACCGCCTTTTTTGCGTTTGGCATCCTCCTGATCTCACTCTTCCCCGCCCAGCTCGACCTGAAGAGCATCATCTTCGGCAATATCCTCGCCATTGCTCCCGGCGACGTCGTGCAACTGTTGGCGATCTCCGCCGTCTGCTTAGCGGTGCTCGCCTTGCAGTGGCGGGACCTTCTGCTTTTCAGCTTCGACCCCAATCAAGCCCGCACCCTCGGGTTGCCCGTGCGCCGCCTGCATCTCACCCTGCTGCTGCTACTCTCCGCCACCACCGTGGCCGCGCTTCAGGCGGTCGGCGCGATCCTTGTAGTCGCGATGCTGATCACCCCAGGCGCCACCGCCTACCTGTTGACCGATCGCTTCGGCCGCATGCTGCTGCTGGGCTCCGCCATCGGCGCCCTCACCGCCTTCGCCGGCGCCTACGCCAGCTATTTCCTCGATGGCGCCACCGGCGGGTGCATCGTGGTGCTCCAGACCCTCGGCTTTTTCCTAGCCTTCCTGTTCGGCCCGAAACACGGCCTGCTCGCCGCTCGCCGCGCCCGCCGGCGGCTGTGCCTGATCCCGCCCGCCCTCGCGCCATGAACCCCGCCACCCTACTCGAACCCTTCCGGCACGAGTTCATGCTGCAGGCCTTTGCCGCCGGCGGCTTGATCGCGGCGGTGTGCGCCGTGTTGTCCTGCTACCTTGTGCTCCGCGGTTGGTCGCTAATGGGGGACGCCATTTCCCATGCGGTGCTGCCAGGCATCGTGCTGGCCTGCATCGCCGGCCTGCCCCTCGGGGTCGGGGCCTTTGCCAGCGGCCTGCTCTGCGCCACCGGGACCGGCTGGATCAAACGGCACACCCGCGTGAAGGAGGATACCGTGATGGGAGTGGTTTTCACCGGCCTTTTTGCCCTTGGGCTCGTGCTGCATGTGCGCACACCCAGCGAGCTGCATCTGGACCACATCCTCTTTGGCAACCTGCTCGGAATCGAGCCCGGTCAACTTCGCCAGACGGCGGTGCTCACGGGGGGGGTGCTCACGGTGGTGCTCGCGTTGCGTCGCACCCTGCTGCTGGCCGCCTTCGACCCTTCGCACACGCGCGCGCTGGGCTTCCCGCTGCGCACCATGGATACCCTTTTACTCACCCTGCTGGCCCTCGCCATCGTGGCCTCGCTCCAGGCCGTGGGTATCGTGCTGGTCATCGCCATGCTGATCACACCCGGGGCCACCGCCTTTCTGCTCGTGCGTCGCTTTGATGCCATGCTGGCCGTAGCCGCCGGCGGAGCGGTGGCCTCCACTTTCATCGGCGTTTATGTGAGCTTCTTCGCCGACGCCTCCACCGCGGCCTGCATCGTGCTCGTTCAGGCACTGGGCTTCGTGGCCGCGCTTTGCCTCAGCCCCCGCAGCGGTCTGCTCCGCCGCCCGCGCCCAGCCACAGCCCAACGCGCCTAGCCCCGGACCCGCGCGAGGGCCGCGTCCCCGCGCTTGCCTACCGCCCGTCCCCGCGCGCAACCTCGGCCGTTTATGACCGCCGAGCCCAACGCCGCCGCCGAAGCCCCCGTTCCCGCCCAAAACGATTTTATCCGCGATATCGTCGCGTCCCACGTGGCCGGACAACGCTACCCCGGCGGCATCGTCACCCGCTTCCCGCCCGAGCCCAATGGCTACCTCCACATCGGCCACGCGAAGTCCATCTGCCTGAACTTCGGCATCGCCCGGGAAAACCAGGGTCGCTGCAATCTCCGCTTCGACGACACCAACCCCGCCAAGGAGGATCTCGAATACGTCCACTCCATCACCGCGGACGTCCGCTGGCTGGTCGCCGGCTGGGCCGACCAGAGCCTCGGCCTGAAACCTTCCGGCACCCGTCCTGCCGCCACGACTGACGCCACCGGCGCAATCGATTTTCAAGCCCGCCCCGCTGACGGCGGAGCCGCCGCCGAGCCATTTTTTGCCAGCGATTATTTCGAGGCCCTCTACACCCTTGCCGAACGCCTCATTCTTGCGGGCAAGGCCTACGTTTGCGACCTCTCCGCCGCCGAGATCGAGGCCCACCGCGGCACCCTCGACCAGCCCGGCCGCGAGTCCCCCTTCCGGCACCGGCCCGCAGCCGAGAGCCTCGACCTTTTCCGCCGCATGCGCGCCGGCGAGTTTCCCGACGGCGCCCGCACCCTCCGGGCGAGGATAGACATGGCCGCGCCCAACATCTGGCTGCGCGACCCCCTGCTCTACCGCATCCGCCACCTCGCCCACCATCAGTCCGGCGACACTTGGTGCGTCTACCCGCTCTACGACTACGCCCACTGCGTGAGCGACTACCTGGAGGGCGTCACCCACTCGATCTGCACCCTTGAGTTCGAGGTTCACCGGCCGCTCTACGATTGGCTTCTGGAGGCCTTGGCCCTGCCCCGCGCCCTCCCCCGCCAATACGAGTTCGCAAAGCTCAACCTCGCCTACACCATCGTGAGCAAACGCCGCCTGCTGCAACTGGTGCAGGAAAACGTGGTCACCGGCTGGGACGACCCCCGCATGCCCACCCTCGCCGGGATCCGCCGCCGCGGCGTGCCCGCCGCCGCCCTGCGCAACTTCGTCACCGGCCTGGGCGTCACGAAGTTCGACAGCCTCACCGAGATCGCCGTCTACGAGAACGCCGTGCGCGACACCCTCAACGGCCTCGCCGCCCGCCGCCTCGCCGTGCTCCGCCCGGTAAAGGTCGTGCTCACCAACCTCGCCGGCGACGAAGTGCTGGAGTGCCGCGCCACCAACAACCCCCAGGACGAGAACCCCACCACCCGCCCCGTCGCGCTCACCCGCGAGCTATTCATCGAGTCCGATGATTTCGCCGAGGTGCCTCCACCGAAGTATTTTCGCCTGAAACCCGGCGGCGAGGTCCGCCTGAAATACGCCGGCATCATCAAACTGGACGAGGTCGTGAAGGATGCCGCCGGCGCCCTCGTCGAGTTGCACTGCACCTTCGACCGCACCACCCGGCAAGGTGAGCCGAACAGCGACCGCAAGGTGAAGGGCACCATCCACTGGGTCTCCGCCTCCGGCTGCGTCGAGGCCGAGGTCCGCCTCTACGATCGCCTGTTCACCGTAGCCGAGCCCGCCGCCGAGCCCGATTTCCTGAAAGTGGTCAACCCCCGCTCCCTCGAGACCATCAACGCACGCCTCGAAGCCTCCCTCGCCGACGCCACCCCGGAAGGACGCTACCAATTCGAACGCCTCGGTTACTTCGCCGTCGACCCGAAAGACTCCGCCCCCGGCCGCCTCGTGTTTAACCGCACGATCTCCCTCAAGGACACCTGGGCCAAGTAAGCCCGCCCCCGCCCCCCATGGCCGATAAACTCACCGAAATCATGGCGCATAAACGCGCCGAGGTCGCCGCCCGTGCCCGCCCCGTCGGGCTGGAGGAACTCGCCGCCCTCGACGCCCGTCTGCCCCGCGCGCCGTCCTTCGCCGCCGCCCTGCGCCGCCCCGATACCACCCTTGCCATTATCGCCGAGATCAAACGCCGCTCCCCCTCGGCCGGCGACATCGGCGCCGGCGTGTCCGCCCCCGCCCAGGCCGCCCGTTACCAGGCGGCCGGAGCCGACGCACTGTCCGTGCTCACCGACGAGAAGTATTTCGGCGGCACCCTCGCCGACCTCGAAGCCGTCACCGCTCATTTCGCCGCCCACACCCCGGCCCGGCCCTGCATCCGCAAGGATTTTATGGTCCACCCGCTCCAGGTCCTGGAAGCCCGCGCCGCCGGCGCCGCCGCCATCCTCCTGATCGTCCGCGCCCTAAATGACACCGAACTCGCGGACCTCCACGCCGCCGCCCAGGCCGCCGGGTTGGATGCCTTGTTCGAGATTCACAACGAAGCCGAGCTGGAGCGCGCCCTCGCCCGGCAGGCCACCATCATCGGCGTAAACAACCGCGACCTCGCCATCTTCCGCTGCGATCTCGGCCTGAGCGAGCGCCTCATCCCGCGTTTTCCCGCCGGCGTGACCGCCATCAGCGAGAGCGGCATCCACACCGCCGAGGACGCCGCCCGCGTCCGCGCCTGCGGCGCCCACGCCATCCTCTGCGGCGAAGCCTTGATGAAGGCCCCCGATCCCGCCGCACTCGCCGCCTCCTTCCGCTCCGCCTGAGCCATGCCCCTGACCGTCTCCGAAACCCGCGAGATCCTCGCCAAGCTCGGCGTCCACCCCAAGCACGGCCTGGGGCAGAACTTCCTGATCGACGGCAATATCGTGCGCAAATCCCTCGAGCTCGCCCGCGTCGCCCCCGGCGACCGCGTGGTCGAGGTCGGTCCCGGCCTCGGCACCCTCACCCGCACCCTGCTCGAAGCCGGCGCCGAGGTGTGGGCCGTCGAACGCGATGCCATGCTCGCCCGCTACCTGCTCGAAGAGGTCGCCCCGCTTCACCCCGGCCGCCTACACCTCCTCGAGGCCGACGCCATGGACCACCCCGTGGCCGACATCCCCGCCGACCTGCCCTTCAAAGTCGTGGCCAACCTCCCCTACGCCATCTCCACCCCCTGGATGGACGCCGTGCTGGAGGGCCCCCTGCCCGAACGCCTTGTGCTGATGCTGCAATACGAGGCCGCCCAGCGCTACATGGCCAAGCCCGGCACGAAGCTCTTCGGCTCCATCTCGATCTTCCTCCAGAGCGCCTTCGACATCGCCCCCGGCCACAAGGTCTCCGGCCACTGCTTCCACCCCCGACCCGACGTGGATTCCTACCTGTTCAACCTGGTGCGCAAACCGCAGCCGCTGTTTTTCCCCCGCCGCACCAAGCTCGCCATCCGCGCCTGCTTCCAACAGCGCCGCAAACAAATCGGCAGTCTCCTGCGCGGCCTTCTGCCCGACGGCGGCCGCGCCTGGATCGACTCGCTGGTCGCCGGCGGCCTGCCCGCCACCGTGCGCCCCGAGGACATCCCCCTCGAACTCTGGCAGACCTTCCCCCGCCTGGGCGAACCCGCGCCCGGCCCCCGCCCTGAATGAGCCTCGAACAACTCTGCCTTCTGCTCGTGGTCGGCGCCCTCGCCGGCTGGCTGGCCGGACTCCTCTTCGGGCGCGGCCGCTTCGGCTTCGTCGCCAACCTGATTCTCGGCGTGGCCGGCTCCTTCCTCGGACGCTACGTGCTGGGCGTGATCGGCTTTCACGCCACCACCACCCTGGCCACCCTCCTGACCGCCGTCGGCGGCGCCATCCTTCTGCTCTGGTTGTTGTCCCTCCTGCCCGGCGGCCGTAGCCGAAAAAAATGAATGCCCCCGCGCCCGCAACCGCTCCCGATGACGATGCCTTTATCCGGGGCTTGGTGAAAACCTCGCGCCAGCGGACCATTCATCTGAAATGGACCGACCGCGACGGCACCGCCCGCCTGACAGCGCTCACCGCAGCCGAGGCGAGCCGCGTAAACACCCTCGCCCGCGCCGCCGGCCTCGCCCCCGAGCCCTTCCTCCGCGCCGCCGCCCACCGCCCCGCGGCGGGTTGAGCAAAGCGGGGCAGGCACAGCCCGGAGCCGTAGGCGGTAGTGTGTGCCTGCAGGGCGAACATCACCCAGATGGTATTTCGAGGCGAAGGCCCCACCGAAACGGGCCGTCAGTTCGCCTCGGTGGGACCAGGGCAACTGCATGATCGCGTCTGAGGGCAGGGCCAGAAAACCTGCTGAAACTGGGGTTCAGGTCTCGAAGTTTACCCCGCCCCGCTTGAACGCGGCTACCACGCTTCACCGATACTACAAGGGCTACAAAAAGATTAACGTCCCGGTGTAGCCGTTGGCACGCGGCTAGGCTGGCAACGGCCGCTCACCCCAGCGCGGCGAGCAGGCGCTGGAGTTCGGCGGCCTTGGACCGCTGGTCGGAGAGTTGCTTGCGCGCCCCCTCCAGAACAGCGGGAGGGGCCTTGCTGGTAAAAGCCTCGTTGCCGAGACGGGCCTCGGTGCCGGCGATATGCTTGTTCACTTGGTCAAGCTCCTTGCCCAGTCGAGTGCGCTCGGCAGCAGGGTCGATCTTTACCCCGGTATCGAGAAACAGCGTCCCCAGCGGCGTCACAACCGCCGGCAGGGCGAGCTTTTCGGTGGTGCGACCAATGTCCGCAGCGCCAACCAGACGGGCGAGCTTGGCGGCGTTTTTTTCCAGCACGAGCCACTCGGATTGATGGGCGAGAACAAAGAACTTCACGTCGCGTTTTTGCGGCACGGACTGCTCGGTTTTGAGTTGGCGGGCGAGGGAGGCGACTTGCTTGAGCTGCTCCACCCGGCCGGCGGCGGCAGGATCGACCGGCGTGCCGCGCGCGGCGATGGCTGCGCCAAGGGCCTCGGCGGTTTCGAGGCGGGTATCCTGCACAAACTTTTTTTCAGCCGAGGCGTAGCCGAGCAGGTCCCAAAGCTCCTCGGTGATAAAGGGTGCGAAAGGCTCAAAGAGCAGCAGGAACTGGCGGATGACGAGGTCCTGCACCGCGAGTGCGTGGTCCTTGGCGAGCGGGTCCTGCACGCGGGTCTTGGCAACCTCGACATACCAATCGCAAAAATCGTTCCAGAAAAACGAATACAAGCGCTGGGTGGCGCCGGCGAACTCGAAGTCGGCGAAGCTCTTTTCGAGCGTGCGAGTGGTGTCTAGGAGCGAGGCGAGGAGGGCGTGGTCGTCGTCATCAAAGTGGGCCGGGTCGAGACGCGCGAGGACGGCGGCCAGCGAGGAGTTGTCGCCCATCGGTCCGCTCATCTGGCGGAAGCGGCAGGCGTTCCAGAGCTTGTTGCAGAAGCCCTTGCCACTTTCTATGCGGTCTTCGTCAAACTTCACATCCTGCCCAAGCGGGGCGATCTGGAGGAGGCCGAAGCGCAGGCCATCGGCGCCGTATTTGACGATGAGGTCAAGCGGGTCGGGCGAGTTACCCAGGGTCTTGGACATCTTGCGGCCCTGTTTGTCGCGAACGATACCGTTGAAATAGACGTGCTTGAAGGGGATGCGCTCCTCGACGGGTGCGCCGGGCTTTGCGAATTCCAGACCCGCCATGATCATGCGGGCGACCCAGAAGAAGATGATGTCGGCGCCGGTGGCGAGGGTCGTGGTGGGGTAAAATTGGCTGAAGCCGGCCTTGGCCTGGGCCTCGGCGTCAGGCCAGCCAAGGGTGGCAAACGGCCAGAGCCAGGAGGAGGCCCAGGTATCGAGGACGTCATCCTCTTGGGTCCAGTTATCAGGATCGGCGGGCCCCTGGAGCGAGACGTGGATCTTGGCCGGGTCGCGCAGATCGGCCTCGGTGAGTTTTTCCCGGTCCACGCCCTTGGCATACCAGACCGGGATGCGATGTCCCCACCAGAGTTGGCGACTGATGCACCAGTCCTGGATGTTTTCCAGCCAGTTGAGGTAAACCTTGGACCAGCGCTCAGGGTGCATCTGGATGTGCCCGTCGCGCACCACCGCTTTAGCTTCCTCGACCCGCAGGTAGCGCAGCCACCACTGCTGGGTGAGGCGGGGCTCGATGGGCACGCCAGCGCGTTGGGAGTGGCCGACGTTGTTTTCGTAGGGCTTGGCCTCGATGAGGTTACCGCGCTCCTGCAGGATTTCGGCGGCTTTTTTGCGGGCGGCGAAACGCTCCATCCCGGCCAGCTCGGGGCCGGCGAATTCGTTCATGGTGCCGTCGGCGTTGAGCGCGTCGATGACCGGCAGACGGTGGCGCTGGCCGATCTCGAAGTCGACCTTGTCGTGGGCGGGGGTGACCTTGAGTGCTCCAGCGGCGAAGGCCGGGTCGACCGCCTCATCGGCGATGATGGGAATCTGGATACGCTCGCCCAGCGGTCGCCAGACGGCCTTGCCCACGAGGTGGGTGTAGCGGGCGTCCGCCGGGTGAACGGCCACGGCGACATCGGCCGCGATGGTCTCGGGCCGGGTGGTCTCGAGAATAAGATGGGTAAGGGGGACCACATTGCCCTCGGCATCAGTCGTGGTGGAGGGCTCGACCAGCTCGTAGCGCAGGCGGAAAATATGGCCCTTGGTCGGTCGCATCTCGACCTCCTCATCGGAAAGCGCGGTCAGCGAAACCGGGCACCAGTTGACCATGCGTTTGCCGCGGTAGATGTGGCCCTGTTCGAAGAGTTTTACAAACGACGTGAGCACGGCCTTGGAGTAGCCGGGATCCATGGTGAAATGGGTGCGTTCCCAATCGCAGGAGCAGCCGAGTTCGCGGAGTTGCTTGAGGATGTGGTCACCCTTTTCGTCACGCCAGGTCCAGACGCGCTTGAGAAACTCCTCGCGTCCAAGATCACGGCGCCCCTTGCCCTCGGTTTTTTTGAGGTGTTTCTCGACCATCGTCTGCGTGGCGATGCCGGCGTGGTCGGTGCCGGGTATCCAGCAGGCGGCCTTGCCCTCAAGGCGGGCGCGGCGGATGAGCGCGTCTTGGAGGGTGTTGTTCAGCACGTGGCCCATGTGCAGGATGCCGGTGACATTCGGCGGCGGGATGACGATGGAGTAAGTCTCCTGGCCCGGCGCGGCCACGCCGGCGAAGCACTTGGCCTCCTGCCAGGCGGCATACCATTTTGTCTCAACGTCACGCGGTTCGTAGCTCTTGGAAATCTCAGGCATGGGCGTAAGGTGAAAGCCAACCGGCAGCGTCGACGCGAAGCAAGCCCAGGCGCCGATTCCGGCCGTGAGTTTCCCGCATTGCACGGAACGGCATAAATCCCAGCTTAGCGTTTAACGGCTCAGGTCTTCGCCGTCCCAAAGCGCATGCCCAGCAACTCCCCCTTTCACGGCCGCATCCAGAAACACGCCCTTGAGCGCCTCGATTTTGCCCCGGAAGCAGCCCGGCCGGCCCGGCTCGCCGCCTGCAAGACCTTCCTGCGGCTCGAAAGTGCGATGATTCACATGCGACACGACGGCGGCGAATCGGGCGGGGTGGTTGCGCAGGCCCGGGCCGCGATGGTGGACGTAATGCTCTCGCACCTGTTCAAGCATGCCCTCGCCAGCTTCGAGCGCCTGCATGGCAAACTCCCCGCGGCCTGCGCCCTGCTCGCCCTCGGGGGCTACGGTCGCGGCGAGCTCAGCCCGCTGAGCGATGTGGACATCATGTTCCTCTTTCCTTCAAAAAGCCGCCCGGCCTCCATCCAGCCTCTGCAGCAGCATCTGATCGACGAAGTGCTCTACGTGCTGTGGGACTGCGGGCTTAAAGTCGGGCACTCCACCCGCACGGTGGAAGACGTGTTCGAGGAGGCCAAACGGGATATCCAGACCAAAACCGCCCTGCTCGAAGCACGTCTGGTCTCCGGCGCGCAGCCGCTCTTCGATGGCTTCGCCGCCGCTTATCGCAGCTACTACACCCAGGAAGGCACCAAGGGCTACATTCGCTCCCGGCTCGAGGATCAGGCGACCCGGCGGGCCAAATACGGCGACTCCGTCTTCCTCCAGGAACCGGATATAAAAAACGGCGTGGGCGGACTGCGCGATTACCAGAACACCCTGTGGATGGCCCGGGTGAAACTCGGTCTCGGCTCCATGGATGAGTTGGTCGAGCAGGGTTACTTGAAGCGCAACGAACTGCGCGACTTCCACCGCGCCTACGAGTTCCTGCTGCGCGTTCGCAACGAGCTGCATTTCCAGAGCAAAAGGCCGACTGATTTGCTCGACCTTGAAGCCCAGCCGCGCATCGCGCTCGGCATCGGCTACGCCAACCAAGACATCCTGGGCCGCGTCGAGCAGTTCATGCACGATTACTACCGCGCGGCCCAGACGATCTACCGCACCTCCCGCCTGGTCGAAAACCGCCTTGCCCTGACCCTAGAGGCCACTGAGGAAAAAAAGATCTCGTTCCGAGATCTGGTCCGCTCGCACCGCTTCATAAAAACCAAACGGATCGACGGCTTCGTCCTGCGCGGGACGGAGCTCATGGCCGAGACTCCGCTGGTATTTAAGGAGGATCCGATCCGCTTGGTGCGGGTTTTCCGCCACGCCCAGTCGCTCAACGCCCAACCTGATTTCGCCCTGCAGTCCCTCATCCGGGAATCGCTACCCCTCCTTACCCGCCGCGTGTCGGACGACCGCGACGCCAACATCAGCTTCAAGGCCATACTCGACACCGCCGGCGCCGTCCACCCCACCCTCGCGCTCATGCATGAACTGGGCGTGCTCGGCCGGTTTATACCCGAGTTCCAAGGCCTGACCTGCCTCGTGCAACACGAGTTCTACCACCGCTACACCGCCGATATCCACACCCTGAACGCCATCCGCGAACTCGACCTGATCTTCGCCGGGGTCGAAACGCTCGAAAAAAAATACCGCGAAATCCTGCACGAGACCGCCAACCCCACCCTGCTCTACCTCATTCTGCTGCTCCACGACATCGGCAAAGCCAAGGGCATCAAGGGGCACGCAGAATTTGGCGTGGAAATCGCCCGCCCGCTGCTGGCTCGCATGGAAATAAACGATGCCGAGCAAGAAATTGTGATTTTTGTAATAAAATCGCACCTGATCATGGCACGATTTTGGCAGAAGCGGGATGTTGATGACCCCGCTTCCGCTGCCGCTTTTGCCGAACTCGTGCCCGAGGCCGATAAATTGCGCTATCTCTACGTCCACACCTTTTGCGATGCCCGCGGCACCGCAGCCGGCCTGTGGAACAGCTACAAAGACACCCTTCACGGCACACTGTATCGAGCGACCCTCGAACAACTGACCCACGGAGCCGTTCAGATCGCCGACCTAAACACCGCCCGCATGCAGTCCACCTACCAGGACCTCGTCGCGAAAAAAATCCCCGGCATCAGCGCGGACGAGATCACCGCCCACTTCCAACTGTTGCCCGAGCGTTACTTCATCCACACCGACGCCGACCAGATCGCGCAACACATCCGGATGGTGAACCAACTGCTCGCCTCCATAAACCAGACGGATGCGATCGGCAGCCTACGGCCTGTCATCGCCTGGCACGACGACCTCAACCGTTCCCTGACCGTGGTAAACGTCGTTACCTGGGACCGCGCCGGCCTGTTTTATAAACTCGCCGGCGCCTTCTCCGTCGCCGGCCTTTCGATCCTCTCCGCCAAGGTCATCTCCCGCAGCGACCACATCGCCATCGATACGTTTTACGTGGTCGAGCCCGGGCGCGGCGTCGTCCAGTCGGCCAAGGCGCAGGAGATCTTCGCCCGCACCGTGGAAGAAGCACTTGTCACCAACAAAGACCTCTACCCGGACATTGTCGCCCAGGCCAAAAAAGTCCGTGGCTCGCGCTTCGGTTTCGATAAAAATCCCGTCGAGCTCGGCCATCTGCCCCCGACCGTGGAGGTCTACCACGAACTGTCCATGCAACGCACCATCGTGGAGGTGCAGGCGCGAGACGAGATCGGGCTGCTCTTCAAGCTAGCCAAACTCATCAGCGACCACGGTTTCGACATCACCTTCGCCCGCATAGGCACCGAGCGGGACGTCGCCATCGATAACTTTTACATCGAAAACGCCCGCCCGGCCGAGACCATCGAGCCGGCTCGGCTCGAACACCTACGCGAGGCCATCGCCCTCACCATCAGCCCGGCCGTCCCCGTCGCCGCCACCGCTTGATCCGCCCCGGGCTACGATATCGCGCACCCATACCCGGAAAGCGCGGAGTTTCACCGGGGTGCCCAAAGCCAGCACCTTGTCGCCAGGTTGCAAACGCTCGCTCGGCCCCGGATTAAGAATACGCATAGGTCCGCGGCCGATGCCGGCCAACTGCACGCCATGCACGGCCGAAGGCGACAACTCCGCCAGCGTCGCGCCCGCCGCCCGGCTACCGGCAGGCACCAGGATAGTCTCCAGCCCCACCGCGTCGAATTCCGAAGACTCCTTGGCCGCCACCGCACCGAGCGCCGCCTTGGCCGCAATCATGTGCTCGGGATCACCAAGCAAAAGCACCTTGTCACGAGGAAAAAGCGACTCACCCGGGCCGGGCAGAGAAATCATACAACCCTGCCGCTCCACCCCCACGACGGTGCAACCATAACGCGCGCGCAAACCGAGCTCCGCCAGACTCCGGCCCGAACACTCCGCCAGATCCGGGATCACGCAATCGGCTACACTCAAATTCCACTCCTCGTGCTGGCGTCCGCCCCAAGGCACCGAGGTAGAGCTCATGCGCGGAGTGCCTGCCTCACCCAACACATCCTGCAACCCGACCTCCAGCTCGCTATGCCAGTAAATCATACGCTGCCTAAGCCAAACGAAGGCGGCCAATGCCATCAAAGCACTGACCGGCAGGGCCCAGCGCAAAGTCCCCGCCGGTGCGAACGACGCCACCCAAGTCACCATCGCCACCGTCGCCACGATCCGCACCCCGAGCGCAATCAAGCCGCGCAAGCGGTCACGCGCCGCCGCCGCCATTCCCTGGGTGCTGAATTCCGCCACCAGAAGCGCGAGCACCGAGACATTACGCCACACCGCGAACAAAGGCACCAGTGCAACGGCCACCAAACCGGCCCAAAAAAACCAGCCGGGCCCGTTGAACCAGCGGGTGATGAGGAGTTGAATCTGCTCGGCACTGGCCAGAAGCCCCGCTACAAACAAGAGCTCAACCACGATCTGAATCACGCGACGGCGGCAGAGCTTCCAGAGCTTATTGCCCGCCTGCTTCTCGCCCAGACGCTCCAGCCACGCCTGATAAGATTCAAGCGCGTCCACCAGCCAACGCGGACGCCAACGCAGCAACCCCTCCGCCAGCGGCTCGGCCTTACGTGTCAGGAATGGAGCCGTGAGCGAAGTCACCAGCGACAAGCCCACCGCCAACGGATAAAAAACCGTGGGCACCATTTTCGCCGCGACCCCCAGCTGGGCGATGATGAAGGAAAATTCCCCGATCGGCGTCGCCACCAAGCCGGCGCGCAGTGCATCCCGGTGTGAACGACCGATTAAAACCAAACCCGTTGAAACCGCTCCGACCCGCACGATGAGCGTAAACAAGGCAAGCCCGAGAACAAGCCACCAAGCTTCACCCAGCGCCCGCACATCAATCTGCAACCCGATCGCGACGAAAAAAACCGCACTGAAAACATCGCGCATTCCCTCGAAAATACGCTCGACCGAATGCCGGTGCGGCGTCTCCGCCACGATGCAACCAATCAGAAAAGCGCCCAAAGCGAGCGAGTAGCCCGCGCGTTGCGCGATGATCGCCAGCCCAAAAAGAAGCGCGGCAGTCGCCAGGGTTTGCAGTTCCTCGTCCGCCTTGACGCTCAACATCCGCAAGAGCCACGGCACCAAAAGCAGCCCGAGCACACCCGCAAAAACAACAAAGGCCCCAAAACCACCCAGCGTCGCGGCCAACCCACCCCCGCCCGAGCCACCCTCCCCGAGCGCGACCATCGAGTTGAGCACCGTGAGCATCACCACCGCCACCACGTCCTCCAGGACCGCCACGCCCATGGCCAGTTGACCATGCCGCTCGTGCCCCGCTCCCGTCTCATGCAACACCTTGCTGATAATAGCCGAGGATGAAACCATCAACATCGCCGCTAAAAACAAGGTCTGCCCGCCATCCAGTCCGGCCACCACCCCGAGTCCTCGCGTGGCATAATAAACCAGGACCGCGCCTATAAAAACCGCCAGCACCAGACCCAGTCCAAGCCTTTGCAATCGACGAAAGCTCAAACGCAAGCCGATGGAAAACATCAGAAACACCAGCCCCACCTCCGCCGCAGTCGCGATACTCGCCTCGTCCGTCACCAGCGAAAACGGCGGTGTGTAAGGCCCTACCACCATGCCCGCCACGAGGTAACCCACCACCGCCGACAACCCGATCCGCTGGCATAACCAGCCCAAGCCGGCGGCAGCCGCAAGAATGACGGCCAGGTCTTGGATAAAAGCGGATACGTGCATGTTACAGAGTGTTTGACCGGCACTCAGACCAGTCGCCAGTCCATAGGCAGGAGCGACTCGACGCCATGATTGACCAATTGATAGTAAAGCCAGAACACCAAGGCCCCTAAGATAATAAGAAACAAGGCTTCGCCCAGCCCCCCCGCCTGAGCCCGGCTGGTGCGGTGCAACCAGCGGATAAAAAACTCCAGGCCGGGGGCCACCACGAAAGCCACCAGCGAAGAACCAAACAGGACCAACCCCATCACCACCAGGGTCCGCACCCAAGGATCCTCAAAGCGTCCCGCCTGATACCCGACCATCGCATTAACCAGATTCAGCAGAAGCAGACAGCAGGGCAGAACATAGTAAACACGGACATTAACAGGTGCCTTGGCCATGGCGCCAAAACGGATGCTTCCTTCGCACTTTTCAATCCCTGCCGATAAAAACCAAGCCCGCTTGCTGGTAATTCAGCGGTCCGGACCGCTGGGGGCAGGGCTGGACCAGCGGGCTTCTCCTCCTGTGGTTTGCACGCAGAATGAGTTTGTTGCCCGGATAAAGCCCGAAGCCTCGTGCCAACTCCCGGCACATTCACCTAATACCCGGATTCCGTGATTATCGCAGCATCCGAGTTTAATTTCAGAAACCTAAAAAGCCATCTCCCCACGCCCGAAACCCGAACTAGCCGGAAAACACACGCCGCAACCCCATTTATAGACACAAAAAAGCACGAAGCAGAGCGCTTCGTGCGAAAAACCAACCGGCGCCTTGGAGTAGCCGGCAAGCTGGCTTACTTGATTTCCTTGTGGACCGTATGGCGCTTCAAGAAGGGGTTATACTTCTTCTTTTCGATGCGCTCGGTGACGGTCTTCTTGTTACGGAAGGTTAGATAGCGGGAGGTGGGCTTACCCTCTTTGCGGGCTTCGGTGCATTCAAGGGTGACGAGTTCTTGGGCCATGGTAGAATTGGTTAAAGGTGAGAGCGCAACGTCCGAGCCCGCCCGGTGCAAGCCCCGATTTTAAATCAGCCGGGGGCCGGCTAAGACAAATCCCGCAGCGAGCCGAAATCGGGGTCGTGCAGCCTCCGATAAGTGCGCACGATCATGCCGTCGGTCAGACCGGCCAGCCAGTCGCAGATGCGGCGCGCCTTGCCCGGCGTCGTCGCCTCGGCATCAACCAAGCGTCCCACCCGGGGAGGCAGCAGGCGAATAACGCGTTCTCCCGGCTGGACGTAATTGCCCCAGGCCGCCGACCAGAGATCAAAGAGAACCTTGCGGGCCTTGTGCTCCATCTGCTGGAGCTGCGGACTCTCGAAAATGATATCGTTGGCCATGCCCTTGTAGAACGCCGCCTCCCGCTCCGCCTCGGCCGCCACCACCAACTCGTAACGGTAGCGGTTGGTGCGTGCGGCCATCGGATTGCCCGCCGCCCGGTCGCGCAGCCGGCAACCGGTGATAAACCGCCCCGTTTTCTCGGAAAATACCTCTTCCAGACGATCACTCCGGATCGCGCCAAAAAGCACATCCAGATGCCGCTGACGCTCGGCGTCGATGCCGACCTCCGCCGCCCAAGCCTCTATCCGCTCGATGGTTAAAAAGCCCGCACGCACCCCGTCAACAATGTCGTTGAGCGAGTAGGCCACATCATCCGCCCAGTCCATGATCTGGCACTCGACGCTCTTGAACTGGTTCAACGCCTCGCCTCCGGCGAGTGAGGCCGGCGTCGCCCCGCCAAAGACAAAATCACGATAGACCACCTGCGGGTCGTAGAGGAAGTGGTTGCGCGGGGGCGCGGGGTATTCGCGATAGAGTTTTTTGTATTTCAACACGCCGTCGAGCAGCGCGCGACTGGGCTGCATACCGCGCACACCGGCCTCGTTCTGATACATCGTCTCGGTCAATAGATGCAGAGTCTGGGCGTTGCCCTCAAAGCCGCCATGTGCCTTCATCAACTCCTGCAAGGTCCGCTCGCCGGAATGGCCAAAGGGAGGGTGGCCAAGATCATGCGCCAAACAAATCGCCTCCACGAGATCACCATCGATAAAAAAATCCGCCGCCAACGGCTCGCCGCGCGAAAGCAACCAGGCACAGATGGAGCGGCCGATCTGCGCGACTTCCATCGAGTGGGTCAGACGCGTGCGATAAAAGTCATACTCACCCGAGAGAAACACCTGCGTCTTCGACTGGAGCTTGCGGAAGGCATGGGCGTGGATCACGCGGTCGCGGTCGACTTGGAAGCACGAGCGATAGTCGGGCTTGCGTGCCCCGCCCCAGGTTTCCTGATCAAAAGCGCCATAAAAACGGTTGGACATAGGGGTGGTGGTCAGAGCCAAACAACCGGCGGGCCGCGCGCAAGATTGCCCTCGGCCCAGACCCGCCCCACCCTGCACCATGCCCAAGGCCATTCCCCCCAAATCCCCCTCGCTCGCGCAGATGCGCCGCGCCGCCCAAGACGCCGCCGCCCTCGCCTACGCCCCCTACAGCGGGTTCACTGTCGGAGCCGCCATCTGGACGGACCGCGGGCTTTTCACCGGAGCGAACGTGGAGAACGCCTCCTACGGCCTGACCAATTGCGCCGAACGCACCGCGATTTTTGCCGCCGCCGCCGCCGGTGCCAGGCGCGTCGAGCGCGTGGTGGTCTATACGCCCACCCCTTCGCCCACCGCCCCCTGCGGAGCCTGCCGGCAGGTGATCTTTGAATTTGGCCCCGAGGCGACGGTGGTGAGTTGTTGCCGAGGCGAAGATACGCTCGAGACCACCATCGATGCCCTGCTGCCGGGCGCCTTCGGACCGGCCGATCTGGGCATAGAGCCCGCCGATTACGGCGCGACCGCCGTCAAGCCTTCGACCAAACGCGCAAATAAGACGTCATAGGGAGCACGGTCCCGCACCAGTGCGGATGTGACCATACCGCCCGATTCCGCCGCCACGCGGAAAACCACCGCGACCTCGACCGCGCCAGACGGCTGCAGCGTAGCCGTCAACTCCAGCGTATCCTGCCTCGCCCCGTCGAACCCGGTGGACTGCCTTCGCGCCGCGGACAGGCGCCCGCGGGCGGCATCGCGGCGATCAAGCACGAAACCCATGGTCTCGGCTGCGCGCGCCGCAGCCGCGAATACGGCGGACGGCTCCCCGTCCACCAGACGCGTCGCGTTCACCGGGGGCGTCCAGCGTTCACTCAAGACCGCAGGAAACCGCGTCGCCCGCGGCGAGCCGGTGCCACGTTGACTGGAGGCGCAGCCCGCGAGCCCCAAAGTGGCGACGGATAGAAGCAGACGGAGCGGGCCCAGTGGGAACGAAGCGGACATCAGGCAACGGACCCCGCGGCGGGTTGTTGTTGTGAGATGCAGTGCAAGGTGCCGAGCCCCCAGATAAGGTGGTAACAATCGACGCCGACCACCTCGCGACCAGGGAAGCACTCCGCGATGATCGCGACCGCGCGGGCATCGGGACCGGGCTGCCGGAAGGTCGGCACGAGCACGCCGCCATTCACAATCAGAAAATTCGCATAGCTGGCCGGCACGCGCTGGCGATCAAAGCCGAAGGGTCGCGGCATCGGCAGTTCGACAATGTCGAACTTCTTGCCCGCAGGGGTGCGGAATTTCTTCAGCAAGGCGAGATTCGCAGCGAGGATTTCGTGGTTCTTTTCCTTCTTGTTCGGCTCGACGCAGGTGATGAAGCCGTCGGGCTTGAAGAAGCGCGTCATATCGTCGATATGGCCGTCGGTGTCATCGCCCACGATGCCTTCCCCGAGCCAATAAAAATCGGTCACGCCAAGGTAGTCGCGCAGGTTTTGCTCGATCTGCTCCTTCGTAAGGTGAGGGTTTCGGTTTGGATTGAGCAGGCACTGCTCGCTGGTGAGCAGGCCGCCGACGCCGTTCACGTCAATCGAGCCGCCCTCCAGCACCATGTCGTTGACGAAGCGGGGCAGACCGGTGACGCGCCCGATGGAGGGCGGGATCTCATTATCAAGATCGTAGGGCGGATATTTGTCGCCCCAGGCATTATAGGCCCAGTCGGTCAGGGCGACCGCGCCGCTGGCAGGATTTTTGACAAAGATGGGGCCGTGGTCGCGACACCAGGCGTCGTTGGTCGGGTGGTCGTAAAAAGTGACGCGGGAAAGGTCGGCTCCGGCCCGTTCACAAAGACGGGCGGCGCGGGCGTGGAGCTTTTTCGAGGCATTGATCCGGACCGGCTCGAACCGGCTGATGGCAGCCACGATGCGGGCGAAATTATAGGGAACGGGGCGGAACCGGCCCGGCCAGGAGCCGTAGTTGTGCGGCCACGACAACCACACCGCCTCCTGCGGCTCCCACTCGGCGGGCATGCGGTAGCCACCGGCTGCGGGCAGTCCGTCCCCCGGGACGGTAGCGGGCTTGGCGGCGGGCTTTTTCGAGGCGCGAGCGGGCTTGAGAGCTGCCGCCTTGGCGGGGGCTAGGGCTTTGGCCATGGTCAAAGGGCGCGGTCAATGAAACGCTTGGTGAGGTCGCCGTAGGCGTCGATCCGCCGGTCGCGAAGGAAGGGCCAGTGGGTGCGGGTGACATCGACCTTGGTCAATTCAACGGGGACGATCAGCACCTCTTCGTCGGACACCGACCCCTTCGCCAAAATCTGGCCGGAGGTGCCGGCCACGAAGGACTGGCCCCAAAACTCGAGTCCATCCCCGCCGACGCCCTCGATAGTCTCATGGCCGATGCGGTTGATCGCGGCGACGTAGCAACCGTTGGCGACGGCATGGGAACGCTGGATAGTTTCCCAGGCGCCGTGCTGGTTCACACCGTATTCAGCCTTTTCCTTCGGGTGCCAGCCGATGGCAGTCGGGTAAAAAAGGATCTCCGCACCCTGCATGGCGGTGAGGCGGGCGGCCTCGGGATACCACTGGTCCCAGCAAACCAGCACGCCGATGCGGCCGAATTTCGTGTCCCACGCGCGGAAGCCGGTATCACCGGGGGTGAAGTAGAATTTCTCGTAAAAGAGCGGATCGTCCGGGATGTGCATCTTGCGATACACGCCGAGCACGGAGCCATCGGCATCGATGATAACAGCCGTGTTGTGGTAGAGGCCGCTCGCACGTTTCTCGAACAGCGAGGCGATCACCACGACCCCGTGTTTCTTGGCCAGTTTCTGGAAAGCGACCGTGCTGGGTCCGCCGGGGATGGCCTCGGCCAGGCCGAAACAGGCGTGGTCCTCGCTCTGGCAGAAATACTGGGAGCGGAACATCTCTTGGGTGCAGATGATCTGGGCACCGCGCTTGGCCGCCTTTTCGGCTAGGGCGAGCGCCTTCTTGAGGTTGGCGGCGGGATCGGCGACGCAGGCGTGCTGGAGCAGGCCGAGGGTGACGGTCTTGGGAGCGGGCATGGCGGGAGGCGGGGACGGACGGCGGCGATGAGGTGTAAACAGAAAAAGAGGGGCGTCAGTAGACGACCTTGTTGAGCGGATACTCGACGATGCCCTCGGCCCCATAGGCCTTTAGCACCGGGATGATTTCGCGGACCACGCTCTCATCGATGATGGTCTCCAGCGCGATCCAGTCAGGATTACTGAGCGGCGCGATGGTGGGGTTGCGCAGGGCGGGCAGGCGGGAGATAACATTCTCCAACGAGGCGCGTGGCAGGTTCATCTTTAGGCCGACCTTACTGTGGGCCTCGAGGGCCCCGCGCAGAAGGAGCGCGATGGTCTCGATCTTGCGGCGCTTGGCCGGGTTTTCCCAGGCAACCTTGTTGGCGATGAACTTGGTGTTGGTCTCGAGCAAAGTATCGACGATGCGGAGCTTATTGGCGCGCAAGGAAGAGCCGGTCTCGGTAATGTCCACGATAGCATCGACCAAATCAGGAACTTTTACCTCGGTGGCCCCCCAGGAGAACTCGATAAGAACAGGGATGCCGCGTTCGGCGAACCAGCGCTTGGTGGTGTCCACGAGCTCGGTCGCGACGCGTTTCCCGGCGAGATCAGCGGCGGTTTTTATCGGCGAGGACTCGGGCACGCACAGGACCCAGCGGGACTTCAAGGTAGAGGCACGACTATAGACCAAGTCACATACCTCGACGACGTCGGCATTGTTTTCCTGCACCCAATCCCAACCCGTCAGTCCGCAATCGAAAAAACCGTGGTCCACATAACGGGCCACCTCCTGGGCACGCACGAAGCGGCCGTCGAGTTCCGGGTCGTCGATGGACGGTTTATAAGAGCGCGAGCTGGTCGTGATTTTCCAGCCGGCCTTGGCGAAGAGGGCCTTGGTCGATTCCTCGAGACTCCCCTTGGGAAGACCGAGCATGAGAAGCGGTGCGGAGGCGGACATGCCGCAACGGAGCGGGCGCAAAGAGGGTGCTTCAAGTCTAAAGGCGGCAAAAGGGGAATACCCGAGGTCATGAATTCATCTCCAGCGCCTGATCGCTCGAAAAAAAAGTCTTACAGTTGTTTCTTTACACCGAATTGTTGCAGATGTAAAAAATCCTGATCTGGGGCAATAATGTATAATTAAATGAAGCCTTCATTACTGCATGAGCAAAACGCATAAACCCTTAATACTTATCGTTGAGGATGAACCGGAATTGGCAAAACTGGTTTCCCTATACTTGGAAGAGGCGGGTATGCGCACCCAAGTATGCAATCGCGGTCAAAGTGCTGTTCGCTTCCTCAAGGCAAATTTTGCAAATCTCTTACTTTTAGACATCACCCTGCCGGACAGAAGTGGTTTCGAGCTCTTGTCCGATCTGCGCAGAGAAAACATGCAGATACCGGTCATTTTTCTAACCGGGAACAGCATAGAAGACAGCAAAGTCAGGGGCTTGGAGCTGGGCGGGGACGATTACATTACCAAACCCTTCAGCTATCCTGAACTAGTCTCCCGCATCCGCGCCGTGCTGCGGCGTTCCGAAGGCAGCAGCGACCTTGCCCTCACCCGCAATGTCTCCGTGGCGGATGAGCCCTTTCAATTTTGCCGCGCTACGATCAACCCTCAAAGGCTGGAAGTGACCATGCCCGACGGAAATGTCGCAAAGATAGGCCGCAAGGAAATCGGAATCATGTTCTACCTGAATAAGCACGAAGGAGAAGTCATCACCCGCAAGGCCCTTATCCACGCCGTGTGGGGACAACACGCCAACGTCCGCAGCCGATCACTTGATCAATACATAGTTAAGGTCCGGGATTTTTGTCGGGCTTGCCTCAACGGATTAGAGGCCCTGAGAACTGTCCATGGCGTAGGCTATATGTTCGACCCCGAAGGCAAAAATCCCGATATCGCGTGACCCAGTAAGATGAGCCCCTGCAGCTGAACAGCGGAGCAGCCGGGTGAAAGGGCGAGCGCATTTCGGTGCGGATCGAGCTAAGGAAGGAGCGCAGCGGAGCTGGCGCATCCCGGAGCCGCTGGCCGAGGGTGAGTCCGCAGGACGAACAATACTTGAAGAGTATTTCGAGCGAGGGCCCCACCAAAAGGCGCCGTCAGGCCGCCTCGATGTGACCCAGACAACTGCCTGATCCCAGGGAAGACGATCACTCCGCGCGCTTTTGGTGGCAAAGCGCACCGGGCCTGTCTCGCATCACGGGATGCGCCTCCTGATTTCAAACGACGACGGCATCCGCTCCCCCCTGCTGCACGCCTTGGTCGCAGCACTTCGCGCCGCCGGCCACGATTTATTCGTGGTGGCCCCGCTGAGTGAACAGAGTTGGACCGGTGCCAGCAAATGCCGCCACCGGCCCGTAGCCTCCGCACGCGCCGACCACGGACTAGGAGCCCCTACGTGGACGGTGGACGGAACCCCAGCCGATTGCGTCAACATCGCCCTCGCCCACCTTTTGCCGGGCGGCATCGCGGCCGTGGACGGAGTCGTCACCGGAATCAACCTCGGGCTGAACACCACCCTCGGCTTTATCGCCGCCAGCGGCACGATCGCCGCCGCCTGGGAGGGCGCCCTCCACGGGCTGCCCGCCATGGCCTGCTCCCAAGACCTAACTTACGAGGAATGGCATGCCCTCACCAGCGGACAATCGCTCGACCGCCTGCCCGCCACCCGCGCCACCATTGAAGCCTCGGCCGCCCACGCCGCCCGGCTCGCCGCCGAATTACTACCTGCCACCGGCGCCGGACGATTTGTGGTGCATAACCTCAATTTCCCCAACCCCTGCACCCCCGCTTCCACCGTGGCCCGGACCGTGCCCGCCCGCGTGATCGTGCCCAAACTCTTCAGTCCCGCCGCCGACGACGGCACCCACCGGTTTGTTTTTGCCGAAGCGCTGGACCGCTCCCCACCCGGTCTCGAAACAGACAAATCAGCCGTCTCCTCCGGTCTGATCAGCCACAGCGTCCTCGATTACACCCGGCTCTGAACCCACTGCCATGCCCGATCTCGTCACTTCCGCCGCCACACTGCGCGACGCCGTCGACGCGCTGGCCTTTGGCCCGCCTGTCGCCTGCACCTACAACCCCCTTCGCTATGCGTGGGCCCCTCACACCACCTACCTCACTCGCTACGGTGCCAGCCCGAAACGGGTGGTCTTTCTAGGTATGAACCCAGGGCCCTTCGGTATGACCCAGACCGGAGTTCCCTTTGGCGAGATCGCCGCTGTTCGCGACTGGCTGCGTATCACAGATACCGTGACAAAGCCGTCGCCCGAACACCCGAAACGCCCCGTTACCGGCCTGTCCTGCACCCGGAGTGAAGTCAGCGGACGCCGGCTGTGGGGGCTTTTTGCAGAACGTTTCGGGACTCCCGAACATTTTTTCGCCGACCATTTCGTCCTCAACTATTGCCCGCTCGTATGGATGGCCGCCACCGGAGCCAACCTTACGCCCGATAAACTCGCCGCCGCGGAACGCGACGCGGTGGAGCAGCCCTGCCGCGCCCATCTCCGCGCCGTGCTCGAGCTCCTGCGGCCCGAGCACCTCGTGGGCATCGGGGCCTACGCCGCGAAAAAATTCGCCGAGGTCACGACCGCCGCCGACCCCTGGAAAATCACCCAGATGCTCCATCCCAGCCCCGCCAGCCCCGCCGCCAACAAAGGCTGGCCCGCCGAGCCGATCCGCACCCTTGAGGCCGCCGGTATCTGGAAATAAATTCGTATCCGGCTCCTTTATTCGCGCCCATCCACGACCGCCGCGGTTAATAAATCTCTCCGCCCATGATCGAAGTCGAAAACCTTACCCGCGTCTTCCGCACCTATAAAAAGCCCCCCGGGTTCTGGGCCGGCGTGCGCGGCCTTTTTCACCGCGAATTCGAGGAACTCGCCGCCGCCAAGGACATCTCCTTCTCCATCGCCGAAGGTGAGTTCGTGGGCTTCCTCGGACCGAACGGAGCCGGCAAGACCACCACCTTGAAAATGCTAGCCGGGCTCATCCACCCGACTGCCGGGCGCGCCCGCGTGGCCGGCTTCGACCCCGTGCAGCGCGAAAATGCCTACCGGCGCCTCTTCGCCCTGGTCCTCGGTCAAAAAAACCAGCTTTGGTGGGATCTGCCCGCCCAGGAAAGTTTTTTGCTGCTTCGCCACATCTATGGCCTGCCCGCCGGCCAATATCAATCCACTCTCGACGAACTGGTCGATCTGCTAGGCGTGCGCGGTAAACTAGGCACCATGGTCCGCGAACTCTCGCTCGGAGAACGCATGAAGATGGAACTGATCGCCGCCCTGCTCCACCGACCCCGCGTGCTTTTTCTCGACGAACCGACCATCGGCCTAGACGTCGTTTCCCAAAAGTCCGTCCGCGGCTTTCTGCGCGACTATAACCGCCGCTACCGCACCACGATCCTGCTCACCAGCCACTATATGGCCGACATCCAGGAACTGTGCGACCGCGTCATCGTGATCGACAAGGGCCGCAAGATTTATGACGGCGCTCTGGACCGCCTCGAATCGGCCGGTGGTCGCAAAAAAATCATCCGCTTCCGGCCCCTTGCCATCCCCTTCCCCGGCTTGGCCGAACTCGGTGGCGGCAAGGTAGTCGAGACCGATGACGGCGAGATCATCCTTACCGTGCCCTCGGCCGAGATCGTCGCCCTCACCGGACGCATCCTCGCCGCCGGACCAGTGGCGGACATCACCATTTCCGACGTCCCGCTGGAAGATGTGATCGCCGAGCTGTTCGGACGGACGGATACCCCCGCCGTCAGCGCGCCGGCAACACCAGCGTAAACGTCGCCCCGCGCCCCGCTTCACTGCGCAGACTGATCTCCCCGCCGTGGCGCTCCACCACTTGACGGCAGATGCGCAGGCCCAACCCTTGCCCGCCTCGCTTACTGGATTTCAGCGGCCGGGAGAAAGCCACCTCCGCCTCCCCCTCCGGAAAACCCGGGCCGTCATCCGCAATAGAGACCACGACCACACCCGGCCTCCGGCTTAACGTGGCGACCACCGCATGGGCCCTGGCCTCGAACGCGTTTTTGAATAGATTTTGAAACACGCGGTGCAGTTCATAGCGGTCTCCCGAGACAAAAAAATCCGTGGCTTCACCCTCCGCCAACTCGACGCGAAGCTTTGGACTTTGAAAAAACAACACCTCGTGCACGTGCTTAATCTCGGCACAGAGCTCCAGCTTCTCCCGCACCGGACGCGCGGCGTCGTTATAACGGCAGGTGTGGGCAAGATGCAGAATGTAGTTGGAAGTTTGCTCCAGCTTGCGCGCGATTCGGTCAATGGGTTGCGCGGCCTCGTTGCCCACTGAGTTCTTTAATTGTGATGTCTCCTGCAGGAGACGGGCGGTATAACCCATCGTTGAAAAGAGGGCGTTTTTGAGATCATGCACCATCGACGCCGAGGCCTCGCCGTAATCCGCCAGCGAATCTTTCGCCACTAACTCCTCGCGCATCATCGCCATCGCCCCTTCAAGCTCGCGGATAACCGCCGTGCGGCCTCGGCGCCGCATCGCCATCTCCATCTCGTGATGGGCCAGCCTCACGATATCAGGAGAATCAAAAGGCACCTGCAGACAATGTTCGCCCAATACCTTCACATCACGCCCCGCACCCAGCGCGATCACCGAGATATCCGCGTCCAGTTCCCGCAAAACCCGCGCCAGCTCCAAGGGAGTCCGCGCCAACTCCCGCAAATCGAGCAGAGCCAGACCGAAACGCCGGTCACGCAAAAGCGCGCAAGCCTCTTCGATCGTCGCGGTCACCACGATATCAAACTCCTCCTCCAGACGCCGGTCCACTCCGCCTCGGGCCGTGCCGGCTGTCGCCACCACCAACACCGCGGGCAGGTCTCCGGTCGCATCGCGGTTCAGCGGGGCAAGCGCAAAAGGGTTCTCGCTCACGGTCAGCACCGCGTTGGAAAAACCGGGAGGATGCGAATCACCGGGAATCATGGATACTCATTGCCCAGGCATGCGACGGACTCGCGAACCAACGCATTGACCGCCCGCCCGTGCGCTATCTCGATGCACTTGCACTCGTAAAAAAAATTGAAACCCACAGCGCTAACAATGACCGCATGGGCGGCGTGTCAACGCACGGAACCATACCGACTTTATCCCCTTTCTCACCATGTTGGAATTCCTCATCGCCACAGGCTCGCTTTTGCTGGGAGCGTTGCTTACCTGGCTGTTCCTCTCGGCCCGCATCAACACCCTGCGCGAACGCCTGCTTGGCCGCGACAACGACGCCGCCCGCCTGCAAACCGAAATCGACACCCGCGAGGTTAACCTAGTCGAGGCCCGCCAAGAACTAGAAACCGTCCGGGCCACCGCCGCCGGTCTACAGGCCACCCTCGCCGCCGAACGCGCTTCCTCCACTGAAAAACTGGCTGCCCTCACCGACGCCCAAGCCCGAGCCGCCAACGAATTTAAGGCCCTTTCTGCCGCCGCCCTCCAAGCCAACAACACCACCTTCCTCGACCTCGCAAAGGAGAGCCTCGGACTCACCCGCCAACTCGCCGACGGCGATCTGGAAAAACGCCAGCTTGCGATTGATGCCTTGGTAAAGCCACTCCGCGAGACCCTCGCCCAGGTCGATGCAAAGATCACCGCCTTTGACCAGACCCGCGCCGCTTCCGCCGCCGCCCTTGGCCAGCAACTTCAGACGCTCGCCACGTCCCAAGCCACCCTCCAGAACGAGACGACCCGTCTCGCCACCGCCCTGCGCTCCACCACCACCGCCGGCACCTGGGGCGAGCTCCAACTCCGTCGCGTGGTCGAGCTCGCCGGCATGACCGCCTATTGCGATTTCACCGAACAATCGTCCGTGACCACCGAAGAGCGCCGCTTGCGACCCGATCTGGTGGTGCGCCTGCCCGCCGGCCAGCGCATCGTCGTCGATGCCAAGGCCCCCAACGAGGCCTACCGCGAAGCCGCCTCCGCCTCCGACGAGACCATCCGCGTGGCCAAACTCGCCGAGCACGCCGCCAAAGTCCGCGGCCACGTCGATGCCCTAGGCGTGAAAGCATATTGGGAACAATTCCAACCCTCGCCCGAGTTCGTCGTGCTCTTCCTGCCCGGAGACCAATTCCTCGCCGGCGCCCTGTCCGCCGACCCCGAGTTGCTCGAACGCGCCATCCAGAAAAAGGTCCTGCTCGCCACGCCCGCCACCCTCATCGCCCTGCTCAAGGCCGCCGCCTATGGCTGGCGCCAGGAAAACGCCTCGCGCAACGCCGAGGAAATAACCGATCAGGCCCGCGAACTCTACGACCGCGTATCCGGCTTCGTGGAGCACCTCACCAAAATCGGCCCCGCACTCGACTCGGCCGCAAAAGCCTACAACGCCGCCCTCGGCTCGTTCGAAAGCCGCGTCCTGCCCGCCGGCCGAAACCTCGAAAAACTCGGGGCCAAAGGCAACAAACAGCTGGCCGAAATCGTCCCGACCAGCGACGTCACCCCCCGCGAATCAGTAAAACGCAGCTAACCCACCCCGAGGGCCGGTTGGAGATTGGACATTGAGGCGTTTACGCTTGTTCTGTGAGTAAGCGCTCTGCCCGCCTCCGTTCGACCTCCCTTTTAAAGTGTCAAAGCCCACCTCTTTAGCCGCCACCGCCGCCGCCCCCCGTCCGTTGTCCCTCGGCGTCATTTTCCTTACGCTCTATCTGGACCTGATCGGCTTCTCCATCGTCTTCCCGCTCGGGCCCGACCTGCTCAAACACTACCTCGCCGCCGACGGTTCGTCCGGCCTGCTCGGCACCCTGCTCGGCTGGATCAACTCGCTCGCCCTCGCCCTGGGCAACACCTCCCACCTGCCCGAGGTGCTTTTTGGAGGCATCATCAGCTCGATCTTCTCGATCCTGCAGTTCGTATTCGCCCCCTTCTGGGGCGGCCTCTCAGACCGCGTCGGCCGGCGTCCCGTGCTACTTTATACCGTGGCGGGCACCGCGCTCAGCTATGCGCTCTGGGCGGTGAGCGGAAGTTTCTGGCTCTTCCTCGCCGCGCGCGTCCTCGCCGGCCTTTTTGGCGGCAACCTTTCCGTCGCCACCGCCGCCGTGGCCGACGTGACCACCCGTGCCGAACGCAGCAAGGCCATGGGCCTGGTCGGCGCGGCCTTCGGCCTCGGACTCGTGACCGGCCCGTTCATCGGCGCGATGACCGCGCGCTACAACCTGCTCGACACCTGGCCCGGCCTCGCCGCCTTCGGCGTCAACCCCTTCACCGTGCCGGCGCTCTTCGCCTTCGCCCTAGGCCTGATCAACCTAGTCTGGATCCGCGCCCGCTTCCGCGAAACCCTCGCGCCCGCCACCGCCGGCCGCTCCGCCGAACCCCGCCTGCGCAATCCCCTGCGCGCCATCCTCGGCCTGGACAACGCCGCCGTCCGCGGGGCCAACCTCGTGGGTTTTCTCTACCAACTCGCCTTCGTCGCGATGGAGGTCTCGCTAGTCTTCGTCAGCGCCGAACGCTTCGGCTATGGACCGATGGACAACGGCAAACTCATGGGTTTCCTCGGGGTCTGCTCCATCATCACCCAGGGCTACATCGTGCGCAAACTCGTCGGCCGCGTGGCCGAGACGCGTCTGCTCGCCCTCGGCCTGCTTTGCTCGACCGTCGGCCTGCTCGGGGTGGGTTTCGCGCCGAGCGAGGGCGTGCTCTACGCGGCGGTCGCCGCCCTAGCTTTTGGCGGTGGCCTGATCAACCCGGCCAACACCGGCCTGATCTCGCTCTACGCCGGCCCCGAGGAACAGGGCCGCGTGCTTGGAATCTACCGCTCGCTGGGCTCGCTCGCTCGCGCCGTCACCCCGATCTGCGCCGGCATCCTTTACTGGACGGCGGGCGCGCCGGCGCTTTACGTCACCGCCGCTGCCCTCGCCCTAGCCGCCTGCGCCGCCACCTTCCGCCTGCCCCAGCCGAAGCGCTGACCTCCAAATCTTCGTTCATGGCCGGCCACGGATTTCACCGATGGGCACGGATTGACCAGTTTTATCCGTGATAATCCGCTTCATCCGTGGTCAAGCGGTTCGTTCCGATCTGATCGTCCCGCCCCTCAGCCCAATCCCACTGCGAAGCGCTCCAACCGCGCAGCCACGCGCTCGCGACCCAGCAGCCGGATGAGGCTGGTGATGCTCGGGCCGGCGGCCAGGCCGGTCACGGCCACGCGCGCCACGCCTTGGTAGTCGCCAAACCCCAGCCCGCGCGCCTCCGCCAAGGCCTTGATGTTGGCCTCCAGCGAGACGTCGGATGAAAAGTCCGTCGCCGGCGCGCGCACCAGCTCCACCAGCTCGGCCAGCCGCACCTTCGGCTCGCCTTTGGCGAGCGCCTTGGCCTTCGCTTTTTCATCGGTCGGGTAGATCTCGCTCCAGAAGTAGGCGGTGTAGGCTGGGAGCTCCTCGAAGCCTTTGATCTTGGGCTGGGCCAGGCCCATCACCGCCTCGAAATAGCCTGCGTCCGCCGCCAAAGCCGCCGCGCCCGTCTCCGCTGGGAGCGTCGCGAAAAAACCCCGCGCCCGCGCCGCGAACTCCGCCGCCGGGAGCGCGAGGAGGTAAAGCATGTTCATATGCGCCATCTTTTTGTCGTCGAAACGGGCGTTGCTCTGGTTGACCGCCGGCAGGTCGAAGAGCGAAACGATCTCCGCGACGGGCAGCTTCTCGCGGTCGCCGCCCGGATTCCAGCCGAGCAGGGTGATGAAGTTGACCACCGCCTCCGGCAGGTATCCGCGCTTTTGATACTCCTCGATCAGCGCGCCCTGGTCGCGCTTGGACATCTTGCCCGGGCCGTTCTGCTTCAGGATGAGCGGGATGTGGGCGAAGACCGGCGGCTTCACGCCGAAGGCCTCGAAGAGCGCCACGTGCTTGCTGGTGTTGGAGAGGTGGTCCTCGCCCCGGATCACGTGGGTGATGCGCATGGCGATGTCGTCCACCACGTTGACGAAGTGGAAGACCGGGTTGCCGTCGGAGCGGAAGATCACGAAGTCCTCGTCCTCGACCCGCTCCACCCGGCCGCGAATGGCGTCGTCGATGACCATGGGCGCGGTCTTGACCTTGGTGACGGTCTTCTGGCGGTGCTCGTCATAAACCTCGTGACGCTCGCCGAGCAGGCGGAACCAGGTAGCGCCGTCCTTCTCGTAGACCCGGCCGGCCGCGCGGAGTTTTTCCAAATACTCGCGGTAAACCTGGCCGCGCTCGCTCTGGCGGTAGGGCCCGAAGTCGCCGCCGCCGTTCGCGCCGACCCGCGGACCCTCGTCCCAGTTCAGGCCGAGCCAGGCGAGCGATTGATAGATGACATCGAGGTAAGCGTCCGAGTTGCGGGCCGCATCGGTGTCCTCGATGCGCAGGATAAACACGCCGCCGGTGTGCCGGGCGTAGAGCCAATTGAACAACGCCGTGCGGGCGCTTCCGATGTGGAAGAACCCGGTGGGACTGGGGGCGAAGCGGACACGGACGGAGCTCATAAGGAAGGTAAACTTCAAATCCTGCCCGTCCCGGCGCCCGTCGCGCAAGCCCCCAAGCTTCATGTATCATCCCATCGCGTCTCCCCGCCTGGAGACCATCCCCAGACCCCAAGGCGCACGGCAGGGCGCGAGAAGAGCGCCGGGGCCAAGGCGACCCGCCCCGTGCACAAGGTCATTCGCCACGATGTCGAGCCTTGGCGGTCTGCCGAAAATGATGCTATCTTGCATCATGGTTCACTCCCGCTTCCGCAACAAACCCTGGTCCACGCGAGCGCTTACCCTGACCGAAGTAATGGTGGCGACGCTCGTGCTCGGTTTGGTCGTGGTCGGCAGTCTTCAAGTCTTGATTCAAACCCGCAAAATCACCGAGGGCAGCATCTATCAAAATGCCGCGATCACCGTGGTGCAGGGTTACATGGAGCAAATCAAGGAGGCGAAGTTTACCAACATGCCTTACTACAAAGACGGGAACCTCGTCGCGGGAAACACCGACGACCCGATTCCTGGTCTGGACAACGGCCAACGCAGCAAAGCGATTAAAACCTACCTCAACAACACCGATGCCGACGACGAGGGGGAATCAACCGTCGACTATCTTTTGATTTCCGAAGGCAACCCGCTCCTCCCTGCCAATATCACTCCAGGAGGCGCAACGCCCAACGGGATCGAGGACAACTTTAAGCTCATCGATGTAAACCAGACTTTAGAAACCAATGACGACTTGCGTCTTCGTCTATGGATTTGGGTGCAGGATATCTCCGCTCCAGCGGCCGATGCCACGCAGGTGCGATCCATAAAAGTCGTCTACCAGTGGAAAATGAACGCGAATCCAAACTCCAGATGGTTTGTCGGCTCGATGAGCACGATGCGATCCTCGGTGCCCACTCTTTGATCCCATGCACCCTTCCCGCCCACCCTCGTCCCGCCGCGGTTTCACTCTTTCGGAGATTCTTATCACCATGGGCATTTCCACCCTGGTGGTCGGGGCGGCTCTCGTTTTTTTCATCTACCAACTAAACATCTTTGCCTACGATGTGAGTAAGAACCGCGTGAACCGGGATATCCGCGCCTTCACCAGCGAACTCACCGATAACGCGACCTTCGCCAACGGTTTTCAGATTTTCCCCAACTTTTCCACCCGCTCCAGCACCACGACCACCACCGTAAACGGCACCACCACCAGCACCACCGTCTCCGCCAATCTGGTCGATCAACAGTCGGGCGACATGCTCGTGCTCTATTTCCGGGATCCCAACAACGATACCCTCACCAACCGAATTGTGGGCTATTACCGCGCTCCCGTAGATCCTTCGATGCTCGATCAAAATGACCCACGCGCATTGGGACCGGTGCGAAAATTCGATCTCGCGATCAACCCCGCCAGTGCAGCTCCGCTCTACACCCTTTTGCCCGCTGCCAGCACTTATGCCACCAATGGCGAGGTCATCGAACTTTCCAAAGGCTTATCCAATGGAAAGTTATTTTATAATATAGGCAACAAGCTGATCATGATCAACGGGCAGATTATCCACCGCGGCGGCTTGGGCAGCACGCGCTATGAGCGCGCCACCAATACCTACAACTTCACCATCTCCCCCCGCGGTTGATGCGACCTTCTTCCGCTGTCTCCATGAAATCCTCCCCCTTTTCCCGCACCCGCCTCGCCGGCACTCATCCCGAGCGCGGTTCCGCGCTCATCACTGTCGCCATCCTCTCCTCCGCGATCGTCCTCTTGCTCGGCTCCCTGATCAACTACTCGCTCAGCGAAAGGCGATTAAACACCCGCCATGCCGCCCGCATTGAAGCCCGGAACGCCGCCGAGGCACTGGTCGAATACGGCGCCTCCCAAATCCGGCAAAAATACGAAACCCGCGCCACTTTTACCCTTAATCCAAACGGGACCGACGCCTTGCGCATGCCGCCGACCGATTGGTGGACCGGAAGCAAGGCGATCACCACCGCCTCCGACCTCACCCAAGCCTCCTACCCCCCCGTCTCCTCGAACAATCTAGAACTCATCGGCGGCACCGAGGTCGCCGTGAGCACCGGAAACTCCAGCCAATACTACGTGGACCCGAATGATGAAAACAACGCCGACGATCCCTTGAAAGGTAAATGGGTCAACCGCCGCGACGTCTCTGTCATCGGCCGCGCCACCGTCATTCCCGCCTCCGGCGGCCCTCCCATCACCGCCTACGTTTCCCAGCGGATTTCCGTGCGCGGAGCTCCGCTCTTTGCCCACGCCATTTTCTATAACATGGACCTGGAGATCTTTAACGGCCCGGCCATGACGATCAGCGGCCCTGTCCATACCAACGGAAATCTGTATGTCTACCCCGATGCCCAACTGAATTTTCGCGGCAACGTATCCGTCGCCGGCAATATCTACAAAGCCGGTAAACCCGGTGACCTCGCCGACGGTAGCTCAGCCGCCGGACGCAACGGCACCATTAATTTCCTGAATCGCGCCGGTAATCTCGTGAACCTCTTCGGCATCGACGCCGTTAGCGGCGCGGGGGCCAGCTTTTGGCGCGATAGCACCGGAGGCACCGGCACCTCGGGCACCTCCTACGCCAACTTCGCCGCCAACGCCTCGCAAGTCTGGAGCGGCTACCTGCAAACCAGCGATCATAACATCCAGAACTACACCCCTTCGGCCATCGGCAAATACATCGAGGACCCCACGCCCTCCAACGGCATCGACAACTCCGTAAATAGCAGCCGCGCCATCATTGAGCCGCCCGCCATCCCGCTGGACTCTGACCCCGACTACACCGCCAAAATAGAGGTGGAGAAGCAGAAATACGCCAACAATGCGGGCATTTATATCACCGTCACCCCCGGCACCGGCACGATCTCCCTCTCAAGCAAACCACTCAACCCGGACGGAACGATCAAACCCAACGCCAAACAGTTGGTCCTCCCTCCGGGCACGGCCAGCTCCAAACTAATCGAGTTCAAGCCCTACACCCGCGTCGCCAATGCCGCCACCCAGTTAAGAGAATACTACTTCGATGCGTCATCCCGGGAGACCAGGACCAGCGGCGGACAGAACCAATACCGCTTTAAACGTGGCTATATCCCCACCACCACGCCCACCACCATCACCACCTATGATAGCGCCGGCCAGGCCACGGTAACCCCGGCCACCTCCACCCCCTCCGTCGGCCCGGCCGTGCTGGAAAACGCCTTCTCGAGCTGGAGCACCAGCTCCACCGCCCCTGCGCCCCCAGCCCCCGCGACCGTGACAGTCACCGCCAACACCGTCACCTCAGGCATGTTTGACCAACATCGCGACAAACCCATCGACCTCGTGGAACTCGACATAGCCGCCCTCCGCGACGTGGTCACCGAAATGCAAAAAGCTAAAAATTCTCGCGATGCGACCAAGGCCATCGCTGCCGCCGATCCCGCCGCCGATTTCACCGCCGAGGATTGGAACGGCGTCGTCTACGTTGACGTGCAAGGCGGCCCCACCACCCGAGTCGTAGACGACTCGGAGTCCCTCGTGGCGGGCACCACTATTGCCGCCACCAACCCCCTTAACACCAATACAGCCCTCCGGATCGTCAATGGAACCGGTAAAGTGCCCTCCTTTGGCAACGGAACCCGCGGTCTGACCATCGCCTCCAACACCTCGATCTACGTCAAAGGCAACTACAACACGGCGATCGCCAACAATACCGCCCCGTCCACCGCCGGCGGAGCCAACCCCTCGACCGATCCCGAGGCAAACGAAGTGCCCGCCGCCTTCGCGGCCGACGCCATCTCCGTCTTGTCGGCCGGGTTTGACGACGCCTCCAGTTACACCACGAAAAACCCCGCCGCCTCCGGCCCCATCGTAGTGGCTGCGGCCTTTCTGACCGGGATTGCGCCCACCAATAAGAACAATAACGGACGCACCTCGGGCGGCGCCCACAACATCATCCGCTTTCTGGAAAACTGGGGCGGCAAAAACACCTGGTTTCGCGGCTCCCTCGTTTCTCTCTTTGAAAGTCGCATCTTTACCGAACCCCACGGGATCACCAGCTACTATAGCCCCCCCGTCCGCACCTGGGGCTTCAGCAAACTCTACAGCCAAGGCATCTACCCCCCCGGCACCCCGAAGGTGCTCTCCTACCGTCGCATCGGCTTCACCGACCTGACCGCAAACGAATACGCCACCATCCGCGATTCCTTCAACTGGAAGTGACCGGCCCCACGCGGCGAGCCCTCACCGCCCCGCCGTCCTCCACCAAGCAGCCAGCGCCGACCAAGCCCGGGCCCGGTGACTGAGGCGCCCTTTCACCTCTTCTCCCAGTTCAGCATAGCTCGCCGCAAATCCCTCCGGAACGAAGAGCGGATCGTAGCCAAAACCCGCCCCGCCCCTAGGTTCATCCAGCAAGGTGCCGATGCATTGCCCCTCAAAAATTCGTTCATTACCCCATTCGTCCAGCAGAAGCAGCAGGCAATAAAAACGCGCCCCGCGCCGCCCCACCGGCACCCCGCGCATCACCTCTACGAGCTTTTCCAAATTCGCCGCCGCATCCCCCGCCGGACCGGCGAAGTATGCGCTCTCCACCCCGGGACCTCCGTCGAGGTAGTCCACGCAAACTCCGCTGTCGTCCGCCAGCACCAAGCTGCCCGCAGGCGCGATTGCCCGCAGGGCATGCGCCTTTTTCCGGGCGTTGCCCGCGAAAGTCCCGGTGTCTTCCGCCACCGCCGGCATACCGCCCAGCACCTTCGCCGAACATATCTCCAAAACAAGCCCGTCTCGCTCGGCGAGGGCCTGCAACTCCGCCACCTTATGAGCGTTGCCCGAAGCCAAAAATACCACCGTCCGGTCCGCCTTGTTCATGCTAAAATTCTCCCGCGCGTGAGGTGATCCTCGCCCAATCGCGCCCCCATCGGCGCCGTCAGCTCCCAGCGCTCCACCTCTCCACCCCAGACCGAGCCGCCGGCAAAGCGCGCCTGATACCAAAATCCATAGTCCAGCGCCCCCGCCGCCAACGCGTCGTTGAGCACCGTCGCACCACCCTCGATAAGCACCCCCGTCACCCCCTCCTCTGCACACCGCCGCGCGAATTTACCCCACCCCGCCGCTCCCCGCGTCGTCGCCTGCTCCCATACCGTCACGCCCGCCGCTTCCAATCTCCACCGCAACTGCGGATCCGCCGCCGGGGTCGCCACCACCGTGGTCCGCTCCCGCCATCGGTCGGTGTAAAGCCGCGGCCAGTCCGCCTGCGCCCCCGCCGCCGTGGCCAACATTGGATCGAGCACAAACCGCCGCCCGCACTCCTCGTGCCCCACCCCCTCCTCCGTCCAGCGTCGGGTGAGAGCCGGGTTATCCGTTCGCACCGTGCCCGCACCCACCAGAATACCGGGAAACAATCGCCGCCAGCGATGCGCGTCCGCCCTCGCCAGTTCACCCGTGATCCAGCGCGAGATCCCCGGCGGGGGAATTGAAAACCCGTCCCGCGTCGTGGCGATTTTCCCCGCCAGTAAGGGCAGGCCAGTGGTGATCCAGTGGTTAAAAACCAGATTCAGGTCGGCACACTCCTCGGCACAAACCCCCGCCCGGACCTCAATACCCGCCGAGCGCAGCAAACCGCACGCCCGCCCGGCATGCGCCGGATTGGGATCGGTCGCGCCAATCACCACCCGCGCGATCCCGGCTTCACGAATGAGGTCGCAACACGCGCCCGTGCGCCCCCGGGTGGAGCATGGCTCGAGGGTGACGTAGAGCGTCGCGCCCGCCGCAGGACGCCGTGCGAGTGCCGCCAATGCCACCCGCTCGGCGTGCGCCCCCCCATCCCGCGCGTGCCAGCCCTCGGCCACCACGACACCCTCCTCCACCAGCAACGCGCCCACCATCGGGTTCGGGTGCGTAGCACCCCACGCGCGCCGCGCCAGATCGAGTGCCCGCCCCATCATGGTCTCATCGAGATCCATTTGTATTCAGCGCCTCAGCCGCTCACAAAGGGATTACCCACCCGCTCCGCCCTGACCATAGTCTTATCACCATGCCCTGGATACAAAAGCGTTTGCTCCGGCAGGGTGTAGATGCGTTCGCGGATGGATTTTTCCAGCCTCGCCATGCTGCCGCCCGGAAAATCGGTGCGCCCCACGCCGCTTTGAAAAATCGCATCACCACAGAACGCCACCCCCTCCTGCTCGCACCAAAATAAAAGACTGCCCGGACAGTGCCCGGGCACATGCCGCGCCTCCCACGCCCGCCCCAACGCCTCGAAACCCTCTCCATCCACCAGCCAGCGGTCTATCCTCACCGGCGAGAGCCGGATGGTGGAGGGCAGGAAAACTTCCATGACCCCGGGCGTCTCGAGGAGGATGCGGTCGTCGACGTGCGCACTCACCCGCGCTCCGGTGGCCGCCACCACCTCCGCCGCGCCCTGCATGTGGTCCCAATGTCCGTGGGTCAGCCAGAGCTCGACCAACCGGCATTTTGCCGCCGCCAGCAGGGGCGACACCTGCGCCCAGACGTCCCCGGGCGCATCAATCAGCACCGCCTCGCCGCAGGATGCGTCGATCAGGAGATAGGCGTTGGTCTCAATCGGACCGGCGGGCAGGACGTGTATCTGGAGCGACATGAAGCACCAGCACACTCCAAAGCCCCCGCGCCGCAAGTCCACAGACACCCGGCCTCAATGCGGATAGGAAATCCCCAAAAAAGCGTCGAAAAAACGACAAGCGCTCAAGGCATGCCACGCCGCCCGCCGCCTTCCCGAAAGATCAACCAGAAATTTCCCGTTTTTCGCGACGAAACGCCAAGGCCCCCAAAGCAATAAATCCAAACGCGATCCCATACGCACTAGGTTCGGGTATAAGCGCAAGGTTAACCACCCGGAAACCGACAACCGGCGACTGTCCCGAGGCATCGCCGGAGGCCGAAAAAGTGGAAAGCGCGTTCACGCCGGAGTCATTCCACGCGCCCCCCCTGCGCCCGCGTTGATCAAGCAGAGGAAGGGATTCATTCCACTCATATACATTGCCGTTTTGATCGAACGTTCCGTAGTAACTGGAAGCCAGCACATAGGCGCCCGCATCTGTGGATCCAGGTCCAAAAAGACCGCCATTCGCGAAATCCCCGTCATTGTAATTGGCGCCATTTGGTGCGCTATATGCAGTGTTGTCGCCCAGCGAATTACTCTGAGTCGCATGCTTCCAATAACCCCCGGATCCACTGTTTAAAGTCGGGTCAAAAAAAGCCGCTTTATACCATTCATCCTCACTCGCCACCGCCCAAACCGCACCGGCATTCCGGGCAACCGAAGTATTCACCGGCTCGGCCACACCGCCCAGCGTGTAACTCCCCGTCTCCGTGCTTGCACCGCCTTGGCCATTATTCAGCCAATTGGCAAAACGCGTTGCATCCCAATATGAAACAAAGTTGACGGGTTTAAGGGAAAATCCGATTTTAACCGCGTAAGTATAGCTACCGGACGGACCCGATCGCAGGATGCCGCCCGCTGCGTCCGCAAACATCGAGTGATCATAAAGACTAAACGTATCCATCGACGCCACCGCATTGAGAAAAGCCGCATACTCATCATTAGTCACCTCATACTTGCCGATCTGATAGTCATAGGCCACCGCCCCAAAGCCAGTCGTGTCGGGTGCGTTGCCCACATTCCCCACCTGCACCACATCTAGGGTAATTGCCCGAACGCTCAAGCCGCCCAGGAGGGTAAAAGCGGCGAAACATAGCTTAGATAGTAATTGCATAATATACACTAAAAATGAATTAGTATGAAATATTCAACCCGAAAATCAGCGGTCAGCGGTCCCTTATTAAACCAGTTCCATAGAAGCCCAAGGCCGACCTACAGGCTGCGGGAGTTTATTACGACTTAATCCCGGATGCCTCGATTCCATGCCTGCATTTTTATACCTCGGCTCGTTGCCCACTCCCTTGGGAAACCTCTCCTTCGCCATGGATGAGCGCGATAGGCTGGTCGCCGTAACCTTCGGCCCTGCCGCCGGCCTCGCCTCTCTCTGCGGAAGCCACCCCGCCCAAGCCCCCACCCTCGCCCCGAACCCGGCTCGCACCGCAGCCGATATCGAAAAGTTCACCCGCTACTTTGCGGACGCCCGCCACGGTCTGGACCTGCCTGTTGCCCCCCGCATCGGCACACCATTCCAACAACGCATCTGGCAAATGCTCTGCCGCATCCCTTCGGGCCACACTTGGAGCTACGCCCGCCTCGCCTCCGAAGCAGGCAGCGGCGCCCGCGCAGTGGGCGCCGCCATTGGCGCCAACCCACTCGCTCTCGTCCTGCCCTGCCACCGCGTAATCGGTGCCGATGGCTCTCTGACCGGCTATGCCGGAGGCCTCGACCGCAAGCGATGGCTCCTGGTTCACGAAGGCGCACGTCCCGCCTGAAGCAGTCTGCTTTCCCGGCCCAGACGCGGTTTTTCATGTCAAAAGCCGGAATCCAGCGGTAACCATTTCCCGCCCGTGATCTCCCCGGAAAAACACCTCGCTTATGCCGTCGGCTACCTGACCCTCGGACTACACACCGAGGCCCGCTCCGAACTCACCGGCCTGCCGCCCGAGTTCCTCGCCACCCAGCCTGCCCTCCAACTCCGTCTTGAAATCGCCATGGCCGGCAATGCTTGGGCCGAAGTCATCGAACTCGCCCCCGAACTAGTCGCCGCCGACAACACCACCGAGCGCCCCTGGATCGCCTGGGCCTATGCCTTGCGTGAGTTGCAACGCGTCCCCGAGGCCCAGGAACTCCTTCTAGCCGGCCGCCAGCTAATCGCCGACCCGGGACCCATCGTTGACTACAATCTCGCCTGCTACGCCTGCCTGCTCGGCGAACTCGACGACGCTCGTATCCTGCTCGCCAGCGTCTGTGGGCGCGACCCCGCTTGGCGCGAGATCGCACTTACGGACCCAGATCTGGCTGCCCTGAAACTCGATTCGCACTGAGCCGGATTCCTTGGTCCACCTGGCGCCCCCCCCGCTGTAAACCGACTTCTAGGCTGTTTACAGCGCGGGGAGAATCGGACCAGATTGGGCCATGCCCCGTTCCCTTCCGGCGAACACATTATCACTACTCCTCTCCGTGCTCTTGCTGGGGCTGTTGTCCGCTTGCTCCTCCTTCGCCTCCCGCGCCCGGGAAAAAGCCGTATTCTGGGCTACCATGGATGCCACCACCCAGGCCCGTCTGGAAGCCCGTAATATCCAAATTGGGGATACAACCGACATGGTCTACATCGCTCTGGGAAACCCCCACGAAAAACTGGAGAAAACCACTGCCGAGGGCGTTGCGATGACTTGGATCTACAGCACCTTCTGGGATGAATACCAGGGCACCCGCCTGGTCGGCTACCGGCAAAATGTCGTCTACGACCCCGGCTCAAAAAAATACCAAGTTTCCTACCGTCCCGACTACCAACCGGTCTACACCCCGCGCGCCGAGGACCGGCTGCGAATTACTTTCGCGGCCGGTCGCGTGACGGTGGTGGAAACAATCCAGACCGATACCAAACCCGCCGCCGGCAACTACCGGTAACGCATGCGCCTCATCTGCTTCAGCATGCTTCAGCGAACGCAGGATTAGCCCTAGATCCTGAAATCGTCAATGCCCACTCGCCACACCCTCCCGTCGGGCCGGCTAACTCCCCTGGTTTTGGGCGGGGGAGCCCTGGCTGCCACCTTGCTCGCCTGGCGACTCGAGACCGCCAACCGCGCGGATGACCGGAAACACTTTGCGTCCCTTGGCACACGCTTGGAGCAGGTGGCGGCCG
This sequence comes from Akkermansia muciniphila, assembly GCA_945888375.1. Lineage (GTDB taxonomy): Bacteria > Verrucomicrobiota > Verrucomicrobiia > Opitutales > Opitutaceae > IMCC26134_A. Next base: position 64,304 of record CAMCZZ010000008.1, on the reverse strand, counting down.
GGCATTTTGAAAAATTAGAATCTGCGCTTGGTGCTCTCAACGTGCTGTGGACCGGCAAAACCGAGCGGGTAAGCCGCGCCGAGTTTCGCACCTTCGTCCAAACCAATATCCGCCTCGACGAGCTCCCAAGCGTCACTGGAATCGGCTTCGTGCGCCGCGTGCCCCAAGCGTCACTCGGCGCTTTCCTACAGGCGACCCGGGCGGATGAAAGCCCCGACTTCAAGGTCAGCACACTCGGCACCACCCGGGACCTGCAGATTTTGGAATTGATTGAGCCAGCCGAGCCCAACCGCGCCGTGCTCGGACTCGATCTCGGCCAAAACCCGGCGCTCGACGAAGCCACCCAAGAGGCGGCCTCCTCCGGCAAAAGCATTTCCAGCCAGCCCCTCCCGTCCGCCCAAACCCCCAACGCCGGACCCGGGTTTCTCCTGCTTCAGCCCGTCTATACTTCCGGGCCCCTCCCCGCCTCCCTGACGGAACGCCGAAAACACCTCGCCGGCTGGACTTGCCTGAGCGTGGCAGCCCCCCGCCTGCTCGCAGAACTCGAGAGGGAGCTCGGGGGTGAGCTGGTTCTGGAGTTGACCCATGGCAACCCGTCTACCGCCCCGGCCTCGCCCCCCCGCGCTCCTTTAACTATTTCCCAGCATCCCTGGCTCGCCCCCGAGTATCGCAAAACTTTGTCCTTCGCCGAGAATACTTGGCAACTGATCGCGAAGCCCGCCCCGAATTTTGCCGCCGCCTCCCGCCTCTTGTTTCGCACCGCTTTGATTTGCGGAATAGGCCTCGGCCTAGCCCTGATCAGCCACCTCTTGCTGCTACGCCGCCGCGCCCGCCAAGCTCTCACCGGCGCGAGCCCCGCACCAAGCGCCCCGGCCGAGAACGCACGCCTGCTCGCCCTCGTCGCCACCCACACCAAAAACGCCGTGGTTTTGACCGACGCCCGTCGCCGCATCACTTGGGTAAACGCCAGTTTCACCCGTTTATCCGGCTACCCTTTCGCCGAGGCACTCGGCCGTAACCCCGGCCAATTGCTGCAGTGCGAACACTCCAACCCCGAGGTGATCAAGGCCATGCGCGAAGCCCTCGATCTAGGTTGCTCCTTTCAGCATGAAATCCTCAACCGTCGAAAAAACGGGAGCGAATACTGGACCGATCTGGAAATCGTGCCACTGCACGACACCGCCGGCTCACTGACCGGTTTCATGGCCGTTTCCACCGACGTCACCGCCAGCAAGGAGGCGGCGGTAAAACTCCGCGAGAACAACGAACGCCAGACCCAGGCGCTCACTGCCAGCGGACTCGCACTTTGGGAGTGGCATGTGCCCAGCGGAGAGACCTTTTTTGACGCCCGTTGGGCCGCCCAGATCGGCGAAGAGGTCACGCAGCTCGCCCCCCGCATCGAAGAATGGTCAAGCCGCTGCCACCCCGAGGACCTGCCCTTGGCTAGAGCGGCCCAACAACGGCATTTTTCAGGCGAAACCCCTGTTTTCCGATACCTGCACCGCTTGCGCCATCGTGAAGGCTCCTGGCGTTGGATTCTGGCCTGCGGCCACCTCGTCTCCCGCACCCCCGAAGGTAACCCGCTCCAACTGGTCGGCACCCACCAGGACGTCACCCACTCGCATTTACAACAGCTCCATTTAGAACGGGAATCGCAGTCCTTAAACCTAGTCGGTCGTCTGGCCCACATCGGCTGCTGGGAACTCGATTTGGCAACCGACACCCTCCATTGGAACGACACTACGCGCGCCATCCATGAGGTGCCCGCAGGCTACGTGCCCAATCCGGCCACCGCCCGCGCCTTCTACCCCGGCACCGCCGAAGGCAAAATCTCCCGGCTGATTCAGAGCGCCATCGATCGCGGGGAATCCTTCGATATCGAGCTACCCTTCACCACCGCCAGAGGCAATCCGCGCTGGGTCCGGACCCTCGGCGAGGCCGTGCGCGTCGGCGGTGTTACCGTAGCCGTTCGCGGGGCCATTCAAGACGTTAGCGATTTTCACCAGCAAAAAGACAACCTCGCCGCCGCCCGGGATGAGGCCGAGGCCGCCACCAAGGCCAAAGCTGAATTCCTCGCCAGCATGAGCCACGAGATCCGCACCCCCATTAACGCGGTTGTCGGCATGACGGAGTTGCTTAAAAATACTCGCCTCAGTCCCGAACAAACCGAATTCACCGACACGATCCGCACCAGTAGCGAGAACCTGCTCGCGCTGATAACCGACATTCTCGATTTCTCCAAAATCGAAGCCGGCGCCCTAGAGTTAAAAGACTCCGCCCTCAGCCTGCGCGATTGCGCCGAACAAGCCCTAGAAATAGTCGCCGGACCGGCCGCCGCCAAAAACGTGGAGTTGTTTTTAACCATGGACCCGGCCCTCCCCCCCGGTGTCCTGGGGGACGCCGCACGCCTGCGCCAGATTCTGATCAATCTTCTCGTCAATGCCGTCCAATTCACCCCCGCAGGCGAAGTCGAACTGAGCCTCACCGCCCCGCCCGTGGAGAATGACCGCGCCGCCACCCTGCGTTTCACGGTGCGCGATACCGGCGTCGGCATCGCCCCCCGCGATTTAGCCCGCCTGACCAGAACCTTTACTCAAACCACCTCTTTCTTGCCTCGAGGCTCCAGCAAAAGCGGGCTCGGCCTCGCTATCACCGCCCGCCTAGTCCAGTTGATGAGAGGACGGATCTGGGCAGAATCCATCCTAAGCCTTGGCTCCTCTTTTCACATCGAGCTCCCACTTAGGCCCGCGACGCCACCGGTCGCCCCACCCACCCTACCCGTCTGCTTGCGCGGCTATAGCGTGCTGGTCGTCGTCGCTCATCCCGGCCTTCGGCGCCAACTCGTCGCACAACTGGACGCCTGGGGCTTCCACGTCCTCGCAGCCGATGACACCGCCTCCGCCCGCTCCCAGATGGAGTCAGGCCGTCCCCTCGCCGTCGCCGTGGTGGATAGTCGCATGCCAGACCTGGCCGGGGCCTCACTCAGCCCCACCCTGCTCCCGCCGGCCCACCCTCAGCCGCTGCCACTCGTGCTACTTGCACAGGCAGGGGACACGCTCCCGGCCTTCGCCGCCTCGCCTCTCTTTCGAATTATCGCAAAGCCCGTAAAATCTGTCGAGTTGCTCGATGCCGTCGTGCAACTGCTACTGCCCATCGAACCCAGCCCTCCCGCGCGACCGCGCTCGCAAGCCCCCGCCCGCCTGAATATCGTGCTGGCCGAGGATTTGCCCGTGAACCAGCGCGTGGCCCTTCTTATTCTTGAGAAACTCGGCCACTCCGCGAGCGTCGCCAATCATGGCTTTGAAGCCCTCGCCCTCATCTCACGCCAGCCGGTTGACATCCTTTTTCTCGATATCCAGATGCCTGAAATGGATGGCTTCACCTGCGCCAAGCGTCTGTGCGAACAATACTCGCCCTCGAGCCGCCCTTGGATTATCGCTATGACCGCTAATGCTTTGGATGGTGACCGCGAGCGCTGCCTCGCCGCCGGCATGGATGATTACATCAGCAAACCCATCAGCGGCCCGGCCCTCGCCGCTGCCATCGATCGCGCCGTCGAAGGCCTCGCCCCCCGCCGCTCGGTTTAAGCCTATTTTACCCAAATCGCCAAACAGACCCAAAAGAACATTTTGGGGCCGGGATCGTTCAGTTACCCGGGTCGCGTCGAGCCGATTTGGCGGCAACCTTCGGCGGGGGCCTTCGCTCCAAATACCCTCCGGGTAGTGTTCGCCCTGCCTGCTCACCCTCCGCTTCGCGCCTTTCTTTGCTCGGTCCGCGTCAAAATCTGCTTGCCCCTCGCCGCGCTGCTCTGGCGTCCAACGGCATGATCCGGGCTGAGGAGATCTCGACACAAGATTCTGTTGCAGGTGGTTTTGCGCTTAGCGCGGAGACCGCGAGTCCCCAGCAGACATCGCGCAAAATTTTAAGCCGTGGGGTCGGTGCGGAATCCCCGCCTACGCCGGCAAGGTGCTGCGCGCAGAGGACGCGGCGAGCAAACGGCCAAAAGGTTGCGCCAGAAATCTGCGTTGATCGCGGAATCCAGGTTAAGAAAATTGGGGTTTAGCCACTATCCACTTCGCCTAGAGCCATAGAGCAAGAGGCACAAAAAAGCCCGCCTCGAAAAAGGCGGGCTGAAAAAGTTAGAACTACGAACCCTGGATTAGTTCGGGCTGACGGGGTCCACAACCGTGGTATCAGGAATCGTGGGACCGGAAGGAATACCACCGCCCGTGGAACCACCAGTAGAACCACCAGCTGTATCGCCACCACCGACATTGCCTACACCAGCTTGGCCGCCGCTGTTGGCCGCATCAGCCGCGGAAGAAGAACCTTGATCGTTAGAGGGGGTGGATTCGCCCGTGGAGGTGGAGGACTCACCGGCAGGAGGAGTGCCGGCAGGAGTCGTAGCGGGAGCCGCACCGGACTGAACTTCGGTAGCGGATGGGGCAGTGGGCGACTCCATCGCCGTTTCGACCGCCGCGAGAGCGGCAGGAGTAGCCTCGACAACGCCACCACCGGCGGAGCTAATAGATTGACCGGCATTCACTGCCGTGGACGTGCCGTCCGAATTTTGCACCACAACCGCACCCTCAGCGCAAAGAACCGTCATGGCGCCAGTGGAGGAACTATAGGACACTTCCAGAGTGGTGCCACGCACGCCGGCCGCGCCGACCGGGGAGGTGATGTTGAATTCGGAACCCTTCTTGAGCTTGGCAACCTTTGAGATCACCGAACCGTCGACGATGTGGATCTGGGTCTTGGAAACGGAGGGCTCGGCGCCAACCGGGATGGGCCCGCTGAAGGGCTTCTGGTCGAAGTTGACCACCACTTCAGAGGCGGGACGCACGGTAGCAGTGGAACCACTCGCGAAAACGACGATGGCCAAGGAGCCAGGAGCCGTCTTGATGGTCGAACCTTGGGGCAAGGTGGTGCCAGGAGCGAGCTTCACGTAAGTAGTCGAGCCAGCGAGTTTGTAGGAAACGTCGCCCTTCACGGTAGAGGCGGCAAAAGTGCCGGGAGCCATATCAGCGGCGTGAGCCGCCAAGGCTACGAAGGTAGCGGTAAGACCAGCAGTGATCCAACGAAGTATATTTTTCATAAGCGTAATTAGAAAAGCAAAGTAATGGCGAAATACGGTCAACGAACTTATTGTGAGGATTGGGATTCGACATGCAAGCGCGCAAACGCTTCCCCGGTCATTTCACGCTTAACGTCACGGATTTGTAGCAAAAACGGCCGGTTTTATCCGGCATCCCTATCGGTTTGAACTGCTGAAACACTAGTCCTTTATTTTCATATATTATTGTAGATTATCTATTTAAGACTTAAAAATACGATTTTTTAAAGATGTAGCCACGGACCACAATGGAGACCGCAAGGATCAATCCCTACCCATCCGCAAGAATCTGGAATGAAGATCGGGGAACGATAAGCGATTAATCGAGAAGGGGCTGATTTTTAACAGGAGGCGCATTCCGCCTTTTTCCTTTCGCAACTCCCTTTCGCCCCCAAGCTGAACGACCCTGCATGTTGCGCCTTTTGCTCCCTCCGAATCTGCCCACCGCCGCTTTGCGTGACGCCATACCCGTCAAAATTCAGCTGGATCCACAAGCCCCGCCCGTGCCCGCCCAATTCCCCGGCTTGGCCGTGCTTGCTCGCATCGGCGGAGGCGGCGCAACACCTCCCCCTTTTCTTCAGCTAACCCGCGCCCAATTGCGTGAGTTGGTGTCGGCTCTGGCCGGTCAGCCCGTATTCGCCGCCCTGACGGAGCCGGATAAAAATCTGCTGTGGCTAGGCCCACGCCTGCGCGGCGTGAGTGAACACCTGGCGCCTGCCACGCCTCTGCCCTCCGCCGCCGTGCCCGCCACCCCAGTGGGCCCCCGGTCCCTCTCGGCCCGCACCCCGCGTATCGTGCCGCGCGACGAACCCGTCACCCCGCTGCAAGTTGACGGGAGCGAACACTATCTGGCCATCGGTCTGCCCTCCCGTGAAGCCCCCGGCTACGCCTCCGCCCGCGACTTGCTTTCCACCCATGGTTTCGCCCTCGATCCTTCGACTAAAAAATGGTGGCTGCGCGACCGGCACAAAGTCCTCAACTTCCTCGCCACCCACGGGGAGTCCCTGCGCAATCGCTTCCACGCCGACTTTACTCCGAATTTCGAAAAAAACACCGCCGGCCTAGCCAACGCCCGAGTGGAGGCAAAAGTCGCCGAGGCCGGCGGGGACGAGTTTGCGGTGACCGTGGGTCTGGCCGCCGGCAAAGTCACCGAGGAAGAGTTGCGCGCCGCTCTAGCCGCCGGTCGACGCTTCGTGGAGGACGGCAAAAAAATCTACCTGCTCCCGCCCGACCAGCTGGAACGCCTCGCCAAGGCCCAGGCTGCCCTCGCCGGTGGCACCGCCGCCCCTGTCGTCGCCCGCAAAATCCAGCGCGTCACCGCCGCCCGCATACCCGAACTCCAGGATATGCTCGACGAGATCTCGCCCGACGCCCAGACGCCCGACGGCTGGCGACGCCGCGCCGAGGCGCTGCGCGATCTGTCGCGTCTCGAGCCAGCCCCACTGCCAACCGATTTCGCCGCCACTCTCCGTCCCTACCAACAGATTGGCGCCGCCTGGCTCTGGCACCTCCATCGGCATGACCTGGGCGGCATCCTCGCCGACGAGATGGGCCTCGGCAAAACCGCCCAGGCCCTCGCCCTGCTCTCCGCCATAGTCCACGCCACCGCCGCGAAGGACCGCCGCCCCTCCCTCGTGGTCTGCCCCGCCTCGCTGGTCGAGAACTGGCGCCGCGAGGCGGCCCGTTTTGCCCCCGGCCTGCGGGTTTTCATTCACCACGGCACAAACCGCCTCGCCTCGGCCGAGGCCGCCGCCGCGCACGATTTGTTTATCACCTCCTACGGCACCCTCGGTCGCGACGCGGATCTTTTCGCCGAACTGGACCTCGCCACGCTGGTCGCCGACGAGGCCCAGCACGCCAAAAACCGGCGCTCCCTCAACGCCCGCGCACTCCGCGGCCTGCACGCCCAGAGTCGCATCCTGCTCACCGGCACCCCGGTGGAAAACTCGCTCGAGGACTTGCGCACCCTTTTCGAAATCGTGCTGCCCGGCTACGTCGACGGCAAGCTCCCCGCCTCCCTCGGTTCAGGCGTGAAATCCGCTGACCGCGACTGGCAGGATGATCGCCTGCGCAAACAAACCGCGCCCTACATCCTCCGCCGCACCAAGTCCATCGTCGCCACCGAGCTACCGCCCAAGATCGAGCAGGTGATTTTCTGCACCCCAACCAGCGAACAACTCGCACTCTACCAGGATTACCAGCGCCGCTCCGAGGAACAGCTCAACGCCCTCGCCGCCGACGGCGCATCGGAAAACTCCCAACGCCTCGCGACCCTTACCCAGCTCCTCCGCCTGCGCCAGATTTGCTGCGACCCTCGTTTGGTCGAGCAGATGGCCGAAGCCTCTTCGTCGGCCAAGCTCGAGACCTTCCGCGAACTCCTCGCCGAGGCGATCGACGACGGCCACCGCCTGCTGGTGTTCTCCCAGTTCACCAGCCTGCTCAGCCTGCTGCGCGACGAACTCGAAAAACAAGGCATCAACTTCTGCTACCTCGATGGCTCCACTCCACAGAAACAACGCCAGCTGGAAGTCGATCGTTACAACAATTCGCCCGATATCCCGGTTTTCCTCATCTCGCTGAAGGCCGGCGGCACCGGCCTGAATCTCACCGGAGCCGACACCGTGGTGCATTTCGACCCGTGGTGGAACCCGGCCGCGGAAGCCCAGGCAACCGACCGCGCCCACCGCATCGGCCAGACCAAGGTCGTGACCAGCTACAAGTTGATCTGCGCCGGCACAGTCGAAGAAAAAGTGATGATGCTACAGGACGAGAAACGCCGCCTGCTGGCCGACGTATTCGAGGCGAGCGACGCGGTGAATGCGAAACTGACCCTTTCCGATCTGCGCGACTTGCTGACGCCTTAGCCGGGAGCCTTCCGTTGCCCGGGTCGCTTCGAGGCGACTTGGCGCCCCCTTTCGCTGGGGCCCTCGGCTCGAAATACCCTCCGGGTATTGTTCGCCCTGCGGGCTGCGCCAGCTCCGCTCCGCTCCGGCCTTCGCTCGGTCCGCGCCATAATCTACTCGCCCCACGCCCCGCTGCTCCGCCGTTTAACTGAATGATCCAGGCTGAGACCAGAAGCCGGAGCACCGGACAAAATTCCCGTTGACGCCCCCCCTGACCGCCCTTTGCTCACCTCTCCCGCAGATAGCTGCGACGTCGGCAAGATAGCTCAGTCGGTAGAGCAGTTGACTGAAAATCAACGTGTCCCCGGTTCGATTCCGGGTCTTGCCACCACTTTCCCCTCTGTAAAAGGACAAGGTTTTTGGGGCGGGTTACCTTCCACCCAAAGCTCAAATCAAGAGCCAGGCACTGTGCCGGCGAATTAAGGTCACCGGGCGTATCACCCGCATGCCCCTGCGACTAAGCCCGCTACCCGCGCACTTCTCCGCCTCGCCGCCCCAGCCGGTTCCCTCGCACCTCTGCCACAAACCGCGCCCACCAACCGGCGCACCGATTCGGAGTTGCCGCCTCCAAGAGTTGACCGGCAACTTCCCGCAACCGCACATGGCGCTCGTCTCCGTCAATCCCGCCACCGGGCAAACCCTTGCCCGCCACCCCGTCCACTCCCCCGGCGAGATCGAACGGCGCCTCGCCACCGCACACATGGCCGCGACCAGCTGGCGCGGACTCCCGGCCACCGCCCGGTCCCGCCACTTGCGCGCCCTCGCCACCACGCTGCACCGCGAGCGCCGCTCCCTCGCCGCGCTCGTGACCGCCGAGATGGGCAAACCCCTCGTCGACGCCCTCGCCGAGGTCGCCAAGTGCGTGGACTGCTGCCGGCACTACGCCCGCCACGGCGCTGCCCTGCTCCGTCCCGAGACCTCCCCTCACGTGCCCCCGGGAGTCTCGGTAGCACCCGAAGCACTCGGCGTCATCCTCGCCATCATGCCGTGGAACTACCCGCTTTGGCAGGTGATCCGCGCCGCCGTGCCCGCCCTTGTCGCCGGCAACGTAATGTTGCTCAAGCACGCCGGTAACGTCACCGGCACCGCGCTCGCGCTCGCGGACACCTTCCGCCGCGCCGGTCTACCCGAAGGCGTTTTCGACTGCCTGCTGGCGCCCGGCGCGAAGGTCGAGCCGCTGCTCGCCGACCCCCGCGTGCGCGGCGTCACCTTCACCGGCGGCACCGCCGTCGGCCGCCGCATCGCGGCCCTCGCGGGCGCCGCCCTGAAGCCCGCCGTGCTAGAGCTCGGCGGCAGCGATCCCTACCTCATTCTAGCTGATGCCGACCTCCCCGCCGCCGCCCGCGTCTGCGCCGCCGCCCGTTTGGTGAACAACGGCCAGAGCTGCATCGCCGCCAAACGCTTTCTCGTGCACGACCGGGTCGCGGACGAGTTCACCCGCCTGCTCGCCGCCGAGCTCGCCACGTTTTGCTACGGCAATCCCCTCGTCTCCGGCGTCCGCCTCGGCCCGCTCGCCCGGCTCGATTTACGCGAGGAACTTCACGCCCAAGTGACCCGCTCGATCCGACGCGGCGCCCGGCGCGTGCTCGGCGGCCGCGTGCCCGCCGGGCCGGGTGCCTTCTATCCGCCGACCCTGCTCACCGGCGTGGTCGGCGGTATGCCCGCCGCCGACGAAGAGCTTTTCGGGCCGGTGGCCGCGGTCGAGACCGCGACCGACGACGAGGCCCTGCTCGCCGCCGCCAACCGCTCAACCTACGGGCTCGGGGGCGCCATCTTCACCCGCGACGTCCGCCGCGCCCGCGCTGAGTTCGTCCCCCGGCTCCAGGCCGGCATGGTTTTTGTCAACCACGCCGTATGCTCCCATGTCGCCGTGCCCTTCGGAGGAAGCAAGGCCTCCGGCCTTGGCCGCGAGCTCGGGCGCGCCGGTGTGCTCGCCTTTACCAACCCCAAGACTCTTTGGTTCGCCTGAACTCGGGTTGTTAAAAACAAGCGACTATCCGCAATATCCTCGTCTGCCGCCCCGCCTTGGGGTGCTTTTATTCTTTTATCCATCCAAGTATGGCCTCCAAGCGCCGCCCAGCCCAGTCTCCCGCCCCGTCCGTCTCCGCCGCATCCGACGCTGCGGCCCCCCAGCCGCCCACGCCGCGCCCCGCACCCGTCGTCCTCGACAAGGATGACGAGACCATCCTTCTGCCCGGCAACCAACCCGCTCCCATCACCCTCGGAGGCGCCCCCACCAAGGCCGCTTATTTCAACCGCGAACTGAGTTGGCTCGCCTTTAACCGCCGTGTTCTGGAACAGGCTCAAAATGCCCGCCACCCGCTGCTGGAACGCGTCCGCTTCCTCGCCATCGTCTCCAGCAACCTCGACGAGTTCTTTGAAATCCGCGTCGCCGGCCTGATCCAGCAGGTGGACAACAATGTCCTCGAGTCCGGCGGCGTGGACGCCCTAGGGCCCCGCGAACAATTGCGCCGTATCCACAGCGTCGTCGCCTCGCTGGTTGATGACCAATACCGTTGCTGGCGCGAACAACTGATCCCCTCCCTGGCCGCCGAGGGCATCACCTTCGCCACCACCAACGCCCTCAATCCGGGTGAACTCGCTTGGGTGCGCACCTACTTTGAGGAACAGGTTTTCCCCGTCCTCACCCCGCTGGCCATCGACCAGTCCCACCCCTTCCCCCAACTGGGCAACAAGACGCTCAATATCGTCGTCTCCCTGGACGACCCCACCACGCCCGAACCCGACCGCCACTTTGCCATCCTGCCCGTGCCCCGGGTTCTGCCCCGCATCGTGCCGATCGATGCCGCCGACGCCGATAAACGCGGCCGCCGGTTCATTTTCCTGTCCGACATCATTAAACTTTGCGCCGCCGACTTCTTCCCCGGCTACCAGATCGAAGGCGCCCACGCTTTCCGCGTCACCCGCAACAGCGATCTCTACATCGACGAGGAGGAAGCTGAAAACCTGCTCAAGAAAATCGAGGAAGAGCTGCGCAACCTCCGCCGCGGCGCCGCCGTCCGCCTGGAGATCGAGGACGGCGTGAACGACACCATCTTCGCCACCCTCTGCGACCACCTGTCGTTGTCGCACGAATATGTATTCCGACTCGAAGGCCCGATCAACCACCTGCGCCTGATGGCGCTGGCCGACATCGACCGCCCCGACCTGAAATACCCCCCGTTCTCCCCGGTCAACGTCTCCCCGCTGCGCGAGCCCGCGCTCATGTTTGACACCCTGCGCGATCGGGACGTCCTCCTTCACCACCCCTACGACTCGTTCCAGCCCGTGGTCGATTTCGTCGAGCAGGCGGCGCGCGACCCCCGCGTCCTCGCCATCAAGCAGACGCTCTACCGCACCAGCGGAGACTCGCCTTTCGTGCGCGCCCTCATCGAGGCCTCGCGCAACGGAAAACAGGTCACCGCTCTGGTCGAGTTGAAGGCCCGTTTCGACGAGGCCAATAACATCCAGTGGGCCCGCCAACTGGAAGAGGCTGGCGTGCACGTCGTCTACGGTCTGGTCGGTCACAAGACCCATTGCAAAGTCGCCCTCGTCGTGCGCCGCGAAGCCGACGGCAAGCTCCGCCGCTACGCCCATCTGGGCACCGGCAACTACAACCCGCGCACCGCCCGGATCTACACCGATCTGAGCTGCTTCACCTCGCGCGCTGAACTCACCGCCGACGCGGCCACCCTATTCAACGCCCTCACCGGCTTCGGCCGCGCCCCCGAGTTCGACCACCTGCTGGTGGCCCCCTTCACACTCCACCGCCGCATGCTGGAGCTCATTAAACGCGAAGCGGCCAACGCCGCCGCCGGCCGGCCCGCGCGTATCCTCGCGAAGATGAACTCGCTAGTTGACCAAGCCATCATCGACGCCCTCTACGCCGCCTCCCGCGCCGGCGTGCAGGTCGACCTGATCATCCGCGGCGTATGCTGCCTCGTCCCCGGCGTGCCGGGGCTCTCCGAAAACATCCGCGTGCGCTCCCTCGTCGGCCGCTTCCTCGAACACGTGCGCGCCTACTACTTCCTCAACGACGGCGGCGAGGCCGCGATCTATGCCGGCAGCGCGGACTGGATGCCCCGCAACTTTTTCCGCCGCATAGAGGTCGTTTTCCCCATCCTCGACGCCAACCTGCGGAAATGGATGGTGGAGGAACTTTTCGCGATGGAACTGCAGGACACCGAATCAGCCCGCCTGCTCTCCGCCGGCGGAGGCTATCTGCCCATCCCCCGCGCCGAGGGCGTGCCCGCCTTCTCCGCCCAGAATTACTTCCTGGCCGCCGCCAGCCAGCGCGCCCGCACTCTGGAAACCTGAGCAAGACCAGGCGGGCCTATGGCAGGCTTGACGGCGTTTTCATATCAAATGCCCCAGGCTTCTGGCCTCATGGTGGACGGGCGGATCCCTCCGCCCGTGCATTGGGCGACCACTTCAAAGCAGCGCGCGCAGGGACGCGCGCCCACCCGCATAGTCTAGATCGAAGGGGCGCCCGGCCTCAAATGTGGATTGCCTCTTTGGTGGTGTCCGCCGCCGCCTCGGCCAATGCTTCAGAGAGCGTGGGGTGAGCGTGGATGGTCTGGTGCACGTCCTCGACCGTCGCCTCGAGCTGGATGGCCAGCCCGTATTCGGCGATCAGTTCGGTCGCGTCGCTGCCAAGGATATGCGCACCGTAGATCTCGCCCGTCGTGGCATCCGAAATCACCTTCACAAAGCCCTCGCTGTCGGCCGAGGCCACCGCTTTGCCGGAAGCGGTGAACGGGAACTTGCCGATCTTGAAATCGAGTTTCTTCTCCCGTGCCTGCTTTTCAGTGAGGCCGGTCGAAGCGATTTGGGGCTGGCAGTAGGTGCAGCCTGGAAACCCCGTTACACGCTTGGGTTCGCCATGTCCAAACAGGCCGTTGACCGCATTGACCGCCTCGAAGGTGGCGATGTGCGCCAGCCAGGGCGGCCCGATAATGTCGCCCGCGGCATAAATGCCCTTGATGGAGGTCTGGTAGCGGGCGTCCACCTTGACGTAGCCGCGTTCCAACTCGAGCTGAGCACCCCGGCCGAGCAGGCCGTCGGTATTGGCTGTCACGCCGATAGCCGAAAGTAACACATCGGATTCGATCTCGGTGCGCTTGTCGCCCTCGACCAGGTCCACCTTCACCGAGGCGGGACCCACGCGGAAGTTTTCGCACTTCGTGTTCACGTGGATCTGGATGCCCTGTTTTTCAAAGGAGCGATGGAGCCCCTTGGAGATCTCCTCATCCTCGACGGGCAAGACGTTGGGCAACATTTCCACCAGCGTCACCTTAGTGCCAAGCGCATTGAAAAAATAGGCAAACTCCACCCCGATGGCGCCAGCGCCGACGATGGTGATAGATTTGGGCTGCACCTTGGAGTCGAGCGCCTCGCGCGAGGTCATCACCCGCGTGCCGTCATACTCCAAGCCCGGGATATGCCGCATTTTGCAACCGGTAGCGATAAGGATAGCCTTGGTCTTCAGTAGCTGTCCCTTTTTCTCGCCCTCGGTGATCTCCACCATCCCGGCGGCGGGCACGTGGGCCTTGCCGATAATGTAGTCCACCTTGTTCTTACGGAAGAGAAACTCGATACCCTTGGCCATCTGCTTCGCCACATCGCGCGAACGCAGCATCACCGCGGCGAAATCAAAGCCGACCTCCTTGACGCTCAAACCGTAGGCCTCGGCCTTCTTCATCTTCACGTAAAGCTCGGCGCTCTTCAGCAGGGCCTTGGTGGGAATGCAGCCCCAGTTTAAACAAGTGCCGCCTGCGCGCTCCATTTCGATGCAGGCGACTTTTTTGCCGAGTTGTCCGGCGCGAATGGCGCCGGCGTAGCCCGCGGGGCCGCCGCCGATGACGATGAGGTCGTATTCCGTAGTGGTTTCAGCCATGATTAAAAAAATTCTGTTCCGGATCTTCCGGAAAACAAGCGCTGCAAAAGTCGCCCCGCGACCCACACGCGGCAAGGGGAAAACCAAGGGCCGTCCGCGCTTCCCAACCTTTCGCTTCGTCAATTCCGAGGTTACGCTTGCGCTCACCCCGCGCAGTGTGTCGTCTGACCGATTCCAAGAATGAAACTAATCGACCTCAACCGGGAGGGCGGCATCGGGTGCAGCTGCACCCTGCTCCAAATCGGCGAAATTAATATCCTCATCGACAGCGGGTTGCACCCCAAGATGACCGGCCGGGCGGCCATGCCTGAATTTGCCAAACTGGCCGGCCTCACCGTTGACCTGATCGTGTTGACCCATTGTCACCTCGATCACCTCGGCACGCTGCCCGTCGCCATGCGCGAGCAGCCCCACGCCCCGGTCCTCATGTCGCTCTCCAGCCGCATGATTGTGGAGCGCATGCTGCATAACTCGGCCAACGTCATGCGCCGCCAGGTGACCGAAGGCCAGACCAAGGATGCCCCCCACTTCACCCACGACGACATCGATCGCTGCGCCCCGCGCTTCACCGGCCTGGCCTTCAACCAGCCCAAACGTTTTTCCAACGGCAAAGACGAGGTCGAGATCACCCTGCACCCCGCCGGACACGTCGCCGGCGCCTGCGCGGTCGAGATCCGCCACAAGGAGCGCCATATCTTCGTGACCGGCGACGTCTTGTTCGAAGACCAGCGTGTCGTGAAAGGCGCCCGCTTCCCCGCCGGCCACTTCGATACCCTGATCACCGAAACCACTCGCGGCACCACTGAACGCCCGGAAGGCAAGGAACGCATCAACGAGGTCGCCCGCCTGATCGATTCGATCAACGAGACCATCCAAAACGGAGGTTCCGTCCTCATCCCCGTCTTCGCCCTTGGCCGCATGCAGGAGTTGCTGGCCATCTTCCACGACGCCCGCCGCTTCGGCAAACTCGTCGATTGCCCTATCTACACCTCCGGCCTCGGTCTCGACCTCTGCGACTACTTCGACGAGATTGCCCGCAAGACCAAACACGTGAATTTCAGCCGAGGTATCCTAAAAGACCTTCGGACCAAGCCCCTCCCCCGCCGCCTAGAACCCGGGGTCGATCCCAAACAACGCGCCCTTTACCTGATCAGCTCCGGCATGTTGGTGGAAAACACCCCCAGCTACACCCTAGCCTCCGGCCTGCTCGGGCACGCCCGCAACACCGTCGCCTTCGTCGGCTACTGCGACCCCGATACGCCCGGCGGCCATTTGCAAAAAGCAAAACTCGGCGACAGCTTCCTCTTCGAGACGATCAACATCCGAGTAAAGATCGCCGCCAAGGTCGAGCGCTTCGAACTGTCCGGCCATGCCGACCGCGAAGAGTTGCTCCAGTTCGCCGTCCAGACCCAGGCCCGCAGCATCGTCCTCGCCCACGGGGAACCCGCCGCCCGCGCTTGGTTTATGAAAGAGCTCACCGCCCGCCTGCCCGGCACCCAGGTAATCGACCCGGTTCCCGGCCAGACCTACCTGGTGTAAAAAAGCCGGGCCCTCTCCGGCTTTTTCTTCAGGCCGAAGAGGGCCGGGCCAATTTGGCCCGCTCTCCGCAAGAGGCGACGCCGCCGCTTGCTCTTGGCCAGCCAGTGGCTGAATGCTGGAGCTCCCCATGTGGGCGCCCATGCCATTCCTACTAGCCCCGATGTTCCGTTTCGCGCTCGCCCTCGCCTTCCTGCTTTTGGCGGGCTGCGGCAAAACCAACCCCTCCAGCCCGGCTAGTCAGGCCAAGAAAGTGCTGAACGTGGGCAATGGCGCCGAACCCCAGGACCTCGATCCTCAGGTCACCACTGGCGTGACCGAACACCACGTGCTGATGGCCTTGTTTGAAGGCCTCGTCGCCGAACACCCCTCCGGCGAGGGTATCGCACCGGGTGTAGCCGGTTCCTGGGAAACTTCCGCCGACCAACTCACCTGGACCTTCCACCTCCGCGCCAATGCCAAGTGGTCGAACGGAGACGCCGTCACCGCCCAGGATTTTCTTCGATCCTACCAGCGCATCCTCACCCCCGCCTTTGCCGCCGAATACAGTTACCAACTCTACGTGGTCGAGGGCGCCGAGGACTTCAACAAGGGCAAGCTGACCGACTTCACGAAAACCGGCTTCGCCGCGGTCGATGACCACACCCTCGTCCTCCGCCTCGTCCAACCCGTCCCATACCTCCTCCACGCCCTCCGCCACACCTCGTGGTTCCCAGTCCACCTGCCCACCATCGAGAAATTCGGCCCCCCCGATCGCAAGGGCAGCGCCTGGACCCGCGCCGGCAACCTCGTCGGCAACGGTCCGTTCATCCTTACCAAATGGTTGCCTAACCAAGCCATTACCGTCGAACGTTCGCCCACTTACTGGAACGCGGCCGCAGTGAAACTGGACGCCATTATTTTTCACCCCGTAGAAGACACCAATACCGAGGAGCGGATGTTCCGTTCCGGCCAACTTGACGTCACCCAGACCATTCCGGCCGACAAGATCGACGCCTACCGCCGGGACCACCCTGAATTGCTCCGCGTGGACCCCTTCTACGGGACCTATTACTACAACCTGAACCTCACCCGCCCCCCGCTCGATGACGTCCGCGTGCGCCGCGCCCTCGCCCTCGCGCTGGATCGCGAAGCCATGGTCAAAACCATCCTGCGCGCCGGCCAGGAACCCGCCTACCACTTCACCCCGCCCTACGCCGGCTACACCCCGGGCGCAAAACTGACCGGCGGCCTCGCCGAGGCTCGCCGCCTGCTGGTCGAGGCGGGCTACCCCGAGGGCAAGGGCCTGCGCCGTCTCGAAATCCTCTATAACACGTCCGCAACCCACAAGGCCGTCGCCGAGGCCATTCAGCAAATGTGGCAGACCGGCCTGGGAGTCGAAGTCGCCCTGCGTAACGAGGAGTGGAAGGTGTATCTAGATTCCAAGGACAACCTCGCCTACGACATCTGCCGCGCCGGTTGGATCGGGGATTTCCCCGACCCTCACGGCTTCCTCGAGGTCTTCATGACCGGCGGCGGCAATAACGACACCGGCTATGCCAACCCCGACTACGATCGCCTGCTCAAGTCCGCCCTGGGCATGCCCGACCAGACCGCCCGTATGGATGTCTACCGCCAGCTCGACTCCATGCTCACCCGCGACATCCCCGAGATCCCCCTTTATTTCTATAAGCGCGTCCACCTCCTTAGCCCGCGCGTGAAAAACTGGGTGCCCAACATCATCGACAACCGCGGCTGGCAATACCTCGATCTGCAGCCCGGCCTCGCCACCGGAGAGTTGCAGGGGAAAGATTAAGGCAAAAGCTGCCCGTCGAACCATCCCCGTTTGCCCCCTGCCAAGACCGGACCCCCTTCCCTTGCACTTTACCCTTTAACCTGGCCGGCCGACCAACGCCCCATGCTCCGCTTCATCCTTCGCCGCCTGCTGGAGACCATCCCGGTGCTCCTGATCATCGCATCGGCGACCTTCTTCATGCTCCGGCTTGTGCCCGGCGGGCCATTCACCGCCGAGAAAGCCGTTTCCAAGGAGATCCTGCGCAACCTTCAGGCCCACTACGGCCTGGATAAGCCCCTGCCTGTCCAATACGCCGCCTACCTCTGGGACATCACCCCCAAACGCTTCGCCCCCTGGCACCTCTTCGCCGACGCCGACCGGAATGAGTCTCCCGATTTCGACTTGAAGGCCGCCTTCGGCATCAACCTCGGCCCCTCCTTCAAATACCCCAACCGCACGGTCAACGAGATCATCGCCGATAAACTCCCCCACTCCCTCGAACTCGGCCTCTGGGCCCTCGCCGTCGCCCTCGCCCTCGGCATACCGCTTGGAGTGCTCGCCGCCATGCGAAAGAACACCGCGGTCGACTATACCGCCTCCACCCTCGCGATGGTGGGTATCTGCGTGCCTACCTTCGTGATGGGGCCGCTGCTAGTGTTGTTTTTCGCCCTGCACCTGCGCTGGTTCAACGCCTCCGGTTGGTATTTTGCCTCCGACCGCGTGCTGCCCGCCGCCACCCTCGGGCTGGTCTACGCCGCCTACGTCGCCCGCCTGACTCGCGGTGGTATGCTGGAGGTGCTGAACCAGGACTACATCCGGACCGCTCGCGCGAAGGGCGCGGGCGAGACCCGTATTGTGCTCCGCCATGCTTTGCGCGGTGGCCTGCTCCCCGTAGTCACCTTTCTCGGCCCCGCCATCGCCGGTATCATCTCGGGCTCCTTTGTGATCGAGACCATCTTCCAGATTCCCGGCCTAGGGCGCGAGTTTGTGACCTCGGCCTTTAACCGCGATTACACTCTGGTGAGCGGCACCGTGCTGCTTTACGCCGGCCTGATCGTGGCGTTGAACCTCGCCGTCGACGTCGTTCAGGTCTGGCTAGATCCCCGCCTGAAATTCGAATGAACGCCGCCGAGCCCCCCGCCCCGCCCGCCGCCGAGCGCCCGCATTCACCCGGACGCGATGCCTGGCTGCGCCTGCGCCGCAACCGCCTCGCGGTTGTGTCCGGCGTCTTTGTGATCGTGCTCGCCGCCATCTGTATCGTGGCCCCGCCCTTTCTCGGCCACGGCTACGCCGATCAGAACCTCTCGCTCGGCGCCACCCCGCCCTCGGGCACCCACTGGTTTGGGACCGACGAGCTCGGACGGGATCTCTTCGCCCGCCTGCTCTACGGCGGCCGCATCTCCCTCATGGTCGGCTTCATCGCCTCGCTCGTCGCACTGGTCATTGGCGTGAGCTACGGGGCGGTTGCGGGTTACGCAGGCGGCAAACTCGACGCCTTCCTGATGCGGGTGGTGGACATCCTCTACGCCCTCCCTTTCACCATTTTTGTCATCCTGATGATGGTGTTCCTCAAGCAACCGATGGATCAACTCGATGCCTGGCTGCGCCAGTTCAGTTTTTTGAAAAATCTCCAGGGCATCGGCAAAATCGTCGGCCTGTTCGCAGCCATCGGTGCAGTGGAATGGCTCACCATGGCGCGCATTGTGCGGGGCCAGGTGCTAAGCCTGAAAAAAATGGAATACATCGAGGCCGCGCGCACCTTGGGCTTCGGCCACGCGCGCATCATTTTTAAACATATCGTGCCCAACCTGCTCGGTCCGGTCATCGTCTTCACCACCCTGACTATCCCGGCCGTGATGATGCTGGAGAGTTTTCTGAGTTTTCTCGGCCTCGGGGTCGATGCCCCCCTGAGCAGTTGGGGCACCCTAATCAAAGACGGCGCGGATAAGATGGAGAACTTCCCCTGGCTGCTGGTTTTCCCAGGCAGCGTCTTTGCCTCGACCCTGCTCGCGCTTAACCTGCTCGGCGACGGTCTGCGGGATGCGCTCGATGTCCGCGCCGCCAGGGACTGAGCCCCCGCCCCGCCCCCATGTCCGCCGACCCCGACACCCCCTTCAAACATGCCGCGCGCGAGCTCATCGCCGCCTTCCGGGGCGTGGCCAACGACGTGCCCGCCCGGCAACGCCGACGCCCCACCCAAAGCTTGTCCCCCTTGCTCGAGGCCCTTCTGGTCGAGCATCGCATCGGCCGAGCCGCGCCCGAGGATGCCATCCGTGAAAACTGGCCGGCCGTAGCCGGACCGGCCATCGCCCACTATTCCCACGCCAAAACCCTGGACACCCGGGGCACGCTCACGGTGCTCTACAATCAAGCCGTTGCCGGGAACGAACTGCGTTTCCACCAACAAGCCATCCTGACCCGCATCCGCGCCCTCCCAGGCTGCGCACACGTAAAGGCACTCGCCATCCGCGCCGGTTGATTGACTCAACCCGCCTGACCGGACGCCTCCAAAGCCTGCAAGCGCACCTTCGCCTCGGCCTGCACCCGCTGGATCAAGTCTTGATCAAGCCCGAGCGCATCGAGTTTTTCCTGCGGCACCAAGGCGCCCGACAGATCCGCAATAAGACCCAAACCGGCCACACGCACGACATGATCCGTTAAGTCGACGACCCGCCCCAGGCGCAAAATCTGCCCACCCAGGCTGTGGCCGTGCTCGACCGCCGCGACGATATCTTCAGGAAAACCCCACTCCGCCAAAAGAATACCGGCCACCTCGTAATGGGAAAAACCAAAGGTGCGACGCTCCCACTCCACCTCATGACCGGCACCACACTCGACAAAAGTCGCGGCCGTCGGGATCTGCTCACGACCGATCTCATCGAGCAAGAGCTGGCCGATGCGACGCAACAAACCCGCGGTGTAGGCGGAGCGGGCATCCAATCCGGCGGCATCCGCCAGACGCTCCGCCACCAGCGCACAAAAAAGATTATGCTGGCGAAATGCTTCCCCACTGAACCCGTAGCAACGCAATCCTTTATCACCCAGACTCGCATTGGAAGCCGAACCCACCAGCCGATAAACTTCACTAAAACCGACGCGTTGGATGGCGTCTTCGATCGACCCCACCCCGCTGGCACCGTAGGCAGGACTGTTGGCGATCCGTATAACCCGGGCCGTGAGCGCCGGATCGCGCTTTAACAAATCCGCGATCGCCCGCAGGCCGGTATTAAAGTCCAACAACAAAAGATACAAACGCGCCATGATCTGGGGCGCGACAGGCAACTGGGAAGCGACGGCGATGATCGCTTCGCGGTCTAGGGTGGTAGCAAAAGACATCGGAAAAACTTAAACGGCACAAAAAGCAGAAACTTGAGCTAAAATACGCATAGAATAGGTGATTACCTTCATGCAAAGGCCGGCCTCAGCGGCTCTGCAGGCTGAACTTATTCAGCCCGGCCTTCCGGCAGCTATCCATGACAAACGCCAACGTTTTGAGCGGCGTGGACTCGTCGGCACGGATCAGCACCGGAACATCCCGATTAAGATCCCCCACCCGCGCCAATAAACCGGCCAACTCCCCCTCGGCAATACGCCGCGGCGGGGAATCATCCGTGGCAAACGAGAGCTCACCCTCCTTGCCGATGCCAAGGATAACGGTGCCCCCAAAAGCATTTTTGCCGGCTGTCTCCACCCGCGGCAGCGTGATATTAAGCGTCCCGGGGGAGCGGAACTGCATGGTCACGAAGGCAAAAAAAACGAGCATCACGAGCACATCAATCAGCGGCACGAGGTTCAGCTCGGGACGTTTGCGTCGGCGAATTTGCAAACCACTCATGGGCGGAAAAGCTCGGGATTCAAGCCTTGGGCTTTTCCGCCAGCAAGCGGGCCAGCAGCACATCCAACTGCGCCGCGAAAGTATCCACCCGGCGCTGCAAAATGCCCCCTCCGATCAAGGCCGGGAGCGCGATGCAGAGTCCGATCACCGTGGCGGAAAGGGCGAGCGAGACGCCACTGGTGAACTTGGCCGGATCAGGCAGTCCGCTCTGGCCGCTGATGCTCGAGAAAACCCGAATGAGAGACCAAACCGTGCCGGTAAGACCGATCAGCGGCGCACCGGCATAAATCACATCCAAGTAGGGCAGGCCCCGCTCCATCCGTGACACTTCCAACCGGGCAAACGCCCGCACCCCCTCGGCATCACCCGGATGCGTCACTGCAAAACGCACGATGCGCCCCAGCACCGAGTGCTCCCCGCCCTGCACGGGCTGCCCCCCCACAATGGCATCCGCCATGTCATCCGGGATGATGGCACTCCGCCGCAAGGCATGGGCCCGCTCGCACAAAATGTAAACGAGCACCAGAGAACAAAGCGCGAGCGGATAGATGAGGATATCGGCACCTTTGAGCAGATCGATAATGGCAAGCGGCATACGAAAGTTGAGATCGGAAGGGGAAAAGAAAGGCACCGGCAAGGGTCAGTTGTTGCCAAAGCAAAACGAGGCCGCCTTTTCACGCTTACGTCAACCAAGCCGGCATCGCCCTCTCCAGCCTTCCTTCCACGCCCCCTCCGATAAACCGAGCCTGAGCCGGTTCACAACCCCGCCTCACTTTCGCTTCCCCTTCCACCCGCCTTGGACCACTGTCCCGTGCCCCACGCCTTGAACGCAACCCAGCCCTCTCCTTCCGGTCCTTGCGGCGACCCGCCTTCTCCAGCACCGGCAGCCACCCGATATGCCAACGCCCGCGGGCGAAAACACGCCCTCACCACCAGCTTCCGGCTCTGCACCAGTGAAGGCGTAGTGGCCACCCCGCTGGTGATCATGACCCTGCCGGTGAATGTCGTGCTGGCGGCCCTGTTCACCAAGACTCTGGCCCTGCCCAACCACACCATCGGCATCATCACCGCCCTGCCCTTCGTGTGCAATTGCCTCCAGGTCGGCCTCACTCCGCTACTGTCCCGCTGGTTTGCCGCCAAGTCCACCACCTTGGTCGCAGGCTCCTTGCAACTCCTGTCCTGGGTTTTTTTTGCCGGCCTGCTCAACTACCTGCCCGAAAACGACCCCGCCACGGCGGGTCTGATGATCGGCTTTTGGTTTTTCGTCTCCAGCTTCTGCGGCGCCATCACCGGCGTATCGTGGAGCGCCTGGATCCAAGAATGGGTGCCCGCCCGGCTGCGGGGTAAATATTTCGGGCGCCGCAATCGCATCTGCCAAATATCCAATTTGGCCTTCCTGCTCCTGAGCGGCTGGGTGCTCGCCGCATGGGACTACACCCGGCCCGCCTTCCAGCTGATCATCGCCTTCGCCGTGCTGCTGCGCGCGCTCTCCATTCTGTGGCAATACCGCATGCCCACCGAAGCCACCGACCACCCGGTCGTCCGGGCCGTCGGCCTGGCTGACCAGTTCATCACCCTGCGCCGAGCCCGCTCCTACCTGTGGTTCATCATTTTCGGCGCATCCTGGGCCTTCGCCGCAAACTGCTTCGGCCCCTTTTACCACGTGTTCATGTTTAAAGAACTCGCCCTGTCCACGTTGCAGGTGAGCCTGCTGTCGGTCTGCGGCGCGACCGGCGCCGCCCTCTCCATGCCGGCATGGGGACAACTGCTGGACCGCTTCGGCAACAAGTCAGTGATGACCGTCTCGCTGGTGCTGTGGCAGCTCTCCAACGTCATCTGGTGCTTCGTCACCCCCGCCAACCATGACTGGCTTTATCTGCAGTGGTTATTCAGTGGTCTGGCCAACGCGGGCTTTTTCCTCGGCCAGTTTACCCTGCTGCTGAAACTCATCCCGCTCCCGGCCCGTAACCTCGCCATCGGCCTCAACCTCGCCGTGACCTCCATCTTCGCCGCCGTCGCCCCCGTCCTCGGCGGCCTCGTTCTCGACTGGGCCCAGGCCCGCTGGACCGGCCAAAACCTCGCCATCTACCACGTGTGCTTCATCGCCCAACCGACACTCGCGCTCGCCTCCGCCTGGCTTTTGCTCAAGGTCGAGGAACCCGCCGCGGCCCCGCTCACCCACGTGGTGGGCGCCATGCGCAACGTGCGCACCCTCGCCGCGCTTTCCGGTGTATCGTTCCTTTCCCAATACGTCTTTTACCGCGCCCCCCGCCGCCCGCGAAACCATTCCTGAACCGGGTCCTCCGACACACCATGCCCCCGGCAGTCCTCACCCTGACCGCAAACCTGCTCGCGGAAACCACCTTCACGCTTGCCGCAGCCCCCGCCCTAGGCCGCACCCAGCGCGCGACGACTACCTCTTTCCAAGCCGGCGGCAAGGGGCTGAACGTGGCCAAGATGCTGACTCGCCTCGGCACCCCGGCCCTCGCCTTGGCCGCCGCCGGGGGACCCGCGGGTCAGGAGTGCAGCACCTGGGCCGCCCGCCTGCCCTGGCGGATCGAATTGCTCCCCACCGGCACGCCCACCCGCCGCGGACTGGTGGTGCGCGGTCCGGACCCCGCCGCTGCGCCCGAGACCACCTTTCTCGGGCCCGACAACCCCCTCTGCGCGGAGGCCTTTGCCACCCTCGCCGCCCGGGTCCAGGCGACTCCACCCGAAACCATTGTGGCCCTCTGCGGCAGCGTGCCCGGCTGGGCCTCGCCGGCCGCCGCACCGCTCCGTTCCGCCCTTGCCCACCGCGCCGCCAACGGCCGCCTTGTAGTTGATACCTACGGTGCCCCCTTGGTTGAACTCGCCACCCGGCCGGCCGAGTTGATCAAAATCAACGCCGATGAATTCGCCGCGCTAGGCGGCTCCGCCCCCGCTCAGGCCACGTCCTTGGATGCCCTGCAAGCAATCGCCCGCCGCTCTCCCGCCCGGGCATGGATCGTATCCGACGGACCCGGTCCCGTGCACTTGGTCCGCCCGGATCAACCAGTCCTCACTCTCAACCCGCCGGCTGTGCACGAAGTCTCCGCCACCGGTAGCGGTGACGTCCTCCTCGCAGGCCTGCTCCACGCCCGCTTTACCCGGGGCTGCGATTGGCCAGAGGCACTGGCCTACGCCCTGCCGCTGGCCTCCGCCAACGCCGCCCACCCGGGCGTGGCGGACTTCGATCTTACCGGCATGGAACTTGCCGCCTCCGCCCCTGGTCCCAAGCTCAACCCATGAAACGCACCATCAGCCTAGTCGTTGCCCTGCTCCTGCTCCTCGTCGGCTACCTCGGCTGGAGCTCCTACAAATCCCGCCAAGCCGAGACCGCCCGCACCTTGGCTGCCAGTCGCGAAGCCGCCGCCCAAGGCTCCGACGCCGAGCGTCTTGCCGCCGAGCAAAAAGCCGTCAACCAGGCTGCCGAGGCCGCCCGCCTCGCCGCGGAACAGGCCCGCCTCGCTGCCGAAAAAGCCGCCGAGGAGGAGAAACGTCTGAAAGCGGCCGAGGCCGCCGCCGCCGCAGAGCGTCTCGCCGCGGAGCAAGCCGCCGAAAAAGCCGCCGCCGAAAAAGCCAGCGCGCTGGCCGCCCAAAAAGCCGCCGCCGAGGCCGAGGCCGCCCGCCTCGCCGAGCAACGCGCCCGCGAACACGCCGAGGCGACCCGCGCCCGCCTGATTGCCATGGAAAAACTCCAGGCCGAGGAAGCCGCCCGAAAAGCCGCCGCCGAGCGCGAAGCCGCCCGCCTCGCTGCCATCAAACTCCAGCAGGAACGCGAGGCCGCCCTCGCCGAGGCCATCGCCGCGCTAAAGGCCGGACTCGAGCCCCGCATCCTCTACTCGAGCGAATACAAGCGCCGCCCCCACTACGACAAGACGCTCGAGCTAGGTAACGGCCGTATCCTCGCCCGCCTCGCCGAGTTAAACGCCCAACTGCGGGCCTTGCAGGCGGCCAGCCCCGCCGCCACGCCCTGATTCAACCGGCTCACGGGCCCGGCCGCGCTCCGGCAGGAAAAGGTTGCGAGGCCACCAGCGGGGCCATCGAGCGGGAGGCGAAGACCGTGCCCTGTGCGATGGGCGAGCCGCGCAAAAACTCCGCCGCTGCCAGCATACGGCCACCCGGTTTTTGCAGACGCCGCACCCGGAGCACCCCCGCCCCGGTGGCGATGAGCAGTCCGGCCTCGTCGGCGCCCAGCACCGTTCCCGCGGCGACTTCTGTCCCCATTTCGGACGGCGCGTCCGCCAGCCCAAATTTCAAGGCTTGCCCGCGCCACTCGACCTGAGCCGCCGGCCAGGGGTTTAGGCCGTTGATACGGGCGGCAAGGGCGCAGGCCGGAGCCGCAAAGTCGAGCGCCGCGTCATCCTTGGTAAGTTTGCGGCAAAAGGTCGCGGCGGCGGCGTCCTGCGCGGCGAAATCCAGCCCGCCCGCCAGCAGGCTTGGCAGGGCCCGGGCGAGGAGCGGCACGCAGGCGGCGGCGAGTTTTTGCTCCACATCGAGCGCGGTATCGAGAGCTTCGACGGGCACCGCCTCGCGATCCGCCACCGGTCCGGCGTCGAGCGCCCGCACGATACGCATGAAGGATACGCCGGTCCCGGACACGCCGGCAGCGACGGCGGTCTGAATCGGCGAAGCCCCGCGAAACGCGGGAAGTAGCGAGGCATGGAAGTTAA
This sequence comes from Akkermansia muciniphila, assembly GCA_945888375.1. Classification (GTDB taxonomy): domain Bacteria; phylum Verrucomicrobiota; class Verrucomicrobiia; order Opitutales; family Opitutaceae; genus IMCC26134_A. Next base: position 38,550 of record CAMCZZ010000008.1, on the reverse strand, counting down.
TCGTGCCGAGCGGCGCGGCGGCGATGAAGTCTTCCCGCAAGATATGCCCGTAGGCCATAACTAGGGCGAGGTCGGGCGGCGCCGCGATGTAGGCGGCGCGCACCTCGGGCGTGAGTTTTGCCGGCTGATGAACCGGCAGACCGCGATCCAGCGCCCAGCGCTTGATCGCGTTGGCCTGCACCTGCTGCCCGCGCCCGACCGGACGGTCCGGCTGGGTGTAAACCGCCGTCAGCTCGACCTGCGCCGCCCCCTCCGGCCCGACCAGCCAGTCGAGCAGGGGCAACGCGATGGCGTCAGAACCAAAAAAAACGGTGCGCGGGCGGGACATGGCCATAGGCGGCGTTGGGCGACGCGCCGTGCGACGCATCCAGCTCAGAGCGTCGCGATCCACTCGCTCGCAGCGGCGGAAAGCGCGGCGAAGGCTCCGTCGGTGGCAGGCTCCTTGAGGCCATCGAAAAGCGTCCAGTGCTCGACGTGCTGGATAGACTCGCCCGGAGCCAGCTTTACCAGCGGGCTGAGGGTCTCGAGCTCGCACATCTGGCCGTTGGTGAAGGTCTCAAAGGCGCAACCGTTGTCAGGATAAACCGCCCCCGCCACGAGCGCGGCGTGCTTCACGAAAGTGGTGCCTTCGTAGAAATAGGCGGACCAGCCGGGATAGTTGGTCAGGCCAAGCTTGTGCGGGCGGTCGGCGGCGGCGACGTCGATGCCGAAGTAGTCGCGGTGCAGATCCCAGACGTCGTCAGAGAGATCGGTGTAGCTCCAGGGCACGAGCGAATAGGTGGGCAGAAAGTCACCTTTGGCGTGATCGCCCTTGGGGAGCAGGGGCACGACGCCGTAACCACCCGCGCGGAACATGGTCAACGCCCAGCAGGCGGTCTCGACCGGCCAGAGCCCCTGGTTGGTCAGGGCGTGGGTGACGCGCACGGTGCGTTCGCCGCGCGCCTCGATCTTGATCGCCTTTTGCATGCCGGTGAGCGGCTCGACCGGCTGGGCGAGGGCGACGCCCGTTTTGAGGGGCTTGAGCGCAAGGGCATCGTTATCGGGCTGGTAAGTCCGCACCCCGTGCTCGGGGGCGTGCCAGAGACGGTGACCGCCGCGCAATTTGAAGCCGCCGGGGAAAACCGGTTGATCGGCGCCCATCTCCAGGAAGAGGTTGCCCGCCTTGCCCTTTTTCGAGCGGAAGGAGGTGATGCGCGGGCCGACCCCGGTGGTGACTTCGAGGGCGAATGCGCCGGTTTCCAGACGGAGGCCGTCAGCCCCGTCGATTTCAATCTTCGAGTGTTTCATAGTCAAAAGCCTCGCCGAGACCCTGCTCTTCGCGGGCCTCCTTGATCTTCCACTTGGGCACGCCGGTCAGTTCGTTTTCAGCCCGTTTTTTCTCCAGTATCGCCGCCTTGCCGGTGTAAGGCGTGCCCGGGGTGTGCTTCGGTTTGCCAACCAGATCGAAATAGACCGGACAGCCGTCGATGCCGAATTCCTTGACCATGCCCGCTTCAAGGTAGCGGCGGTATTGCTCGGATAATTTATCCTCGCGGTTGCAGAATAGTTTGATGCGGAAAGGCCGCACGCCGGTCTGGAGGGCGTAGTAAACGCGGAAGCGCTTGCCGCCGATGGCAGGGGCTGGCACGCGCTCGGCGAGGTCGCCGATAAGGGCATTCAACTTGGCGGTGGCGATACGCTTATCCAGGGACCGATTGAGCTGCACGGCGGCATTGAGCATGCGGTCGACCTCGTAGCCGCTCAGCGCGGATACGAACAGCACCGGGGCGCCGGGCGTGAAGAACAGGCTGGAACGCAGCGAGTTCTCATATTTCACGCGGTATTCGCGCTCGGTTTTGTAATCGTGCAGGCCGGCCTCGGGGGCGCAGTCAGGTTCGAGCTTTTTGCGGAAGGCATCCTTCACCACGTCCCACTTATTGACGATGATGATGATGGGCTTGCGCTCCTTGATGGCCTCGCCCGCGATGGCCTTGTCCTGCGCGGTGACGCCGTCGATGGCGTCGAGCACGAGGAAGACGACGTCGCACTTGTTAATGGCGTCGAGCGAACGCAGGCGGGAGAAATACTCCACGGGCGAGGCGAGCTTGGTCTGGGCCTTGATGCCCGCGGTGTCGATCAGGCGGAAGGGGTATTCCTTCTCGTTACGGCCAAGGAAAGTGAACGGTATCTCAACCGCGTCGCGGGTGGTGCCGGGGATGTTGGAGACGATCAGGCGGTCACTGCCGAGCAGGCGATTGCTCAGCGAGGATTTGCCGACATTGGGACGGCCGATGAAGCAAACGCAAAGCGGAGCGGAGGGATCGCGTGCCCCAGGCATCAGCGGGCGGCCCTCCTCGTCGGTGGTCGGTCGCGGCGCGACCGGAGCAACCTCGGGGGCCGGGCCGAGCTTCGCCAAGATGACGGAACGCAATTCAGCCTCGCCGCGCCCGTGCTCGGCGGAGAACCGGATAGGCTCGCCGAGCCCGAGGCGGTAGATCTCGCCGAGTTCGAGCTTGTCGTCGTTGAAGTCGGCTTTGTTGACCACCAGGACCACGTCTTTTTTGCCCCGGCGGAGCATGGTGGCGATTTTCGTATCAAGCGCGGTGAGGCCGGCGAGCCCGTCGATGACAAAAAGCACGAGGTCGGCCGAGGAGATGGCGAATTCGACCTGGCGCTCGGAGGCCACGGTCAATTCGGCCGGCGAATCGCCGCCCTTCAGGCCCAGACCGCCGGTGTCCATCAGCGTGTAGGAACCCTCTGCGACCTCGGCGGACACAACGTCGCGGGTCACACCGGGCTGGTCATGGACGATCGATATACGCGACCGCGTGAGCCGGTTGAAGAGGCGGCTCTTGCCCACATTGGGGCGTCCGACGATGGCGACGAGGCGTGGCATGGTGAGAAACCCAACAGACTACGGGCCGTCCGCAAGCCGGCACAAGCTCGGAGCCTCAACCCGCAGGGAATAAGCAGGGGCGCCGGCGAAGCTGCTAAAGCCCTTGGGCCGGCCCGAGGCGGGCAATCAGCGAGTTAACGAGGGCGTCGAGGCTGGGCTTGGGCGCGATGAAATCAGGCGAGAGACCGATTTCCGCCAAACTCTCGGTGGTTTGCTCCCCGATGCTGCCAATGAGAGGCTTTTGCGCGTCCGGGCCGAGCGCAAGGGCGTCGCCCTGGGCGTGGTAAGACTCGGCCGCGGAAGAGCTGGCAAAGAGAATGGCATCCGCCCCGCGAGTGCGGAAATCGTCCGCGACCGGGTCGGCGGAAAGATCGGTTTTCTCGGTCTTGTAAAGCTGCATGCGATCCACGATGGCGCGGGCGGCCTCGAGCTTTTTCACCAGGCGGTCACGATTCAAATTACCCGTGACGACGATCACTTTCGCGCTGTCGAGGCTGCCGGTGGCGATCAATGCATCCGCCAGGGAGGAGCCGGTGGCGGTATCGGGCATGCACTCGACCTTGATGTGGTGCCGCTCGATCTCGCGCGCGGTGGCCCGGCCGATGCAGGCAAAGCGCAGCAGGCCGAGCGCACGGATGTCGGCGTAGCCCTTGAGGAAGTCCTCGAAAAAGAAACGCACGCCGTTGGCGCTGGTGAATACGATCCAATCGTAGGTGCCGAGCTCGCTCAAAATTTCGACGAAGCCGACCTTGTCCACATCCTTGGAAATAGTGATGAGGGGCAGCTCCAACACCTCGGCGCCGAGTGCCTCGAGCTTTTCCCGCAGTTCGCTATTCTGATCGCGGGTCCGGGTGATGGCCACCCGCCGTCCGAACAAAGGCAGACGCTCAAACCAATCGATGGCCTCATGGTCCCGGACCACCTCGCCAATAAAGATGATCGCGGGCGCGCCCAGCCCGGCCGCCGCCACGCGCGCCTCCAGATCGGCGACCGTGCCGGCCACGCTCCGTTGCCGGCCCAGCGAAGCCCACTGCACGACCGCCGCCGGGGTGTCTGCGGAAAGCCCGCCCGCCCGCAACTCGCCAAGAATAAAGCCGAGCCGACCCATACCCATGTAGATCGCCAGGGTGGCGTTTTTCAGGGCCCCGTAGCTCCGCCAGGCGACCTGCGATTCGGTTTTCACTGGATCTTCGTGACCAGTGAGCAGCACCAGCGAAGTGCTGAGGTTGCGATAGGTCAGCGGGATACCCGAGTAGGCCCCGGCTGCCAGCGCAGCGGTGACGCCGGGCACGACCTCAAAGGGTATGCCTTGGCGCGCCAAGGCCCTCGCCTCCTCCCCGCCACGACCGAAGACGTAGGGATCGCCGCCCTTGAGCCGCACGACCTTGCGCCCAGCCCGCGCATGCGTGACCAGCAGATTCTCAATCTCCTCCTGCGGCACGGTGTGGCAGCCGGCCTTCTTGCCGACATAGAAAACCTCGCAGCCGGGCCGGCACCATTTCACCAGCTCCGGGTGCGCCAAGTAGTCATAGACCAGCACGTCGCACGCCGCGATAAGCTCCTTGGCGCGAAAGGTGACCAGCCCGAGATCGCCGGGGCCGGCGCCAACAAGATAAACAAGACCAGAAGAGAATTCGGACATGGAGGAGAGAAATACCGTCAACCCCGAACGGGGCACACGAAAACAAAGCCAATACCCGCACCGCAAGGCACGCTGACAGGCAAGATTGATTCAAACCGGATTCCGCGACGTTTCAACTGACACCACAACCGGGATCATGCAGTTGCCCGGGTCCCATCAAGCGAACTGGCGTCGCCTTTCGGTCGGGCCCTCGCCCGAAATAACCATCGAGTATGGTTCGCCCTGCGGTCTCACCCTCCGCCTACGGCTCCGAGCGGCGCCATCTCCGCTTCACTCGGTCCTTTACTCGCTCCGCACCGAAATACATTCGCCATTCCACCCTGCTGCTCCGCCGTTCTACGGCAGGATCCCGGCACGGCACGACCTCGGAGACCCGACGCCCTCCCCCAAAGGCCATCGGTGGCGCCAAGAGGGGGGCCGAGCGGTTCAGCCAGCGGCCCGGGCTTGCGCATCGACCTCGATCAGCGTCTTCACACGATCGAGCTCGGCCTTCACCGCCAACTTGACGGCGGGGAGCATGGCAGCGGTGGCAACCGGAGCCTTGGCAAAAACGTAGAACTTCATCTTCGGCTCCGTGCCCGACCCGCGCGCGGCAAAGGTATAGCCGTTGGCCAGGGTCACGAGGTAGAGATCCTGCTTTGGCACGAGCTCGCCATCGGCGTCGTGGATATCCATACGCCCGAAATCCTGGAACTGAGTCACCGCTACGTCGCCGAAAGCCGCCGGCGGCTGCTCGCGGTAGGTGGTAAGGATGCGCTTGATCTTGGCCGCACCGCTCGCGCCCTCGTAGTATAAATTGATAACCCCCTCAAGGAAGTAGCCGGTGCGAAGGTAAATCTCGTCCAGATACTCCGGCACGGTGATCCCGCGGCCCTTCACATAGGCGCAAAGTTCGGCCAGCATCAGGCAGGCGGAATTACCATCCTTGTCCCGCACCAAGTCATTCGCGAGGTAGCCGTAGCTCTCCTCGCAGCCGAAGGCGTAAAAGGTGGAGAATTCCTGCAGCAATTTCGCGCGGCTGGCGAAGGGCGTGGCGTCGTAGTCGATCGCGACGCCGTGTTTTGCGAGGTAGCCGGCCTTGAGGGCCTCCTCGTAGCCGCGGATCTTGGCCGCGATCCACTTGAAGCCGGTGAGGGTGTTGACGACCTTCACGCCGTGGGAGCGGGCGATCTCGTCCTGCAGCGAGGTGGTGACGAAGGTCTTGACCAGCGCGACGCGATCGGAGCCGGAGGCGGGGATGATACCCAGCTCCTTGAACCGGCCCAGACGGTAGTCGGTCATGAGCGCACCGATCTGGTTGCCGCTCAACAAATGCATCTTGCCGTCGGATCCGCGCACCGCGCAGCCCATGCGATCGCAATCTGGGTCGGTGGCCATGACCAGATCCAGGCCCTTCTCCTCGGCCAACTTGACCGCGAGCGAAAGCGCCTCGGCGTTTTCGGGGTTGGGCGATTTCACAGTCGGGAAACGCGGGTCGTGGACGGCCTGGGCGGGCTCCTCGTGCAGCTCCACCCCGGCGGCCTGGAGCAGCGGCACGGACATGACGTTGCCGACGCCGTGGATCGAGGTGTAGGCGACTTTCAGGCGCACGGCGGCGAAGACGGCGGGATCGATCACGGCGGTAGCGGCGGCGGCGCGGTAGGCTGCGTCGGCCGGACCGCCAAGCGTGACCACGCGCGCGAGGTCCTTGGCTAGGAAGGCGGCGAGATCGCCGAGCGGCACCTGGCCGACCTCGGCCACGACGCCGGCGTCGTGGGGGGCGACGAGCTGGGCGCCGTCCCCGAAGTAGGCCTTGAAGCCGTTGTCGTGGGGCGGGTTGTGGCTGGCGGTGATGACCACGCCGCAGTGCGCGCCAAGGTGCCGCACGGTGAAGCTCAGCTGGGGCGTGGACCGGGGGCCGGCGAAGATGTAGGCTTGGCCGCCGAGGCGGGACCAGGCGGACGCGGCCAGCTCGCAGAAGTGCCGCGAGAAGTGCCGGACGTCGTGCGCGATCACGAGCGCGGGCGGGCGCGGGTCGCCCTGGGCCGCGAGCACGGAGGCGGTGTAGCGGTAAAGTCCGATGGTCGCGCGGACCAGAGTGTAGTCGTTGAGAATGTTGCTGCCGATGGCAGCGTGCTCCGGCGTGCCAAGCGGACCAGCCACGCCCTGTTCGGCGGCGGTCGAGACGCGGCCGATCGTGCGGCCGCGCATGCCGCCGGTGCCGAATTCAAGATCTTGGTAAAAGCGGTCGTTCAACTCGCCCCAAGCCTTGGCGGCGACGAGTTCCTCCAGCGAGGCGATCGCCCACGCGGGCAGGCCAGCGTCCAGCCAGCGGTGCAAATTGACGAGGGTGGACGGGAGCAATTCCGCGCCGAGGAACGCATCCTTGAGGGGGAGAGGTGAAGACATGAGGAGAAAAGCAGCGTTTACCCGAGCACCACGCCGGCAGCGACGGCGGGCGGCGAAGAACAGGCGGCCCAAGAGGCGGCGAAGCTGTCTTCATCGTAACCAAAGAGCGGTGACACTTCAAAAGCAAAGGGCGGCAGGCCAGTGGCGTCCAAAGGAATGTTGGCCCCGCCGGCGTTGGCCCAGCGCGCAAACTGCCGCAGCTGGTCCTCAGCGCAGGTGCGCGGGGAGTCGAGGCCCTCGGCATTCTTAACGGGCGAGAAATCGTCGGCGCGATCGGTCTCGATTATGACCGGATTTTTCGCGAAGGGCAGCGCGTCGAAAACAAAAAGCTCAAACTTAACGCCATTGGGTTTCTCCGGCTTCTGGGGCAAACCCGCGGCGTCCAGGCAGGGGATTTTTTTGTCCGCCCGATGAAAGGGCAACGCGTCCAAACCGGTGGCCATGCGACGAATGAAGTCACGATCCAGCAAATGGATAGCGATGGAGCCGGCGAGAAAACGCAGCCGCCCGGCCGCGTCGGTCTCCTGCTGGCGAGGTTGGGGCAAATCGGAATACTCAATAACCACGGTCTTGCCCCGCTGGGCGCAAAAGTGGCCGACCTTCTCACCCGCATAGGCCTTCGGCACCATTTTGCTGCTCATCTCGGACCGGTTCTTTAGATGCCAGCCCACGAACGCGGGATCGATGAAGCGCACCAGCGGGTTATCCACCTGGAAGTAGCTGAGGATCTCGATACCTTCCCGAGCCATGAGGTCCACCGCGCCGCTACGCTGGAGGGCACGCAGAGAGCCGCCGTGGCCGTCTGGCGACATCGCGATACGATGCTTCTCCTCCAGCAAAATACGGCCATCCAGACCCACCGCCGGCATGCGCCCCTGACGGAAAAAATGCACCTGCGTCTCGGCGAGGCCGAAGAAACCGTGGTCGCGGAAAAACTCCTCGGTCGCGGCATGGTTGAGATGACTGGTCATGATAAACCAGTGGACGGGCCGGCCATAACGTAAGCCCGCCGCGCGGATCTTTTCGGCAAAGACTTGAAAGAGGGTCTTTTTACACACCGGTGTAACCGGATAAGTGCCCTTGGGGCCGTCGTAGCCGAGGCGCGTGCCCTGGCCGCCCGCGACGACGAAAGCCGCCACGCGGCCGGCGCGCAGTGCTTCCTCGCCCAAACGCTTGGCCTCGGACCACGCGGCGGCGTCACCGCCGTTTTGGGGCAGGGCCTCGTAAGGCGCAGGGGCAAGATCGGAGAGATCGATCCCGGCGGCGGCGTTGCCCTGAACCAGCGTGCGGTTGAGTTGGCTGATTTCAGCGAGGTCGATCTCGGCCGCATCCGCCAGCAAGTCCGCCTGCCGCTCCGGCGAAAGCTGGTCGTAAAACGCGAATACGTGGCCTTGGCCGGCCTGCTGAAACGCCGCGATGAGAGGTTGGGAAACCATGGGAAGTAAATGCAGTGAAGGCGCCCGCCGCGGCGCCCGGCAACGCCTTTTCGCGCAACATTCCGGCGCGGCCTATTCCTCGAACCGAAAGACGAACTCATCGGGCTTGGCGTAGCCCAGACGGCGGCGGATGACCCGCTCGACGTAGGCGGGATCGGAGCGCAACCGCTCCAGCACCAATTCCTGCTCCGCCAGCTTGGTCTCCACCTCTGCAAGCCGCTGCCGCGTGCGAATCTCTAGTTGCCTCACCTGTGCATATTCGGCCCGGGTTTGGGCCAGCACCACCGCCAGACCGCCAATGACGCCGAGGGCGACGAGAGCGGAAAGGGCCAGAGTAAGACGATGGAGCCAGGCAGGCATGGAAGACAGCGTGACCCGTTGTGACGAGGAGGCCTGCCGGTGTAAATCACGCGCCGGTTTTTTTTGCGCGTGTGATTTGGCGTGCCTTGCCCCCGCCATGCCCGCTACCTCTCGCCGCGATGTATCAGAGCTACTACGCGCTGTCGGAACTCCCTTTCCACATCACGCCCGATCCCAGGTTTCTCTACCTCAGCCCCACCCATCAGGAAGCCTTGCAGCACTTGAAATACGGGGTTTTTGAGAAAAAGGGATTTATCGTGATCGTGGGCGAAGTCGGCTGCGGAAAAACCACCCTGTGCCGTCAATTCCTGAATGATCTGGAGCAGGACGGTCGCTTTGACACCGCCCTGATTCTAAATCCCTCCATCAACGAGTCGCAGATGCTGCGCGCCATCCTGACCGAACTCGGCGAGCCCACGCAACATGAGGCCCAGCCCGATTTGCTGGCCCAGCTCAACCAGGTGCTCCTCCGCCGCATCGCCGCCGGGCGCGAGATCCTACTGATCATCGACGAAGCCCAGAACCTGTCCTACGCGGTGCTCGAGCAGGTGAGGCTGCTGTCCAATCTGGAGACGGATAAACACAAACTCCTCCAAATCGTGTTAATGGGGCAACCGGAACTGAAAGATCTGCTCCGCCAGCCCGAGCTCCGCCAGCTTCGCCAGCGCGTGCTCGTCCACTACGAGTTAAAGCCGCTGACCCGCCACGAACTCACCCACTACGTCCAGCACCGTCTCACCCTCGCCGGCAGCACGGGGCGGCCTTTTTTCACTCGTTGGGCCCTGCACCTTCTCCACCGGCACAGCCAAGGCGTGCCCAGGGTAGTGAACAACCTCTGCGACAAGGCCCTCCTCGCCGCCTACATCCGCGAGTCCGACGAGGTGAATTGGTGGGACGTGCGTCGTGCAATCCAAGACGTCCGACGGCTCACCGACTGAGCCCCTTGACCCGCCCCGAACCCCAAACCACGTCCGTGCCATGAGCCTGATTAACGAAGCCCTAAAAAAAGCCCAGCGCCAGCGGACTCTCGAGTCGGCCCCGCTTTCCCGCGCGCCTAGCGGCGTGGCGGCGGCGGCGGTCACCACGCACGTCCGCGCCGCCAGCCATCACCGCACGCTTGCTCCCTTGTGGTTCGGGCTCGGCTTGCTGGCGACCGGCGCAGGAGCCACCGCCCTGATCCTGCACTACGGCGTCACGCCCGCCACCAAGGCCCCGGTCGCAAGCGACAAACCGACCGTCCCCACCCCAACTTCCGGGCCCGCCTTGCCGGTAAAGGCAACCCCGCCCGAGCCACTGGCGGCTGTAACCCTGCCACCGCTCACGGCTCCCCATTCCGCGCCCGCCTCCCCTCCGGCCGCCCCCACCACGGTCAATGGCCCGGAGACACCAGCAGATCCCGTCGTCAGCCTTGCTGCTCCCGCCGCACCGTCACTACCCCCGGCACCCGCGCCACTGGATCCTGCCCCGCGCATCCGCAGTTTTCTCGCCGCGGCCCGCATCACTGGAGTCCGGGGCCGGGAAGACCAAGCCCGCGTGCTGATGAACGAAAAAGTTTTCCGGCTAAACGATACGGTTGACCAGGATTTAGGTCTGCGTCTGAGCGGGGTCCGCGCTGGGGTGCTCGTGTTTACCGACGCGCTCGGCCACCACTACGAGAAAAAATATTAGCCCGGCTACCGGGGCACTGACGGCGCGCCGTCAGCAAAAAAACCCGGCGCGCGCAGGGCGCGGCCGGGGGGTAGAATCAACCGGGGAAAACAGGTTTAGACGGCGGCGTCGCCACGTTCCTCGGTGCGGATACGGACCACATCTTCGACCGGCAGGACGAAGATTTTGCCGTCACCGATCTTGCCGGTCTTGGCGGCGGTAGTGATGGCCTCGACCGCCTTGGAGGCGAGGTCGTCGCCGACCACGATCTCCAGCTTGGTCTTGGGCAGGAAGTCCACGGTGTATTCGCTACCGCGGTAGATCTCGGTGTGGCCTTTCTGACGGCCGAAGCCCTTGACCTCGGTGACGGTCATACCTTCGACGCCGATGCCGGCGAGGGCTTCCTTAACTTCCTCGAGCTTGAAGGGCTTGATGACTGCAATGATGAGTTTCATGTGATTTGGATGGAATGAGTGTTATGCGGGGCAGGGATCAGTCTACGTAACCCTCTTCGCCATGCTCGTTGATGTCGAGACCCTGACGCTCGACCTCGGCGGTGGGCCGGAGGCCGATGGTGAACTTGATGAGGTAAGCAATGATCGCGGTGGCTACCACGCTCCACACGATGGTCAAGGCCACGGCCTTCAGCTGCTCCATGAGGAGACCATCCTTGAGGCCGGCGACGACCGAGTTGGCCTTTTCGCTGGCGAAGATACCCGTGAGGATGGCGCCAAGAGTGCCGCCTACGCCGTGGATGCCGAACGTGTCGAGCGCGTCGTCGAGACCGAGCTTGGCCTTGAGGTAGCTCACGAACACGAAGGGAATGATACCGGCAAGAACACCGATGATCACGGCGGAGGAGGGCGTCACAAAGCCGGCACCGGGGGTGATGACAACCAGGCCCGCGACGATGCCCGAGCAGAAGCCCAGCACGGAGGCGTGGCCCTTGAGGACCCACTCTGCGATACCCCAGACAAACCCGGCGGTCGCGGCCGCAAGCGTGGTGGTGGCGAAGGCGTTGGAGGCGATGGCGTCGGCGCCCAAGGCGGAGCCGGCGTTAAACCCATACCAGCCGACCCACAGCATTCCAGTGCCGATCGCGCAAAGCGTCATGGAGTGCGGAGTCATCTTCTCCTTACCGAACCCGAGGCGCGGCCCGAGGATGATACAGAGCACGAGCGCGGACCAGCCGGAGGTCATGTGAACGACGGTGCCGCCGGCGAAGTCGATGGCCTTGATGGCGGCATTCGGATTTAGCGGGCCGCACATGAGACCATCGGTCGCCCAAACCATATGGGCGAAGGGGAAGTAAACGGCGAACATCCAGAGGGCGACGAACGCGAGCACGGCGGCGAACTTCATGCGCTCGGCGATGGCACCGAGAATAAGAGCCGGGGTGATAATGGCGAAAGAGAGCTGGAACATGCTCCACATGGTGTCGCTGATCCAGTAGTATCCAGCACCCGTGACACCGGGCTCGACGCCGCTCAGCATCATGTTGCCCAGGCCGCCGATGAACGCATTGCCACCGGAGCCGAAGGAGAGGCTGTAGCCGACTGCCCACCAAAGGATGGAGACGAGACCGGCGATGGCAAAACACTGCGCGAAAACGGAGAGAATGTTCTTCTTGCGGACCAGACCACCGTAAAAAAGCGCCAGACCAGGCAAGGTCATGAAAATGACGAGCGCGGTGCTGACCATCTGCCACGCGTTGTGTCCCGGACCGGGGCCGGAAATCTTTGAATTACCGTCCGTGACGCGAGCGGTGTTGTTCAGGTATGCTTCGATATCGCCGAGCCGCTGCTCGACCGTCGGTTCAGTCGGAGCCGCCACGGCGGCGGCTTCAGCAGGCGCGGCCGGTGCGGCCGCATCCTGCGCGATGGATGGGATTGTCACGCCGGCCAGAGCTAGCGAACAAAGGATGGATTTGAGGAATGACTTCATAGACGAAAACAAGATTAGCAAACGGCAGGCCATCCTCGGTGTTTCGCATGAAAAAAAATCAGGTAAAAATAAATTGTTGTTTATCAATATATTATAAAATAAAAAAATCATTTGGCGGGTAACTGGTAACTTTTAAACACCGGCCGGTGCGCTTGTGCCATCAACTCGCGTGGTCAACCGCCACCCGTCCGCGCGCTCCGATACCGCGCGCGACTGCCGCGCTCAGCGAAAGGCACAAAAAACCGGCCCTCCCGCCAGGAAGGGCCGGCAAACGCAGGGTTCAGCCTGCGAAAACGGCGATCAGATCGCCTCGTCGCCGTGTTCGTCGGTGCGGATGCGGACCGCGTCCTCCAAGCCGACCACGAAGACCTTACCATCGCCTATCTTTCCTGTCTTGGCCGCTTTGACGATGGCATTGACCGTCTTGTCAGCCACGTCGTCCATCACCACGATCTCGAGCTTCACCTTGGGCAGGAAATCGACCGTGTATTCGCTGCCACGATAAATCTCCGTGTGCCCCTTTTGGCGACCAAAGCCTTTTACCTCCGTGACGGTCATACCCTCCACGCCGACACCGGCTAGGGCTTCCTTAACTTCTTCGAGTTTAAATGGTTTTATGATAGCGATAATGAGTTTCATAAGCGAATTGAGCAGAGTGATGCTCAAGCATGAGTGAAAACCCCACCAGGGCGCAAGAAAGGGCGCAGCTTTCTTGTCGGAGACTGGCTATTAAGCGCCTAGCGGCCAACTTTGACCACCCCGCCGCAACGCCGGCGCAAAGAAAGCGCTAAACTTAATCTAAATCCCCAAAATGCCTAGAGTGCAGTGGCCTGCGTTTCTTCCGCTGGCTCGCCCTTGGCGACCAAAACGGCACAAACCAGATCGCCCGTGACGTTCAGGCAGGTCCGGCACATATCCAGCAGGCGATCAATGCCGAGGATTATGGCGATACCCTCCCCCGGCACGCCGATGGTCACCAATACCCCCACGACCAGAGGCAGCGACCCACCCGGCACGCCCGCCGTGCCCAGCCCGGCGAGGATACACATCAACGCCACTACGACTTGCTGCGCGAGCGAAAGCTCGACCCCGAAAACCTGCGCGAGAAACAAGACCGTGACGCCCTCGTAGAGCGCAGTGCCATTCTGGTTCGCGCTCGCCCCCACCGTGAGCACGAAACGGCTGATGCGCCGAGGCAACCCCAGTTGCTGCTCCGCTACGCGCAGCGAAACCGGCAGGGTGGCGTTGCTCGAAGAAGTGCTGAAGGCCGTCAACATCGCCTCGCGAGACTGGCCAAAAAACCAGCGCGGCGACACCCCGCCGAGCCATCGCAGACACAGCGAATAAACGCCGAATTGCTGGATCGCCAACCCCAGCAAGACCACGGCGACGTAAAAACCCAGGGTCTTGAGCAAACCCAGCCCGAGAGTGGCAGTGAGCCCGAAGCCGAGGCACGCCACACCCAGCGGCGCCAGCCTCATGGCAAAGCCGATCACTCGCATGCAGACCTCGAAAACCGCCTGCAAAAAACCGGTGAGCGGCCCGATTTTTTCCGGCGGTGAGAGGGCCATCGCGATGCCGAAAAAGAGGCTGAATACCATGACCGAAAGCAGGCCACCGCCAGAGTAGTTGGGCGTGAAGGCGTTCACTGCCTCGGCCAGCGGATTTTGCGGAATGAGCGCGAGCAGGCTCTCCGCGAGCGGCTTGGCCACCTGCGTGCCCTGGGCGACCTTCGCGGCGGCGTCGCCTTGATATCGCGCCACCAGCGCATCCCGTGTGGCGGGGTCAAGCTGCCGCCCGGGCGCGAAGAAATTCACCAGCACCAGCCCCACCAGCACGCTCACCGCCGAGAGCAACACGGTGTAACCCACCGAGCGCAGACCCACCCGTCCCAGTTTACGCGCATCCCCCAACTCCGAAACACCCAGGGTGATCGCCGAGAAAATAAGCGGGATCACAATCATGAAAACTATGCGAATAAACAACTTACCTAACGGCTGGATCACCTGCACGAGCCAACCGTCGAGCGCGGCCCGCCCCGCGTCGGAGGTGATCGCTTGATTCGCCACCAGCCCCGCAAGCACGCCACAAAGGAGCCCCAGCAGGATACGGTTGGCGAGCGGCCAGCGCCAGGGTCTCCACCAGTTGTTCGGCATACGCGACCCACCTCCGCAGAATTCCCGCCAAGCTCGAACAAAAAAAGCCGCGCCCCAGCAGGAGCGCGGCAAAAAAGCCGTCTGGCCCTATAGCGGGAGGAGGTTTTAGCCCGCTTCGGGCGTCACCGGCGCCACCACCGCAATGTGCAACTCCTTGAGCTGCTTGTCGGTCACCGGCGTGGGCGACTGGGCCATGAGATCCTGGCCCTTCTGGGTCTTCGGGAAGGCAATGACATCGCGAATACTGGTGGTTCCGCAGAGCAGGGCACACATCCGGTCGAGGCCAAAGGCGATGCCGCCGTGCGGGGGAGCGCCGTAGGTGAAGGCCTTGAGCATGTAACCAAAGCGGCTCTCGACCACATCAGCGGGGATTTTGAGCACATCCTTGAAGACCATTTCCTGCACCGCCGGTTGGTGGATGCGGATGGAGCCGCCGCCGAGTTCCATACCGTTGAGCACGAGGTCGTAATGCTGGCCGCGCACCTTGTCGGGAGCGGTGGCGAGCAGGGGTAGATCCTCGGGGACCGGCGCGGTGAAAGGATGATGGGTGGCGAGATAGCGCTTGGCCTCCTCATCGTAGGTCATGAGCGGAAACTCCACCACCCAGAGGAATTTCCAGTCGTCGTGGCGGATGGTCATCTTGCCGCGCTTCACCAGCAGTTGCGCGGCCTCGAGGCGGATGCGGCCGAGGATGGAGCAAGCCTTTTCCCACGGCGCAGCGGCGAAGAAAACCATGTCGCCATCCTCAATGCCGAGTTGGGCGGTGAGCGCGGCCTTCTCGGCGTCGGAGAAGAACTTCACGATGGGCGACTTCCACTCGCCGCCCTCGCTCTTGATGAACGCGAGCCCCTTCGCGCCAAGGCTCTTGGCGATGTCCTCGAGCGCTTTGAGCTCACCCTGCGTAAGGTCGGCGAGACCCTTGGCGTTAAAGGCCTTGATAACACCACCACCGGCCACCGTGGCCTGGAAAACCTTGAAGGCGGAGTTTTGGAAAACGTCGGAAAGATCGGTCAACTCTAGGCCGAAACGCATATCGGGCTTGTCCACGCCGAAGCGGTTCATCGCCTCGTGAAATGGCATGCGCAGGAAGGGCGCCGGAATGTCCACGCCGAGGACCGTGCTCCAGATGCGTTTCACCATGCCCTCGAACAGGCGGTAAACATCCTCGCGATCGATGAACGAGGCTTCGACGTCCACTTGGGTGAACTCCATCTGCCGGTCGGCGCGCAAATCCTCGTCGCGGAAACAGCGGGCGATCTGGAAGTAGCGCTCCACCCCGGCAACCATGAGGATCTGCTTGAACTGCTGCGGCGACTGCGAGAGCGCGTAGAATTGGCCGGCATGGATGCGCGAGGGCACGAGGTATTCGCGCGCGCCTTCGGGCGTCGATTTGAAGAGGGCGGGCGTCTCGACCTCGATAAACTCTTGGGAATCGAAGTAGTCACGGATGGCCTTGGTCGCCTTGTGACGCACCTGGAGGTTATGGCGCATCTTTGGCCGGCGCAGGTCGAGGTAACGGTAGGTCAGGCGCAGATCTTCGTTAACCTTGTCCCCGCCCGCATCGGTGAGCGGAAAGGGAGGGGTGTCGGAAATGTTATGAATGATGAGCGTGGTGGCGGCGACCTCGATGGCGCCGGTTGGCAGGGAGACATTGGTCGTGCCCTCGGGACGGGCGACCACCACGCCGCTGATGGCGATGACCGACTCGGGCTTCACCGTGGCGGCCTGGGCCGCCAGTTCGGCGTGATCTTGAGGGTCAAACTTCACCTGGGTCACACCCTTGCGGTCACGCAAGTCGATGAAGAGGATGCCGCCGTGGTCGCGGATGGAATCCACCCAGCCAACGAGCGATACGGTGGCGCCAAGATCGGCGGCGGTGAGCTGGGCGCAGTGGTGCGTGTTCGTCATGGGCGGAGAAGAGTTGGCAAAAGTCGTAAAGGGTCAGCAAAGCCGTTTCGCAGGGCCTCGGGCAACGAGAATTTACCCAAGCGGGCTGCGCTCACTTGTGGTCCCAAGGAAAACTGGCTGTCACCCGAGGGGCCTTCCAGACCTCGAAAACCTCGAACATTTTCCCAGGGTTCAAAATCCCCTTCGGATCGAGCGCGTGCTTGACCGCCCGCATCGCGCCAATCGCCGCCGCCGAGTGCTGGAGCCGTAAAAAAGGCGTCTTCGCCAGACCGATGCCATGCTCGCCCGAAATCGCCCCGCCCAGCGCGACGACCTTTTTCATCAACGCCAGCACCGCCTTCTCCGCCGCCCGGCACTCGGCCGGAACCGCCTTGTGATACATGATGTTCACGTGGAGATTGCCATCGGCCAGATGCCCAAAGGTCGGAATCGCCAGCCCCGACGACGCCCGGAGTTTTTCCAGCCAGACGGCAAACTCCTCGTAGGCGCCGAGCGGCACGGTGATGTCCTCGTTGAGTTTCGCATCGCCCATCTGGAACATCGCCCCGGAGCACTTGCGCCGCACCGCCCAGAGCGCCTCGGCCTCCGCGCGGTTTTTCGCCGCCCGATGCCCCGCCGCATGCGCCGCCGCCCAGGCCAGCACCGTCTTCTTCGTGTCGCGGAGCTCCGCTGGCGAGCCCGCCAATTCCAGCAAAATTACCGGACGCCCAGGCTGGCCGGGAAAGATTGTCGTCTTCATCGCCGCCTCCGCACAAGTCACCGAAGCCCGATCGAGAAACTCGCAAATCGCCGGCTGCACCCGCGCCGCAAAGAGCGCCCGCGCCGCCCGGAAAGCCGACACCTCGTCGGCGAAACTGGTCAACAGCGTCCACCGCGCCGCCGGCGCCGGAAGGAGCCGCAGCACCGCGTCCGTCACGACCCCGAGCATGCCCTCGCTCCCGATCCAAAGATCGCGGAGATTAAAACCCGCCGCGAATTTCCGCGTCGCCGTCCCCCACTCCACAAACTCTCCGGTCGGCAAAAAACCCTTTAGCGCCACCACGAAATCACGCGTCACCCCGTATTTGCCGCCGTGCATGCCGCCGGCATTGCAAGCGATGTTTCCGCCGATGGTGCAATACTGCTTCGAGGACGGATCGGGCGGGTAAAACCAGCCCGCCGCCGCCGCCGCGTCCTGGATCGCACCGACGTTCGCGCCCGCCTGCACATGGGCCAGCCCCGCCTCGGCGTCGATGCGGATGGCGTCCAGCCCCATCAGATCCAACACCCAGCCCCCGTGGAGCGGCACGGCCGATCCCATGAGGGTCGTGCCGCGTCCGCGAGGCGTCACCGGGACTCCGTGCAGATTGGCCAGCTTAAGCACCACGCCGATTTGCTCGCGCTTGACCGGCCGAATCACCGCCACCGGACGCACCGCGATACGGCTGGAATCGAACGAAGCCTCCTTCAACGCAACCTCATCGGTGCGCACCACCCCCGACCCCAAACGCCGGCGCAAGGCCCGAGTGGCGGAAACGAAGGCAACTTTATCCTCATCCGATGTAGCCATAATTAAACACCCATCCCTGATCGTTCCTAGCAGCGCAACGCCCAAGCCGTCTGCAAACCTTTTCATACGCTCTTCGCTCGTCCTCGCGTGGTTCTTGGTTTCAGTCTCTTCCTGCACACCCTCGCCGACTTTTCCATGACCCGCGTCCTTCTTACCACCACCTCCTTCCAAGACACGCCCGGCATCCATCACACGATGCTCGCCGAAGCCGGCTTTGAAATCGTGCGCGAGCGCGGCCCCTTGCCCGAGTCCCGCATGCTGGAACTCGCCGGGCAATTCGACGCCTATCTTTGCGGCGACGACGCCATGACCCGCGCCGTCATGCAAAAATCCCTGCCGCGGCTGAAGGTCATCAGCAAATACGGCATAGGCCTGGACAAGATCGACCTAGCCGCCGCCAAGGACCTCGGCTTGCCCGTGCTCTTCACCCCCGGCGTCAACCACACCACGGTCGCCGAACACACTTTCGCCCTACTCCTTGCCACCGTGCGCAATCTCGTTGTCGAGGCCAACCACGTCGCCGCCGGCCGCTGGACACGCATCACCGGCAACGAAGTCTGCGGCAAAACCCTCGCCCTGATCGGCCTCGGCCGCATCGCCAAGGAGGTCGCCATCCGCGCCCGCGCCTTCGGTCTGCGTGTCGTCGTTTTCGCCAACCACTGGGACGAGGATTTCGCCCGCTGGCACGGCCTCGAACGAGCCGAAACCCTGGACGAAGCCCTGCGCAGCGCCGCTTTCGTTTCGCTACACACCAAGCTGACCGCCGAGACCAAGGGCCTGCTTGATGCCCGCCGCCTCGCCCTGCTCCCCCAAGGCGCCGTCATCGTGAACACGGGCCGCGGTGAACTCCTCGACCTCGCCGCCCTCGTGGCCGCCCTGAAGTCCGGCCATGTTCGCTACGCTGCCGACGTGCTCGACCAGGAACCCCCACCTGCCGACCACCCTCTCCTCGGCCTGCCCGGTGTCATTCTCACCCCCCACATCGGCAGCCGCACCCACGAGAGCGTCCAGCGTCAGGCTTCCTGCGCGGTCGAAAACCTGACCCGCTTCCTCGCCGGCAAGGAACCCATCGCCCGCGCGGTCTGATTTCTTGAAGAGCGAGTAGCGGGTAGTGAGTAGCGAGCATCCCGCACACACGCGCCTCCGCCCTACTCGCTACTTTCTACTCACTACTTTCTACTCTCCACCTTTCTTACCATGGAAACCTACCTCGTCGTCCCCGAATCCGCCCACAACGCCCTCGTCGCCGCCGCGTATCAACATCGCGGTTACCACGGCGACGAAGCCGCCGAGGGCGCCCGCTTCTGCGCCGAGGCCTCCCGCCACGGCATCCGCACCCACAACGGCCTCAAGGCTCTCCACCTTGACCACCTTTTCGGCTCCGGCTCAAAGGGCTGCGTCCCCGGCGCCCAAATCGAGGAGCGCCCCTCCCGCTTTCCCTCCGCCAAGATCTGGAACGCCAACAAAAAGCTCGGCCAGGCCACCGCCTACCGCGCCATCGACGAGGCCATCCGCCTGGCCGACATCTACGGCGTCGGCACCGTCTCGGTGGACAACGCCTTCCACTACCTCTGGGGCGCCGGCTACGTCATGGACGCCGCCCGCCGCGGCTACATCGCCTACACCAACTGCACCGCGGCCCTCGCCGAGGTCGTTCCCTTCGGCGGCAAGTTCCCCACCCTCGGCACCAACCCGCATTCCTGGGGTTTCCCCACCACCGAAGCCGTCGGCTTCCCCCTCGTGATCGACTGGGCCACGTCGGTCATCGCCATGGGCCGCGTCCAACAACTCAAACGCGAGGGCAAACAACTTCCCCCGCTCGCCGCCGTGGATAAGGACGGCAAACCCACCACCAACCCCGACGAGGTCGCCGCCCTCCTGCCCTTCGGCGCCCACAAAGGCTACGGCCTTTCCCTGCTCAACGAGGTCGTCGGCGCCTTCATCGGCGGATCGCTCCCCACCATCCGCAACCGCTGGCAAAACGTGCCCGAGGGCGAAAAGGGCACCTGCGCCTTCTTCTTCCAAGTCATCCACCCCGAAGCGCTGAGCGGCGGACTTTTCGCGAAAGGCCGCACCCAGACCGAGAACGTCAAGGCCGTCCTCGCCGACGTCCTAGGCCACGGCAACGACGGCGCCATCATCCCCGGCCAGATCGAGGCGACCTTCGCCAAACACACCACCGCCGCCGGCGGCCTACGGTTCACCAAGGCCGAGGTCGACGCCTTCAACGAGGTCGCGCGCGAGTGCGGCCAACCCGAGTGGGACGTCGCCGCGCTCAAGACCCACACGGTCTAAATAAACTCAGGTAACCACGCAGGCCGCAAAGCCGCTAAGTCTGGGGCCCAGCGGGTCCGGCTTCGTGTGCTTGGGGGTTAAAAGCCTCCACCCGTCCGCGGCGACACCACCCGCGCCGGCCTGGGCGGCACCACCCGCACTGGCACCGGCTCGCCGACCGCGCGCGCTGCCACCTCGCGGATCTTGTCTTTCTTACTTTTGCGTCGGCCTTTGATACCGCCGCCATCGGGCGCCACCAAGGGTGTGACGACCTCCGTCTCGCGCGGTTCGAAGCCCGCGATCTGCTCCCGCTCCAGCGTTAGCGAGTGAAGTTTTTCGATCAGGCGAAAGTGCGCGTGCGTGCCCGCGCTCACAAAACTGATCGCCACCCCCGCCTCGCCCGCGCGCCCCGTGCGGCCGATGCGATGGGTGTAGTCCACCGCCGAGCGCGGCAGGTCGTAGTTCACCACCGCCGGCAGCTTCGGGATGTCGATACCCCGCGCCGCTAGATCGGTCGCGATCAGGACCTTCACCTTGCCCGCCTTCAGGTCGGCCAACGCTTGGGTGCGCGCGCCTTGGCTCAGCTCACCGTGCAGCGCCGCCGCCGCGATGCCCGCGCGGACCAGCTTCTCCGCAACATGCTCGCAGGTGTATTTCGTCGCCACGAACACCAGCACGCCCGACCACCCGTTCGTCTCGACCAAGTGCCGCAGAAGCTGCGTCCGGCGCGGCGCGTCCACCTCGATCACGCGTTGCAAAATCTCCGGCGTGTTCTCCGCCGTATCCGGCGTCTCGATGCGGAGCGGATCACGCAATAAAGCCGCCGCCAGCGTCTGCACCTCGGGCGGGAAAGTCGCAGAGAACAACAAACTCTGCCGCCGCGCTGGGAGCAGCCCCACTATGCGGTCGAGTTCGGCCTTGAAGCCGAGGTCGAGCAGGCGGTCCGCCTCGTCCAGCACGAGCACCGACACCTCCGCGAGCGAGAGCGCGTTGTGGTCGATCAGGTCGAGCAGGCGCCCGGGCGTGGCGACGAGCAGATCGGCCCCGCCGCCAAGCGCGAGCATCTGCGGGTTGATCGAGAGGCCGCCGACCGCGACGAGGGTCTTGAGCGGCTGGGGCAGGTAGCGAGCGTAGCGCCGCACCGCCTCCACCACCTGGGTCGCCAGTTCACGGGTGGGCACCAGAATCAGAGCGCTCACATAGCGGCCGTGCGGCCGGCGCGCCGCCGCCAGCTTTTGCACCAGGGGCAGGGCGAAAGCCGCCGTCTTACCCGAGCCGGTCTGGGCCGAGGCCCACACGTCCGCACCGCGCAGGATGGCCGGAATGGCCGCCGCCTGGATCGGGGTCGGTTCTTCGTAATGCCACGCGGCCACGGCGCGTTGGAGTGGTTCGGTGAGGCCCAGGGATAAAAACGACATGCAGGTCACGTTGGCTCGGTTTTCGCGCAAAGCCATGAAATGTTGCCCAGCCGGAACCAGCGGGCCTGCAGTGACCGGGAGTCTTGTCGCCTGAACGCTTGTCGAAACCTGTCCACGTTATCATGATAAAACCATGAAACCTGCCGCCCTCTCCGCCGCCACACTCGCCGCCCGCCTCGCCACGGACGCGAGCCTTACCGTGATTGACGTGCGCACGCCGGGCGAATTCGCCGCCTTACACGCTGCCCCGGCGCGAAACCTGCCCCTGCCCGAGGTCTCGCCCGCCGCACTCACCGCCCTCGGCCACCCCGATCCGGCGGCACCGGTCTATGTGCTGTGCCAAAGCGGCCAACGCGCCCAGTCGGCCTGCGCGCGCCTCGCCGCCGCCGGCTTTGCCCAGCCCATGGTGGTGACGGGCGGGACCGAGGCCTGGACGGCGGCCGGCTTGCCGGTCGTGCACGGCCACACCCGGGCCGTCGGCGTGGAACGCCAGGTGCGCATCGGCGCGGGCGCCCTGGTCGTGTTGGGCGTCGCGCTGGCCCGCACCGTGCATCCCGACTTCATCTGGCTGTCCGGCTTCATCGGCGCCGGACTGGTCTTCGCCGGCATCACCGGCTTTTGCGGCATGGGCCTACTCCTTGCGAAAGCCCCCTGGAACCGCGCCTAGCCCCGCCACGCCTTGACACCCCCGCCCGCCACTCGGCTTCATCTAGGGTGCATGTCCGCCGCCACGCCCCCCGCCCTCCAGGCCCATGAGGCCGCCCTAGCCGGCCTAATCGAGACCGGCCGTGATTTCCACACCCGCGGCTGGTCCCTCGGCACCAGCAGCAACTATAGCGTCGTCGCCAGCCAGGACCCGCTCGCCCTTGTGCTCACCGGCAGCGGCTTCGACAAGGGCCGGCTCCAGCCCGCCCAGTTCACCCTCGTCGGTCCCGACGGCCGCGTCCTCGACCCCGCCCTGCCCAAGCCCTCCGCCGAGACCATGCTCCACGTGGTGCTGGCCCGCGTCGCCGGCGCCGGCTCCATCCTCCACACCCACTCCGTGCGCGGCACCGTGTTGTCCGAGCTTTTTCTGGCCGACGGCGCCCTACCCCTCGCCGGCTACGAGATGCTCAAGGGCCTCGCCGGCATCACCACCCACGAGACCGCCATCCGCGTGCCCATTTTCGCCAACACTCAGGACATTCCCGCCCTTGCCACCCAGGTGGAAAACTACCTCCGCGCGGCTGCCGCCGCCGCCACTCCCGACGCCCCCGTGCCGCCCGGCTTCCTTATCGCCGGCCACGGGCTCTACGCCTGGGGTGAAAACCTCGCCGCCGCCCGCCGTCACATCGAGGTTTTTGAGTTCCTGTTTGAGGTTTTCACCCAAAAGCGCGACTTGTCGCGATAAACCGACCCTCCGCCATGGCCACCGTCCGCATCCCTGAACAAAACCGCGCGCTGACCGACAAGGCCGAGATCCGCGCCTTCCTCGCTCCCTTCGGCATCGAATACGACCGCTGGGCCGTCGCCGGCCGCATCGACCGCGACGCCACCTCCGAGGAGATCCTCCGCGCCTACGATCCCGAGATTCAGGAACTAAACCGCCGCGGCGGCTACATCACCGCCGACGTCATCGACGTCACCCCCGATGTCCCCGGCCTCCAGGCCATGCTCGACCGCTTTAACAAAGAGCACACCCACGCCGAGGACGAGGTCCGCTTCATCGTGAAAGGTCGCGGCCTGTTCTTTATTCATCCGGATGCCCATCCGGTGTTTTCCGTCGAGGTCGAGGAGGGCGATTTAATGAACGTCCCCGCCGGCACCAAACACTGGTTCGACCTCTGCCGCGACCGCACCATCCGTGCCATCCGCCTCTTCCGTGAAAAAGCCGGCTGGTCCCCGCTCTACACCGGCGACGCTATCGCCGCCGCCCACGAGCCCCTCTGCTTCGGCCCCGGCTACTTTAACCCCAACCAACCCCGCCTCACCCCCGGCCCCGCCCTCGTATGACGGCGCCCGCCGCCCTCGTGCTCCTCGATATCGAGGGCACCGTCTCGCCCCTGGCCTACGTCCACGCGACGATGTTCCCCTTCGCCCGCACCCGCCTGGCGGAGTTTCTCGAGGACCACTTCGCCCGCCCCGAGGTCTCCGCCGCCCTCGCGCAGGTCGCCACCGATGCCGCCGCGACCGGCCTTACCCTTCCGCCCCCGGCCGCCGAAAATCTGCGCGCCCTCGTCGCCCACCTCCACGACTTGATGGACCGCGACGTGAAGGCCACCGGCCTGAAACAACTCCAGGGACTGATCTGGGAAGGGGGCTTCCGCTCCGGCGAACTCCGCGCCGACCTCTTCCCTGACGTAGCCCCCGCCCTCCGCGCCTGGCACGCCGGCGGCGTCGAGCTACGCATCTACTCGTCCGGCAGCGTGCACGCGCAGAAATTGTTTTTCGCCCACACCGTCGACGGGGACCTCACCCCGCTCCTTTGCGGCCATCACGACACCACCGTCGGCCCGAAAAAGTCCGCCGCCAGCTACGCCGCCATCACTGCCGTCGCCGGCCACGCGCCGGATGCGATCCTGTTTTTGAGCGACATCGTCGCCGAGCTCGACGCCGCGCGCGCCGCCGGCCTGCGCACCGCCCTCGCCCTGCGGCCTGGAAATCCCCCTGCCCCGACTCACGACCATCCGACCTTCTCCTCCCTGCTCGAAATCGCCCCATGAACGTCGAAGGCCGCCCCCGCCACACCATCGAGCCCCTGCCCGGCCGCCGCGCCGTGCAAATCCTCGACCAAACCCTCCTGCCCCACGAAATCGTGTGGCGCGAACTCACCTCCGCCACCGAGGCCGCCCACGCCATCCGGGTCATGCAGGTCCGCGGTGCCCCCCTGATCGGCGCCACCGCCGCCCACGGCCTCGCCTTCGCCCTCGCCGCCGACCCGTCCGACGCGGCCCTCGCCTCGGCTCACGCCGAGTTGCTCGCCACCCGCCCCACCGCCGTAAACCTGCGGTGGGCCCTTGACCGGGTGCATGCCCGAGTGGCCCCGCTCCCGCCCGCCGCCCGCGCCGACGCCGCCTGGGCCGAGGCGGCCCAAATCTGCGCCGACGACGTCGCCACCAATGCCGCCATCGGCCTCCACGGGCTGGAGCTCTTTCGCTCCGTCTTCGCCGCCAAACCTGCTGCCGAGCGCCCGGTCCTGAACGTCCTCACCCACTGCAATGCCGGCTGGCTCGGCTGCGTGGATTGGGGAACCGCCCTCGCCCCGGTTTACCAGGCCCACGACGCCGGCCTGCCCGTGCACGTCTGGGTGAGCGAGACCCGCCCGCGCAACCAGGGCGCGTCCCTGACCGCGTGGGAACTCACTCAACACGGCGTGCCCCACACCCTCGTGGTGGACAACGCCGCCGGCCACCTGCTCCAGCGCGGACTGGTCGATCTCTGCATCGTCGGGGCCGACCGCGTCGCGGCCAACGGCGACGTCGCCAACAAGATCGGCACCTATCTGAAGGCCCTCGCCGCCCGAGCCCACAACGTGCCTTTCTACGTGGCCCTGCCGCTGAGCACCTTCGACCCCACTACCGCCGACGGCGTGCGCGACATCCCTATCGAGCAACGCTCCGCCCGCGAAGTCACCCACGCCGTCGGCAACGACGCGAGGGGCGCACGCACCGAAGTTTTATTAACCACCCCGACCACCCCCGCCCGCAACGACGCCTTCGATGTCACGCCAGCCGCACTCGTCACCGCGCTGATCACCGAAAGCGGCGCCTGCCCCGCCACCCCGGCCGCCCTTGCCCGCCTCGTGGCAAAGACGCGTGCGGCCCACACGGGTTAAGCATCTGTTTGCAGAAGGCGCCTGCTTGCCGGTCGTGACGGTCGCTTGCGTGCTAGACGGGGTCGTCTGCCTCCAGTCCCGCCCGCCTCCCGGGCTTCTCCTCCC
The DNA here is from genome assembly GCA_945888375.1 of Akkermansia muciniphila. Classification (GTDB taxonomy): domain Bacteria; phylum Verrucomicrobiota; class Verrucomicrobiia; order Opitutales; family Opitutaceae; genus IMCC26134_A. The sequence continues at coordinate 13,034 of CAMCZZ010000008.1, read as the reverse complement.
GCCCGCTCTTCCCCTAACTTAACGCCACCTTTCCCCTTCATCTTTTTCCTATGAGCCTCCCCCTCAAACCCGCCAAATCCACCGTTTTTGACCAGATCTCGCTCGGCGAAGTCATGCTCCGCCTCGATCCCGGCGAGGGCCGCATCCGCACCGCGCGCTCCTTTGCCGCCTGGGAAGGCGGCGGCGAATACAACACCTCTCGCGGTCTCCGTAAGTGCTTCGGCCTGAAGACCGCCGTCGCCACCTCATTCGTGGACAATGAGATCGGTCATCTGATCGAGGACTTCATCATGCAGGGCGGCGTCGCCACTGATTTCATCCAATGGCGCGAGGACGACGGCATCGGTCGCAACGTGCGCAACGGCCTGAATTTCACCGAGCGTGGCTTCGGCATTCGTGGCGCCGTCGGGAATCCCGACCGTGGCAACACCGCCGCCTCGCAAATCAAACCCGGAGATTTTAACTGGGATCATATCTTCGGCGAACTGGGCGCGCGCTGGTTTCACACCGGCGGCATCTTCGCCGCCCTCTCCGCCTCCACCGCCGAGGCCACCATCGAGGCCGTGCAGGCTGCCAAAAAACACGGCGTGATCGTGTCCTACGATCTCAACTACCGTCCTTCGCTTTGGAAGACCATCGGCGGCCTGAAGAAAGCCCAGGAGGTCAACCGCGAGATCGCCAAATACGTCGACGTGATGATCGGCAATGAGGAAGACTTCACCGCGTCGCTCGGCTTTGCGGTCAAGGGCGCCGAGGACCTGAAGCACATCGAGACCGATGCCTTCAAGGCGATGATCGAGACCGCCGTGAAGGAGTTTCCCAACTTCAAGGTCGCCGCCACCACTCTCCGCCACGTCCACACCGCCACCGTAAACGACTGGTCGGCCATCCTCTGGCACGACGGCCAGTTCTACGAGAGCAAGCAGTATCCCCGCCTCGAAATCCTCGACCGCGTCGGCGGCGGCGACAGTTTCGCCTCGGGACTGCAGTTTGGGTTCCTCGAGTTCAACGACCCGAAAAAGGCGGTCGAATACGGCGCCGCCCACGGCGCGCTCGCCTCGACCACCCCCGGCGACACGTCAATGGCCACCCGCAAGGAGGTCGAGAAGACCATCGGCGGCGGCGGCGCCCGCGTGGTTCGCTAAGCGCCGGCAGGACGATGAGCCAGGGAAGGCCGACCTCTGCCGGGGACAGGCAGTTGAGCAGCGGCTAGAATGGCGAGTGTCTTTCGAGGCGGACCGGGTAAAGGACGGAGTGAAGCGGAGATGGCGAAGCCCGGAGCGGTAGTCGGAGGGTGCGCCCTCGGCGAAAATTACCCGAAGGGTATTTCGCCGAGGGCCCCACCGAAAGGCGCCGCCAGTTCGCCTCGGTGGGAACCCAGGCAACTGCCTGATCCCGGCTCAGCGCAAACCGCAGGCCCGGCGGGCGCGTGCCAGCACGACCTCGGCCACCGCCCGGGCCCGGCCGGAGCCCTCGCGCAACACTGCCTCCACATGCGCGGAGTCCTCGGCGAGCGCGGCGCGGCGCGCCCGAGCTCCCTCAAAGTGAGTCCAGACCTGTTCAAAAAGGATTTTCTTCAGGTCACCGTAACCCAGCCCGCCGGCGCGTAAACGCTCCTCCGTTTCGAGGGCAAACGCCGGGGCGGCGACCACCTTGAGCAAGCGGATGGCGAGGTTCTGATCGGCGTCAGGCTTGGGCTCACCGGGGGCTCGCGAATCCATCGGGATGCCCATGATTTTTTTGCGCGTGGTTTTCTCGTCGCCGAAGAGATCGAGGGTATTGCCGTAGCTCTTGCTCATCTTTTGTCCGTCCAGCCCGGGCACGACGGCGGATTCGTCGCGGATCACACTCTCGGGCACTACGAAGGTCTCTCCGTAGGCCAGGTTAAACTTGATCGCCATGTCGCGAGTCATCTCCACGTGCTGCTTCTGGTCGCGACCGACCGGAACATGAGTGGTGTCGTAGAGGAGGATGTCGGCCGCCATGAGCACCGGGTAGGTGAAGAGGCCCACGTTGGCGGCAAGGCCGCGGGCGGTCTTGTCCTTGTAGCTATGGGCTCGCTCCAAAAGCCCCATCGGCGCCAGCGTGCCGAGCATCCAGGCGAGTTCGCATACCTCAGGGACATCGCTTTGGCGCCAAAGCACGCTCTTGGCTGGATCCAGCCCGCAAGCCAGCCAGTCGAGGGCGACGCCGAGGGTGTAGTCTCGCCGCTTTTGCGGATCCGTGAGCGACGTCATCGAGTGGTAATCGGCGATAAAATAGAAACAGTCACCCGCTAGGTCCTGCGCCGCGATCGCCGGCTGCATGGCACCGAGGTAGTTGCCAAGATGAAGGATGCCCGAAGGCTGGATGCCGGTGAGAGTGCGCATGAGGGAGAAAAGAAGATGCGCCGAAACCGGGCCGTGTTTCAATCCCTCCGTGGCAGAAGCGCCACCGCACCTCGCTGGCGGGCGATGGTGCCAGCCGGCAGCACGCCGCTGAAAACCGTGCCCGGAGCCACCAGCGCGCGCCGGCCTAGCACGCTGCCGGGATTAAGGACCGCGTTGCAGCCGACCTCGGCGCCGTCGCCCAGGATGGCCCCGAACTTCCGTAAACCCGTCTCGTAAACCCGCTCCGGCGTGCGCACCACGACGGGCTTTTGGTCCAGACGCAGGTTCGAGCAGATAGCGCCCGCCCCGAGGTGGGCGCGATTTCCCAATATGGAGTCGCCAACGTAGGAAAAATGAGGGACCTGCACCCCGTCCATCAGGAGACAGTTCTTGAACTCGCAGGCATTGCCCAGCACCCCACCCGCCCCGACGATAACATTGCCGCGCACGAAGGCACCCGGCCGGATCTCCGTCCCCGGCCCGATCCAGCAAGGGCCGATCAAGGTGCAGTAAGCCGGCAGCCGCACGTCGGCCGCGAGGTGCACCTCGCCCTCGATGCGCACCCCCGGGGGCAATACGCTCGTTGACCCGGCGTCGGGCAAACCCGCCAAGGCGACCGGGATGGCCTTTAACCAGGCCCAAGGCTCCGCCGCCGGATCAAAAAAACCGGCAAATGCCGCCAACGAAGCAGGCAGGGCAAAGTAGTCGGAGGCGGTCAGGTGCATGCCGGTAGAAAAGCCGACCCGCGCAGGGATTCCACCGCGAAAATCACCCAGCCTCGTTTCCCCCTTCCCCGCCCGCCGCCCGCCGGGCGTGAGCCCTCGCCACTGCGACGTATTTTTCCGCCAGTCGCCGCCCCGCCCCCGCCTCCTCGGGCCGCAAGGCCCGCGTGACCTTGGCCGGTCTTCCCATAACCAGGGAGCCAGCCGGACAGGCAAAGCCCATCGTCACCAAGGAACCCGCCCCCACAATGCTGTCCGCCCCGATCCGCGCCCCGTCGAGCACGATGGCACCCATGCCGATCAGGCAGCCGTCCTCCACCGTGCAGCCATGCAGGGTCGCACCATGCCCGACCGTCACCCAGTCGCCTACGATCGTGCCGTGGTCATCCGAAAGATGCACGACCACGTTGTCCTGCAGGTTACTGCCATTTCCGATCACGATGGAGTGGATATCTCCTCGCAGCACCGCACCGTAGAAGACGCTCGAATCCCGTCCCAAACGCACGTCGCCACAGACGGTGGCGCTGGCCGCCACAAACGCCGCCCCCGTCTGGTCGGGAACGCAACCCAGATGCCTTTTTAATCGTTCGGCCAAGTTCATTCCAAAACGCTCGCGCGGCACGCGCCCTGCGACAAGCCTGCTCCACCTCCGGCCCGCCACCCCAATTTAGTAAAATGGAAATCACTCACGTCCTACGCGGCCTGCTTGGCATAGCCGCCATGCTCGGTCTTGCCACCCTCTTCAGCACCAATCGCCGCGCCATCCCTTGGCGCATGGTCGCCATCGGCACCGTGATGCAGATCATAATCGCCTGGGTGGTGCTCAAAATCGACCTCGTCCGCGGGATTTTCGATGCTGTGGGCGGCTTTTTTGTGCGCCTGCTCGACTTTACCGGCGAAGGCAGCCGCCTGATCTTCGGCTGGCTCATGAACGTCCCCAGCGGCGGCAGCGGCATCATCATCGCCGCCCAAGACGGGCGCACCTTCGCCACCCATGCTCCGATCTTCGCCATCACCATCCTGCCGAGCATCATCTTCTTCTCCGCCCTCACCACCCTGCTCTACCGCCTCGGCTGGCTCCAGATCGTGGTGAAAGCCTTCGCTTGGGTGATGTCCAAAACCCTCCGCCTGTCCGGAGCCGAAACCCTGAGCACCTCGGCCAACATCTTCCTCGGCCAGACCGAGGCACCGCTGTTGATCAAGCCGTATCTGGAAAAAATGACGCGCTCCGAACTGCTCGCCATCATGGTGGGCGGCATGGCCACGATCGCCGGCGGCGTCATGGCCGTCTATATCGTGCTGCTGGGCGGCGACGACCCCGCCGAGCGCGTGCGCTGGGCCACCCACCTGCTCACCGCCTCCATCATCGCCGCCCCCGCCACGCTGGTGATTTCAAAGATCCTCCTGCCCCAGACCGAGCCCGTCGAGGCCGCCATGCACCTGAACGCCGAACGCCCCGGCGCCAACCTGATCGACGCCATCTGCATCGGCACAACCGACGGTCTGAAACTCGCCGTAAATGTGGGCGGCATGTTAATCGTCTTCACCGCCCTCGTCGCCATGGCCAACTACTGCCTCGCCCAGGGCCTCGGCGACTGGACCGGCCTGAACGGCCTCATCGCCACCGCCACGGGCGGCCAGTTTCAAGACCTGTCACTCCAGTTCCTCTTCGGCATGGTGGGTGCCCCCATCGCGTGGCTCATCGGCGTGGACAGTGAACACCTGCTCGCCGCCGGCCGCCTGCTGGGTGAGAAAACCGTGCTGAACGAGTTCTACGCCTATTTTAGCATGTCCCAGATGAAAATCGCGGGCCAGCTGACCGATGACCGCACGCGCATCATCCTCACCTACGCCCTCTGTGGCTTTTCCAACATCGTGTCCATCGGCATCCAGGTCGGCGGCCTGGGCGCGATGGCCCCGGGTAAACGGACCGAGCTCGCCCGGCTCGGCTGGCGCGCCCTGCTCGGCGGCAGCCTCACCTGCTTCCTCACCGCGAGCATCGCCGGCATGCTATTCTGATTCGAACCCAGCAACGGTGGCGGTTCTGCGAAAGATAAAAGACGTCAAGCCCGCCGGAAAAAACCCGCCGTCGGCTGCCGCGCCCCGCGACCGATCCGTTTGATCAATACCCAACCCGCCGGGGCCAACTCCAGCTCGCCCGGGTATTCGAGCACCACGATGGGATCGTCTCCCGGCGCGGTCACCTCGAGCAGGCCTGCGAAAAGCCGAGGCGCGATCTCCGGGATGATCGGATAAGGCGGATCGGCAAAAACAAGATCTGGCCCGGCTTCGCCCGCCGCCGGCCGCCAGGCGAGGGCGTCGCCCAGCACTAGTCGCAGCTCGTCCGACTCCCGCCGCGCACTTTTCGCGACCGTGGTGATATTTTGCCGCAAACAGGCCGCCGCCTTCGCGTTTTGCTCGACGAAAACCCCACCGGCCGCGCCCCGGCTCCAGGCCTCCAAACCGTAACCGCCACTGCCCGCAAAGAGGTCCGCGAAACGCGCCCCGGCCAGCCGCGCCCCGAGCGACGAAAATACCGCCTGGCGCATCCCATCGGTAGCCGGACGCACCGCGTCGCCCTTGGGCACCACCAACACCGCCCCGCGAGCTGCTCCGCCGCTGATTCGCATAATGGATCCCAGCCAAAACCCCGCCCCGGCCGCCGCAACCGCCAAATAGAACGCACGGCCCGGTCACTGCACGTTCGACAAAAGCTCCCTGTCCGGGTCTTCATGACTCGCGTCCATGCTTTCCGCCCTCGGCCAATCTTCCCTGCGCATCGTCTCCGAAGCCGGCGACCTCGCCCGCTTCACCGTCCGCGGGTTTTACTCCGCCGTCGGCTCCCGCCGCCTCGGCCGGCGCCTCGCCCGCTCGGTTTACGAACAGGGCGTGCGTTGCGTGCCCGTTATTTTGATCGTCGGCCTTTTCACCGGTCTCGTGCTCGGCCTGCAGGCCTACCATACCCTCAATCGCTTCGGTTCGTCCGCCTTGCTCGGCCCCCTCGTCGCCCTCACCCTCATACGCGAACTCGCGCCCGTCCTCGCCGCCCTCATGCTGGTTGGCCAGGCCGGCTCGGCCCTCACCGCCGAACTGGGCATCCAGCGCAATTCCGAGCAGATCGATGCCCTCGAGACGATGGGGATCGATCCCTTCGGTTTCCTCGTGGCGCCTCGCTTGCTCGCCGCCCTGATCGTATTTCCCATCATGACCGCCTTCTTCGCGCTGGTCGGCCTGATCGGCGGCTGGCTCTCCGCCTGCATTCTCCTGCCGCTGGCCGGCAATGTTTACTGGGCCTCCATCGATAATGCCGTGAAGGGCGCGGACGTCTCCGAGTGTCTGGTCAAGGCCCTCGTTTTCGGGGCACTCACCATCGCCCTCTGCTGCCACAACGGCTTCAATGCGCACCGTCGCACCGGCGCCACCGGGGCCCGCGCCGTCTCCGCCTCCACCACCCGCGCGGTGGTTTTCTCCAGCATTGGCGTGCTCGCCGCCGATTACTTGATCACCTCTCTGCTGGTCTGACCCCGTCCCGATGAGCGAAACCGCAACAGCCCCCCTCCTCGCCACCCGCAGTCTGGTCAAACGCTTCGGCAGCCAGGTCGTGCTCGCCGACGTCACCCTGGAAGTGCCCCGCGGCCGCGTGCTCGCGATTATCGGCAAGTCCGGCACCGGCAAATCGGTGCTTTTAAAATGCCTCGCCGGCGTGCTCCCCCACGATGGCGGTGAAGTGTTGTTCGAGGGTCGCCCGCTGGGTGCCAACGCCCCCGAAGCCAGCGGCGCGGAGTCCCTCGCCGCCTTCCGCCGCCGTTGCAGCTATCTGTTTCAGGGCAACGCCCTGCTGGACTCGCTGACCGCTTGGGAAAACGTGGCCCTGCCGCTCGAGCAGGCCACCCTCCTGCCCAAGGCTGAAATCCGCCTGCGCGTGAGCGAGGCCCTGCACCGGCTCGAATTGGAAACCGACGCCACCCGCTACCCCTCGCAGATGTCCGGCGGCATGCAGAAACGCCTCGCGCTGGCCCGCGCTCTCGTGACCCGCCCGGAGATCGTGCTGTTTGATGAGCCCACCGCCGGCCTCGACCCCCTCCGGCGCAATGCCGTGTTCGCCCTGATCGCCCACGCGCAACGCGAATTCGGCTTTACCGCCGTGGTCGTGACTCACGATCTGCCCGAGGCCCTGGCCTCGTGCGACCACCTCGCCTTGCTCGACCAAGGGCGAATCCGGTTTTCCGGCACTCCCGCCGAGTTTGCCGCCACGCCCGATCCGGTGGTGGCCTCTTTCCGCGATAGCCCCGCCGCCCTCGCCCGCGACATCGCCGCGCTCCGCGCCGGCGCCGCCCTGCCCGCCGATCTCGGCTAAACCCATCCTCCCCTTCCGCCATGCAACCCTCTCCCGTTAAATACACCCGGCTGGACCTCGCCGTCGGCACCTTCGTCCTCGCGGGCCTCGCCGCTCTCGTATTCCTCGCTGTCAAAATCGGCGGCGGCGCCCTCGTCGCGGTCGATACCACCACCGTGCGGGCCCGCTTCACCAACCTCGGCGGCCTCGCCCCCGGGGCCAGCGTGCTCATCTCCGGGGTCGCCGTCGGCCAGGTGGAAAAAGTCGAACTCGACGAACGCTACGCTGCGGTCGCCACTCTCCGCGTGCGTCGCGATCTCAAGCTCCCGGCCGATACCTTCGCCGCGATCCGCTCCAGCGGCCTGATCGGGGATAAACACATCGCCCTCAGCCCGGGCTCCGAAGATATACTCCTGCAGCCCGGTGAACTCATCACCGATACCGAAAGTGCCGTCGATCTGGAGTCCCTCATCAGCCGCTTTGCCTTCGGTGGCGTAAAGGACAAAGGGGACGGTAAATAGTCCGGCGGAGTTTGCCCCTCAGCCGGCGCCCTTATCGGGCGGACATGTTACATTTTTGCGCTAAGGAAGGGAAACCGGTGTTGGCCGTTTACAGGTCCAAATGTCCCCTGAAAAAAGGAGTCAGCTTTGGTTCAAAAACCGGCGCCACCATGATTTTCCCAGACATCACCATCCCTCACGGCCAGATTGCTCCAGTCGGGGTGGAACACCTGTTTATTAACGAGTTACTTGAGCCGAAAACCGCTCGGCTCGAAACCGGGACGGAACCGGCCTCACCCGCAGCCCGTGCCGCTGTTGAGCGTGCCGGCGCGCACCTACCTGACTGGATTTTACACGACCTTAAGTCCCCTTTGATCGCTCTGAATACCACCAGCAAGATGTTGGAGGACGCCGCCGAGGATCCCGCGGAAGTTCGTGCCCTCGCCCGACTCATGGCGGGTGAAGCCCGCCGCATGTCCAGGCTGGTGAATGATTTTATCGACCGTTCCTCGATCGACGAGGGCTCTCTGCGTCTGGCCAAAAAGGCCTTTGATCTCCCGTTTCTCGCCGCCGGTGTGCTGGACGAACACCGTTCAGCTGCGGAGGCCAAACGGCATACCCTCGCCCTGCTGCCCCCTTCCGCCCACCCCGCCCAGGCCGTCGCCGATCCCGCGCGGGTCGAGCAAATCCTCGGCAACCTGATTGAGAACGCAGTGAAACACACCCCCTGCGGCGGACGCATCACCCTCGCGTTTGGCGAGACCCCCGATGCCATCTGGTGCACCGTCGAAGACAACGGCCCCGGACTCACCTTGGCCGACCTCACCCGCATCTTGCATCCCTACCAAAAACTCTCGGCCCGGCCTACCGCCGGGGAGAGCTCCCACGGCCTGGCCCTCGCCCGCGAACTGGCTCGCCTGCAAGGCGGCCACATCGCCGCCGGCAACGTCCCCGGCGCCGGAGCCCGTTTCCTGCTTACCCTCCCGCGGGCCTGACCCAAAGGCCGCCGGTCTCCGGCTCAGCCGTTCCAGTCTCGCAGGAGCGCCTCCCGGACCACGAAGACGCAATCGCTGCCGTCCTCGGTCTCGAGCCACTCCGGGGCGAGGGCCGCGAACTCGCGATTGACCGCCTTGCGAAGTCCGCCGACCTCCACCGCCACCACCCCGTGCGGCGCCAGCCGGTCTCGCGCCTGGCGCAGGAGTTTACGCACGATCACCAGACCATCCGCCCCGCCATCGTGCGCTAGGCGCGGCTCGGCCTTGAATTCGGGATCCTGCCGGTCCACGTGCGCGCTCGGCTCATAAGGCGGGTTGCTCACGATCAGATCGTAACCGCCCTTCGGCGGCGGCACCGCATCAAACACATCGCTCTGGTGCAACTTGACCCGTCCCCCGGCCGTGAGGGCTTTTACATTCATCCCCGCCACCGCCAGCGCGGCGGGCGATATATCCAGCCCGTCGACCTTGGCCGCGGGAAATGCTTCCGAGAGGAGGATGGCAAGGCAACCCGAGCCGGTGCACACATCCGCCACCCGGCGCACCGGCATGCCCTCAGGCAGGAGCTCCGCTAGCCCCGGAATCAACTCCACGAAATAACTACGCGGGATGATCACGCGCTCATCCACGTAAAACCGCAGGCCGCCCAGCCACGCCTCCTTCGTCAGGTAGGCGGCCGGCACGCGCTTCACCGCCCGCGCGTGCAAGACTTCGCGCAAGGCGATGCGCTGGGCCGGCGCGAGAGGCTTTTCCAAAATCTCCGGCCCGCTCTCCAGCGGCCAATCGAGCGTGCGCAACAGGAGATACAGCGCCTCGTCGTGGGCGTTGTCGGTGATCTGGCCAAGGGCCAGACCGGCCTTGGCATAGACCTCCTCGGCAAAGGCCAGCCAGCCCGCAAGCGTGGCTAGTTGGGAGGTCGGCGGCAGCGCCGCCAGGCCGGCGGGACGCGGAGCCGCGCCGGGCGCGGTCTTGATTTTGGCTCGGGCGGCACTCATGGGGCGGGCAGACGCCGGGGCAGATGCTCCGCACAATAACACCGGTCATCCGCCGCGTAGCGGAAATCCTCATCCGGATGGGTGTCGCTATTTTTGGTGCAAGTGACGCAGCAGTGGCGCGGCCCCGCCGCCTCTTCCTCGCGGCGCTCAACCGCCCGCCGGCGCTGGCCCTCCATGTGTCGCTTGCCCGTCCGCAGATCCGAGACGATGCGAGCACCAAAGAAAATCAGGAAGTTGCCCGTCGAGGCGAGCACCGCGAGCCGGTCCACCATGCCGCCGGTAATCAAGGTGTAGCCGTAAAAAATCCAGGTGATGAGCGCGAGCCACTTTACCCGAAGCGGGAGGATAAAAAAGACGTAGAAAGTGAAGTTCGGGTTCAAATAAGCGAAGGCCAGAAAAACCGAGCCACTGATGAATCCGTTCCCCATCACCGCTTCCGGCGCGATCCAGGACGCACCCACCGTCAACACCCAGCCGGTGAGGAGAAAGAGATTCAGCCGCAACGTGCCCCACTCCTTCTCCAGCGCATCACCAAGAAAATAGACCATGTAGAGCGCAAAGGCCACCAAGGCCCAGTGCGAAGCCGGGGGCATGAGCGCGAAACTGGCCAGACGCCACCACTCCCCCAAGTGCACCAGCCCCCATTTAAGCACCAGACGATCGAGGTTTACCACCTCGAGCATGGCCGCGATGTAGAAAAAAGTCTGGCCCGCCACGAGGGCCAGCAAGACATGGGGGAGGGCCAGCGGTTGGAGCCGGCGTTCGAGCTTTGGCAGAAGAGACATGGACGAAATTTGAAGGCACCTTACGCTGCCGCCAGCAGCCCGGCGGGCCAGCCTATTTGGCGTCCTCCGCCGGCGCAGAAGACTGGCCCGCTTCGGCGGCATCCTCCGCCGCAAATTCGGCCAGCAACTTCTCGCGGCTGCCGCGCAGTTCGGACGCATCCACCGAGTCCGCCAGTTCGCGGGCGTCCGCCGCCAGCCCCTGCTTCCACAGCACCCGAGCCCGGTGCAACCGGACCGCCTGCACCTCCACCTTACCTTCCAGACGGTCTTCCAAGGCAGTCCACTTCGCCAGCGCCTCCTCCCAGCGGGGGGTCGCCAGACTGTAATAAGCCTCGGCGGCTCGGTAGGCGTAGTCCGGACGGTCAGGCGCCAACTCAACAGCACGGGCAAACGCCTCCAAAAGGCTCCGGTCAATGGTCTCCGGCGACCACGCCCTAGTTTTCAAAAAAACGTCCCGGGCCTCATCGAGCACGAGACCGATTTGAAAATGATAAAGCGGCTCGCGCGGAGCGAGATCCGTGGCGGCGAGAAAGTAGTTGAGGGCATCAATGACTCGGCCCTGCTCCGCCATGAGCACGCCGATCTGGTTTTTCACCACCGGCAACTCGGAGTCCAAACCGTTGGCCTTCAGCAAAAGCGAAAGGGCCACACGTCGATCCTCGACCAACGGATCGCAGAGAAACAAACCATAGGCCGCCCAAGCCGCCGCGAAATCACCGTGTTTTTGGAGCAGGTCTTCGTAACCCTGAACCACCTTTTGCAGGCGCGGCCGCACATCCTCCAACTCGCTCGCATCCTTCGCCTGTCGCGCCTCGTTCAAAATCGCTTTTTGCCGGCTGACGAGCCCGGCCAGCGCGCTCACCGCCTCAGACGTGCCGCCCGCATCGGGACGGGGCAGACCGCTCACCGGATCCACACCGCCGGCCGCCGCAGGCTCCGCCCGCACCGAGACCCCGCCCGAGAGCAGGGCGAGAAGCAGCAGGGGCAAAATACGACACGGCATGCCGGGAGATAAAAATGGATTCCAGCTCACTCCCAACCCGCTTTCGCCTTGGTGAGAGCGGCCCGCCAGGCTGAGGGCAGGGGGCCAAGATCGGGGCCATCGGTAAGAAAAACAAGGTGCTGCCGGATTCGAAGCGATAAATCCGGCGTGGTGCGGGTAGCCAAAGCCTCGACATAAAGATCGGCTTGAAAACGCAACGGGCGGTTAAGCGCCTCGGAGAGGATGTCCTCGGCCAACTCATCCGGCAACCGCAGATCCTTCACCAAGGGAATGAGCACCTCGGCCTCATGGCCAACGGAGAGGTTCAGCGTGTGCGCCAGTGCCTCACGCCGGTTTTCCATGGGCGCACGGGCATCGAGCGCGAGCGCACCGAGCTTTTGGGCTATTTTGACAAAATCATCGCCCGGCTCGGCCAGAATATCCCCGGCCGTGGGCAAGGCCTGAGCCGGCGGCGTCTCCGGCTCAGGTTCGCCGGCGAGGCCGGGGGCGGGCGCCTCTGGCTTAGAAGCGGGAGCCAAGTTGTTTGGTGCAGATACAGTCTGCACCGGAGCAAGCGGCGGTGGCGGGGCCGGGACAAAGGGCGGACTCGCTATTTCCGCCAAAGGGGTCGGGGCGGATGGAAGGGCGGGGCGGGTGCTGCGCTCCAGCCACCACCAACCCGCCGCGATCACAGCCGCCGCCAACGCGACTCCCGCCCAGATTTTCTTGCTCATAATCGCATTGAGAGGAGGTGGAGCACCGGGTGCAATCCGTCTAACGCCCCCCACCGAGCAGACCGGTTCCCGCCCCAAGGCCAGGGAAACCAGTCGCGCTGTCCCGCTGGAAACGAGGCCATACCAGGCCGTCGCTCTGCGGAACCGGTCCCCGCCGAGCGACTTGGCGCTCCGCTCACTCGGCCGCGTCTTCGGCTGCGCCCGTCACGACGGTGCCGCCGGCGACGGAGACCTTTTCCTGAATAGCCGCCTGCACTTTAGCGGCGAGCTCGGGCTTGTCCTTGAGGGCCTGCTTGGCGGCATCACGACCTTGGCCGATGAGTTCGCCCTGATAGGCGATCCACGCCCCCTTTTTATCGAGAATCTTGTGCTCGATGCCGAGATCGAGGAGCGAGCCAGTGCGGCTGATGCCCTCGTCATACATGATGTCGAACTCGCACTCGGTGAAAGGGGGGGCGATCTTGTTTTTGACCACCTTGATCTTGGTGCGGTTGCCGATGATCTTGCCATCGGGGGTTTTGAGTTGGTCCTTGCGCCGGATGTCGATGCGGATGGAAGAGAAAAACTTCAGTGCGCGGCCACCCGAGGTGGTCTCGGGATTACCGAACATGACACC
>CAMCZZ010000007.1 GCA_945888375.1 Akkermansia muciniphila | reverse complement strand
TTTTCGGTTTGGCCATCTGAGGGCTCCGCGTAGCGCGGCCCGCTACTCCCCGCGCCCTCGTTGGGGCGCACTCCTCCGACATCCCATGCGACGAAGCACACAGTGCGAAGATGGTCACGCCGACGGCGTGGCCCCAAAGCAAAGCGACGGGGCGCAAGTAAGCGGGTGCCCGGTCTCCGGGCGCGACCTTGCGCAAACTCCCCGTGATCCTACACCTCAGCCAGGCGACCAGATCAACCAGCCCGGCCACCCGTTCGACGGCTTCACCGTCATCAGCGTTTACACCCGCGCCCAGGCTATCGCCGACGGCGTCCTTGCAGACGCCTCCACCGGCGACCTCGCGCCGATCTCAGCGCAGCACTTCCCCAGCGTTCACGTCGCCATGACCGCAACTGTCTTCGCCCTCATCGAGCAGGCGGTCGCGAGTCCGAAACACGCGAACGACTGCCGCGGCGTCTGGCATGACATTCTCTGGATGTCCCGCGTCTCGCCCGTTCAGGTCTGGCAGGGTGGGTGCCTCTTCCGCGTCATCATCACCGGCACCGGCCGCAAGCGCCTGCACACGTTGAAGGCCATTCAGCACCCCGACGAGACCGGCCGCCCCTGCCTCACGATCATGCTCCCCGACGAGGATTGATCGACACCCTCAGCCCCGCCGCCACCACGCGAGCGGGGCTTTTTCGTGCCTATTCACTCGACTTGATATCCTTGAGCGCCGCCGCAATCGCCTTCGCCATCGCCGCCGTTTCGCCCGTGGTGCCGAAGTGTTCCAGCTTTTCAAATTCCGGATGTTGCTTGATCGGTGCCGGTAGGCTCTCGCCCGTCGCCAATTCCAGACCGCCCACAAAAGCGGCCATCATGGCGTTCCACAGTCCGACCGTCGTCAGGAGTTTTTCCGCGTCGCGGTCGTCCCAATATCCGCCTTCGTCCAAGACCGATTGCAGCAACCCCGCCGCCTTCGCCGCGTCCAAAGCCGCCGTGATCGTCAAATGACACTTTAGGAAATGCTGAGCAGCCACGGTGGAGGCGTATTGAGTTTTAGCGAAGGAGCTGCCCCGCCACCCGCTGATTCCCGGCTTCACCAAATGACGACCGACGAGGGCCTGTTCAGGATACCGCGCCAAAAAGCAGTTCATCGGCTCGCACTCATCGCCGGCAAACGCGGTGAAGCCCGCGACCTCGACCGGATCGACGGAGGTCGAAAACTCGTCGGGCGTGTCCCGGTTGATCGCGACATAGGCGCCGGCCTGGACGAGAAACCACCGGAAAGGATCCGAGCGATTCTCCAACCGCTCCACGATCTCGGCTTCCGTGAAATGGACAATGTCCGTGACCTCATCAAAAGGCAGATCGAGACAGGCCTCGCGCCATGACCGCAGCCGGTCGGTGACGCTCTCAAGCGACGCCGTTTCCGGTGCGTGAACTGTCCAGTTGATGCAAAGCCCCATTCAGTTCATGACACCCAAACGCATCGCCGATGTCACTCCCAACGAGAGGCAATCCGGCCCGTTTAGGTTGCCCAAAGGTTGCCAAATCTTCTGTTTTTGGCTTCCCTTCGCTGCATTTACCTGCTCTTATAAGCACGTTCTAAACCACTAACAATAAACTAATTCCGCGTTATTTAGGGACTTAGCCAGTAACGGCGAATAGGGTTCGAATCCCCCCTCTCCGCCATTTGCGCAGCAAATGGCGTTTCGACGCAGTCGAACGAAATGCGTTAGCATTTGAGGCGGGATATGGACGGCGCACCAGCGCCGGGGTAAGACCCTGAGCATGGCGAATCAATCCCCCCCTCTCCGCCAGTTTTTACCTCTGACGGGCCAAGGCAGACAGCAGATTTGTCAGTTGACGTGGCAAATCGCACAGGGCCCAGGCCGCACAGTTCATCATCTCAGAATTCACGAATCCCTCAGGGGAGATCGTTTTTCGCGTCACCGGTTGGCTCGACGGTAAGCGCATCCGCAAGAATTTCCCTACCCGCGCCGAGGCTTCCGCCGAGCGTCAGGCCTTGGAAATCCAACGTCTGCAGGCCGAGACCGGCATTCGCACCACCGCCACGCGGTTGAACGATGCCCAGCTTCACGAGGCCGAGGCCGCTTTCCGCCGCCTCGCCGACGCTCCCAAGTCGCTTTCGTTCTACCTCGATTTTGCCTTGGCCAACTACCGCGCCCCAGATCGCGAGCAGACCTTGGCCGATGCCGTCACGACTTACCTCGCTTTCAAGCAGCGCGAGCACGACCAGAAGCTTCTTTCGATTTCCCAGCTCGACCACATCCGCCGCCATCTCGACGTCCTGAAAAAAAGCTTCCCCGCCGTCCTCGTCTCCCAGTTGACCACGCAGCAACTCACCGCCCATTGCCAGCGCGGCAACGCCGGCCCGAAGACCATCAACAACCGGCGCGGCATCCTCCACACCTTCTTCAAATTCGCGTTCCAGAAGGACTGGGTTGCCGCCAATCCGGTCGAAAAAATCCCCCATCACCGCATCGCTCACCGTCGCGGCTCGGCCAAGACCTTGAGCGCCGAGCAGGCCGAGAAGCTTATGCACCACGTCGAAAAGATCGACGGCGGCAGCCTCGTCCCGTTCTTCGCGCTCGCCCTGTTCGCAGGCATCCGCCCATGCGTCCGTCATGGTGAGATCCTCAAACTCAAGGCCGAGCATGTCCGGCTCGATACCGGCGTCATCCTCATCGAGCCCGAGGTCTCGAAAGTCCGCATGAAGCGCAGCGTCGCCATTCAGCCCAACCTTGCGGCTTGGCTGAAAGCCTACCCACTCGACCGCTGCCCGATCATTCCGGCCAACCTGCAACACACCCGCGCAGCCGTCGCCAAGGTGTTCGACCTCTCACATGACATCATGCGCCATACGTTCATTTCGATGCACGTCGGCAAATTCCGCTCCATGGGCGAGGCCGCTTTGCAGGCCGGCAACTCCGAAAGCATCATCCGCAAGCACTACCTCGACTTGAAGACCAAGGAGGAGGCCGAGCAGTTTTTCGCCATCATGCCCAGGCACGCGAAAGCAGCTCCGGTTGCCGAGGCATCGCAACCGGCGGCACTCGCCGCTTGATACCAGCCCGCACCTTCGCCGGTGCGGGCTTTTTCATCTGGCTTCAGTGACGAGCAGGATCATGCGTCCCATGCGGGCGAGGATGTGTTGTCCGCTGTTTAGTTTTGTAATCTCCGGCACCTTTAACTCAGGAACCGCGTATTTCATCGTCTTGGGGACGATATAAATTTGACCAGTTATCCAGCTGTGATCCCGAGTGCGCAGTCGGAAGCCATAGAGTCCGTCAATTGTGAGGTTATGAAACCGCGGTCGCTCTCGCTGTTCACAGTAGTATTTGAAATTCGCGAGAACACCCGTGGTTTCTGCCGTCCATGGCGCATCAATGAATTTGCCCAAAAACGGCCCCACGATTTTTTCAATCTCAAGCGTTGTCTGGGCATCCCGATACTCTGCGTATGGGCTTTCGCCGATGGGGTGCGTAGCGGCGATGACTAGATTTGCTATTTCGTCGAGATACGGGATCCCATTTTTACCCGAAAGGTTGATCTCAACATTCTCTAGGTCATTCAGTAATTCACCAAGCAGAGATGATTCAACCTCCCCTATTTTTGCTTCCTTTGTAACTACAGTATCCTCCCACTCTGTTTGTTGCCATGAGTGACCATGGGGTTTGGGTTTCTCCCGCCTACCCGCTTCCTGCCATGAAATCGTTCCGTTAAGCGTCCTGAAATCATCCTCTGGAGTGAGGAAGTAAATCGATTCGGGGGCTTGATCATCTGCTGTTTTAAGCGGTTTCTTGTCGTAATCCAAACGCCGGATCTCTTCGCGCCGGCTTCCTTTTGCCGGTAGCCATTGATCTGGAATCCATGACACGGCGTCAGGAAGCAGCGTCGCTCTTCCCCGAACTTCTTTCGAAGCCAAGGGCAATTCAAAAAGGGGTTTATCAGCTCGTGTTCTACCCTTACCCAACCACCAAAAACTGCACGCCGTTGCTCGTTGTTCCTCAAATTTGAGATGCACCTCAAAATGCATCAATAACTCATGGGCAGACTGAATTTCAGCCACCTCCGGAGATTTAAGTTTTTCGACGCACAGTTGAACCAATTCCTCCAAGGGCTTTAACGTTCCTCGCTCTGCAAGAGCAGCTTCGATGGCGTCATTTTTGAGTTTCAGCTCTGCCGTTTGAGCGACGATTTTAGACTCAACGCCGCTAAGTTTTTCCTCCACCGCCGTTTTGTCGATCTCCTCGGCGACTAGCCGATCACGTGTCGTTTTGAGCTCACGTGACTTGGTCTCAAGCCCTTTCAACTCGGTTTCGATAGCCTTGGCCGCAGCCTTAGCTACGGACACTGCGGCATCAGCCGCCTGCACCTTCTTCTTCGCGTATTCAGCGATATTCATGAATGGGATAAGCTTGCGACAAAGACAGCTAATCCATGTTCCGGCAAACTTGTTTCTGCCAGGGGTGGACACCGCGCCCGCTGCATGCACACGCCTCCCGACTCCGCTACTCACATCAATTCGCAGCTCATCGACATCGTCGGCCTCCGCACTTGCGGCATTTTCCCGACCGGCAAAGAGCCCTCGATTCGCACCCTCCGCGACTGGACGAAGCTCCGCCGCATCCCTTACCACAAGATCGGCCGCCTCGTTTACTTCGACCCCGCCGAGGTCTCCACCCACATCCGCACGAAGCTCAAAATCCCGGCGCGCGGCTAGCGTCGGACAGAGGCGGCGAAGCGGTCACACGTGACCATTATGAGCCGTTTTCATGCCTTGTTGGGCTTGCTGCAAACGGCTCGCCTGTCAGTCTCTTCGTATCAACAGCAGCCGCCAACCGCGCCCGCTCTAGGTCGCGGTTTTTTCGTCTCCAAACATGTCGAACTACAACCCGCGCACCTTTACTTCCCTCGGCCTTCTTCGCTCCATACCGGCCGCCCTGCTCCACCAGTTCTTCACGCCATACCGCGCCTACTTGGAGTCGCAGAAATTCGAGTGGCCGGCAGACCCCGAAACACTCGACCACAAAGTCCTTCACGAAACCCTTCTCAAGCCCGCAGGCCCCACGCCCAACAAGAACCTGGCCGATGCCATGTTCATCGTGCACGAGATGGCCGACGACGCCGGCGTCTCCGCCTTGGTGGACGCGATCCGCGAGAAAGATCCGGCGTTCACCAAAAACAAGGATGTCGAGGCGGCGGTCTTCGTCATCCAACGCTGGTTGCTCGATCCGGTGTTGGTCGAGAACACCACCGCCCGCCGCCTGCTCGCCGTCACCGGCCTGCGCGTCGTCCTCGAGCTGCGCGGCCTGTCCTGCCTCGCGCTAGAGGAGCTAGCCCCGCCCAAGAAAGCCATCTGCTGCGCCAAAGGCTTCGGCTCGCCCCTCTCCACCCTCGACGAGCTGGGCGAGCCCCTGGCCGCCTACGTCAGCCGCGTCGCCGAGAAACTCCGCGCCCAGCGCCAGGTCGCGGGCTTCCTCCAAGTCTTCCTCGAAACCAATCCCCACGGCGGCGGCCCGCAGTATTTCCCCGCCACTGGCTGCGCCCTACCCATGCCGGGCAACGACAGCGGCCGGCTCGCCGAGATCGCCGCCGGCCTGCTCCGCCGCATCCACCGCCCCGGCTTCTCCTTTCGCAAGGTCGGCGTGCTCGCGTCCGACCTCGGCCCCGAGACGGCCACGCAACTCTCCTTCGATGCCCCGCCGCCCGAAGTGCTCGCCCGCCGCCGCGCCCTCATGGCCACGATGGATCGCCTCAACCGCGACCACGGCCGCGCCACCGTGCGCCTCGGCTCCGCCGGTCCTGCTACGCCCGCCTGGAAAATGCGCCAGGCCAACCTCAGCCCGTGCTACACCACCCGCTGGGAGGCCTTGCTGACCGTGTCGGCGTGAGGCGATTTCCGGCCTGCTTCGTCCGTCCGCCCCCTTTCGTGTTTTTCGTGGGTTGGCTGACTGTCGCTGGCGCTCGAAACGTGGTTAACTACCTTCGCCCTGCGACCTTCAGACCTGCGACTTCTTCCTCTCCTCCGCTCCGCCCTGCGCCGCCCCATAGGCCGGCCGCTTCGCGCTTTGGCCTCGATCACCGATCGGACCTGCATCGACCTGACTAAACTACACTGGGATAGTAATTCAAATATACTCCCTTAAGGGTATTTATTGACATTACTTTCTTTAAGTAGTTCGTGATTTGCAATGAACCACCCGGTCTCCACTCCCGCGCAAATTCGAGCGGTGCTGCCTGCGTTGCGCAAACACCTTGGGCTTACCCAGGCGCAGCTCGGCTCTCTGATCGGCGTCAGCCAAAAGCGCATCGCCCGCATCGAAGCCGCCCCGGCGAAGGCCTCGTTCGACCAGATTTCAAAATTAATCGTCTTGCTGGGGGGAGATCTCGTGGTGGTGGAAAAAACATCAGGCGCCGCCTCCAAGCCAACCGCGAAGGTCTCATCCAAGCCGGGCGACAATTGGTAAGATGAGCGCCCACTCTCTGGCCGTCTGGATGAATGGGGAACGCGTCGGCCTGTGGTCGACTCCTCCCGGGCGACCGCAGTCTTTTCGCTATGACGATGCTTGGCTGGAGAGCGCGGCGAGGCGTGTTCTCTCGCTCTCGCTTCCTTTTACGGTGGGCAACCAGCCCCTGCGTGGCGCGCCTGTGGCCCACTTCTTCGAAAATCTTCTGCCGGATAACGATCAGATTCGGCGCCGCCTCCAAACCCGATTCCACTCTGATAGCGGCAGCGCCTTCGATCTCCTGGCTGCGATAGGACGCGATTGCGTGGGGGCGATTCAGCTCCTGCCGGAGGACCACGAAGCGCCCGATGTGAAAAAGATCCAGGCCCGAAGACTCGATGCAGACGGCGTCGCTCAGGCCATTCGAGCCACGCTCTCCAGCGGCTCGACCTTGGCCGGACACGATGCAGACGACTTCCGCTTCTCCATCGCCGGCGCCCAGGAAAAAACTGCCCTGCTCTACCACAGGGGAAACTGGTGCATTCCATGCGGAGCGACACCGACCACCCATATTTTCAAACTGCCGCTCGGTTTGATCGGCGGCATGGCGGCGGACATGCGGGATTCCGTCGAAAACGAATGGCTGTGCCACCAAATCCTGAAAGCCTACGGATTGCCCGTGGCCGAGTGCGAGATGGCGCGTTTTGCGGAGCAACGCGTGCTGATCGTCAAACGCTTCGATCGCGCACCGGCCTCAGGCTGGATAGCCCGGTTACCCCAGGAAGATTTCTGCCAGGCGCTGGGATGCTCGCCGTCGAACAAATACGAAGCCGAAGGCGGTCCCAGCATGGGTGACATCTTGCGCGTGCTCGCCGGCAGTTCCCGCCCCGAAGAAGATCGCCGGAACTTCCTGCGAGCACAGCTCATATTTTGGATTCTGGCCGCCACCGATGGGCACGCCAAAAACTTTTCCTTGTTTCATGAACGTGGAGGCGGCTACCGGCTGACCCCGTTTTACGACGTGCTCTCGGCCTGGCCGATTATCGGAAACGGGCCCAATTTCCTCGCCTGGCCCAAGGCCAAACTCGCGATGGCGGTGCGCAGCAAAAACGCCCACTGGAAGCTGGCGGATATCAAGCAACGACACTGGGAGCATATCGGGCGCACCGGCGGACTGGGCGGCGACGGCAAATGGATAGAGCAAATCGCGCACACCACCCCGGCTGTGATTGAACACGTGCGCGGCCTGCTCCCGCCCGGTTTCCCGGGCGCAGTAGCCGACGCGATCTTTACCGGCATGACGCGTCAAAGCGCTCAACTGGCTGCCAACCGAGCAATCTGAACCCGGGCGGGACGACCTCCATGTCGTCCGGGCCTTATCCAAACCCGGTCCACACGGAGACGGGCCCACGGCCCATCCCGCCCCCCCCTCCGCCTCATTCTCTTTCTCGGAATCGTTCTCGTTCTCCCTCCGCCGTCCCCTCCCCGCGCGGCCCTGATGAAAGCCTTGGCAGAGTAGGCTCCGCGCCCCGCATCAGTGCAGATTGATCGTGTAGGGCGCGGCGCGCAGAAACGCCGCAAACTCAGGGTCGATACGCTGAATAACTGGGTCGATGGGAAACACTCCGCCATCAACGGTGAGAATGGCGTTTCGCGGAAGGAGATCAAAAATCAGGAGCCCAGCCCGCGCGTCGTAGAACGCCCCCTCGGCGATCCGCTCAAATCCCTTCGTCAACATCATCGCGTCGATAGCCTTCTGGCTGGGCGGCGTGCCTCGGACGCCTGGCTGGGAAATCACGATGATCGGGAATCCATCGTTCTCCAAAATGTATTCGAGCCGGATGTCATCGTCGAAGATCCGGTTGTGCATGGCCTGCCTATCCAAATACTCCGAAGGCGTCGCCCCTCGCGTAAGGGAGCCAAAGGCAATTCCGTAACCCTTTTGACTCTGAGCCAAAGTCGCCTTGTAGTAGCGCTTATTTGACTGGCGGTAGAACACCAAATGCTCCCCGCCGCGGGCAAACTCCGGTAGCGGCTGGTGCCGCGTCCTCAGCCTTTCGTTTTCTTCTGCCCAGAGGAGGAGGCGTCTTTGCTCCTCGACAACACGGCCCTGGCGAGCGGCGTGATCTGCATCGTGGTCTGGAGCTGGCGCACGGCCTCCTCGCGTGTAGTGAGCGCATGCCTCAAGCGTCCCTGTAGAGTCGGCCATGTCGTAGCTGCGAGAGTGTGGCTGGTAGCCTTCATGGGTCAATAGAGCAGGTTATCGGCAGAGGCCTGAGTCGCCAGCTCTTTCTTCGTTTTCCTGCCATCGCGCACCCTAGGCTTTACCCCCGGTAATCTGCCCCAGCCGCGCCGCACCCGACCTTCGACCTGCGACCTTAAGACCTCCGTCGTTGTGGCGGCTTGCCGCCCACTCCGCGGGCACCCGGTTTCGCCACCTCTTCGCTAACGCTTCGAAGCCGGCGCTTCGCACCGACCACCTCCGAGCTTACGCTCTCCGCCCGTCCTCCGCCTCATTCTCTTTCTCGGAATCGTTCTCGTTCTCCCTCCGCCGTCCCCTCCCCGCGCGGCCCCAGCCGCGCCGCACCCGACCTGCGACCTTCAGACCTTCGACTTTTCCGTCGTCCGCCTCCGTCCGCCGCCCTTCCGGCCTTCAACTCAGCCCGCAGCGCGGGGCTCACCCTCAAATGTCCAACCATGTAGGGTATAGTGCAGAATTATCGGCAAGCTCGGCTCTTGGCCCTTGCTCCACCGGGGGATTTACTGACTCATTTCTACAAAGATTTCTTTATGGGCTTTGTCTACCGAAAGTCAGTGCAGGCGGGGCCCTTCCGGAGCAACCTGAGCAAATCAGGGGCGGGTCTGCCGGGCAGCCTTTCTTGGCTGGATCGCGATCACCCCTTCAATTTGACCACTCCATTTAAACTGCGCTGGCACCCCCTCATCATCTCCTGCGGCGATGTGCAGGGGAATTGCGCGGCCAGTTCCGGCTAACTTCATGCCCTCTTCGCTCAAAAGCGGCCTCGCTCCAGGACTTTACGAACGATTGCTGGACCACGAGCTTTCGGCCGCGCTCGCCGAGCATCCAGAGCTTCGCCCAATCTTGCGTAAGCTCGATGATGAGGAAGCGCCACATGCCTACGGACAGTTTCTGTTTCACCTCGTCGTCCAAGCCTTGCGCAATCGAAGCGCCAATGAACGTCTTCCGTTGGTTAATCGATTGATCGAGCTTCTGTCCGCGACCGATGGGCTGGACTACCTACAACGCAAATCGCTCCTTGCTTCGCCCGACTCGGTTTTAATCTCCCTTTACGATGCCTCAATCGCAGGCCCCTCAAACGAGGCACTTCCGCGGCCCTCTACGCCCCTTTCCACAAGCAGTCTACTGACCGGCGCTCGCCACGATCCGCCACTGGAACATGAACTGCGCCAGGAAATGGCCACCGCCGATCGCGTTGATATCTTGGTGGCCTTCATTAAATGGGCCGGATTACGACTTTTACAGCCTGCTTTTGAAGAACTAGCCGCCCGTGGAGTGCCGGTGCGAGTTGTCACCACGTCCTACATGGGCGCTTCCGATCCTGACGCCATCGCATGGCTCGCCGCCCAGCCCGGATTTACGGTCAAAGTTTCATACGACACAGACCGCACCCGTCTTCACGCCAAAGCCTACCACTTTTATCGAAAATCAGGCTACTCCACTGGCTACATCGGTTCCGCCAATATGTCACGGGCCGCCATGACCAGCGGTCTGGAATGGACGGTAAAAGTCACCGAGGTGGATCAAGCGCACATCCTCCAGCGATTCACGGCCGAGTTTTCTACCTACTGGGCAAATCCGGATTTTGAAACTTACGATACATCCCAAGCCCAACGGCTCAAGGATGCGATTCACTACGCCAAAACTAGCGATACGACCCACGCTCCACGCTTCTTCGTCGATATCCGGCCACACGCTTTTCAAGAGCGTATCCTGGAAGCCCTAAGCGCCGCACGCTCATCCGGTCATACACGCAACCTGGTGGTTGCCGCCACCGGCACCGGGAAAACCGTGATCGCTGCCTTCGATTATGCCCGATTTGTTGCCCGCGCTTCTAAGTCGCAGCCCCAGGTCACCGCGAATCAGTCCACGCTATTATTTGTCGCCCACCGCAAAGAAATCCTGGAGCAGGCTCGGGATTGTTTCCGCACGGTTCTGCGCGACCCCAATTTCGGTGAGCTTTTGGTGGACGGGGAGCGACCGAACGCGTGGCGTTATGTTTTCGCGTCGGTGCAGAGTCTAACCGCTGCTCAACCCTGGGTGGCGTTTTCTCCCGAACACTTCGGTTTCATTATAATCGACGAAGCCCATCACAGCACCGCCACGAGCTATCGGCCACTGTTGGAAAATTGCCGTCCGGAGATTTTGCTGGGGCTGACCGCCACGCCGGAACGGATGGATGGCAGCTCGATTCTACCCGATTTTGGCGGTGAATTTGCCGCCGAGATTCGGCTGCCCGAAGCACTCGAGGAAAAACTTCTCTGCCCGTTTCACTACTTCGGCATCACGGATCCAGTGTCGCTCGCCGACGAAAGTTTCTGGCGAAATGGCCAATACGATGTCGCCGCGCTTACCTCTGCCTACACCGGCGACGATATCCGTGCGCGCCAACGTCTCGATGTGATTTTGGCCAGCCTGCGCCGTTATCAACCCGACCTCAGCCGCATTCGCGCGGTCGGATTTTGCGCCAGCGTGGCCCATGCGGAATTCATGGCGGCGGCGTTTAACCAAGTCGGCCTGCAGGCGGCGGTCATCGTGGGCGAAACTGCGGCGCCCGAGCGGCAGGCACGGTTGGCTGATTTTCGCGCCGGGCGCCTGCCGTTTCTCTTCACGGTGGATGTTTTCAGCGAGGGAGTGGACGTCCCGGAGATCAATCTGGTGATGTTCCTACGACCCACCGCCAGCCTCACGGTGTTTCTGCAGCAACTCGGGCGCGGTCTGCGTCACCACCCTGAAAAAGACTGCCTGACGGTCCTCGATTTCATCGGTCAAAATCACCGTCGCTATCGGATCGATCGCAAATTTGCCGCGCTCCTCAACCGGGATCGCCAGCGCATGGACCAAGAAGTGGAGAAGGATTTCCCGCACCTGCCACCCGGCTGTAATATCCAGCTCGAACGCGTCGCGAGGGAACACATCCTGAACAACATCCGCGAGAGCTTGCGGCACTTCGCCACGCTGGTAACCGAGAGCCTCGCAACGTTTGAACAAGACCACGGCTGCGCGCCGACCTTCGGCAATTTTATCCGCGCTACCGGCATTTCCCCGCTCACGCTGCTGAAAAATAAAACCTGGTCCGAGTGGCAGGCACTCGCCTGCCACGCCGCCTCACCGACCGATCCAGACCTCCACGCCTGCCGACAAGCTCACCGACGCATCCTCCTGAGGTCGGACCCAGACCAACTCGCGCAACTCGCTCGTTATGCCGATCCCGATTTGCCGCTCGGGTCATTGCCGGATCTCCTATGCGAGCCGGACGGCGTGGCGTTGCACTATATCCTTTGGGGGAAAAACGGGCCGGATGTAGGCGCGTCGAACTTGACCGATTCGCTCACTAAATGGCGGCGCAACCGGACCGCCTTGCATGACCTCCGGGAAATAGTGGACCACGTCCGTCGACACCCTGCCTTCCCGACCTCGCCAGTGGCGCTGCCATTCCCTTGTCGCCTGCGTCTGCATGCCTCCTATGGTTCAAGCGAAATTAAAGCGGCTCTAGGTTTGTGCACCTTGGAAAGATCCGGCCCGACAGGCGTAGGTGTGCTCCACGCCGAGGCGATCAAGTGTTACGTCCACCTCGTGACATTCAAAAAATCCGAGGAGGATTTTTCGCCCACCACGCAATATCGCGATTACCCCATCAACCGGAAACAGCTGCATTGGGAAAGTCAGTCCACCATCACCCAAGCAAGTAACACCGGGCAAAACCTTCTCCGTTTCCGCGAGCGAGGTTACACGATTCTCTTTTTCGCACGTTTGGAAAAACGCATCGATGACGAGACGGCGCCGTTCATTTTTCTCGGCCCAGCTGAACGCTTGCTTAGCGCCGAGGGTGATCGACCTATCGCGATGGTTTGGGAACTGGCGCACGAAATCCCCGCCGCGTTATTTGAGGAAGCACGCGCGATCTAAACAGCGGATGAGACCAACACACGCAGACGTTTACTCCCGCTTCACCACCCTGCGTGTCGACAACGACGCCGAGAAGGGTAAAGCGCCGCACAAGTCGCTGCTCCTGCTTGCCGTGCTCGATCTGCTGGAAGCCGGATACCTCACCGACGGCTGGGTGACGCTCTCGCCCGATCTTATCCTGCGCTTTCAGAACCTCTGGCCCATCGTCGCGGAGCGCCGCCAGAACAAGGGCGACATTCGCATGCCCTTCCACGCCCTCGCCACCGATCGGGTGTGGAGTGTTTTCGACGAGGACGGCCGGCCCTCCCGCGCCCGCGCCACCAGCGTGCGCGCCAGGCTCGACGAAGCCTTGCTTGCCGCGCTCGGAGACTCCGCCTTTCGCGCTCAACTCCGCCGACTACTCGTCGCCACCTACTTCCCGCCCGCCGAGCAAGTCGCCCTCGCCGCCGCGCTGGGCTTTGAGCGCTCCCTCGACAGCGCGGAGGTTGCCGCCTTCGCCGAAGACCAGGCCGCCTACCGCGTCGCCCGCGAAACCGGACGCAGCGCCCGCTTCAAAAACGAGGTCGTCAGCGGCTACCAGTTCACCTGCGCTCTCACCGGCTACCGTCTCGTTACCACCGAGCAGGCCGGTATCGTGGAAGCCGCCCACATCCACGCGCTCAGCAGCAGCCGGAACAACGACTCAGGCAACGGCCTCGCCCTCACGCCCACCGCACACGCTCTCTTCGACATGGGCCTATGGAGCGCGGACGATGAGCTCCGCGTGATCGTGAAGCCTGAGTCCGTCTTCAGAGAGGCGCCGCCACCGGGTGGCTTCTCGCTCCGCGCCCTCGCCTCTCACCCGCTCCACTTTGCTCCCGCCGCCCGCCTCCGCCCCGACCACGAGCACCTCGCCTGGCACCGTCGCCATCACGGCTTCGGGGTCTGAAACGCGCCAGCCCAAGGGGTCTGGCCGAGAATTGTTGATTTTATCAGCCAAGACCAAACGAGGGTTCAGGTTGAGTCTTCGCCCCTTGAACTCACGCGAAAAAAACGGCCACCGGCTCGCCGCCCGGCTGCGCCGCGCTGATCTGCTTGCCGCAAAGCGTCCAGCGCCCGAGAAGGTGGATCAGCCGATCACCCTCAAACAGTCTTGAGCCCCTACCTCACCAAATCCGACTTCAAGGCCTGCGCGGATTGCCGGACCAAGCTGTTTTATCGTAAGCACCGCTACCCCTCCGCCAACGACGAGGATCCCTACCTCCAGTTGCTCGCCGATGGGGGCTTCATGGTCGAGTTCATCGCCAAGACACAGTTCCCCCAAGGGATCGACCTGAGCGACGAGCGTGACCCTAAGGCCGCCTTCGCGCGCACCCGCGATCTGCTTTCCACCGACGGCGCCGTCGTCTTCGAGGCCGCCGCCCTGCATGGCCGCTACTACGTGCGGACGGATATCCTCGTCCGCAAGGGCAGCCAGATCGACCTCATCGAGGTGAAATCCTCGGGCCTGGATGCGCACGGCGGGGACGAGCCGTTTCGCAACGCCAAGGGCGGCATCGCGGCCCAGTGGCGCGAATACCTCGAGGATCTTGCCTTCCAGACCATGGTGCTGCGCGCGGCTTTTCCGGATTTCCGCATCCAGCCCTGGCTCTGCGTGGTGAACAAGGCCCACCGCGCCCAGCCCGGCGAGACGCTCGATCTCTTCACGTTGCAAAGGCCCGCCGGCCAGGCCCGGGCCCGCCCCACCCTGCACTATGCTGGCGACCCCGCAGCCCTCGCCGGCACGGCGTTTCTGGTGCATCGGCGCGCCTCCGCCGAGGTCGAGGACCTGTTGCCCGAAGTCGCGGAAAAAGCCCGGGTGCTGGCGCAGCTTTTAGGCCCCGCAGGCCCGCAGCGAGTGCAGGAAGACATTTCCAGCCACTACCGGGTTTGCCGCACGTGCGAATACCGCGTGGGCGAGCAAACCACCCCCAACGGGTTCCAGGAGTGCTGGGGTGCTCTGGCCGGGCCACGCCCGCACCTCCTCCAGCTGCACCGGGTGGGCCAGGTTCAACGAAAAGATGAACCGGATCCCGTGGAGACCCTCCTGCGCCGCGGCCTCGCCTCCGTGACCAACCTCGCGGAACACGAGCTCACGGGGGATGGCGCGCACGCCCGTCGGCGACTCCTGCAATGGCGCCACTCCCATGGAGAGGGCGCCGAGCACCTGCCGGATGAGTTGAGACGCGAACTGGAATCGCACCGCACGTCGCCGGGCTACCCGCTGCATTTCGTGGATTTCGAGGCCTGCAACCTCGCCCTGCCTCCGCACACGGGGCTGCGCCCTTACGAACGCGTCGCCTTCCAGTGGAGTTGCCACTCGCTGCATAAAAACGGCGAACTCACCCACCGGGAATGGCTGAACACCGGGCGCCGGATGCCCAATATCGATTTCGCGCGTTCGCTCCGCGAAGTCCTCGGCGAGCTCGGCACGGTTTACGTCTGGTCGCCCTACGAGCAGTCCACGCTCTCCCATATCCATGCACAAATTCTGGATAAACTGGCCGGGGATGGGGAGGTGGCCGCAAGGGAGGCCGGCTTAGCATCCGCCGGGGAGCTGCGGGATCTGGCCGCTTGGATCGATCGCTTGCTCGGACCAGCCGACGCCAAGGGCAAGCGGCAATCGCCCCGCCTGCGCGACCTGCACGATCTCGCGCTAAAACACTACTTCCACCCCCTGATGGGAGGACGCACCTCGATCAAAGTCGTGCTGCCGGCCGTATGGTCCGTGAACGCCGGCGTGCGGCAGCATCCGTGGTTCAAAGACTACGCGGGGACCGGAGCGGGCGGAGAGACCCTCGACCCCTACCAAAGCCTGCCTCCGCTGCCGCTGGGCGACGAGACCGGGGAGGACGTTGTCCAGGAAGGCACGGGGGCCATACGCGTCTACCAAGACCTCATCTTTCGCTCCGATCACTCCATGGCCGTGAGGGAGCAGCGCAAAAAACTGCTCCTCCAATACTGCCGGTTGGACACCGCGGCCATGGTTATGATTTGGTCCCACTGGAGCGGATCGATTTCCCCTCCCCGCCAAACATGAACGACAAGCCCCAATCCCCCCTGCTCCTTGCCACGCACGAAATCCTCTCGGCCTGCCCGAACGTTAAAATCAAACTGGCGACTGCCGGGAGTGGCGAAATCTTGCAGGCCCTTTGGTATTCGGAACGGAAAGACGGCATGGCCGCGGGCTTTGCCCGCAGCGAGGGCGGCTGGTATTTTTCGAGCGACGAGGATGGCGGCATGGTCAACATCCAGCTGCACGCCGACGGCCGCATCGAGATCAGCTCACCCGACGGGGAACTGCGCTACGTCTCGGGCCGTATCCAGAGCGGCGAGGAGTTTGCCGCCCTGCTGAAAATCCTGCGTGCACTCAAGGAGAGCGACGTCGCCGGCATGGAGCTCGACCGCCAACCGCTGGCCCGGCTGCTAGAATAGGCGACCTTGGCACGCACTCATCCCTTTTTAACAGCGGATCGATTTCCCCTCCCCGCCAAACATAAACGACAAGCCCCAATCACCCCTGCTCCTTGCCGCGCACGAAATCCTCTCCGTCGATCCAAACGGGGCAGGCCGAGTTTTGTTGGTTTTCATCGGCCATAGCCACGTTGCCCAAACTTGATATGCGCCACGTTGCCAAACCAGTCACCCCCGAAGTCTTCACCGCTGACCGGTAAACTCGCCCCCTTCACATGAGCCAAGAGATCACCCCGTTTGCAGCTATCCGCCGCACCAATCCTGCGGGCAACGAGTTCTGGTCCAGCCGCGACTTTGCGCGGGTGCTCGGCTACGCCGATTACCGGAATTTCCAGGCCGTTATCGAATCCGCCCGCACCGCCTGTTTCAACAGCGGCCAGCGGGTGGAGGACCATTTCGTTGAGGTCACCGAAATGGTCAAAATCGGCAGTGGAGCACAGCGCCCGCTCAAGACGGTGATGATGTCGCGCTACGCCTGCTACCTCGTCATCCAAAACGCCGACCCGTCCAAGGAAATCGTTGCGCAAGGGCAGACGTATTTCGCCATCCAGACCCGCCGCCAGGAGCTTTCCGACGAAGAGATGGAGGCCCAGCGCCGTCTCGCCATCCGCTCCGAACTGCGCACCCACAACAGCCAACTGGCCGACGCCGCCAAAGACGCGGGCGTCATCGAGCCCCGCGACTACGCCATCTTTCAAAATCACGGTTACATGGGCCTCTACGGTGGCCTCGGAGCGCAAGACATCCACCGCCGCAAGGGGCTGAAAAAAGGCGAACAGATCCTTGACCACATGGGCAGCACGGAGCTTGCGGCCAATCTCTTCCGGGCAACGCAGGCCGAGGAAAAACTCCGCCGCGAAAAGATCACCGGCAAAGACAAGGCCAACCAAGCCCACCGCGAAGTCGGAGCCAAGGTGCGCCAGACGATCAAAGAACTCGGCGGCACCATGCCGGAGCACCTGCCCCCGGCCGAAAGCATCAAGAAGCTGGAGACCCAGGTTAAGAAAGCCCTCAAGAAACCCAAGAAGTGACGCTGCCCCAAGGAGTCTGGCCGAGAATTGTTGATTTTATCGGCCAAGACCAAGCAAGGGCCAGGTTAACTCCTATCGCCCCGAGCTCACGCGGAAAAACGGCCCACCGGCTCGCCGCCCGCGTTCGCCGCGCAGGGTTGGTGTTACTACGATAGGCGGGCTTTTAGATAGCTTGGATGCCGGCGCTCATGAACGAGGCCGATCGCATAGAGCGCTTCTCCCTCAACCTCATAATACAGAAGAGAAGGGAACGGACGACAACGACGGCAAGGATAACGATATTGGGCGCTTACCGCAACCAAGCAAAGGTCGCTGATATCAACTCCTGCATCCTACGAGATCAGGCGCCCGCCCCGCCACTCCATCGCGGCCGGGTCGGGGCGATAGGCGTCATCCGTGGGCGGTAGCACGGGGTGGTCCGCGAGGCACACCAGCTCTGGCTCGCCGGTCGAGCGGTGCGCCAATAAACCAACGGCGCACGCTCCATTCCAGCCGCCACCTGGATCGTTGCACCGGCCGGCTGCTCCGGAATACCCAGCCGCTGCTCAGGAGTAGCCCGCCGCTGGTCGGGAGTAGCCAGCGGGCGCTCCGTTTCACCCAGCCGCTGCTCCGTTGCACCCGGCCACTGCTTCGGAGTCGCCAGCCGTTACTCCGGACTAGCCGCCAGTCGCTCCGTTGCACCCAGCCACCGCTTCGTTTCACCCGGCGGTTGCTCCCTTGCAGCTGCCAGCCGCTCCGTTCCACCGGGCCGCTACTCAGGACTAGCCCGCGGCTGCTCCGTTGTCACTGGCGGCTGCTCTAGTCCACCTTGGGGCTGAAGCGTTTTACGATGCGGGGTTATTTAACCGCGGATTACGCGGAGAAACGCGGATAAAAAAAAGGCACGGCCCGGTTGAGATTCCCCTGCGAGCGCAGCGCCTGAGCCGAGTATTTAGCCTTATAAATCTCTATATTAGCATTTTGCGTAATAAATAGCCGTTCACTACGGCGTTTGGCCGGTTTGGTGCCGAGGTGCCCAGCCGGCGCGATTTTCCGGTCACCTGTGACCGAAACCCATCGTTTCGCGGTGTGAGCGGTTGACACGCGGGCCCGGTATGCGCGCCTCCGCCGAAAACGCTCTCCCCGCGATTTTTTACGCACGGGCCCTTTGCAGAGGCGCAATTCAGCCGCCTCACCGACCAAGCAAAACACCATGCTATATTACTACCTGCGGAGCATCGCTCCCTCCCTTTTTTCCCGCCCGACGAACGATAATCGGCCACTTAAGGACGACACGCCCTGACGGCGGGAAAACAAAACATGACCTCCATCACCAGCGGTTCCCAGTCCGCCCAAAACTGGAATCCAAACCTCGGGGCCGCCGATCTGAGCTCGCTCATCGGCGCCCTGGGCAAACTCCAACAGCAGATGCCCTACCTCGTCGGCCTGAGCCGCGGGGAAAGGCGGAAGCTCCCGAAGGTCGGGCCCCTCACCCGATCGTTCGTCGCCGATGCGCTCGCCACCGCGCAGACCAACCCGGGCCTCCTGCCCCGTTCCATCGATATCACGGGCCTGCGTTCGCGCGCCGACACCCTCGACCGTCTGGGCGAGGTGAAGCGCACGCTCGCGCAGTTCCTCGAAAAGGTGGACGACACGGAGGTGCTGTTGGCCAGCGAGGTGTATGCCGCCGCGCGCACGGTCTACGCCGTGATGAAGACTCCGGCCGCCGTGCCCGGCCTGAAGGAGCGCCAGGACCGCCTGGCGTCCCGCTTCGCGCGGAAAAGTAAAAGTCGCCCGACCGAAGACACCGCAGCGGTGAAGACGGCGGATTAAAAACGTAAGGCTCGAAAGAGTCTTCGTTTCGAAGGCGATCGGGAGGCACCCCGGTCGCCTTCTTTCTTTTTCGGTCAAGCGACTGAGGTTTTAGCCAAGCAGAAGATTGCCTGCGGCTCAAGCCGCGTTGCGCCCTCCACCGGCACTGCCGCCGCTGCGCTGCCGTCGAACGGAAGGAATCCTGGGGTCAGGAAGACACGCCGGTATCGGCGCTGGGCGAGGACGCGCTGGGGTCCTGGAGGGTGAACTCGAGGATTTCGCCTTTGCGCACCACCTTGAGGTTTTGCCCATCGAGGATCTCGCCCTTGAGCAGGGACTCGGCGAAGGGGTCCTCGAGGTAGTGCTCGACCGCGCGGCGCAGGGGGCGCGCGCCCATCTTTTCGTCGTAGCCCTTCTCGATCAGCAACTCCTTCGCCTCGGGGGCGAAGGTGAGCTCGATCTTCCGGTCGGCGAGGCGCTTGGTGAACTTCGAAAGCTCGATGTCCACGATGCGGAAGAGGTCGGTCTTGGCCAGCGGGCGGAAAAAGATGATATCGCTGATGCGGTTGAGGAACTCGGGCTTGAAGACCCGCTTGGCCTCTTCGAGCACCTTTTCGCGCATCTTCTCATGGTCGCCAAAGGCGCCGGAGCCGGCGGCGGCGAACCCCATCGAGGTCTGGCGCATGAGCAGCTGCGCGCCGACGTTCGAGGTCATGATGATGATGGTGTTGCGAAAATCGATCTGCCGGCCGAGCGAGTCGGTGAGGCGGCCGTCCTCGAGGATCTGGAGGAGGAGCTGGAGCACGTCCGGGTGGGCTTTCTCGATCTCGTCGAAGAGCACGACGGAGTAGGGCTTGCGCCGCACGGCCTCGGTCAGCTGGCCGCCCTCGTCGTAGCCGACGTAGCCGGGAGGCGAACCGATGAGGCGGGAGACGGCGAATTTCTCCATGTATTCGCTCATATCGATCTGGATGAGCGCGTCCTGCTTGCCGAACATCTGGGCGGCGACCTGCTTGGCCGTCTCGGTCTTGCCCACGCCGGTGGGGCCGACGAAGAGGAAGGAGCCGATGGGGCGGCGCGGATCCTTGAGATCGGCGCGAGAGCGACGCAGGGCGCGGGCGATGGAGGTGGAGGCGAGGTCCTGGCCGATGACGATCTTTTGAATCTCTTTTTCGAGGCCGAGGAGTTTTTCGGACTCCTTTTTCTCCATGCGGGAGAGCGGGATGCCGGTCCAGTCGGCGACGACCTTCATCATCAGGTCCTCGTCGATGGTGACGCGTTTCTCCTCGCGGGACTTCTTCCAGTCCTCGGTCACCTGCTCGAGGCGGGTGCGGAGTTGTTTCTCGTGGTCGCGGTGTTTGGCGGCCTCCTCGAAATGCTGCTTCGCGATGGCGTCCTCTTTTTGGGCGCAGACCGTCTCGATCTCCTTGGCGAGTTCCTCCAGCATGGGCGGGCGGGCGAGCGAGCCGATGCGGGCGCGCGAGCCGGCCTCGTCCATCACGTCGATGGCCTTGTCGGGCAGGAAGCGGGCGGTGATGTAGCGGTCGGAAAGCTTGGCGGCGGCCTCAAGGGCGGCGTCGGTGAAGATCGCCTTGTGGTGGTCCTCATACTTGCCGCGGATGCCCTTCAGGATGACGATGGTATCCTCGATGGAGGGCGGCTCGACTTTCACGTTCTGGAAGCGGCGGTCGAGGGCGGAGTCCTTTTCGATATACTTGCGATATTCGTTCAGGGTGGTCGCGCCGATGCACTGCAACTCGCCGCGGCTGAGGGCGGGTTTAAAGATATTCGAGGCATCCATCGCGCCCTCGGCGGCGCCGGCGCCCACGATGGTGTGCAGCTCATCGATGAAGAGGATGATGTTCTTGGCGCGCTTGATCTCGTCCATCACGGCCTTGATGCGCTCCTCGAACTGGCCGCGGTATTTGGTGCCGGCGACCATGAGGGCGAGGTCGAGGGTGATAACCTTTTTATCCATCAGGATCTCCGGCACGACGCCATTGACGATTTCCTGGGCCAGGCCCTCGACGATGGCGGTCTTGCCCACGCCGGCCTCGCCGATGAGGACGGGGTTGTTCTTGGTGCGGCGGCAGAGGATCTGGATAACGCGGATGATCTCGTTTTTGCGTCCGACCACGGGGTCCAGCTCGCCCTTGCGGGCCAGCTCGGTGAGGTCGCGGCCGAAGGCTTTGAGGGCGGGGGTCTTGACCTCTTTCTTGCCGTCGTCGGAGCGAGCCGGGCCGGAGCCGGCCGAGGCTTCCTCGGCGCCGGCGTTGCCGCGGGCGGGGTTGTCGCCGGTGCCTTCACCGCCGCCCGCGCCCTCTTCGCCCCCGGAGAACTGGGGATCGAGCTCCCGCAGGATCTCGTTGCGGCTGCGCTCGATATCGACATCGAGCGACTTCAACACGCGCGCCGCCACACCCTCGCCTTCGCGGAGCAGGCCGAGCAGGATGTGCTCGGTGCCGACGTAGGAGTGGCTGAGCGCCTTGGCCTCCTTGCCGGCGAGGGCGAGGACCTTTTTTACGCGCGGGGTGTAGGGGATGGAGCCTTGGTTCTTCGTCTCCTGGCCGGTGCCGACCTGCTTCTCGACCGCCGCGCGGACGGTTTCGAGATCGAGGCCCATCTTTTGCAAGACAGAGACCGCGACGCCCTGGCCGAGCTTGATCAAGCCCAGCAGCAAGTGCTCGGTGCCCACGTAGTTGTGGTGAAAACGATCCGCCTCTTTGCGGGCGAGCGCCAGCACCTGCTGGGCGCGCGGGGTGAAGTTGTTCATCGGTTCCATAAAGTAGGGAGTTTAATGGGAGTAAGGGGCGCGGCGTCGGGCCCGGCCATCCGGCCCGGGCGGGCGGCGGGGAATTATTCTTTGGTGTGTAAACTAAAATCAGGCCGGGCGACGACCGCAAATTCGTTGCGGATTTTATCGGCACGGAGGGCGTCGCGCATAACCGAATCGAGGTCGTGGCGGGCGGCGGCCTGGATGTGGCCGGGCTGGGCCTCGATCAGGAGGCGGTCGGTCACCGCGCGGATGGGCTCGGGGAAGAGGCCGAGGTCGATGCCGAGGCGGAGCAAGGACAGGAGGTTCATGGCCTCGCTGGAGCTGAGTTGGTGGCAGTTTTGCAGGATGCCGTAGGCGCGGCCGATCTTGTCGAAAAGCTTGGGGGCGTCGGCCTCGATGAGTTTTTCACGGGCGTTCAGCTCGTGCTCGATGATGGACTGGAGGACGCTGCCGAGGCGCTTGAGGATGGCGTCCTCGGACTCGCCGAGCGTGGTCTGGTTGGAAATCTGGAAAATGCTGCCGGAGGCATCCGAGCCCTCGCCGAAAAGACCGCGCACGACCATGCCGAGCTGATTCACCGCGCGGACGACTTTCTCCATCTGGCCGGAGATGACTAGGGCGGGCAGGTGCATCATGGCCGAGGCGCGCATGCCGGTGCCGAGGTTGGTCGGGCAGGCGGTGAGGTAGCCGAGTTCGGGGTCGAAGGCGTAGTCGAGGCGCTCCTCCAGTTCGGAATCGAGGGTGTCGATCTGGTTCCAAGCCTTCTTCAGCTGGAAGCCGGCGCGCAACACCTGCACGCGGAGGTGGTCCTCCTCGTTGATCATCACCGAGACGGTCTGGTCGCGGTTGATCACGAGCCCGCCGCCGTGCTTAGACCCGGAGAGTTCGCGGGAGATGAGGTGGCGCTCGACCAGGATCTGTTTCTGGAGGTCGGTGAGCTCGGCGACGGGCACATTCACCGAGCGGCGCATGGCAGCGGTGGCCCCGAGCGCCACGCGGCAGCTGGCGAGCACCTCCTCGCGCTGGGCCTCACGGCACCAGCCGGGGAAGGCGGCGCCGGCGAGATTCCGCGCGAGGCGGATACGCGTCATCAGGACGACGGCGCACTTGGAGCTCGCGGTATCGGTGAGCTCGCTCGGGTTGGCCAGTAGGGCGGCGACAGTCATGGGCGGCGGGGGATCAACGGCGGGCGGGGCTGGGAGCAGGTGTGCCGGGGGAGGGCTTGGCGGCGGAGCGGCGGGCCTCGGCGAGTTCGTCGCGCAGGCGGGCGGCCTCCTCGTAGCGCTCGGCTTTCACCGCGGCGGCGAGGCCGGCCTCGAGGCCGGCGACGCGCTCGAGCAAGGTGTGTCGCTCCAGGGCCTTGACCGGCACCTTGCCGGCGTGGCGCACGCCCTTGTGCATGTTCTCCAGCATCGGGGCGACCATACCGGCGAAGGTGCGGTAACACTGCGGGCAACCGAAGCGCCCGTGTTTCTTAAAATCGTTGGCGGTGAAGCCGCAGCCCGGGCAATCCCCGGCCGCGCCTGCCGATGCTTCGGGAGACAGGGAGGCCTTCATCAGCAGATCGGCGAGGGAAAACCCGCCGGGATCGGTCACGCCCTTGGCCTGGGCGCAGGCCTCGCACAGGTCCACCTTGTGCATCTTGCTGTTGACGATCTGCGTGAGATGGACGGTCGCGGGCTTGCCGCAAAGGTTGCACTGGAGTGGGCTGGCCATGCTGATAGATTTAAAGAGGGATCGGGAAAAATTCGAACGCCACGTGACAAAAAGGTGGCGCGGGAACCACGCAAGGTTTGCAGGCCTTATGCCAGCGTTATTTGCGACTCGCGGAAACCTGCCTTCGCCACAGGGGAAAACGCCTCCCGGTCAAGGGGTGGGCAGGCACGAGACAAGAGGGGCGGGCGCGCCAAGCCGTCGCGCCCCAGCCCGCGGCACCGGGACATTTCGTCCGCCCGGTGCCGGCGCCCGGCCTTAAAGCCGGGTGCCCTCGACCAGCACGCGACGGCGGAAGGCCTCGAGGATGCGGGCGGTGACCGCGCCGGGCTTGCCGTCGCCGATCACCCGACCGTCGAGCTTCACCACCGGGATGACCTCGGCGGCGGTGCCCGTGAGGAAACACTCGTCCGCGCACCAGACGTCGTAGCGGGTGAGGTCGCCCTCGTGCATGGGGATGCCGAGCTCTTTCGCGATGTCGAAGATGACATCGCGGGTGATGCCCTTGAGCGCGCCTTGGGAGGCGGCGGGGGTGATGATCGCGCCCTTGCGCACGACGAAGAGGTTGTCGCCGGTGCACTCCGCGACGTAGCCTTGGTCGTTGAGCATGATGGCCTCGAGGCAGCCGGCCTGGCGGGCCTCGATCTTGGCGAGGATGTTGTTGAGGTAATTGAGCGACTTGACGGTCGGTGGCAGGGCGGCCGGGCTGATGCGACGGGTGGCCACGGTGCAGATATTCAAGCCGCTGGTGTAGTGCTCGGCGGGATACAGCGCGATCTTCGCCGCGATGATGAAGATCGAGGGGCGCGGGCAGAGCCAGGGCGAGAGCCCGAGGTCGCCCACGCCGCGGGTGACAACCAGGCGTATATAGCCATCCACCAAGCCGTTCTGGCGGCAGGTCTCCAGCGTGGCCTCGGCGATCTCGGCTCGCGACCAAGGCAGGTCGAGCAGGAGGGCTTTGGCCGACATCTCCAGGCGCTCCAAGTGCTCGTCCAGGCGGAATATATTGCCCTGGTAGAGGCGGATGCCCTCGAACACGCCGTCGCCATAAAGGAGGCCGTGGTCGAAAACCGAAACTTTAGCGTCCGCCTGATCGACGAACTTCCCATCGAGATAGATCTTCATTCGGGCTGCAGACTTTGGGCTGGCCTTAAAAATGTCGAGTCCGCGCCTGACTTTCTGCTTGTAAAGTAAGGAACCAGACCATGAGTTAGACGTTCTGCACTCCCCTATGACTACCTCCACCAAGCGCCTCCAAAAAGGCTTCACCCTCATTGAGCTCCTGACGGTCATCGCGATCATCGGCATCCTGGCCGCGATCATCATCCCCACCGTGGGCAAGGTGCGCGACACCGCCGCCAAGTCCGTTGCCGCCAGCAACCTCCGCCAAATCGGCCAGGCTGCCCTAATTTACGCTTCCGATAACAAGGATCAATTGCCAAGGTTGACCAATGTTACCAACGGTGCCACCTTCGGCACCGCCACTACCACCGCTGGCACGGGTGAATCCGTTGACGGCTTCGCAGCCGCTCTGGCTGTCGGCGGCGGCTTGAACGACGCCACCATCTGGGTCGTGTCGAACGACAAGAACGGCACCAGCACCACCGGCGCCTCGACCGTTTACACCCCCAATGGCGCCAGCAAAGACTTCACTGGTGGCACGCCTACCTTCAAGTCCCTCTCTCTGGCCTTCGGCGTCGTCCTCGGCCTGACCACCTCCGATTCCTCCACCACCCCGATCGCCTTCACCCGTGGTTTCCTGACCACGACTGGCGGAAACATCGACGACGCCATCGGCGTGTATGGCTCCGACGGCGGCCATATCGTATTCTTGGGCGGCAACGTGCAGTATTACCGCAATCTCGGCGCCGCCCCAGCGACCGGCGAGTTGATTGGCACCGACGGCGCCAAAGCCAACGATATCAAGAAGACCACCAAGGCGACCTCCACGACCAAGAAGTTTGTTGAGGAAAACAAGTCCGGCGCCGACGGCACTGCCACAGTCGGCACCGGCGGACCCTGATTCAAAGCTCTCATCGAAAACCCAGCCTCACAAGGGCTGGGTTTTTTGCGTCCCTATCCTGCCCCAGTGCCCTTGCCCAGGGTGCAGTCCGTTGCCCGGGTCGCGGCGAGGCGACGTGGCGGCACCCTTCCGGTGGAGCCCTCGGCTCTAAAAATCCTCCGGAGTATGTGCGCCCTGCGGGCTCACCCCTCGCCTACGGCTCGCCACCGCGCCCCGCTGCTTTGCCGTCCAACGGACTGATATCCTGGCTGATCCTCCCGCGTGATGGATGGCTTTGTGAACCCGAAATCCGTGCTTGGAGTCGATGAGCTGGCGTAAGATCGCTGAGCAGATGGCATGCGCGCAGTCCGAGGAGCACCAGAGGGTGCGTCGAGGTGGTTTCGCCATTAGCCAGGTGCCCGCGAGAAACCGGCGGAGCGCGGCGACCGGCAGGAAAGACTCGGCGGGACGCCGAACCGCACTCGCGCGACACGCGGGTGGTGCGGACCTCGGCCGACCAAAGTCGCAAAACGGGCGGTGCCGGGTTAAAGCCTGATCAAGGCAGGACAACCCGGAGGCGGACAAAAAGGCGGGGGGCGGAGGAGTCGAAGGCGAGCGCCAATCGCTCTAGGGCGGCGGTGGTGGACTCGACGGTCGGTGTGCCGGTCAAGGTGGTCCAAGTCACGAGGTCGGATGAGTTTTCGACGAGGGTGGTGATGCCGGCGGCCTCACGATTGCGCGGAAAACGGGCGATCCAGTGGCCCGGACGATCGGTCGTGAGACTCAAGTCGTCGCCCGCCCATTCGGCGCGGGTTGGGTCCGAGCCGACGCTGTATTCGAGCAAATTAGGCCGGCCATCGGCATCGGGATCGGCCCCGAAGGCGGCATTCGCGCCGGATAAGTTATTCAAAGCCAGCCATGTCGGAAAACTCGGCAGGAGCGTGATGCCGGCCGTGGTGCTGGCGGAGGAACCGGCCGAGTTGGTAACGCGGACCCAATACGAGGTGGCGGCGAGCAGGGCCGGGGTGGTGAAGGTCGCCGCATTGGTGCCGACCGGCGCGGCGGTGTCGCCAGACGTCCCGCGGAACCACTGATAAACGAGCGGCGCGGTGCCGGTGGCGGAGACGGTGAGCGTGGCGCTTTGGCCGCCATTCACCGCTTGGCTGAGCGGCTGGGTGGTGATCACCGGTGCAGTGGCCGCCGGGGCGTCGGCATTGGCGGTGCGGAGCCAGTTTGCCTTGGGCCAAACCAGACGACCCGCGCCCGCACCGGCCTCGAGAATCTGCGGCAGATTCGCGGGGTCGTCCATGGGCGGCGCGGCATAGGGGGCGGAGCCGTCGGGCGTGTTCCAGGAAAAGGGAATGACGGGGGCCTGGAAGGGGCCCATCGGGCTGCCGGCGTCGGTGCTAGCGCCGCGCACCGTGGTGGTGGTGCCGTTGGCATTGCGGAACTGGTAGATCGTATCGACCGACTTGATCTTACCGGTATAAACAGGGTTGGCGGGGTTGGTCTGGTTGTTGCGCAGCGGGGTGAGACAATCGCGATAAAAGGACTTCTCCACGAGGATCGCGGAGCCCTCGGTGGCGATGGAACCGTTGAGGAAAGGGTTGAAACTATAGGTGTTATCGAGACTGAGCTGGGCGGCGGAACTCATGGCGGCCTTGCGGGTGTCGCGCAGGCGCTTGGCGACGAGGGCGCGGGAATCGTCCACGTAGATGTTGTAATTGTGGACTTGTCCGCCGCGCAAACGGGGCACGCAGCGGTCCCAGAGGTTTTCGAACCACTGGTGGTGGAAGGTGGCGGAGAGGACAGCGTTCAGGGCGTCGAGCTCGGTGGCGCCCATCAAGTGGCCCTTATCATGGCCTTGGATGATCTGGACGATGTCTTCCACACTGAAGCCATTGGTGCGAAGAAAATTATAAAATGGTTGCGAAGCCCGGCTAGCTTCCAGCGCGGCGATCTGCTGGCGCACAAAACTGTTGGGATTGGTCGCGCCGTCATCGCCGACGTAGCGGCACCAGGAGAGGGTGACGTATTGCGTGCCTTTTTTCATATCGGCGATGCCGTCGTAGGCCTTGGTGAAGGTGCAGTGATCGATCCAGACATT
This sequence comes from Akkermansia muciniphila, assembly GCA_945888375.1. Taxonomy (GTDB): domain Bacteria; phylum Verrucomicrobiota; class Verrucomicrobiia; order Opitutales; family Opitutaceae; genus IMCC26134_A. Next base: position 121,757 of record CAMCZZ010000007.1, on the reverse strand, counting down.
CGAGACGGTGCCACCGTTGCTAAGCACGATGAAGTCCCAGTCGTTGGAATCGAAGTCGCCCTTGGTGGCCTCGTCCCACTCCCAGAGTTCGTCGAAGCGCAGGTTGCGGAGGATGAGGTTGGAGGTGCCCTTGATATTCAGGCCGGCGTGCCGGAGGGTGGCGCCGTTGGCGGAGAAAATGGTCAGGCCGCCCCCTTTGGGAATGACATCGATCAAGGCGACCCCGGTCGTGAGGAGGCGGGGGTGGAGCTTGGGTGCGGCATGTTCCCGAAAATTGCCCAACAGGCGGGTGGCGGCGTCGACCTCGTTGTAGCCGAGGTCGAGGTCGTTCAGGATCTCGATCACGCGCACGGCACCCGCGGTTTTGGAGGAGTCATAAATCGCCTTCACAAACTCATAGGGGGTGGAACATTTCCGGTAGGTGGCGTCCGTCTCGGCGACGACCCCGCCGCCGGTGGTGCCGGTCCCGAGTTTGCCAAAGCCCTGCAAGTCAAAGGTGGACCAAGCCAGCTCGGTGGTCACGGTGAGTGTGGCGACCGCGCCCTGGGCCGAGCCAAGGGCGTTGCTGACGACGACATCGACCACGACCCCAGAATCAGAGACCTGCAGGTTGCTCAGGGTAAGCGTGGCGCCGGTGGCCCCAGGGATGTCCACCCCGCCCCGGCGCCATTGATAAGTCAGCGGCGCGGTGCCGAGCGCACTGACCGAGAACGTGGCGCTGGCGCCGACGTAGGCGGCCTGGTTGACCGGGTGCGTCGTGATGCTCGGAGGACCGATGACGGTGAGCGCGGCGGCGGGGCTGTTGGCCGATCCGCCCGGGCCCTGGACGACCACGTCGTAGGCTCCGGCGTCGGCAAACTGGACCGTGGGCAACACCAGTGTGGCGGCGGTGGCGCCGGATAGTGCGACCCCGGCCTTGCGCCACTGGTAGGTGAAGGGGCCGTCGCCCGAGGCGACCACGGAGAAGCTCGCGGAAGCGCCGACGACCACGGTCGCGGCCGAAGGAGGGGTGGCGATGACCGGCGGGAACACCACCGTCAGCTGCGCGACGGCGCTCGGCGTGGATCCGGCGGAGTTGCCGACCGTGACGGAGTAGTCGCCCGCGTCGCCGGCGGAGACGTTGGGAATGGTCAGCGTGGCGGCGCTGGCGCCGGAGATGGGCATGAGGCCCTTGAACCACTGGTAGGACAGCGGCGCGGTGCCGGTGGCGACGACGGTGAAGCTCGCGCTGCCGCCCGAGGCCACGGAAAGGTCTGCGGGGGGGGTCAGGATGGTGGGTGGGAGCGCAACGGTCGATACCCTCAGAGTCGCGATGGCGCTGGTGGCAGAGCCGAGCGCATTGGTCGCCACTACCGAGTAAGCACCGGCATCGGAGGCGTTGACACCGGGCAGGGCGTAGCTGGCCGCGGTGGCTCCGGGGATGGAAGCTGCGTCCTTGAACCATTGGTAAGTCGGGGCGGGGCTGCCTGAAGCCGCGGCGGTGAAAGTAACCGTATCCCCGAGCGAAGCCGACTGGGTGGCGGGCTGCAGCGTAAAAACCGGGGCGCTCTCCGCGGCCAGGGCCGTGGCGGAAATGACCACATCGTCGATCCCGAGGATATCGTGGGAATTGGTGGTGGAGGGGGCGGTGTTGGTAAAAGTCCAGCGAAGCCAGAGCGTCGCTCCAGCGGGCACGCTCACGGGCACGGCGCTGACCGAGCGGGGCGTCGCGGCGGGGGCGGCGCCATTCAGGGTGGTAAAACCCAACGCAGGCAGCTCGGTCCAGCCGGTGGTGGCGGGTAAATCGGAGGCGGCGGCGCCGACGCGATAAAAAACCGCCACGGCGACGGTGCGTGCGTTGGTCGCCTCGCGCCATTGCTCGGCCGCGAAAGCCAGCGAAAGGGAGGTCAGCTCAAGCCCGGAGCGGTTGACCAATGCGAGGCCGAGGTGGGTGGGGGCGGAGGCTAGTTGGGTATGATAGGCCAGCGTGCGATCGGAAATGGCGGCATTACCGGCGTTGGTGATGACGAGATGAGCGGGGTTGGTGGCGGTGCCGTTGATAGTCGCGGCGGCGGCGTTGAAGGCCCCCGTGGAATCCGCCGCATACCAGCCGGGGAGCGTGGAATCGTTGGCCCAGGTGAAGCCTCCGGTGAGCGGCAGGGAATCGAAACTTTGGCGGTAGCCCGCAGCCAGAAAAGAGGTGTCGATGGGAATGTCCGCCCGGGCGGGGAGGAGGGAAACCAAGGCGAGTAAACCAAGACAAACTCGGGTCAAAAGGACGTGGGGGCGAAAGGACATGGCGGGGGGCTGCGCGGGCAGGGATGCTGCAAACCGTCGCAGAACATCCCTACTCCAGGGGAGAATCTATTCAGGGGGGTTCTCCAAGCTCGCCAGGCAGGCGTGCGCGGGCAAACCGGACTACGCACACATCGTTGCACAAAACCCGCAGCCCGGGGCCGGCGGTAGGCCGGGCCGCCAGGGAAAAGACCGCCGCGTCAATCCTGACCGAGCAGGTAAACCGGATTCAGTTTATGCAGGGACTTGGGCAGGAAGACCCCGTTCTTGCGAATGATTTTGCCATCAAACCAGACTTCGCCGCCGCCGTATTCTGGACGCTGAATACTGACCATATCCCAGTGGACCTGGCTCTTGTTGCCATTACCCACCCCCTCGTAGGCCTGGCCGGGGGTGAAGTGGAAGCTCCCGGCGATCTTCTCGTCGAAGAGAATATCGCGCATCGGCTCGCGGATGTGGGGGTTAAAGCCGAGGGCAAACTCCCCTACGTAGCGGGCGCCGGGGTCGCTATCGAGAATCTCATTGAGGCGCTTGGTGTTGTTGGCGGTGGCTTCCACGATGCGTCCTGCTTTGAAAACGAGGCGGATATTCTCGAACGAGGTGCCGAGATAGACGGAGGGGGTGTTGTATTGGATGACGCCCTCGACCGAGTCCTTGACCGGGCAGGAGAACACCTCGCCGTCAGGGATGTTGCGCTGCCCGCCGCAGGCCCGGGCGCCGATGCCCTTGATCGAGAAAGTCAGATCGGTGCCCGGGCCCTTGAGGTGCACCCGGTCGGTCTTGGCCATGAGGGCCGCCAGCGCCTTCATGCCGGGAATCATGCGGGCATAATTGAGGGTGCAGACCCGGAAGTAAAAATCCTCGAAGGCTTCGGTGCTCATGCCGGCTTGCTGGGCCATCGCGGCGGTCGGCCAGCGCAGCACCACCCACTTGGTCTTGTTGACGCGGTGGTCGAGCACGGGCTTCATCAACCGCGAGTAAAGCTGCACGCGGGACGAGGGGACATCGGAAGACTCGAAGATATTGTCCGAACCGCGCAGGGCGATGTAGGCGTCCATTTTCTGCATGCGCAGCAACTCGACCTCGGCCTGGGGGGCGAATTGCACCTCCTCCGCTCCGCGCATCAGCTCGCGGGTGATGCGGGCGCGATGCAGTTGCACGATCGGGTGCGCGCCACGGGCGCGGGCGGCGCGGACTAGGGCCACCACCATCTCATCGGGCACATCGAAGGCATCGATGAGGACGCGTTCGCCTTTTTTTAATTCGCAGGAAAACCCGGCCAGGCCGGCGGCAAGTTGTTCAAAACGAGGATCGGTGAGCATGGATTTGAAAGGGAGTTGGTAAAAAGAGGAGCTTGGCCCACGTCTATGGCAAGCGCGCGCCAAGCCCCGCCCCGGACGCCGGATTCTGGGCCGGGAAACAAATGCGCCCCACCGCGTCGTCAAAGCCGCTTGCCCCGCGCAAGATCTCGATTTCCAGCCGCAGGTAGTAAATCGGCACCGGACAGGGCATGCCCTCAGGGATGCGCACCGCGTCTTTCTCGGTGGTGACGATAAACTCCACTTCCTGCTCCAGCGCCTGCGAAAAAATCTCCACGAAATCCTCGTAGGTGAACCGGTAGTGATCGAGGAAGCGCCGCGTAAACTCGATCCGGCCGCCGAGATCGCGCACGAAGGCCTCGAAGCTCTCCGGCACCGCGATACCTGAAAACGCCCCCACCCTCCGGCCCTGGAGGTCTGCCAGGGGGAGCCGCTCGTCCGTCCCCAGGCGCTGGAGATACTGCGGACGGTGCGCGCACTCGATCACGTTCACCCCCGGATTATGCCGCTGGATCAACTCCTCCAGCTCGGGATCGCGCTCGCCGTCGGATTTGGTCAGCAGCACGTAGCTGGCGCGCTTCAGGTGCTTGATCGGCTCGCGCAGGATACCGCGCGGCAGGAGCTGGCCATTGCCGAAGGGGTTGGTTTTGTCCACCAGCAAGAGATTGAGCCGGCCCTTGAGCGGCAGGTATTGGAAACCATCGTCCAGGATGAGCGTATCGCACCGGAACTTCTTGATCGCAAAGACCCCGGCCTTCACCCGGTCCTTGTCCACCAACACGACCACCCCAGGCAGGTTGCGCGCCAGCATATAGGGCTCGTCGCCCGCCTGCTCGGAATCCAGCAACACCGACTGTCCGTCGCTGACGATGCGCGGCGGCGGCGCGCTGGTGTGGGTGAACCACCACAAGGCTTTTTTCCAAAGCGGCGGAGCCTTGCTGCGATAGCCCCGCGACAGAATAGCCACCTTGCGCCCGCGATCCCGGAGCGCCCGGGCAAACATCTCGACCACGGGAGTCTTGCCGGTGCCGCCGACCGTAAGGTTGCCCACCACCACCACGAGACAGCCCAAAGGTTGATCGTGCAGTATCCGCTGGCGATAAAGCCAGACACGGGCCTGCACGATCCCGCTGAATAACCACGAAAGACCGTGCAAAAAACCCGCAAAGAGCGTGGGCCAGACTCCTTCGCGACGCCCGAAAATTACATCGATCGTAAATTGCTCAAAATCGTTGAGCGTGCGTTTCAGCCAGTGGGACATGCGGGAGCGAGATACCGGCAAAAAGGCCTGCTGCTAGCCCGGAGGCGAGGGGAAATCGGATTTGACCACTTCGGCAGGTCGCGGATGGTGTCGCTCTTCCCGCCTGCTGGCGGCCACCTCCCCATGAGCTACAAACTCTTCATCCCCGGCCCCATCGCCGTCTCCGACAAAACCCTCCACGCGATGGCCCAAGGCATGATCGGGCACCGCAGCACGGACTTCGTCGCCCTCTACAACGCGATCCAGCCCTCCCTGCAGGCCCTCTTCTACACCCAGGATGCCGTTTACCTGTCCACCAGTTCCGCTTGGGGCGTGATGGAAGGCGCCCTTCGCAACGTGGTCAAAAAGAAGGTGCTGAACTGCATGAACGGCGCCTTTTCCGACAAATGGTATGACGTTTCCCTGCGTTGCGGCAAACCGGCCACCGCGCTCAAGGCCGAATGGGGCCAGCCGATCGACCCCGAAGCCGTCCGCCGCGAACTCGCCACCGGCGCCTACGACGCCATCACCCTGATTCATAACGAGACCTCCTGCGGTTGCATGAGCGATCTGCCCGCCCTGATGGCCGTCATCCGCGAGTTCCCCGAGGTGATTTCGATCATCGATACGGTCAGCTCCTTCTCCGTCGTCCCGATCAAAAAGGACGAACTCGGCATCGACGTGTTGATCACCGGCTCGCAAAAGGCCCTCGCCCTCCCCCCGGGCCTCGCCCTTTGCAGCGTCTCCAAACGCGCCCTCGAACGCGCCGCCACCCTCACCGACCGCGGCTACTATTTCGATTTCGTGGAGTTCCAGAAGAACCACGAGGCCGGCATGACGCCCAGCACCCCCGCCATCGCGCTCATTTACGCCCTCAAGTCGAAGCTCGAGGACATCAACGCCGAAGGCATCGAGGCCCGCTACGCCCGCCACGCCCGCCTGAACAAAACCGTCCGCGACCACATCCTGGCCAAGGGCTTCACGATGTTCCCCCGCGAGGGCTACGGCTCGGTCGCGCTAAACTGCTTCGCCAACAACCTCGGCTACGACCTCGCCGCGTTGAACAAGACCCTGAAGAACAAGCACCAGCTCGTGATCGATGGCGGCTACGGCAAGCTGAAGGGCAAAACCTTCCGCATCTCGAACATGGGTGACGAGACCGATGCGACCATCGCCGCGATGCTCGCCGCCTTCGACTCCGCTCTCGCCGAGTGCCCCAAAGCCGCCGCCTGATCCGCCGCCCTCGGCCACCCTCCCGCCCTGCCCGTCGGCCCCTCTCGGCCGGCGGGCTTTTTTTGGCCCGCGGCAAGCTGGCTGACCTCGCTACCCCGCCAGCCGGAAAAACCCGGATACCGCGGTTAAACCCGAAAACCGCGATTGCTCGCCGCGATCCGCCGGAATCTCGCGGGCATCTGGCAAATTGCGAAACCACCTCGATGCACCTTCTGGTGCACCTCTGATTTCGCGCATCGCAATCTGCTCCGAGATCTTACGGCAGCTCATCGACTCCAATCACGGTTTTCGGGTTAAAACGCCCGGGCCGAGACCTTCGCTCAGGCCTTGCCCCCCGCCACGCCACCGCCCACTTTCTCACGCAAACCCATGCCACTCATCCCCAAGCTCACCGATAAACTCCAGCGCCACCCCAAGCGCGTGGTCTTCGCTGAAGGTGCCGATCCTCGCATCCTTCAGGCTGCCCGCCAGTGGGTGACGCGGCGCATGGGAGTGCCCATCTTGCTCGGCGACCGCGCCGTGATCAAAGACGCCGCCGCCAAGCTCGATATCAACCTCCAGGGCATGCGCATCATCGAGCCCGCCCGCAGCGAGGACCTGCCGGCCTTGACCACCCAGTTCGAACAGATCCGCCGCCTGAAAGGCATCAAAACCGCCGAGGCCGCCGAAGCCCTGAAAAACAACGGCTACTTCGCCACCATGATGGTGGTCACCGGCCAGGCTGACGCCCTCGTCTCGGGCGGCTCCGTCGCGGCCGCCAGCGCCCTGCGACCCATCTTCCAGATCATCCCCCGTCTGCCCGGCGTGGAGCACGCCTCCTCCCTGATGATCCTCGATTTCGACGAGAAAAAAGTCGGCTCCGACGGCGCCCTTTTCCTCTCGGACTGCGGCGTCATCCCCGATCCCACCGCCGAGCAACTGTGCGACATCGCCCTGTCCACCGCCAGCATCGCCCGCCACCTGACCGGGGAAATCCCACGCGTCGCCATGCTCAGCTTTGCCACCCACAGCAGCTCCAACCACCCCGCTTTGGTCAAAGTCCGCCACGCCACCGAACTGGCCCGCGCCAAGGCCAAAGCCCTCCACCTCGAAATGGAAATCGACGGCGAGATCCAGGTGGACGCCGCCCTCGAACTCGTGGTCGCCAAAAACAAAAACGTCACCAGCGCAGTCGGCGGCCGCGCCAACGTGCTCATCTTCCCCGACCTGGATTCCGGCAACATCGCCTTCAAACTCGTCCAGATCCTCGCAGGCGCCAATACCTTCGGCCAGATCCTCACCGGCCTCACCAAACCCGCCGCCGAGATCTCCCGCGGAGCCAGCGCCCACGACGTCTTCGGTGCGGCCGCCATCGTGGCCACCCAAGCCATAGATTCGCGTCTGTTGCACCCTTCCTCCTGACCTTGGCGCCATGGCCTCCCGCCCACCCATGCCCGCAGCTCCCCACCCCTCCAGCGCCGAGCTGTTCCCCACCCCCAATCCTTTCGTCCAGCCCGCCCTGCCGCTGCTGAACGCGCCGACCAACACCACTACCAAACGCGTTTTCGTCGCCGCCACGCGGATGAACGACGGTAAAACCACCACCTGCCTCGGCCTCTACGGCGCCCTGCAGTCCCGCTTCCCCCGCGTGGGGTTTATCAAACCCGTCGGCCAGCGCTTCGTCGAAGTCCAGGGGCAAAAGATCGACGAGGATTCCGTGCTGCTCGACTCGATCTTCCAAGTCCGGGTGCCGATCGAGAGCATGAGCCCGGTCGCGATCGACAGCACCTTCACCCGCCGCTTTCTCGAAAACCCCGAAGTCCTCCTCCCTTCGCTCGAGGACCGTATCTGCCGCGCCTTCGACCGCGTTTCCTGGGAAAAAGACTTCACCATCATCGAGGGCACCGGCCACGCCGGCGTCGGCTCGGTTTTCGACCTGTCCAACGCCCGCGTCGCCAAACTGCTCAACGCAAAAGTCATCCTCGTCTCGCCCGGCGGCATCGGCCGGCCCGTGGACGAACTCGCCTTGAACAAGGCCCTCTTCGACCACTACGGCGTGGAAGTGATCGGCGCCATTCTGAATAAAATCGAGCCGGATAAGATGGACATGGTGCACCACTACGCCGGCCTCGGCCTGGCCCGCCTGGGCATCCCCCTGCTGGGCGTGCTCCCCATCCAAAGCGCCCTGAGCGCCCCCAACCTGGCCCAAATCGCCGAGGAGATCGGCGGCAAATGGCTCAACGGCAAACGCGGCGGGGTAAAGCAGCGCGTGCAACGCGTCGTCGTCGGCGCCATGTCCGCCAAGGGCATCGTCGATTACCTCCAACCCGGCGTGCTCATCATCACCCCGGGCGACCGCGACGATATCCTGCTCGCCGCCCTCGCCTCGTCCAAAATCTCCGGCGGCGCCAGCATCGCCGGGCTCGTCGTTACGAACGACATCAAGCCCCACCCCAAGCTCGCCGAGCTCCTCGCCCAGACCGACATCCCAGTCATCGCCACCAAGGAGGAGAGCTACGAGGTCACCAGCCGCATCAACCACATGTCGGTGAAGACCCAACCTCAGGACCATGACAAGTTTCCGATCATCAAGCAGCTGATCGCCGACCACGTCGACCTCTCCAAGCTCATCGCGAGCGTGTGAGGGCCAAAAGAAGCGAGCATGACCACACCCCGTTTTCACGGCGGGCCGCATCGTTTCTTCTTCCGACCTCCGTCCTCCTGTCTCCGGCTCCTCGCTCCTACCTCCACTCGTGCCGCGGGTAGCGCCGGCTGAGCTCGCCCTTCACCGTCGGATACATGTCGCGCCAGAAACTGGTGAGATCATCCGTGACTTGGATGGGGCGGTAATTGGGCGCCAGCACGTGGATCTTCACCGGCACGCGCCCGCGCCCAAGTGTGAAACGCCCCTCGATGCCGTAGAGCTCCTGTATCCGCGCCGACAGCACCGGCGGCCCCTCTTTGGCGTATTCGAGCTTCGCCTTGCGGCCATTGGCCATGGTCAACCGCTCCGGCAGGTAGTCATCGAGCACCGCGAGTTGCTCCGCCGTTAACCAATCGCGCAGCACCGCCATGATCTCGTCCTTGCCCTTGTCCTTGACCGCCCGCGCCCCGAGTTCGCCGTAGCAGAGTTGCTCAATCAAGGTCGGCCGGTCCGCGTCGGTGAGCGGGTTGACCTCCAGCTCGGGAAACCACTCCGCCATGCGGTTCACGCGCAGGATCCACTGCTCGACGGTCTCGTCCCACGCCTCGATCTTGATCCGCCCCGCCACCACCTCGCGGGTCAACAAGAGCGCCGCCTCCCCCAGAGGCGCCTCGTCACCGCTCACCCGCGCCTCCAGCACGAGGTCGCGAAAACGCCGCTCGCGGCGCGTGATGACCCGCTTCATCTCCGGGTCGTAAACCACCGCACGCTCCTCGCGATAGTCAGCGGGAAACAATTCCTTGAGCCACGGCTCCTCGACTGCCGTCGCGAGCGAGAGCAGCGTGCTCACCTCGCCGTCCCCGCGCCCGATCTCGCTCACCTCCGCCACCACCAGGAGCGGAGCCCGCTGGATCGCACTCTCCCGGGCGAGGAAACCCCGCCGCGCATGGACCAGTTCGCAACGCAGCGTGCCGCCGTCGAGCCGCCTGGCCACTTGGTCGGAAAAGCCCGCCAGCACGCACTTGGCCACCGCCCCGGCCTCGGGACGCCGCTCAGCCACGTCGAGGCCCTCCTTTTCCGCGATCTCCAGAAAGGAAGCGAAGAGCGGCCCCACCGCCCGCGCCCCCTGCGCGTGGATGCCCAGCCGGCGGCAGGCATCGAGGCCAAAGCTCGCTTTTTCGGCAAAACGCCACGCGCGCATGAGCAGGAAAAAATCGCTCTCCGTCTCCTCGCCCAACGCCTCTTCGCGCGCTTCATCCACCGCCCGGGGCAGTCCGCGTTGCAAAAAACTCCGCCCCTGGGTGAGCGCGGCCATGAGCGCCACCGGTCGCACACAACCGCGGGCCTCCGCTTCGAGAAACATGCGCGCGTAGCGCGGATGCACCGGAAATCGCAGCATGCGCCGCCCCAACTCGGTGATCACCGCCTGCCCATCGCCCCCGGCGGACTTTTTTTCCAATGCCAGCGCCCCCAGATCAATCAGCAACATCTCCGCCCGCGCCAGCGCCTTCGGGTCGGGCTTTTCCAGCCACGGGAACCCCGCTACATCGTCGATACCGCTGGCCTTGAGCGTGAGCACCACCTCGGCCAGATCGAGCCGTCGCACCTCGGGAAGCTCCTGCGCCAGTCGCCCCGCGTGCTCGCGCTCCGTCCATAAACGCAGGCACCGCCCGGGCGCGGTGCGCCCAGCCCGCCCCGCCCGCTGGTCCGCACTGGCCCGGGAGATTTTTTCCACCAGCAGGGTGTTGATGCCACGGTTGGGATCGAATTTCGCCTGCCGCGCCAACCCCGCGTCCACCACCACGGTGACACCGTCGATGGTGAGCGAGGTTTCGGCCACATTGGTCGAGACGATGATCTTGCGCGCACTGGTCCGCGCCACCGCCCGGTCCTGCGCCTCCGGCGGCAGTTCGCCATGCAAGGGCAGCACGACGCAGCCATGCAACTCCCGGTGCTCGCCCAGCGCCTGCACCGTGCGCCCGATCTCATAAGCCCCGGGCAAAAACACCAAAAAATCCCCCTCCGTGCTCCCCGCCAACCGCGCACACTCCCGCGCCGCCACGTCCCAGACCGGCTCGGCCTCGAAGTTGACCGCCCTGGCCAGATACTCGATCGCCACCGGAAAACTCCGCCCCTGCGAAGTAAGGATTTCGCAGGGCGCGAGATACTCCGCCAGCCCCTGCGCATCCAGCGTGGCCGACATGACCACGATTTTGAGATCCGGACGCGTGGTCGCCTGGATCTGCAGTGCCCGCGCCAGCGAGATGTCACCGTAAAGATGACGCTCGTGAAACTCATCAAAGACCAAGGCCGACACCCCGCGCAGCCGCGCGTCGAACGACATCTGCCGCAACAAAATCCCCTCGGTCACAAACCGCACCCGCGTCCGCGCCGAGATCCGTGATTCGAGCCGGATCTGGTAGCCCACCTCGTCGCCCAGCGCGCAGCCAACCTCCTCCGCTACCCGCCGCGCCAGCATGCGTGCCGCCAGCCGCCGCGGTTGCAAGACCACCACCTCGCCCGCCTCCAAAAACCCATGCGTGCGGAGCATCTGCGGGATCTGCGTCGATTTGCCCGACCCGGTCGGCGCCTGCACCACCACCCGCCCCGTTCCGCGCAAGGCGGCCACCAAGGCGGTTTCCAACTCGTAAATGGGCAATTCGCGCGGCGTCATCGGATCGGTATCGTGATCAAAAGCCCGCCAGCCCAACGCCCCCCAACGCCCGCCGCAAGCCCGCCCACCGCCCCCGCCGCCATGCGCGAACTCACCCTGACCTCCCGCCACCCCCGCCTCCGGCTCGAACGCCGCACCCTCGCCCGCGCCCTCGCCCGCCTCGACGCCGAGTTCCGCGTCACCCCCGCCGACCTCCCCACCCTCAGCCCCGCCGGCCGTCGCCGCGCCCGCGCCCAAGCGACCGCCCAAACCAATGTCCCCTCCGCCGCTCCGCCCGGCGCATTATCCGTCACCTTCCTGACCGACCCCGCCCTCACCCGCCTGCACGCCGATTTCCTGAACGACCCGACGCCGACCGATGTGATCACCTTCGAAGGCGACCCCGCCATCGACCACGCGGGCGACATCTGCGTCTCGGTCGACACCGCCCTCGCCTACGCCGAGAAACACAAACTCCCCTTCGCCGAGGAGCTCCTGCGCTACGTCATCCACGGCTGGCTCCACCTCGCCGGCTACGACGACCTCGAACCCCGCAAAAAACGCCGCCAACGCGCCGCCGAGGACCGCGCGCTCCAACTCCTGCGCGCCGCCGGCCTCGTCCCCGCCTTCACCCTGAAACCGCGTTAACCGCCGTCGCCGACTTCATTCGTCCTTCGGATTTCTCCCTCGTGCCCGGCCCGCTCCATTCCACCGAGATCCACGTCCTCGCCAAGGCCACCCACGCCGGCGACCAGTTGATCCTGACCGGTTTCTCCCCCGACGACGGCCTGCTCACCGCCCTGCTCCGCCTGCCCCGCGCCAGCGCGCCCGCCGCCAGCCCGCCCCCCGATCTTTTCGACCGCCTCGCGCTCACGCTCGAACACGGCCGCGGCTCACCCGCCGGCGGCCCGTGGTTCGTGCGCGAGCACCGCCTGCTCGTCCGCCACGCCGCCATCGGCCGTTCCTACGAATCGCTTGCCGCCGCTTCCCGCCTCGCCCGGGTCATCACCCGCAATCCCGGCGCGCAAGACACCCGCACCGGCATCGACGCCCTGCTCACCCGCGCCTTCGCCGCCTTCGCCCGCCCCGCCGCCCGCCCCGAGCTGGTGTTCTTCAAAAGCCTCTACGTTTACGCCCGCGACGAAGGCCTGCCCCTGAAGGAGGAATGGCTGCCGCTGCTCCCCCCCGCCGACCGCGACCTCGCCGCGGCCGCCCTCGCCCTCCCCGCCGACGCCCCCGAAGCCCCCGTGCCCGCCGACCTCTCCCGCCTCACCCAGAACCTCGCGTCCTACCTCGCCGCCGAGCATGACCTGAGCGTGGATTAAAACCAACCGCGCCTCGTGACCATCGACCACGCCAGCCGCTCCGCCCGCTTCGGCGTCGGCGAACTCGCCACCTTCGCCCCCGGCCCCCGCGCCGTCCCCGATGGCCAGGGCGGACGCTGGCGCCTGGAGCTCGGCTCCCATTGGCACCGCGAACTCCGCGCCGCCGCCGACCCCACCGACGCCGCCCTCCGCCACGAAGTGCCGGTCCAGGGCGCCCTCGCCCACCGCGGCTGGCTTTTCCACCTCGAAGGCCGGCTCGACCAACTCCACGCCACCCCCGCCGGTCCGCTGATCCGCGAGATCAAGACCACCCTTGCCCGCCTCCCGCTCGAAGCCGCCGAGCTGCGCGCCGCCCACCCCACCCACTTCATCCAGCTCGGACTCTACCTGCTGCTCCACGAGCTCGCCGCGCCCACCCCCTCGCCCGCCGGCGAACTCGTCTTCGTCGAGGCCGGCACCGGTCTGCAACAGGTGGTCGCGTTCTCCGAGACCGACCGCGCCGCCACCCTCGCCCACCTCGACCTCGTTGCGGACTTTCTGGAGGAACGCCGGGTCGCCCTCGCCCGCTTGCGCGCCCTCGCCTGGCGACCCGCCTTCGCCGCGCCCCGCCCCGGCCAGGAAACCATTCTCGCCGACCTAGCCAACGCCCTCGCCCCCGGCGCCGAGGAGGCCCGTCCCCTGCCGGTCGTGCTCGCCGCGCCCACCGGCTACGGCAAGACCGGCGTGCTGCTCGAGACCGCCTTCGCCGCCCTCCGCGCCGGCCGCGCCGACCGCGTGCTCTACCTCACCGGAAAATCCACCGGCCAGCTCCACGTCCTGGCCACCCTCCAAAAGATGCTCGACAACCCCGGCGCGGCGCACGATGCGCCCGCCCTGTCCGCGTGGAATCTGCGCCCGAAGCGCGAGCATTGCGTGAACGAGATTTTCCACTGCACCCGCGAGCGCTGCCGTTTTCTGCACGACCTGCCCCGCCGCCACCGCGAGGCCGGGCTCGCGCGTTTCCATCTCTTCCCCGCCGACGCCCGCGACCTGCCCGCCCTGCGCTTGGCCGGCCTCGCCGCGCAGGTCTGCCCCTACGAGATCGCCCGCGCCGCCCTGCTCTCCTGCGCCGTCTGGCTGGGCGATTTCAACTACCTGTTCGCCCCGGCCAACCGCGGTGTTTTCATCGACCAGCCGACCTGGGATCCCGCCTCCACCCTGGTAATCATCGACGAGGCCCACCATCTGCCCGCCCGCGTCGCTGACGCCCATTCCCACGCTCTCACCGCAGATGAGGTCCACGCCCTGCTCGCCGAGCTCCCGGACCATACCGCCCGCTCCGCTCGTCGAGCCCTCGAACAACTCTGGTCCCTGCTCGCCGCCCTGCCGGCCGCCGACGCCCTTGATCTTGACGCCGAGGACGACCTGCTCGCCACCCTGCGCGCCACCCTCGCCGCACTGGAGAAACACCCGGTCGATCCCGCCGCGCTCAGCCCGCCCGCCGCTGATTTGCGCTTTCGTCTGCCCGCGCTGCTCGCCTTTGCCGAGGACTCCGCATTGGAAAAACTTCTGTGGTGTCCGCGCCCGGCCGAGTTGCACCTCACCTGCCTCGACGCCTCCCCGCACATCGGCGCACAATTGCGCGCTTTCGCCGGCGTCATCCTCGCCACCGCCACGCCCCCGCCGCCGGAGGTGTTTGCCACCGCCCTTGGGCTGGGTTGCGAACCTTCCGGCTCCCTAGACCCTGGTCGTTCGGCGTTGAGCACCCTCGCGCCCGCCGCGCCTTGGCGGGACCACGCCTACGACGTCGCCCTCGACCTGCGGGTGGACACCACTTTCCGCCAGCGCGACCGGCACCTGCCGACCACCGCCTCCACCCTCGCGGCCCTGCGCGCCGCCTCCACCGGTCCGGTCGCAGCCTTCTTCCCCAGCTACGCCTACGCCGAAAAGATCCTCGCCCGGCTCGAAGCCGACGAGCCCGGCCTGCGCTGCGTGCTCCAGCCCCGCGTCGCCGATCTCGCCGCCCAGCAAGCCTGGATCGAGGAACACCTCGCGCTCGCCGACGTGCTCGCCTTCGTGCTCGGCGGGAGCTTTGCCGAAGGCATCGACCACCTCGGCGGCCGCGTCTCGCACGCCCTCGTGGTCGGCCCGGCCCTGCCCGAGGTCAACGCCCTCCAGCGTGCCCGCGAGGCCGCCCTCGCCCGCCGCCTGCCCGCGCCCGAAGCCTTCCGCCGCGCCTACCTCGTGCCCGGCCTGCAAAAGGTAAACCAGGCCCTCGGCCGCCTCGTGCGCGCCCCCGGCCAATCCGCGAAGGTGTTGCTCCACTGCCGCCGTTTCGCCGAGCCCGCCTACGCCTCCCTGCTCGCCCCCGAATACCAACTCGGCCGCCACGTGCTCGACGCGACCGACCTCGCCGCTTGGCTGGCCGCTCCCGCGCCAAAACACGCCGAATCCGGATAACCACAGATGGCACGGATGTTCACGGATTCATACCGATAGATCCGTGCCCATCGGTGCCATCCGTGGTCGAAAACTCCGTTCGCTTGATCGATGTTTCCCAAACCTTGGTTCACGCGCGTCCCTCCCCGCTTCGAGATCCCCCGCCGCGTTCGGCAACCGGAACCGCGTTCCAGATAATTCGCTTTCGCCCGCGACGAGTTTTTGACGTCGCCGCGAAAGCGGCCGAGGCTGCGTCCGTCCATGAGCCGTTTTCTCCCTCCCACCACCGACGAGGACCACCAGCCGGTCACCTGGTATCGGGGACACCCCGTCTACGCCGCCCACCTCATCGTCGCGGTGCTGAGCGTCAGCATGATCGTCACCACATTGATGCTGGCCTTCGGGGGTCGCGCCTGGCTCGCCTGGTTGGAGTTCACCAGCCCGGAGGTTCTCGCGGGCCAGCTCTGGCGGCCCTTCACCTACGGCTTGGTCAACCCGCCCGGTCTCGGCTTTGTCATCGATATGGTGATGCTGGTTTTCTTCGGCCGCGAGGTGGAGAAATACCTCGGCCGCCGCGCCTTTCTCCGGCTCTACCTCGCGCTCTACCTACTCACCCCAGTCCTGCTGACCATCCTCGGGCTGTTCGGTCCGCGCTTCCTTTCCGGGCAGACCGGCAGCTTTGCCATCTTCATCGCTTTCGCCGCGCTCTACCCGAACGTGCCGATGTTTTTCAACGTGCTCGCCAAGTGGGTGGCCGGCATCCTCGTGGCGGTCTATACTTTGGTCGCCTTGAGCAACCACGACTGGTCCGGCCTGCTCTCGCTCTGGGCCACCACCGGCTTCGCCTTCGCCTACATCCGTCACGCCCAGGGCCATTTTAACCTGCCTGCCCCGCGTCTGCCCGCGCGCCCCGCGCCGCGCCCCGCCGCGTCCCCCCCCCCTGCGGCGGCCCGCCCCGCCGCCCCCCGCCCCGCCGTGCGCGGCGTGCCTCCGCCCGGCCCGGCCGACATCGACGCGCTCCTCGACAAAATCAGCCGCGACGGCATCCACAGCCTCACCCCCGCGGAACGCGCGAAACTCGACGAGGCCCAGGCGCGCCTGGCCAAACGCGGCGGCCGCAGCTGATGCGGGCCGGGCGCCACGACCTTCCCTGCTTCACCCCGCCTCCGCCCCGCCAATCCCCGACCGTGTCCCGCCGCCTCCTCGCCCTTGCCCTGGCTCTGTTTGCGCCGGCCTTCACCCCAGCGGCTGTGATCGTCGGGGACGCAGCGTTCTCCCCCTTTCCGCTCTATCCGGACGGCGCCACCGAACTGCTCGCCCTGACAAAATCCATCCCAGCGGGCGGCGGCGCCTGCGGCTTTTTCTTCAGTAGTATCCACGACGAAACCAGCGGAACAGTCTCCACTCAGATCACCGGCGCCTTCATCGCCGAACTCTACAAATTGTTCGTGGTGCCGCCCGGCGTGGTCTTCGACGCCGCCTATGTCGCCACCCACGAGCCGGTGGCGTCCAACAACGGCATGACTCCGCCCTGTCTACTTCCTTACACGGAGGGCCAATCCAGCCTTTTCGCCTACTGGGACGATCGCTCTGCCTTGGGCGGCGGCGGGGTGGTAAACGCGCCCGACGCCGCCGACCTCTACGGCTGGATGGTGATCGACTACACGCTCGCAGAGGAACCGCTCACCTACATCCCGACCGTTTCCTGGAGCGTGCGTGCCAGCGCAACCGCGATAGGCGCGGGCATTATCACCGGAACCTTCGTCCAGATCCCGGAACCGACCGCGGGCGCAGCGCTGGCGGCCCTCGCCGCCCTGGCCGCTTCAAGCCTCCGCCTCCGCCGAGTTGGCTGAGCTGGAACATTCCGTTAGACGACAGAGCAGAGGCGCGAGGGGAGAGCCGATTTCGGCGCGGACCGGGCGAAGGACGGAGCGAAGCGGTGAGTGAGCCCTCAGGGCGCACACTACCCGGAGAGCATTTCGACCCGGGCAACGGCAGGATCCCGACTCGGGATGATCTGCTGCTTGGGCAGCATTCTGCTCAACCAGCAGCAGGAAAACCGGGACCGGCCGGCGGCGCCAAAACGAGTGGCGGAAGCCCCGGTTCAAAGCCCGCCCATGTCGGCAAACTGGCCGGCGGCGGACCGCTCGGCGGGTTCCAGCCAGAGGATCATGCCGGCGCCGACGGTGGCGTTGGTAAACTCGTCGATGAGGATGAAGCTGCCCGTCGTGCGGTTGCGTTTATAAGGATCCGTCATCAGCGGCACGGCGGTGCGCAGGAACACGCGGCCGATATCGTTCATGCCGATCGCCACGTCGTCGGTCTGTTTGCGTAGGGTGTTGATATCGACCTTGTAGCGGACCGCCTTAACCGCGCACTTGGTCTCGCGGGTGGCGTGGCGCAGGATGTATTTGCCGGCCGGATTCAGCTTGGCCGGGGAGAACCAGCAGACCATCGCCTCGACGTCCTGGGTGACGGCGGGCTGGTTGTGGGCCTTGGCGAAGAGGTCGCCGCGCGAACTGTCGATCTCGCGGTCGAGGGTCATCACGACGGACATCGGCGCGAAGGCCTCGGCGAGTTCGCCTTCGGGGCCGTGGAGGGACTTGATCACGGCGGGCAGGCCGGAGGGCAGCGAGACGATCTCGTCGCCGGGCTTGAAGACCCCGCCCGCGACGCGGCCGGCGAAGCCCCGGAAATCGTGGTGCGCGTCGTTGTTGGGCCGGATCACGGTCTGGACCGAGAAGCGCGGATCGACGTGGTTGAGGTCGCTACCGATGTAAACGGTTTCGAGGGTGTAGAGCAGGGCGCCGCCCTGATACCACGGGGTGCGGGCCGATTTCTCCACCACGTTGTCGCCGTGCAGGGCGGAGATGGGGATGAACTTGATGTCCGGGATGCTCAGGCGGGAGGCGAACTCGGAGTATTGCGCGACGATCTCGTTGAAGCGCGCCTCGGAGAAATCGACCAGGTCCATCTTGTTGACCGCCACCACGACGTGCGGGATGCCGAGGAGGGAAGCGATGAAGGAGTGGCGGCAGGTCTGCTCAATCACGCCCTTGCGCGCGTCGATCAGGATGATGGCGAGATTGGCGGTCGAGGCGCCCGTCACCATGTTGCGGGTGTATTGGATGTGGCCGGGAGTGTCGGCGATGATGAACTTCCGCCGGGGGGTGGCGAAGTAGCGGTAGGCGACGTCAATGGTGATGCCCTGCTCCCGCTCGGCCCGCAGGCCGTCGGTGAGGAGGGCGAGATTGAGATTCTCCTCGCCGCGCTGCTCGGTGACGCGCTCGAGGTTTTCGAGGGTGTCCTCAAAGATGGCCTTGGAGTCGTAGAGCAGACGGCCGATGAGGGTGGACTTGCCGTCATCCACCGAACCGGCGGTGGTGAAGCGCAGGAGATCCATGGAGAGGTAGTGCTCGTCGGTATGAACGTGGGCGGGAGCGGCGGAGGAGGACATGGTGAGGAAGTCGAAGGTCTAAAGTCGAAGGTCTAAAGTCGAAGGGCGAAGGTCGGGTGCGGCGAGGCTGGGGCCGCGCAAGGGGGACGGGTTATGTTTGTTTGCGAAGATAGGCGGCGAGGGTGGCGATGCCCCCGGAGAGGCGGATGCACTCGTCCCGAAACCTTTGGGCGAGTTCGGCGGTGAAAATGGCGTCGTCCTCCGCGACGTAAGTCATGCTGCGAACCTCGCCGGCGGAGCCCTTGGCCATATCGAGGAAATGGGCGAAGTCGGCGTCGGTGCGGCGCTCGAATCCCTCGGCGATGTTGTTCATGATCGAAAGGGCGGCGGAGCGGAACTGGTCGCGAAAGTCGAAGTCGCGCACGTCCCGGGTGGCTGCTCGGACGGAGCGCACCAGCGCGCGGGCCTCCTGCCAGATGCGCAAATCCTCGAAACGTTCCGCCTTGGACATGTTGTGGTGCCTTTCGCCGTTGGACCTTCCGACCTTCGACCGACCGGAAGAAGGCGGGTTAAAAATAACCCGCCTTCTTCCGGTCCTCCATGGCGCTCTCGGAACGTTTGTCGTCGGCGCGGGTGCCGCGCTCGGTCACCCGGGCCGAGGCGACCTCCTGGATGACCTCGCCGAGGGTCGCGGCGGGCGACTCGACCGCGCCGGTGCAGGTGCTGTCGCCGACCGTGCGGTAGCGCACAATGCGCTCCTCGTAGCATTCCCCCTCCAGCAGGGTGATGTAGGGCGACTCGGCGAGGAGCACGCCGTTGCGGTTAACGACCCGGCGGGAGTGGCTAAAATAAATGCTCGGGATGCGGAGATTTTCCCGGGCGATGTATTGCCAGACATCCATCTCGGTCCAGTTGGAGAGCGGGAAAACGCGGAAGTGTTCGCCCTGGTTTTTCCGGCCGTTGAAGAGATTCCACAGCTCCGGACGCTGGTTCTTCGGATCCCACTGGCCGAACTCGTCGCGGTGGGAAAAGAAACGCTCCTTGGCGCGGGCCTTTTCCTCGTCGCGGCGGGCCCCACCGAGGCAGGCGTCGAATTTAAACTCCTCGATGGTATCGAGCAGCGTGACGGTCTGAAGACCGTTGCGCGACGGGTTCAGGCCCTTCTCCTCTTGGCAGCGCCCGGCCTTGATCGAATCCTCGACGAGACGGACAACCAGGCGAGCCCCGATCTCGGCCGCAAACCAGTCGCGATACTCGATGGTCTCGGCGAAGTTGTGGCCGGTATCAACGTGGACGAGCGGGAATGGGATACGCGCAGGGGCAAAGGCCTTTTGCGCGAGTCGGGCCATCACGATTGAATCCTTACCGCCGGAAAACAGCAGCGCCGGGCGCTCGAACTGTGCAGCCACCTCGCGCAAGACAAAGATCGCCTCGTGTTCGAGCTGGGCCAAGTGGGTTAGATTATAGGAGGACATTGGGCGGAAAAAGTGGAAAACGAAAAAGCGGAAATTAATAGCCTACAGTTGGATGCGGGGAGAAACCGCCGCATGGAGCAGCGCCAAGCAGGCCTCGGGGGCAGCCGCCTCGGTGTCGATCACTAGGGTGTTCGCTTCGTGCTCACCGGGCTCCTCGAAAGCCGAATCTTTGCCCGTGAACTGCCCCACCCCGCCGGCAGCCGCCTTGGCATAAAGTCCCTTGGGGTCGCGCCGGGCGCAGGTCGCGAAGTCCGCCTTGACGTAAACCGGGAGCAAATCGTCCGCCCCGAGGATCTCGCGCGCCAGCGCCCGCTGCGCCCGTAGCGGAGTGATGAAGGAGCAGAGCGTCACCAAGCCGGCCTGGGCGTGGAGCTTGGCCACCTCGGCTATACGCCGGATGTTTTCCGTGCGATCCGCCTCGGAAAAACCCAGCCCGCGATTAAGGCCCGTGCGGACGTTGTCCCCGTCCAGCAGTTGCGTGGCAAACCCCTCGGCGTGCAGACGCCGTTCCAGCGCGATGGCCAGGGTGCTTTTACCCGACCCGGATAGCCCAAAGAGCCAAATCACCCGGCCGCGTTGTCCCAGCCGAGCCTCCTTCTCCGCTCGCGGCAGGACGCGGTCAAAGATGGGATGGAGATTCTCGGCACTGCTCATTTGTTGAGTAAGTTGGTCAACTTGCATAGGATTTAACCGAAGGCCAAGCGCAAACTCACAACATTCGGACGGCGCGAGGCGTTACGGCGCCTTGGTAGGGGCCCCGACGCTGGCGTCATAGGCCTGAATCGCGGCGAAAAGCGCCTCCGCGATGTCCCCGCGATAGCCGGCATTGGCAATCTTGGCGGCTTCGGTGTCGTTCGAGAGGTAGCCGGCCTCGACCAGCACGCCCGGACTATCGACGAGGCGAAGCACCGCGAAGCGGGCCCGTTTGTAGCCACGGTCCTCGGACTTCAGCTTGGCCAGGAGTTGGCGGTGCATGTGATAACCGAGGATCGCGCTGCGCGCGTCGTGCCGGTTGCCGGGGTAGGCGACCTTGTCCTCCGGGCCGGCTTTGGCCGAGGAGGTGGAGCGCTGGAACTGCGGAGTCAGCACGTAGGTCTCGGTCCCGCGCACGTCCGAACCGGCGGCAACCGCGTTGAAGTGGATGCTGATGAAGAGATCGGCCTTGGCGTTGTTGGCGAACTCGGCGCGGTCGGATAGCTCGATGAAACGATCGTCGGTGCGGGTCATGCGCACCTTCCAGGGCCCGCCCGCGAGCATGGCCTGCAAGCGCTTGGCGACATCGAGCGTGAAGGTTTTTTCGTTGAGCTTGCGCTTGATATGGCGGGTCCCCGAGTCGTTGCCCCCGTGACCGGCGTCGATCACGATCGTGCGAACCGCTTTTCGACCGAGCCGCGACGGCCGGACAATCGGTAAAAGAAAACGCTCCAGGTCTATGGTGGTGACTACCGGAGTGCCTTTATAAACCTCCACCGGTTCGCCGAGAAAGAGACGCAGACCGTTTAATTTCGCCTCGCGCGAGCCCACCGTGAGCACGACCTCGCTCGCACCCGAACGGAGCGTGAGCACACCGGACGCCGCCTGGTAACTCGCTTTGTAGCCGAACTGGACAAACGGCGCCCTCGCATCGGTGTAACTGATGCCGCGTAATTTTACGGTCGCGGGGGCGCGGGCGACGGATTGCCGCACGTTGCCCGCACCGGCTGCGCACAGGTTGCCAGCGGACGGACCGGAGACCAGCGCCAGCAACAAAAGCGCGGCCAGAGAGGCCCGGGGCAGGCGGGGAGTAAAACCAAAGAAGGGCACGGGAAGCTTGGCGCGGACGTTTACTCGCTCGCGGAACGCAGGCCGGGCCTACTTTTGCTCGTCGCCGTCGTCTTCGTCGTGATCGCCCTTGCCGGTGTCGTCCACCGCCTGCTCGTCAGCGTGCATCGCGTATTTGCGCTTCCGCTTGTTGGTCGGGTGCGGCGTGAGCATGACGTTGATCTGCTTGCCCATGAGCTTGGGCTCGGAATCGGCGTGGCCCATGCCTGCGAGTTCCTCAAGCGCCCGCTTGATGACTTGGAAGCCGATCTCGGTGTGAGCCATCTCGCGACCGCGAAACTTGAGGCGGAGTTTCACCTTCGAGCCGTGGTCGAGAAACTCCTCGGCGTGGCGGACCTTGGTCAGGAAGTCGTTGTTCTCGATGCGCGGAGTAAACTCGATCTCCTTCAACCGGCTCGCGGTGGATTTAACGTGGCTGGTCTTCTTCTGCTCTTCGTAAATGTATTTGCCGAAGTCCATGATGCGGCACACCGGTGGCACCGCGTTGGCCGACATCTCGACGAGATCGAGGTTAAACTGCCGCGCCAAGGCCAGCGCACGCTCAGTGGGCAGGATACCCAGTTGCTTGCCTTCGGGGGAGATGACCCGGATCTCAGGGACGCGGATCTTGTCATTGCGCTTGATGTGCGCAAAAGGGTCGTTGTTACGACGGGGATACGGTTGACCGGGGCGACGAGCGCCACCGCCGAAGGGTGCTGAGAGGGCCATCAATAATTCTGGGTGCTTGTTGCGGAACGAAACCAAGACACGCCCGTCCCGAATATAAAGACAACTGGAAAACCACCACGCCGACGAATGACTTTACGGCGCGGGCTTCGTCACTTCCGCCACGAAGCCGCCCGCCGGGAGCAATTCGATCCGCAAAACACGAGTCTCGCCCTCCAGTTGCCCCTCTCGGCGCGCCCAACCACCCTCGGCAGCATCGGTGATCAGGGCATAGTTTGTCGTGCGCTCGGGCTTGGCCCGACGACGGCCGGGCGCGACAAGGGCAGAGAGATCGACCTCAACCGTCTTCCGCACGGCCTCGCCATTGATCCCCGCGACGCGCCAAATCCCGTCCGCACCCAGCCGGCCGAAAACCACCAGCTTGCCCGGCTCGCCGGCCAGAAACCGCGTCTCCTCCCAGGTCGCCGGGACCCGGCGGAGGAAGTCGCGCACGTATTCCGGTTGCTTCGCGAGACCGTCCGGAGTCTCCACGATATGCTGGATGCCCGAGGTCAAAACCACCGTGGTCGCCAGCTCAAAACCCGGGCTGGTGCGCCGTTTGATCTTGCGCGGACCATCGACGCAGAAAGGCGTGAAGTCCATGGGGTCAAAAATATTACGGGCAAACGGCAGCATTGCGACATGACCCGGTGCGCGATCGGCACCGGCCTGCTCGAAAGTGATGAATTCGTAGCCCCTCACCGCCTCGGCGGTCAGCAAGTTGGGGTAGGTCCGCCCCCAGCCCCGCGGCAGCGTCGCACCATGAAAATTCATGGCCAGGCCGGCCACCGCGCCCTCGGTCATGAGATCGTGATAGAGGTCAACAAAAGCCCGCCCGTCTCCCCCGAAGAAATCGACCTTTACGCCCTGCACCCCCAGGTCGCGCAGCTTGGCGAACTCGGACCGCATCGCCTCGCGGGTAAGCAGGCGGTTCTTGGGTGTCTGAAACGCGTCGTTCCAGTCGCCATTGGAGTTATACCAGACGAGCACACCGACCTTCCGGGCCCGCCCATAAGCGACCAGTTCCCGTAGCTTGTCCTCGCCGATCTGGGTGTCCCAGAGGGCATCGATCAGGCAGTAGGGCCAGCCCATGGAAGCTGCGTAATCGATAAAGTCTTTCTGCACGGGAAACGTGGTCTGGGCATCGCCGCGTTTGGGCCAGCTCCAGGCCGCCAGACCCGATGCCGGCACAAAAGCGCCTGCCGCCGCCGGGCCGGCCACATCCGTCCCGAGCGTGGATTCCACGACCGTGCGCAGACTGCCCGCCGCCACCACCCGCCAAGGCATGGCGTAGGGCGTGGCGAAGCGCGGCCCGACCGGCTGGGACCCGATCGTCTCTCGTGCATCCGGAAACCCGATACGATACTCTCCGTCCGTTGCCTCATGGCGAAGGCGCGACGCACAGTAGCCGCGCCCCACGTCCGCCTCGGAAAGCACCACCCAGCGCCCCCCGGTTTTAAAAAGCGCGGGAAAGACCCAGCCGGCCCCCAGCTTGGAAGGAGTGCCTGCCGGAATATCGCTCTCGTAATACTCCTCGTAGGAGGGATTGGTCCGCGACCAACCGGTCTTGGCGGCCGACATCGGCTGCAACCAGGCGCGCGCTCCGGCCGGCAGGCGAAAAGACGTCGCCTCTTCAAGAATCACCCGCTCTTCCGTCCCCGTCTCCGGAAACACATGCCGGAAGGCGATGCCGTCGTTGGATACCTGAAACACCACATCCATCCGCTGACCGGCAGCCGTCGCCAACCGGTAGGTGCGCCGCCTTGCCTCATAGGTATTCAGCCGGCGCTTGGCCGTCGCGAGTTCATAGACTTCATTTACCCGCTCGACGTCCGAGCGCCCGACCAGCTTCAAGCCACGGCTAAAATCGGCATCGCCCGCCACCAAGCCGAGTCGCGACTCGGACAGCACTTCCTCGCCGTCTATTTTTAACCGGTAAACGGGCTCGCCCCCCTTACTTAAAGAAAACTGCAGCGCCACCCGTCTGTCGGGACTGCGCAGAGTATCGGCCGCCGCCGCGCCGGGACCGGTTCCTGCCGCAGCCCCGGCTAGGAGCACCAGAACAACACGCCACGCCTTCCTGAAACCAAGGGGTAAATCCATAAAATCAAAGTATAGAAGAGAGCCTGCCGGGAACGACCAGACGGCATACCGCAGCCCACGAAAGGAAAGTTCAGAGGCAACCCCCGCGCCTTGGCCAATCCTCCGATTCCCTTGTCTGGAAGCTCCCGGCAAGCCCCGGAGTTCGGGGCAAAGGGGCCTCCGCTGGGAGCTTCACTTGCCCGGGTCGCGGCGAGGCGACGTGGCGGGACCTATCGTTGGGGCCCTCGGCTCGGCCCCTCGCCCCGCGGCTGGGCCATTCAACGAAATGATCCTGGCTCAGTCCTCGCTGCGGCGACCCGACAGCATGAGCAGAATATGCAGGAGCGAACCAAGCGCGGCGACGAAGGCCGCCACATAAGTGAGCGCGGCGGCGTTCAGCGTCTCGTTGACGCCCTTCATCTCGTCGCGATCCAGAATGCCCAGGCCGACCAGTTGCTCTTTGGCGCGGCGGCTGGCGTCGAACTCGACCGGCAGCGTCACGAACTGGAAGAGACAGATAACCGCCAGCGCGACGGCGCCGGCCACCAGGAGTTTGCCGCCCAGCGCGGTGCTGAAAAGGAAGATGCCGGCGATCATGACAAAGTTCGATACACTCGCCGCGATCTGGGTGGCCGGGGCGAGGGTCTGGCGGATGTTCATCATGGCATAGCCCACCTTGTGCTGGATGGCATGGCCGGCTTCGTGGGCGGCGACCCCGAGGGCGGCAAGGCTGGAGCCATGGTAGTTATGGGCCGAGAGCGCCAGCTCGCGGGTCATGGGATTGTAGTGGTCGGTCAGCTCGCCGGGCACCTCGATGATTTTGACGTTGGTAATGCCGGCGGAGCGGATGACGGCCTCGGCCGCCTCGCGACCGGTGATGCCGCCGCGCGAGCCCACTTGGGAATTGTGGGCGTAAGCGCTGCGAATCTTCATCTGGGCGTAGAACCCGAAGAGCATGGGGACGATGATGAGGAGGATCCAGATTAGCATGGTGGGAAAAGATTAAGGTTTGTCGGAAACACGCGCGAGTCCGCCGGCTTTGCAAGTGGAAGCCGCCGGACGTAAAAAAGCCGGCGCAGTTTGTAACCACGCCGGCTGTCCCCGTAAGGGGATGCATGCCGCGCCCGGCGCACCACACGGAGGGCGCGGAAAGGAAAAACGCTCCTCAGAGCGCGGGGATGTCGAGCCACTTGCGCTCGGCCCAGCTCTGGAGACCGAGCTCGGCGAGTTGCACGCCCTTGGCGCCCTCGCGCAGGTTCCAGGGGAAGGGCTCGTCCTTCACCACGTGGCGGAGGAACAGCTCCCACTGGACCTTGAAAGCGTTGTCGTAAACCCCTTGGTCCGGCACGCGCACCCAGCCGTCCTTGTATTTGACGGGGCTGTCGATGTCGGGATTCCAAACGCAGCGGGGCGTGGCGGCGTGGGCCTGGGCCTTGCAATCGCGGAGCCCGGCGACAGCCGAGCCGTGGGTGCCATCGACCTGAAGGGTCAACAAATCATCGCGGTCCACCCGCACCGTCCAGGAGGAGTTGAAGTGGCAGATCACGCCGTTCTTCAATTCGAAGGTGGCGTAGGCCGAATCGTCGGCGGTGCATTGGTATTTTTTCCCAGCCTCGTCCCAGCGCTCGGGCACGTGGGTGGCACCGAGGCAGGTGAGCGACTTGGGTTCGCCGAAGAGATTCTGAATCACATACTGCCAATGGCAAAGCATGTCCACGATGATGCCGCCATCGTCCTCCTTGCGGTAGTTCCAGGAAGGGCGCTGCAGCTTTTCATATTCGCCGGTAAAGACCCAGTAGCCGAACTCGCCGCGCACGGAGAGGATTTTGCCAAAGAAGCCGGTATCGATCAACCATTTCAACTTCACCAGGCCGGGCAGCCAGAGCTTGTCCTGCACGACACCGTTCTTGAGTCCGGCGGCGGTGACCTCCTCGAACAACGCGAGGGCTTCCTTCGAAGTCGTCGCGGTAGGCTTCTCGCAGTAGATGTGTTTACCGGCCGCGATGGCCTTGCGCACGCCATGCGGGCGCTGACCGGTGAGCGTGGAGTCGAAATAGATTTGGTTGGCCGGATCGGCGAGGGCGGCGTCGAGGTTGGTCGAGTAACGCTTCACCCCGGCGCGGGCGGCCAGGGCGGCGAGCTTGGACTCGCTGCGGCCGATGAGGATGGGGTCAGGTAGGATGACCTCGGAGTCGTTTAGTTTCACGCCCCCCTGGTCGATGATGGCCTTGATCGAGCGCAGCAGATGCTGGTTCGTGCCCATGCGTCCCGTGACGCCGTTCATGATGATGCCGACTTTGTGCGTGGTCATTTTGGATGGAAAGGAGGGAGAGGCGCAGGAAAGGCGCGGTTCCAAGATACCTGAAGGGCTGGCTTGCAGTTAGAACGATACCGACGTGTCCTAGCACGTTCCCGCCCCCCCTCGCCCGGTCCCGCCATGCTTGCCTGGAGTCCCCTGCTCGTCCAAAAAATCGAGATCCACGCCCTCGGTTTCGTGCTGCGTAAATTGCAGCTAAACCGCCACCGTGAGGCCGAGGTCGCCCCCCACCGGCACCCCTTTCACCAATTGATTCTCTACCTCGCCGGCGAAGGCGTGCAGATCCTGCGCGAGCGCCGCGTCGAGGCCCGGGCGGGAGACTTGTTCATCATCCCGCCCGGCATCGACCACGGCTTCGCCCTAGCCGGCACCAGCCGCCCGCTCTGCCTCGTGCTGGAATTCGAGAGCCGCCCGGGCACCCGGGTTTTTCACCGCCACCTGCCCCAGCAGGCCCTGAACGAACTTCACGCCCTGCTCGCCCGGGTGCCCACCAAAGGCCGCCTCGCCCTATCTGACTACCCCGCGGTGCTTTCCGTGGTGGCGCGCCTACTCGAGCCCTCACGGCCGGCCGATCCCGCCCCGGCGCCGGCCCCCTCCCCGTTGGTCACCCGCGTGCGCGAGGGCTTGCGCGAAGCCAAACCGTTCGGGGAGATCGCCCGCGAGACCGGCTACGTCCGGGATGCCCTCAGCCGCCGCTTAAAACGTGAACACGGCCTCGGTCTGCGCGGCCTGCGCGACCATGAACGGCTCCAGGCCGCCCAAGCCGCCCTGCGCGCGACCCCGGGCATCGCCGCCGCCGCGGCCCAAGCCGGCTTCGATGACCCCAATTATTTCGCCCGCTGGTTCCGGAAACAAACCGGCCTCACCCCCTCGGCCTGGCGGCGCCAGTAGGGCATCCTCCGGGCCCTTTCCGCCCCCGGCCAAACCCCCGCCCGGCCGCGGAAAGCCGTAAACGGAACCAGATACACCCGGTCCCGCAGGTCTTGCCGGCACTCCCCGAGGTCTCGGCGCACAGACTCCACCCATCAGCCGGGAACCTTCCAGTGATCGGCAGAGCAGCGGGGCGAGGGGACGAGCAGCTTTCCGCGCGGACCGGACGAAGGACGGTGCCGAAGGCGGGGGCGGCCGCAGGGCGAACACTTTTCGAAGGGGTTTTCGAGCCGAGGGCCCCACCGCGACGGGCCGCCCAGTCGCCTCGCCGCGAACCCGGCAACGGCAGGACCCTCGCCCAGGTCTTCACCCTATTTTAATCCGCATAAATGCTTAAACGTAGGAAGGTGCAGAGCACGGGCCTGGGTGATTAGTTCAACCCAATAAACACAAACATTTTACCCCAAAACACACTAACTGGTCAACTGGCTCAAACAATGGCCGATGAATGATTAGGTTTCTTCTGCGCAAACCGCTTCTATCACCAATTCTCTCCATCGGTAGCTCCGGCTCCCGCTTAAAATTTCGCACCACCTCGGCCAGACATGGACTCAGCTAACCCCTTGCACGCGCCAAGCCCCCCTGCCACTGCGAATACGCGGAGCGGCTGGCTCATCGTCGCGATCACCGCGGCCGCTCTGGCAGTGACCATCGCTTGGCTCTGGCGCGACGCGGAACGCACGCAGCGCGAAGCCTGGTTAAAACACGCCTACCTGCTCCAGCAGGCCCTGCCCGCCGGTCTGGATGAAAAGCTGACCGGCACCGCGGCAGACCTGGGCACCCCGGCCTACCTGCAGCTCAAAAACCGCCTCGCCCGGCTGCGGGCCGATAGCCCGGACTGCCGCTTCGTTTACCTGATCGGGCGGCGCCCGGACCGCACCATCTTCTTCTACGCGGATTCCGAACCCGTTGGCTCCACCGCCGAGTCCCCAGCAGGCCAAATCTACCCCGAATCGGTCAAGGGTATGCAAAATGCCTTTTTCGGCTCGGGCCAGACCGACGGCCCTTACCGGGACAGCTATGGCAAATGGGTTTCCGTATTTGCCCCCCTGCCCGGCAGCAGCGACGGGGTGCGGGCCGTCCTCGGCGTGGATATCGCTGCCAGCCAGTGGTATAGCAATATCGCCCTACAATTACTGCCGTCGGTCGCGCTGGGTATCATGGTGCTGCTGTCCGCCGGCATGATTGCCTATGCGCTGCTTTTACGGCGGCGGCAGAACCGCGATCGCCATAACAATTTTGTCGTTCGCTTGGCCCTCGGCGCCGGCCCCGTTCTCTCCATCGGCATCCTCGCGGTCTTCATGCTTTATCTCGTGCGCGATCAGAGTGAACTCGCTCGTGATCAACGTAATAACCAGATTCTGCTGAGCCAGACCGAAGAACTTCTCCGCCTCGAAGAGGTCCTCATCTCTACCACGCTGCTCGCCGCCCATACGCTCGATCCCTCCTGGGAAGCGCGGCATCGCCAGCACGCCGCCGAGCTGGAGGATATCCTCGCCGCCGGGCTGAGCCTGAACGGTCCCGCCCTCGGCGAGCTCATCGACCAACTCTCGGAAGCCTACGCCCGCCTCACCAAAATCGAAAAAGACGTGTTTGCCCTGGTCCGGAAAGGGCAGGACACCGTCGCACTCGGCTTTCTGGAAGGCCCCGCCTACAGCGCAGGTAAAAAAGCCTTCACCTCCGCCGTTGACCGGCTCCACACGGTCCTCGCCCTGCGCACCGAAGAGGCTGCCAACGCGGCCCGGCTCCAGCGCCGACGCAACGTCGAGTTCCTCGGCGCCGCCGTTTTTATCGTGCTCGTTTGCTGGGTCGTGCTGCACCGCGTCCTGCGCGAACGCGATAAAATCGAGGTCCGCAACCGCCAGATCCTGACCGCAAGCGCCCGCCGCCTCGCCGATACCGTGCGTATCCGCACCGCCGCCCACGCCGAGAGTGAACACCGCTTCCGCACCCTTTTCGAAACCATGGCGCAGGGGCTCCTCACCCAGGACGCCCAAGGCGTCATCCTAGACGCCAATCCCGCCGCCGAACGCATCCTCGGCCTGTCCTTGGACCGCTTGAAGGGACGCACCGCCACCGATCCCGGTTGGCACATGGCCGACCTCGGTGGCCGCCTGCTCAAGCCCGAGGAGCAACCGGCCATGATCGCCCTGCGCACCGGCCGCCCTGTGCTCGGCCTTACCATCGCCATCCACAATCCCGCCCTGAGCGCCCCCGTCTGGATCACCGTGGACAGCATCCCCATTTTCCCCGGCGAGAAAGGCTCCGGGTCACCCACCCATACCCACACCACTTTCATCGACATCACCGAGCGCATCCTCGCGGAGCGCACCCTGCGCGATCGCACCCGGGAATTCGAGGGGTTCTTCCAGCTGGCCCTCGACCTCCTGTGCATCGCCGACCTGGAAGGCCGCTTCCTCCGCTCCAATACCGCCTGGGAATCCGTGCTCGGTCACCAGACGAACGATCTCCAAGGCGCCCGCCTGCTCGATTTTGTCCACCCGGACGACCTCCCCGCCGCCCAAAACGCCCTCAACGAGCTGGCCCAGGGCCGCCCGGTCATGGGCTTGGTCAACCGTTACCGGACCCGAGGCGGGGATTACCGCATGATCGAGTGGCGCTGTGCTCCCCTCGGCCGCTTCATCTACGCCGCCGCCCGCGATATTACCGAACGCCTCCGAGCCGAGCAAAGCCGCGAAGCCCAGCGCCGGGTGCTGGAGTTTGTGATCGAATCAAACATCTCCGGTTACTGGGACCACGACGTGGTGAATGACACCGAGATCTACAGCCCGGCCTGGAAACGCATGCTGGGTTATGAGGACCACGAACTGCCCAACCAACCCGATACTTGGCGCCAGTTGATTCTGCCCGAAGACCTGCCCCGCAGCCTCATCGCCATGCACGCCCACGTCACCAGCGGGGGCCGCATTCCCCTCTACGTCGAAGTCCGCTACCGGCATAAAAACGGGTCCCTCGTCTGGGTGATCAACTCCGGCGGCGTCACCGATTGGCAACCCGACGGCACCCCGCGCCGCATCGTCGGTTCGCACATCAACATCACCCCGGCCAAAGAATCCGAGGCCAACCTGAAATCCGCCAACGCCCGCCTGGCCGAGGCCGGCACCCGCGCCCACGAACTCGCCGCCCGCGCCGAGATCGCCAGCCGCGCCAAGAGCGACTTCCTGGCCAATATGAGCCACGAGATCCGCACCCCCATGAATGGCGTGCTCGGCATGACGCATCTCCTGCTCAACACCCCCCTCAACGACAAGCAACACCGCTACGCCGAAACCATCCGGGCCAGCGGCCAGACCTTGCTCCACCTGATCAACGACATCCTGGATCTCAGCAAAATCGAAGCCGGCCGGTTCGAGCTCAATAACCAGGACTTCCACCTGGGCACCTTCCTGCAGCAACTCGCCCTGCCCTTCCGCCTCCAAGCCCAGACCAAAGGCATAGGCTTTAAGTGTGATTTCAGCGCGGAAATACCCGACGCCCTGCGCGGAGACCCGGACCGCTTGCGGCAAATTCTCGTAAACCTGACCGGCAACGCCGTGAAGTTCACCACCCAGGGCCAGGTCACCCTGAGCGTCTCCTGCCTCCCTCTCCCCCCTCAGTCCGTCCACGCCCACCGCCTGCGCTTCTCCATCCAGGACACCGGGCCCGGCATAAAACCGGACCAGCTCGACCGCCTGTTTAAAAAGTTTTCCCAAGTCGATACCTCCGCCACGCGCGAGTTTGGCGGCACCGGGCTGGGCCTCGCCATCTCCAAGGAACTGGTCGGCCTCATGGCGGGCCAGATCGGGGTCGAGAGCACCCCGGGCGCAGGCTCCGAGTTCTGGATTGAGCTCCCCTTCCACGCAGGCACCCAGGCCGAGGCTCACGAACCCGTCCTCCTACACCAAGAAGCCCTCCCCCTGCCGGCCACCGCACGCATACTGCTCGTGGAGGATAACCGCACCAACCAGGAAGTCGCCCGCGGCCTGCTGCAGCGCTTCGGCCTGGACGCCCAAGTGGCGGGCAACGGCATGGAAGCACTCGATGCCCTTGCCACCACCAAGTTCGACCTGGTCCTCATGGACATACAGATGCCGGTCATGGATGGACTCACCGCCACCCGCGCCATCCGCGATCCCGCCATCGGCCGCGAGAACCACCAAGTCCCCATCCTCGGCATGACCGCGCACGCTCTGATCGGCGATCGCGAACTGGGCATCAGCGCCGGCATGAACGACTACCTGACCAAGCCCATCGACCCCGCCCTCCTCCACCAGGCCCTGCGCCGCTGGCTGCCCGCCTCCCGCGAATTAACCACCGCGCCCACCGCGCCCACCCCGCCGATCCACCCCGCCAGTGCGGAAAGCACCACGCCCCCCCCGCTCGACTGGGCCGAACTCCGCGGCCGCCTGATGGACGATGACAATCTGGTCCGCCGTATCATCGCCGGCTTCCCCGAAGATCTGGACGCCCTCCTCGCCGCGCTCCGCGAGGGGGAGGCCGCCGGCGACCTGCCGGCCTTGGCCCGCACCGCCCACACTCTCAAAGGGGCCGCGTCAAACCTGGGCGCCGCTCCGCTGCGCGCCGCTTGCGCGGAGTTGGAGCGGGCCGCTCTGGCCAGCGAGGCTCAAGCCCTGCCCGGCCACGCCGATGCGGTGTATGCCGCCGCGGAAGCCCTGCGCGCCGTCATTCACGCCGGCCCGCCCTGAGCCGCAAAAGCCTCTTTCGGCCGGGGGAAACAAACATCTCCCCCGGGCGCAAACGGCCTCGGCTCAAGACCGCAACGTGGCGCAGAACTCCGCCAGGCGGGCAACCCCCTTGCGGATAGTCTCGTCGCCCGTTGCGTAGCTCAACCGCAGATACCCCTCGGCCCCGAAAGCCGAGCCGTGCACGGCGGCCACCTTCTTTTGCTCCAGCAAGCGCTGGCAGAACTCTTCGGAACTGAGCCCGAAGGAGGAGATGTTGGGGAAAAGATAGAACGCACCCTCCGCCAAGAGGCAGCGCACGCCGGCGATTTTATTCAGTTCGGCGTGGAGCAGCTTCCGGCGGCGATCGAAGGCGACCAGCATGGCATCGAGCGCGACCCGCGTCTTCTCCTTTTCCTTGAGCGCCGCCAGCGCGCCCCACTGGGCGAAGGTCGTGGCGTTGCTGGTGGTCTGGCTCTGGAGCTCGGCGATCGCCTTGGCGATGGGCGCGGGGGCGACGGTGGTGCCGAGGCGCCAACCGGTCATGGCGAAAGTCTTGGCGAAACCCGAGACGATGATGGTGCGGGCCTCGACCTCCTTGGAGAAAGTGGCGGGCGCGACGTGTTTCGCCCCGTCGTAGGTGAGGTGCTCGTAGATCTCGTCGGACAGGATGTAGAGATTGTGCCGCAGAGCCACCTCGACGATAGCCTCCATCTCCGCCCGGCTGTAAACCGCGCCCGTGGGATTGGAGGGCGAGTTAAGGATGAGCAGACGGGTGCGCGGGGTGATCGCCGCCTCGAGCTGCGCCGGGGTCAGGCGAAAGCCGGTGGTATCATCGGCCAGCACCACCACCGGGCGCGCGCCAGCGAGCTTCACCATCTCGGGGTAACTCACCCAGTAAGGCGCGGGGATGATCACCTCATCGCCCGGCGAACAGGTGGCGAGGATGGCGAGGTAGCAGGAGAACTTGCCGCCCGGCGAGACGATGACCTGGGAGGGCGCGACCGCCAGACCGTAGTCGTCGCGATACTTGTCCGCCAGCGCCTGGCGCAACGGCTCGATGCCAGGCGTGGGAGCATACTTGGTCTTGCCGGCCTGCAGGGCCGCGATGCAGGCCTCCTTGATATGGTCGGGCGTATCAAAGTCGGGCTCGCCCGCGGCGAAGCCACAAACGTCCTCCCCGGCGGCGGCCAGGGCCTTGGCCTTGGCGTCAACCGCCAGGGTAGGTGAGGGCGAGATATTACGAGCCCAGGTGGAGAGGGCGGCGGGGGCGGTGCTCATGGAGGAAGGTAGAGTAGGGAAAAGGAAAGATACTGGGAAACCGGTGGCGGATTGCGGCCAGCCCGTTCTGGGCCGGGCTGCCGGCTAAGTCACCGGGCCCATCGACCGCGCTCGGCCATCACTTTTTGGACTTTTTGGCGGCACCTTTTTTGGCCGGGCTCTTTTTGTCCGAGGCTTTCTTTTCGGGCAACGCCTCCAGCGCCGCGCGCAGGATCTCACCGAGGCTGACCTTCTGCTTCTTGGAGGCCTTCACGAGGGTGGCCTTGTCCGCCGCCGCTAAACGCACCGAGATCTGCCTACGCTCCTCGGTATCAGCCCGGAATTTCGAGAGGTCGAATTCACCCAGCGCATAACGCACCACCTCCGAGGTGGAGGCCAGACCCAGCTTTTTGCGTTGCGTCTCCATCTTGTTGAGGAGCGAGACCGGGAGGTCGAAGGTGAGCGGAGAAGGAGCGGGAGCGGTTTTTTTGGCCATGTTGGGTTAAGGTGCGGGGGGAAAAAAAGAGAAGATCGTCTCCAAGGGTCAGACGTATCCACGGCCGAAAGACGCGGGCAATGCAAATTTCTTGGAAATCCACCCCGCCCGGTCGCCAGCCCCGCCCAGCGTTGACTCCGCTCCGAGGCCCGGGATTGTCCTCTCTCTTTAACCGGAGGGCGGTGCCCGTGACCCGCTCCCCGTAAATCCCCATCACGGCAACCCGTCCGCCCACCCCTCCGTTCCTACCCCATGGCTACCGTCGTCATCTCCAACCTGGAAAAATCCTACGCCGAAAACAAAGGCCCCGGCATCAAAGTCGTCCACGGGATCAACCTCGAAATCCGGGACCGCGAATTCATGGTCCTCGTCGGCCCGTCCGGCTGCGGAAAATCCACCACCCTGCGCATGATCGCCGGACTCGAAGAGATCACCGGCGGCACCATCGCCATCGACGATGTGGTGGTTAACAACGTCCTGCCCAAAGACCGGGACATCGCCATGGTTTTCCAGAACTACGCGCTCTACCCGCACATGTCGGTCTACGAGAACATGGCCTTCGGCCTGAAGCTGCGGAAGTTCCCCAAGGCCGAGATCGACGCCCGCGTGCGCGAGGCCTCCGCCATGCTAGGCCTAGACCCCTACCTCGATCGCAAGCCCAAGGCCCTCTCCGGCGGCCAGCGCCAGCGCGTCGCCGTCGGCCGCGCCATCGTGCGCAAACCGAAGGTCTTCCTCTTCGACGAGCCTCTTTCCAACCTAGACGCAAAGATGCGCGTCTCCACCCGCACCGAGATCTCCAAGCTCCACGCGCGCCTCGGTGCGACCATGATCTATGTCACGCACGACCAGGTCGAGGCCATGACCATGGGCGACCGCATCTGCGTGATGAAGGACGGTCGCATCATGCAGGTCGATGCCCCCCTCGATCTCTACAACCGTCCGGAAAATATTTTCGTCGCCGGCTTCATCGGCAGCCCGCCGATGAACTTTTTCAAAGGCCGCCTGCACCGCTCCGCCTCGGCCGGTCTGCTCGATTTTGTCGAGACCAACGCCGCCGCCACCCCCGTGCGCATCACCCTCGACGCCGCCCTTTCCGCCAAGGGCGCCGGGCACCTCGACCGCGAGGTTGTCTTCGGCATCCGCCCCGAAGACGTGCAGGACACCCTCGGTTTGGAGCGGGCCGATCCGGCGCACACCATCGAGGTGAAGGTCGAGGTCTCCGAGCCCATGGGCGCCGAGACCTTCCTCTACCTCGGCACCGGCGCCACCAGCTTCATCGCCCGCGTGCGCCCCACCGACCGCTTCGAGGTCGGCCAGGCGGTCAAGGTCACGCTCAAGATCGGCGCCGCCCACCTCTTCGACGCCGCGACCGAACAAGTGCTCAAGTAAGCCGCCGCCCCACCCTTTTCGGCCCGACCGGCGCCCAGACCGGGCCGGGTTAAAAATCCTGCAGCCGCTGCTCGCCCGCGCCGCGCTCCGGCTCGAGGCGGGCGAGGACCTCGCCGAGCAGGTAGATCGAACCCGTCACGACCACGACGTCGCCAGCCGGCCCCGGCGCGCCGACCGCGCAACAACCCGGCCCGGGGAAAAGCCCGGCCACCTCGCCGCGCAGCACCCGCCCGCCGCGCGAAAAGAATTCCGCCGGCACCAGCGCCTCCAACTCCTCGAAGCTCGAGGCCCGGGCCTGTTGCGGCCGCGCCAGATGGATCTCCCGGGCGTGGCGTCCGATCACCGCGAGCAAGGGCCGCGCCCGCGCCGCACCGAGCACTCCAGTCACCACCACCGGCCGCCGGCCGGTCTCCGCGACCAGTTTGCCCAGCAGGCCGTCCAGCACGACCGCCCCCTCGGGATTATGCGAAGCGTCGAGCACGAGGAGCCGTCCGTCGGCCAGCCGCGACCGCTGCCAGCGCCCCGGCCACGCGACCCGGGCAAGGCCGTCTTGGATGTGCGCCTCGGTGAGCCCGAAACGCCCCGCCACCACTCGCGCCGCCAGCGTGGCAGTCGCCGCATTGAGCCGCTGGTAATCGCCCTCGAGCGACGACCGCGGATAGGTTTCCACGTCCCCACCAAAAACATCCCGCACCGCCGTGAGCGGTGCGCCCCGCTCCGCCGCCACCCGGCGCACCACGGCCTCGGCTTCTTCCGGGAGTAGGCCCATGACCACCGGCACGCCCGGCTTGATGATCCCGGCTTTCTCGCCCGCGATGGCCGCAAGGGTGTCGCCGAGGAGCTCGCAGTGGTCGAAGCCGATGCTGGTGATCACCGCAACCTCGGGTGCGAGGATATTGGTCGCATCCAGCCGACCGCCCAAACCCACTTCCACCACCGCCGCCGCACAGTTTTTCCGTTGGAACTGCAGAAACGCCATCGCGGTCATCAGCTCAAAGAAACTCGGAGCCTCCCCAGGCGTGGCCTGCTCCAGCTCCGCCGCCTTCGGTAGCAACTCGGCCACGTAGGCCACGATCTCCACCTCGGTGAGCGCCACGCCATCCACGCGCACGCGTTCCCCGAGCCGCACCAGATGGGGCGAGGTGTAGAGCCCGGTGCGCCGGCCGGCCGCGCGCAGGATGGAGTCCAGCATAGCTGCGACCGACCCCTTGCCGTTGGTGCCCGCCACGTGCAGCGCCGGCGTGGCGCGCTCCGGATGGCCGAGCAAAGCGGCAAAGGCCTGCATGCGGTCGATGCCAAAGGAAACACCGCCAGCCTTGAGCGCGTAGAGCCGCTCGCAGATTGCGGCATAGTCCGCCGCGTCACCCCAGGAGGCCTCCTTGCTCACGGATGCGAGGGAAACTTGGGCGAACCGCGCCGATCCACCCGTCTTGTTTAACCCGCCGAAGCCGGGGCCTTGCGCAGGTGGAGCGCGCCCAAGACGGTGCGGAGGGTGTCGCGCATCTCAAGGCGCGGCACGATGAGGTCGATGAGGCCTTTTTTCTCCAAGAACTCGGCGGTCTGGAAACCCGCCGGCAGGGTCTGCTTAACCGTGTCCTTGATCACGCGCGCCCCGGCAAAACCGATCAACGCGCCGGGCTCGGCGATATTGACGTCGCCCAGCACCGCGAAGCTGGCGGTCACGCCGCCCATCGTCGGATGGGTAAGGATGGAAATATAGGGCAGACCGGCCTGCGCCAGACGGCCGAGCGCGGCGCTGGTCTTGGCCATTTGCATAAGCGAGAAAATGCCCTCCTGCATGCGCGCGCCACCCGAGGCCGAGAAAATGAGGCAGGGGATCTTTTCCGCCAGCGCCCGCTCGATCGCGCGGGTGATCTTCTCTCCCACCGCCGAGCCCATCGCGCCGCCGCAAAAACGGAAATCCATCACCGCCACGGAAACCTTGATGCCGTGGATCTTGCCCGTGCCGCAGATGACCGCTTCGGGCAGGCCGCTGTCGCGCTCGTATTTTTTGATGCGCTCGGGATAGGGGGCCGAGTCCACAAACTTCAAAGGATCCGCCGACCGCACCGAGGCATCGTGCTCCTCGAAAGTCTCCGCATCAAACAAGGCCTGGATCCGCCCGCGGGCCCCGATGGGGAAATGATAACCACTGCGCGGCACCACCATCTGGTTGGCCTCCAGTTCCTGGGTGAAAATCGTCTCCCCGGACAGGGGACACTTCGCGTAAAGACCCTTGGGGATGTCCTTACGCTTGATAACAACAGTGGAATACTTGGGCGGGCTGAACAACGACATAGACGCAAAAGGATTAGAGAGGCAGGGACCGGTTAACCGTGGCCAAAAGTGCAGACATCCACGTTCACCGCACCCGCCCGGCGCAGCACCGCCGCGCAGGCATTAAGGGTCGAACCAGTGGTAAAAACATCATCCAGGAGCACATACCGAGAGTCCGAGGTAATGACGACACCCGGCGCCAGCGCAAACGCGTTTTTGAGGTTCGCCCGCCGCTGCTCGCGATCGAGATTGGTTTGCGTCTGGGTATCCGCGACCCGCCGCAATAGCCCGGCTACCCCGGTGCCCGCCCCGAGCCGGGCCGCCACCGCCTGCGCCAGCTCTCGCGATTGGTTGTAGCCGCGCTCCCGCTCCTTGCGCGGATGCAGGGGCACCGGCACCAGCGTGGCCCCGCGCAAAAAATCCGCAGCATGCGGACTGGTCGCGATCAGTTCCGCCATATCCTCGAGCACGAAGAGCCCATGCCGGTATTTTAACGTGTGGACGAGAGCCCGCGCCGGGCCGCGAAACAGCACCGCCGTGCGGCCCTCGTGAAACTCCGGCGCCAGACCCTCGCAATGCACGCAGAGCCGCTCGCCGATCGTCTCGCCAAAATAGGGATGACCGCAACACGGGCAGGCCGGCGGCTCCACCCGCAGGATGAGCGGTTCACAGACCGCGCAGACATGGCGCAAGGGACTCGCCTCGGTCACCAGGCCGCCGCAGTGCAGACAGGAAGGAGGGAAAATCACATCGCACAGCGCCCGCCCCAGCCCCCGCCAGCCGCCCCGCTCTTTCATCGCGCAGCCTCCGCCCCGGCCGCCGTCTCCGGGTAGTGGACCTGCCTGAGAAACAAGCCCTGCGGAGGGGCCGTCTCCACCTCGGCGGTGCGCTCGCGCAGCTCGAGCAGCGCGGCGATACGCTCCGGCGTGAGCTTGCCCATGCCGGCATAGACCAGCGCGCCCACGAGGCTGCGCACCATCTTGTAGAGAAAGCCCTCCGCCTCCGCCTCGATGCGCAGGCGCGAGCCGTTCTCGATCAGGTCGAGCCGCGCCAGGGTGCGCACGGTGTTTTCCCGCTCCTCGCCGCCGAAAGCCGAGAAAGCCCGAAAATCATGCCGCCCGCGGAGCACCCCGGCGGCCGCGCGCATCGCCCCCACATCGAGCGCCTTGGGCACCGACCAGGTGTAGGCATGCTCAAAAGGGTCCGCCCAAGCGCCGTGGATGAGGTGGTAATGATAAATCTTACCAACCGCCGAGTAACGGGCGTGAAACTCGTGCGGGACCGGCTCCGCACTTTGCACCTGGATCGAGGGCGGCAGGCCCCCGCGCAGCGCCGCGAGCAGCCGGTCCGGGCCATGCCGCCAGGTCGCGTCGAAATGAAAAACCTGCCCGCGCGCGTGCACGCCGGCATCGGTGCGCCCGCTGCCATGGATGCGCACCTCGGTCAGCAGGAGCTCCGCCAGCCGCCGCTCGATGTGGTCTTGGACGGCGTTTTTGTCTGGCTGCGCCTGCCAACCGGAAAACGCCGTGCCCTCATAGGCGACGAGGCATTTCCAGCGCTGGGTTTCTCCATTCATGGCCGTGGTTTAACCGCGGATAGCGCCGAGGAACGCGGATAAAGGCAAAGACGGAAATGCATCCGAATTCGAAGGAGACCCCGCGCCGGAATTGAGAAGCAAGGTCTCCCGCCACGCTGCGCTACCGTTCGTTGATTGAGGCAGAGAGCACATTCCAAAGACGCTTCTCCAGATCACCACCGTCACCAGCATGAGGCGACAAACAGCGTGCGACCGCAGCAGCGGCCTCCTCCGGCTCATCAGAAGCCAGATACAGCACCAGCGCGATGAGGAGACCCGTTCGTTCCACCCCATACTCGCAGTGGACGAACACGCCTTCATTTCGCCAAAGCGTGGCCACCACCTTTTGAGCTATGCGATTCATCGAAACCCTCGCTGCTTTTCGATTATTGAAGGCAGCATCTCCAGATTGGCCAGTAGCCGCCAGTAGCCGAAAATTGGCCAGATTCGTAGGCTCCACAAAATCAGCCAGCTCAGGCATATCCTCCATGGCCAACCAAGATAGCCCGGCCGGATAGGGATCGTAGCGAAGGACCGGCGTGGTCGAGGCAAGGCACACGATATGGCGTATGCCCGCTTTATTTAGGGTAAAAAAGTCGGGCTGATGCCGGTTGGGAAAAGGACCAGCAATCAAAGAGGCCGGGAATCCCGATACCCGCATATGAACACCCAGTGTGTCAGCCCTCATGACCTCAAATTGTCCGCAAGAATGGATTTTTTGTTTCATAATGCCAGGCGTTGATCGATTTCCACCCAAGTAGCGTCATCCGCGATGCCCGCCTCGCGCCAACGGCGTATATCGGAAAGTCCATCGTAAGCCGAGATGAGGGCGGCGCGCAAAAGTAAACAGGCGGGCGAGGCGTGATCCAGTCCTTCCAGCAACGCCGCCTGGATCTCCGCCGGGATATTTGGACCATCGCCGCCGATGCGCCGATGGAGATCGCGCTCAACCGCCAGGGCATCGGCCTTGGTGACGCAGGGAATCAGAAAACGCTCCACCACCTGTTGCGGAGGGCCATAGCGCCGGTGCAAGCGCACCGTCATCGCCTTAATGTGCACGGTGGTCTGCTGCGCACCATCGAAGATGACCTTGGCGCGATTAAATTTTCCGCGACCGCAAACAATCGCGACGTCGTTTAGGATCAGGCCGTAAACCATTTCCTGATAGCGCGGTATGTCCGCGAGGGCGTGCGGCACGATAGCTCGAGGGTAATGTTGGGTGACAATGGCAAGCGCAGGCATAGGATGGGTGAGGTTCAGAAGTTATCGCCGTGGGCGAAGAGGAAGAATTCGAGTTGTTCCGGCTGGATGCCCGAATGGGTGGCTAAATCATTCAGGAGGCGTAGATAATCGAGGTAGCGCGCGGGAGCATTGAGGTAGGTCAGCGCGGACAGGGGATGCAGTTCCGCCCAACGGTCGTCGGCCAAAACAGCCAGGATGCGGCGATCCAAAATCAAACCGGGCAACGGAGCGGACGCATCAGGCGTGGCAAAGCGCCGGCCGAAAAAACAAGCGAACTTAGAGATGGTTGATATGCCAAGACCTCCGATTTTGGCGAATCCCGCAAGGTAAGCATTCCAGTTATTCAACGAACCAGCGGCTGCCCGCGCGATGGCCGGCAGATGAGCCAGCCAATGCAGGTGTCGGTTGCCGCGCGCGCCTTTCGGGTAGCCCCATAGGATGATCGCCAGGGCGCGCAGTTCGTCGGAAACGACTGCATGGTGCAGCCATTCGCGGGTGATGCGGATTTCACCTGCTCCGGCGAAAAGCGTCTGGTGGAGTTCGGCGCATCCGGCGTCGGCGCATGGCGTTTCCCAGAACTCGGCGCGCACTGACACGGAATGCTGCGCCACCGGTATGTGGCTGATCATGTTTAGGTAGAGAGGATCGGCAAGAAAGGGCATGAATGTAGCGGGTTGAGGTTTAAGCGCAGGCGAACTAGGCTTGGGCCGAAGGCGGAGTGGAGTTAAAGTTCCTGACTATTTAGAAGAGAAGAATTGGCCGTTGCTTCAGCCACGCGTTTTGGTGCAAATGGAGTTCGCTGGAATTTCCGCATTACGGTCCAAAGCCGGGGTTTGTTGGCTCCTAGGCACGGGCTTGGCGGGAACTGGAAAGCGGAGGATTCGTTTAACATGAACGTATCTTTACACCTCAGTGTGACAGATCTCGTTCCACTAGCTTCACAACCCATGGAGAATCAGGAAAAAAGTATTCGCGATCCTAACACATCTGTCGCGGCATTATGCCGCATCTCTTGAGCCGATGAATCGTAAATCAACGCGGGACCACCGCCATACGACCTTCGATATTTTGTTAAGGTTGAGAAGCTAGGACTCTCGGTTTGAGATAAATGAACATTGGACAATTGTTAAAAACATGACGGACAACAGAAAAAAACCCCAGCGCTCGAAATCCAAGGCCTCCCGCTCGAAATCCAAATCCGCTTCTGGCGAGCCCGCGAAAAAATCCGGTAAACCAAAGGGTAAGCTCCCGCATAAGCCTAAGCCAAAAGGGAAGGCCGTGCCGGATGGCTTTGGCAAAAAATTCGATTACGCCCAGCGCTCGAAATCCAAGGCCTCGCGCTCGAAATCCAAGGCCTCTTCTGGCGAGCCCGCAAAAAAGACCGGCAAACCAAAGGGTAAACGCCCGCTAAAGCGTAAGCCGAAGGGGAAGGCCGTGCCGGATGGCTTTGGCAAAAAATTCGATTACGGCAACCACCTCGACCGCATGGTGGTGGTTTACGAAAAACTCCGCGAGGCCTCCCTGCGGGGCGGCGTCGTGCCGATGAGGCACCTCATGGAATTGGTCGGTAATCATAATCGCACGATCCATCGTATCAAAGCGCGACTGGCGAATGAGCCTTACAGGGTCTCGGTCAAATACGACTACGCCAATCGCGGATACCGCATCATCAACCCCAAGGCCGAAAATTACCTGAAGATCGGCCCGGGGCTGAACCACCACCACAAGGTTGCCCTGGAAGTGGCCCGCCAGGCGCTGGCGGTTTTCGACGGCGCGCATTTCGCCGATCATATTCGAGAAGGACTCGAAAAAATCTGCGGCGGACCCATGAAAGAAAAATCGTTGGGACTTGGCGTTCCCATCTCCACCCTGGTCTCGTTTCACACCCCCGGCGCGGGCATTGCCAATCAGGGCGTTTTCAATGCGATCACGCAGGCCCTTCTTGAACATCGTGTATTGGAAACACATTATACCTCGCGCTCGAAACCGGTTGCGGCGAAGAGGCTGATGCTCGAACCCCTGCACCTCGCCTGCGTGGCGGACCGTTGGGTTCTCGTGGCGCGTGATCGGGCGCGGAAATCTGGTGAGAATCCAATCCGCACCTACATCGTCGCCCGGTTTTCAAAAGTTATCCCCACCAAAACGGACTTCGCTTACCCAGAAGACTTCCGCCCCGCGCATTACGTGCAATCGGCCTTCGGGGTGCACAGCGGTCCGCTGAACGGGAACCCGGTTGTGGTGAAACTGCGCATCACCGATCGCGGCGCCCATCACGTTTTGGAGCGGAAATGGCATCCGACCCAGCAGGTGGAGCGCTCGGCTACGGGGGAAATAGAGGTCACCTTCAAGGTCAGCCACACAGGGGACATAAAGCGCTGGATACTCGCCTTCGGCTGCGACTGCGAAGTCAAGGAACCGGCCGCGTTGCGCAAAGAGATCGCCGAAGAGGCCGCCCTGATGCTTGACCTGTATCGCAGGCCGACTCCTTGAACGGTCTCGTTCTCGGAAAACGGGCTCGGGCCACTTTCCGCCCCAGCCCGGCAACGGCGTTTCAAGCGGTGGATGCAACCGTCGTTTCCCGCGGGCCGAAGCGGCGGCGGCAAGCTACTGGGCCCTGAACTGTCACAGTCTTCGGGTATAATAGGGGCATGCTTAAACGCTCCCGCCAACATCTTCGTTTTTCCAAATCCGCAGCCGCGCTTGATCCTATCCGTCCCCTGCGCGAACAGTCCCCTGAAGCGCAGCGCTGGATACTCCGGCTCATTCTTAATCACGAGCGTTGCC
This sequence comes from Akkermansia muciniphila, assembly GCA_945888375.1. Classification (GTDB taxonomy): domain Bacteria; phylum Verrucomicrobiota; class Verrucomicrobiia; order Opitutales; family Opitutaceae; genus IMCC26134_A. The sequence goes on along the minus strand of CAMCZZ010000007.1, from coordinate 78,239 downwards.
GCTCCCGTATCTGGTCGGAACTCGGCTCCGACTCCGGTTTCGCCATCGCGTTGGGCCTTAAGGGCAAGTTCCCGGAAAACCGGAAGGCGCGCGATCGGTGGCTCGCCCGTTGGCGCAAGGACCTCGCCGAACTCGAGACGACCTCCGGCGTCCTCGACGGGCTACCGCCGATGCTCGACGAAAACACCCGCCGCCTCGCGACCATCCTAGGCCTGAACGAAGTTGAACGCACAGCCTTGTGCGTGCTGGTCCAACTAGACCGCGACCCGCTTCTGGGGCGCCTATCTCTTGTGCTGGAACAGCTCTCCAGCGAGGCCGCTTTTAACGCCATAGGCGTCATGCTTGGCATCCCGGCGGAACAGGCCACGATTCTGTTTTCGCGCAAAGGTAAGCTCCGTTCCGCAGGCTTGATCAGTGTCGATGATAACCCGCACTGCCTTCGGGATAAGTTCGATTTTGTGTCGTCCAGCTTGCCGGCGGACCTGCTCTACTCGCAGGCCGATATCGTCGGCCTGTTTCGCGATCTGTTTCGCCCCGCACCGGCCGCCGATCTCGAGTGGAAGGACTTTGCCCACCTCGGACGCCAGGGTGAGCTCTTGCGCGAGCTTCTGCGCAGCCGCTCCTCGGGAGTAGGTCCGGCCGCTAACATCCTTCTCTCAGGGCAACCCGGGGTGGGCAAAACCATGCTGGCGCGCCTTTTAGCCCGTGAAATCGCCCTTGAATGCCACGAGATCACCGTCGAGGATGAGGACGGCGAGTCAATTGACGGTGAAAAACGTTTACGCGCCCTCCTTGCCGCGCGGGAAATTTTCAAGGGACGGCGAACCCTACTTGTGTTCGATGAACTTGAGGATGTCACCCCGCCGCCGTCGCTACTGGGCCCGCGGGGCGTTGGCGCCTCGCGCAAGGGCTGGTTTAACTCGATTCTCGATGCAACGAGCGTCAGCACGATCTTCATCACGAACCGCCCCGATGCCCTCGACCCAGCTTACGTGCGCCGTTTTGACTTGGTCGTCGAGGTCCCCAACCCGCCACGCGCCGCCCGGCTTGCGTTAGTTCAGCGGGTGGCCCCGGCCATCAGCCCCGAGCTGGCGGGGCGCCTGCTGGAAAGTCCCGCGACCACGCCGGCCATCATTTGCCGCGCCGCCCAGACGGCAGAAGCCATGCGCGCCATCCTGCCGCCCGAGGCGCCGCTTGATCCCTACATCGAAATCGCGGTCGACGGCACGCTCAAGGCCCAGGGCCGCCGCCCGCTCAAAGCGACCAACGCCGGCCTGCCCGGCTATTATCGTCCCGCCTACGTCAATGCCGACCAAAACCTCGAAGATCTGGCGGAGGGCTTGATCCGCAACGGCGGCGCGGGCCGGCTACTCCTCTACGGATCACCCGGCACGGGCAAATCAGCTTTCGCCCGCCATCTGGCTGAACGGCTAAATCGCCCCCTTATCCTCAAGCGCGGCTCGGACCTGCTCGATCCCTTTGTGGGTATGACGGAACACAAGATCGCGGCCGCGTTCGAGGAGGCGATCCAGGAGTCCGCCGTGTTGGTGTTCGATGAGGTCGATAGTTTCCTGACCAACCGTCAGAGTGCCCTCCGCTCTTGGGAGGTAACCCGCACCAACGAGTTTCTCACCCAGCTTGAAAACTTCGAGGGACTTGTGGTGGCGACGACCAATCTCGTTGCCGATCTCGATCCCGCCGCCCTGCGTCGCTTCGATTTGAAAAGCGAGTTCGGGTTTCTGCGGCCACAACAAGCCCGCGCGCTATTCGCCGAGCATCTCGCCGCGCAAAAACTTCCGCCTCCCGACGAGGATACGCTGCGGGAACTCGATAAGACCGACCGGCTAACCCCCGGCGATTTCGCGGCGGTGGCGCGGCGGTCGCGGTTCCAAGCACTACCCACAGCGGAGGCTTGGTTTCAGGCCCTCGCCGAGGAGGTGCGCCTCAAAACCCCCGCGCGCCGGAGCGTCGGCTTTCATGCCGCGGGCACTTTGATCCAAACCTAGCATCCGTAAAAAATCTTAAACCCCTTTAACTATGTCCACTCAACCCACCGTCCTCACCCTCGCCCCGCGCTCCCAGGGCCAAGTAGCCGTGCATGATGCGCGCACCGGAACTCTGAAACGCGTGATCCACTACCACGGCCGCTTCGTCGGCACCCAAGTCAACGGGACGACCGGCGTGTGGATGATCCAGGAAACCACCGGCCTCTACGGACACGTCTACAACCTGACCAACGGTGCGCTCCAGAGCCGCTTCCGCGCCCAGTGAACCACTACCCGCTCGCGTCCACCTATGCGGATGCCCCAACAAGTCTCGCCGCAGCCCAAAGCCGACTCGAGAAGGCGCAGGCCAAACAAAACGGCGCGTCTGAGCTGGTTTCGCCATTGACATAGAAAACCGCCAAAAAATACAAAATTACCATGAAGTCGTTCTCCACCGGCTACGCGGACCATCTTCAGGAGGCTTCTCAAGCGTTTCACGCATCCGAACATATCGGTCAAAATGCAAATGAATTACTCGACGGCGTGCCGGATCTTCCTGGCGTTTATGTAATTTCACCGACATATGGACAGAGTCAGCCGATCTACATCGGGAGTTCCGGCAAAATCAGCCGTGGTTTGGTCGTGAGTAAATCCACGATTCGAAATCGGCTACGTGGGGCGAAAACGCCGTATAAATTCGATGGCGAGGAGTTTCTCTTTGGCCCCAGCTCATCAAGCATTCCACCTTCCGGGTATACGAGTGCACTTAAGGTGCGGGACCTCAAGGTCACTTGCCTACAGACTCCCACGAACATCGCACCCGCCGCCCTCGAAGCCCTGCTGCTGCAGGGCTGTATCCACGATTTCGGTGATTTGCCCGTAGCGAACCAAAAACTCTAAGCCACCTAACCACTATGCCTAAATGCTGTATCCACGCCCCCGCCGCAGTTCATAACGACAATGCGCCACGACATACGCACTACTAATTTAATATAAATTTTCATGCCACTCCATCACTTAACGGATCACCAGCTCCAGTGCTGCCACTATAAGCACCTACATAAAGTGCCGGGCACGAGAGCAGTTGAGGCGGTTGGCCGCACCCTCATGGCCCCTGGTGCCGTTATAAGTCATACAAATTTACTAGCGTTCTCTAGAGATGTTTGTCGCTGGGGCGGACGAACAGGAGCCCGCGTTTTCTGGCGAATCAACACAAGTCCTGCAATTAATATAGTGAGTAGCTTTTCGAATGCGATTAAACATCTTGGGGGAATTTCCCCTAATCTTCTACACGCCAAAACTTCCCTTGCCCCAATCAGCGGCTTAGGCAGCTTCTCATACTCAACCAAGCACCTGAGGATGCTGGCCCCAGAGTTATCTCCAGTGTTAGACGGAGTAATTGACCATTACTTGGTGACACATAGTGACATATATGCAAGAACACCAATCGGAGGCCGCTACCTAGGCTACGCCGATTTTTGTCGGTTTAAAGCCATGCAGCTTACGACAAATAATGTTACTTTGGGAGATTTTTTAACTCCCGATCATCTTGGCGAGTTAACAAAGACTGTAAAACCTGTGGAATGCAAGTGGACCGCTGCCGATGTAGATATGGCGTGCTTTGCATGGCTTCAAGGCTGGTGCAATTGCGGAGGAGCGACAACATCAAATAGCCGGGAACCGCGCACGGAGTCGAAAGCGGCCAAGGTTGATTCAAGCACCGACCGGAAACAAGCGTCCGAAGCTCAAAACAATTCGAGCAAACCGATAATCTTTTTAGCCCAGGATCATAAACTCGACACCGCAGTCACCATTAAGGAAGCGTGCGACAGCAGGTGGAATAACGCATGGATCTGTCGCGCCCACGGTAGTCTCGACTTTAAGAACGAAGGTGTCCGCGGAACGACACGATATCTGATTGGCGAGATTCGGGCCCAAGGCGTGGATGTGACCCATGATCCAGACTGGGAGGCAAGCCATGACGGCAAAACATGCCATCAGGATGGTAGTAATTACCAAGGTCGCATATACAAGAGAACGGTCGAAAATGCGGTCAGATACCTAAAGCAATTCTTTGATGTGCGGGCTTGTCCTGACAACGTAACGGAGACGCAGGTGTGGATTGACGCGCTATAATCAAATAGACATAGTTCTTAGTGGCCGCATGTCCTATTTCTGGGACTCACATGAATTTCAGTAGCCTACCCCATTAGACGCTCCGGCAATCGAAGGTTCTCTCCAATACCGTTTCCGCCCTAACTTCCTCTCCCGCACCACCTCGCCGTCCTCCACCCGCCACAAGGTGTGGACCCAATAGCTCTGCGGACGACCTTTGGCGTCCTCGGTTTGCTCTAGCTGCGTTTTCACCCAACGCGCATTGCCGTCGCCACCCTGATCCACGATGTCCTCCAGACCCCAATCGTAGGTATCATGGGAGGCCAGGCTGTATTTCCCGTCAGGCTGCGATAGCACGAACATCACTTGTGTGATATCGGCGGCTAGGCCACACCCTAGGTAACTCCGCGTCACAATGAAGTCGGGCGCCGCATCTGCGTTAAGCTGGGCCGCATACACGCCGGTGATCAGCACCGGCGCATCGGCCTCGGTGATCTTCCACGTCTGCGGCATGGCGTCACCGCCGGGGGTCAAGGTTAGTTCCGCCGCCTGACCTTCGCCGCCGACCCGCACCGCGATCGTCGCCCATTGCCGCTCCGCCACCTGCACACTCCATCGCGAGCCGCCGGAATCGTCCCCCACATCCGGCTTCTGGATACCCTCGACGAGCAGGACGCTCCGCACCCGATCGGCAGGCAGAAAAGGCCCGTAGCCGGGGATCGCCCAAGCCTCCGAAGCCACGCCGAGCGCGCAAAACGCCGCGCCACACGCCGCCCGACTCGCCTGAGATTTTTTCCCAAAGCTCTTCATGGATTTTAAGCTGTGGTTAGTTTGGGACTACATTATCCGAGTTAACCCGTGAAATCTAAGGTCCCTGCTGCCGTTTCCGAGGTTAAGGCTCGGTTTTTTCGCCCGCTGCCTTGGAAACACCTTTCGGATCATAGGTCCAAGCGAGGGCGTCATCCACTCGGAAAAAACGATCGGGCACCTCGATGACGCGTTCGGCGTGGCGCTCCTCCCCTAGTTCGCAGAGATAGTGCCTCACCCCGGGGCCACGCTCCACCCGCCGCAGTTGCATTTCCCGCAGCACGGTCCCGCCGCCCTGCGTCCACGGCCCCACCGTGTCCCAGACGATGTAGCGCCCTGCCCGCAAATCCTCCTCAAAGAACCACGAGCTGAACAAGGGTTGGTCGGCCAGACCCTCGCGGATGATTTTTGTCAGCTCCGCGCCGGAGATAGGAACTGGATACAGGTAATCGTCGCAAAGATCGCGCGTGACCTTCTCCTCCCACTCCATGTCGGGCTGCGGCCAAGGGTTCGCCGTTCCGTGATAGAGCTGGTTGCAGCGATCCCGCAGCACGCGGGGGAATGCCTGATCAGCCAGATACCACCCGGTCTCGCCATTGGCCCACAACACCGCGGGGCCATCGCAGCGCCCCAGCCGGCCCTGAGGGTCGAAGTGCAACTCCACGGGGCGTCGGCAGACCAGCGCAATGCCGTTGTCCAGGATCATGAAGGCGGCGCAGGCGTGCAGCGCCAGAAGCGTCTCAAACGCCAGGTCGAAATGAACGTCCGGCATTTTGCCGCGACCCGTTTCCGTCATGCACCACTCCACCGCCACGAGGCTGCGCCATTCCACCGCGCGCGGCACATGGCCAGCAAGCAGGACCGGCGTCCGCTTTCCCTGCGGGTCCGCCCATCCCTCGGGAGCGTAGCAGTGATAGCACTCGGCCAGTTCGTCGCCGCCCAGCTCGACGCGGAACAAAGTCTCCAAAGCCTCGCTCTCGTTGGCCACCCACGGCATCAAGTCCCCGACCGATACGGTGCTGGCGTGGCAAATCGTCGCCCACCGGCGCAGATGCGGCAGCACGCGCCGGCCCGCCTGCTCCACCGCGCGGGAGAACTCCTCGGCCGAATCGCAAATTCGCACCTCGATGTCGTCCTCGGCCGGAATGCCCAGGAGGTGCAGGCGCACTCCGCGCAACTTGGATTCCAAAAAATCGATCAAAGGCTCGGTGGACCGCGCCCGATTGCGCCACGTGCACAAGGCGTGTCGCCGGGTTATTTTATCCCAATCAAAAGTTTCACCACACATAACGAAAAGGATAGTAGGCAAACGTCACCGCGCCGCCGCTTAGCTGCGCCGCCTGCGGCTGCACCCGCCAAAACCCGGGGGGCACGCGTAAATGCGTGCCCTCGGTGTCCATCAACACGCCAGCTTGTCGGAGAAAAAACCGGCTAAAGCCATCCGCCCGGCCGCCAAGGCTCTGAACCCACACGCGGGAGCCGGTGGCTGCATCGTAAACCAAAAGCAGCTCGCCGTCGGGAAACTCGGTCATCTCCGCGAATAGATCGAGGGAGGGACGGCCACCCGGTTTCATATTCTCATTGCACACTTTGAAAAGGTGCGGGCGCATCAAGGCGACATGACGGCTCACCACCATCAGGGGCTCGCCGTCGTCTCCGAGGGGTATCTCGATAGGTTTGGATTTAGGTTCGGGCATGGTTCGAAATCGGGATGGATTTTACCGACTGTGGGCTTCTTCAGAGAAGGACCGCGCCCTGGTTTTCCCGCGCCGCCCACCACGCCTCGGTAGGCTTGGTCACGTATTGGAGAAACCGGAGTTTGCCAGGAACGCCCGCATACACCTCGGCATGCCCCTCGAAGGTCCAACGCGCATAGTCCTCCCACGCCAATTTCGACTCCGGCGTCCCGAGACTCACCGCCTTGAGCCGCTCCGCTTCCCGCGCAAAGCCCGCCTCCCGCAAGGCCGCCTCGGTCCGCTCAAAACTTTCCCCGCGGACATTGATTACCTCCGCCCAGACATGCTCCATGCGATCCGCCCGGAGTTTTTCCGCGCACTCCCGCGCAAAGTCCCAGTAGTCTTCGCGCGTCTCCAAGGGCAGACTCGGACAAATCATCCCATAGGTCCGGAAGCCCTTATCCTGAAGCCAATGGATCGACTGGATACGCTTCGATACGAGAGGGGTGCCGCCTTCGAACGCCTGGGCAAGCCGGTCGTCCAGGGTTCCGGTGGACACTCCGTAAATCACTCGGTCTTTGATCGCCGGATCGGCCAGACCCTCGGCTACTTTCGGGAGCAAGTTGGATTTGCTCAGCAGCCGGATCGTCCACGGGGTAAGCTCCAAGATCACGCGACACGCCTCGATGGTCTCGCGAACGAGATCCATGTTGGCCGCCACATCCACCAAGGGACTCGCGAAGACCACGCGACCGACTTCATCGGGACCCGTTATCTTGGGTTTTCCGTTAGCCCGGGTAAGCTGACGACGAAGGACCTCGATCGGATTTTCCCGGCGGACGACGATCTCTTCATGCTTGAGACTCGGGTCGATCCCATGGGGATTTTTCCGCATGATGGCCGGGACGTAACAGAAGGAACAGGAGTATCCACACGCACTTCCGGTAGAGAAGGTCGGACCATCGCAAAGCATCTTATGAACGAACCCGCTTTGGAAATTCAGGATCGTTTTAGCCGGCACCATCACGACCGATTTTCCGTTCATCCGGGCACGGGCGGGGAAGGAATCAACTTTCCCGAACGCAGGCTGACTGGACCGGGGGAACGATGGATTTTCAGGGATAGTCGGTTTCATGGCCGACATTAAAATCCATGCTAGTGACAAACCATGGCGCAGTGGAAAATCCAGTCATGCATTCGCTTCATATTTAATGACTTAAACTTATTCCGCAATCGACGTTTTGTCAGCCCCGATTTCGCCTCGGCGAAGTCTGCCTCCTTCAATCGAATTGCCACCAAGCCAAAGGGCTCAGGCCGAGAATCGCTGAAAAATGACCTGAAGGGTGTTCGTGAGCGTGCAACCGTTGGGTTCGAGATTTCGCGAAAACTCCGCATCGAATTTGTAGGGGCGTTTTAGAGAAAAAGCCCATTGGGTCTGGACGAGTTTACCCGAAAGCCGCGTTTGCTCGTCGCGATCCGCCGGAACCTCGCGGTCATCGGGCGATTTGCGAAACCACCTCTGGCCCCTGTGGGCGCGCCGCGAATTTCGTTCATCGCCATCTGCTCCCCGATCTTGCGGCGTCTCAGCGAATCCAATCGCGGATTCTGGTTTAACCGATCACGATCGTCTCAGGAACGGGGATGCTGGGTTGTGGGGCAGGTGGAGCCCGGACCGCGAAGAGCGGAAACCGTCACGTGGGGCCGCTTAAAAAACCGCGCGTCACCAACCCGCAGACCTGCAGGCCCGGGTCTCGCCGGGTCGCCCAAGAAATTCGCCGCGGCGCGTTCACAGGATTGGACAGGGCCCCTGACATCGTTAAAGGTGAAAAATAGGCAGGTCGTTTACCTCGCGCAAGCGCCCTGCATCACACTCTCTTCCCCTAAAGCTCCGCCGCTTCCCGTGGCCGCCCGCAAAATCCTCTTTCATGAATAAAGATCGCCTCCTGTCCCGCGACGTCGTCGTCACCCAGATCCCGAGCGGGGATAAACACACCCTCTTCGCCGGCACGAAAGTCTTTATTCACCAGGTGCTCGGCGGCACCTACACCGTGCAAGGCGATGCCGGCCTTTACCGCATCGACGCCAAAGACGCCGACGCCATTGGCGAACGAGCCACCGACCAATCCGTGCAAGCCGCCACCCTGGCGGACGGCGCCCCCGATCCCGAGGCCCTCTGGAACCAATTGCGCAAAGTCTACGATCCCGAAATCCCCGTTAACATCGTCGATCTCGGCCTCGTCTATTCCCTCGATGTCACCTCGACCGCAACCGGTTACCACGCCGATGTCGCGATGACTCTCACCGCACCGGGCTGCGGCATGGGCCCAGCCATCGCCGAGGACGCCAAAGGCAAACTGCTGCTCGTCCCCGGCCTCGCCTCCGCCGAGGTGCGCATCGTCTGGGAGCCCACTTGGAACCAGTCAATGATCTCCGAAGAAGGTAAAATGAAGCTGGGCCTGATCTGAGCCTGGATCATTCACCCTTCCCGGGGGTTAGCCCGGCAGCTCAGTAGCGCAGCGCGGAGGGCCGATATCCGGGCCCTACCCACCCACGGCCCACCGCGGGGGCGAAGGTTTCGCGCAGTTGCCCACAACGCCCCACCCGGCCCCCCCAGCCGGCGGAGTTTGCCCGCGCACTCACCCACTCTCGTGGCCAGGCTGAACGGCCATCCCAGCCCAAGTTTTTAATGCATCTTGGCTAGGTTTTTAGGGGATAAAAAACGCCCTCCCCTGGCGCCAGCCAAGCACGCGCCGCGCATGCCTGCCGACCTGCCTCCACCTGTGCCCAGTTACCGCCAATCACTGGAGTGTAGGGTTTTTCTGGAGGAATGCTTGACGAGAATGGAGCGAAATGGGAGAAAGTGGGGCGTTGTGGAGGACAATTCCACGGCATCCCATGTCCCTTCCTGGCAAACCATTCTATACCGGCACTTTCCGGCATACTTTGGACGACAAGAATCGCCTCACGATTCCGTCGGCCTGGCGCTCCGCGCACTCTGAAGACGAAACTTTCCTGGTGGTGCCGCTCGAAGGCTTTCTCAGCGTCTTGCCTCCTTTGCAGGCCCAGGCCCTCTACGATCGGGTCGCAGAAAAGTCGCTCGCCGACGCTGAAGCCCAGGAGGCCGCGGCCGAGTTCTTCGGCAAGACACTATCATTCAGCTACGATAAATCCGGCCGCGTCATGCTCACGCCCGAGCTCTGCGCCCACGCCGGCATCGCCAAGGACGTCGTCCTCGTTGGCTCGATGACGAAGTTCAATCTCTACAGTCCCGCCCATTGGGAACGCGTGCAGTCCGCCACCGCCGCGCAAAAACCCGCCGACCGCCTGCGTCGGATGGGCATCTGATCCGCCCGCCCATGAAGCCACCCGCCTCCCCGCCCGCCCCTCGCGCCGCCCGGAGGCCCGCCGCCCATGACTGCCGAGCTCCCTGATCTCGCCGCGCCCGCCCCGACCATGTCCACGCCCGGCCACGTCTCCGTCCTGCTGCCCGAGACCCTCGCCTTGCTCGCCCCCCGCGCCGGCGGGCACTACCTCGACTGCACCTTCGGCGGCGGCGGCCACACACGCGCGTTGCTAGAGGCCGCCCCCGGTTGCCGCGTCACCGCCCTCGATCGCGATCCCGCCGCGACCGACCGCGCCGCCACCCTGCGGACCCAGTTCGGAGAAAACTTCACGCTGCTCGACCGCGACTTCGGCCAGCTCGCCAGCCTCGGCCTCACCGGCCTCGACGGGGTGCTGTTTGATCTCGGGGTTTCGTCCTTCCAGCTCGATGACGCGGAGCGCGGCTTCTCCTTCCGCGCCGACGCCCCCGCGGACATGCGCATGGACCCGCGCCACGGCGTGCCCGCCTCCCGCTGGCTCGAGACCGCCACCGAGGAAATGCTCTACCGCGCCATTTCCGACTACGGTGAAGAACGCCACGCCGGCCGCGTCGTCCGCGCCATCCTCGCCGCCCGCGGCACCGGCGCCCTTACCCGCACCGCCTCCCTCGCGGAACTCATTTCCCAAGCCATCCCGCCCAAGGACCGCTTCACCTCGCGGATCCACCCCGCCACCCGCGCCTTCCAAGGTATCCGCATCGCGGTAAACGACGAGCTCGGCGCCCTCGAACGCGCCCTCCCCGCCGCTTTCACCGCCCTCGCCCCGGGCGGCGTGCTGGCCGTGATCAGCTTCCACTCCCTTGAAGACCGCCCAGTCAAACAGGCCTTCCGCCGTCTCTGCGGCCAACCCGAGACGCGCGACGACCACCGTCCCGCCGACCTCCGCCACGCCGTAGCCGAACCCCTCGTCCGCAAGGCCGTCGTCGCCTCCGAAACCGAGATCACCGCCAACCCGCGCAGCCGCTCCGCCCGCCTCCGCGCCATCCGCAAATTCTAATCACGCTGCTTTATGAAAATCCGCTCCACCCGTGCCTTTGCCACCCAGATCGTCCTCGGCTCCCTCGTCGCCCTGGGCACAGGCGGCAGCCTCGGCTTCGCCATCGTGGATCTCCGCCGCGACATCTCCGTTTCCGCCAACACCGCCCGCGTGCTTGAACAGCGCATCGCCGAGACCGAGCGCCGGGTCGCCGAGATCGGCGGCCTCGTCGCCGCCGGCCAGTCACCCGAAGTGCTCGAGGAGCGCAACCAGACCCTCGCCCTAGGCCTCGTGCCCCCCGTCGAGACACGCGTCGTCCGCGTGGGCATTTCCGTGACTGATCGCCTCGCCGCGAACCGCAAGGCGGAGATCTTCGCCGCCGAGACCGGTCAAAACCTTGCCCCTGTCCGCTTCAACCTCGGAGGCGCCCCGCGCTGAATAGATGACCGCCCGCGGCTTTGCCAAAAATCTGCGTCTCCATCTGATCGCCGGCGCCGTCGTCGCCAGCTTCGCCGTCGTCGCCTACCGTCTAGTCGAGCTGCACGTGCTCGACCGCGAACACTATCTTTCACAAATCCAGGACGCCCGTCACCGCGTGGTTGCCGACCCCGCCCGCCGTGGCGATATTCTGGATACACGCGGAGACCTCCTCGCCACCACCCGCACCGATATCACCCTCGCCATCGACCCCTGGGCCCTGCCGGAGAAAATCGAGGCCCAGAAATTCGCCGCCCGCAAAGCCGCGTTTGAAAACGATCAACGGGCCGCCCGCGCCGCCCTCGCCGAGCTGCTCGGCATGCCCGCCGGCACGCTCGAAGCCGCCTTCGCCCCCGCCTGGAAAACCATCCCCGTTCCCGAAGACACCGAGGACGAGGCTCCCGACGGCCGCGTGCGCGTGCGCTACATGAAGTTGCTCGAAGGCGTGACCGAGGAGCATTTCAGCCGCATCCAGGCCCTCCGGCTACCCGGAAAAAAAGACCCCGTCCGCATCGCCGGTCTCACCCACGAACGTCGCTTCCGCCGGGTCTACCCCCACCGCGATCTCGCCGCCCACGTGCTGGGCTACGTCAACAAAGAGGACGTCCCCTCGGGCGGCGTCGAGGCCTATGCCGATCGCTATCTGAAAGGACTGTCTGGCTGGCGCGAAATCGAACGCGACGGCAAACGCACCGAGCTCGCCCAGTTCCGCCAGCGGGAAGTGCCGGCCGATGACGGATGGAGCGTGGTCTTGTCCATCGACTGCGCCGTTCAGCACATCGCCGAACAGGAGATGAACGCCTTGGTCGCCAAGTTCCAGCCCGCCAAAGCCACCATCATTGTGAGCGACGCCCGCACCGGCTTTCTACTGGCCCTGGCGAACCACCCCACCTTTGACCTCAACGAGTTTGGCACCACCCCCCTGGAGAAACAACGCAACATCGCCGCCGCCGATCTAATCGAACCCGGCTCCACCTTCAAGATCGTGGCTCTCGCCGGCGCGCTGAACGAGGGCCTCGTCACAACCGCGAGCAAGTTTGACTGCACCCTCGATAGCCTCGTCCACAATGGAAAACCGCGTCGCTTCATGCGCGACGACCACCGCTACGACCACCCGCTGAACCTCAGTGAAGTCATCAGCCACTCCAGCAACGTCGGCACCGCCCAGGTCGGCATGCTGCTCGGCGAGCGCCGGCTCTACGACTACGCCCGCGCCTTCGGCTACGGGGAACGCTCCGGCTACCCGCTCGGCCGCGAGGAACCCGGGCTGCTGGCCGATCCCGCCCGCTGGTCCGGCATCGATATCACCCGCATCCCCGCCGGCTACTCCATCGCCGCCACCCCGCTGCAGATCCATTACGGGATGGGCGTGATCGCCAGCGGCGGCCAGTTGCTCCGCCCGCAGGTGATCCGCCAGGTGCTGGATACGTCCGGCGAGCCGGTTTACACCTTCCGCCCCGCCGTCCGCCGCACCGTGCTCGCGCCCGCCACCGCCGAGACCATGGCGCGCATGTTGCAAAAAGTCGCCTCGCCCGACGGCACCGCCAAGGCCGCCGCCATCCCCGGCTTTGAGGTCGCCGGCAAGACCGGCACCGCCCAAAAACTCATCGGCGGGCGCTACTCGCCTAGAAATCACGTGGGCTCCTTCGTCGGTTTTTTCCCCGCCAGCCGGCCGCGCGTCGTGATCAGCGTGATCGTCGACGACGGCCACCCGCCCGGCGGCGGCACCGGCTACGGAGCCGTGGTCGCCGTGCCAAGCTTTCGCAAGGTCGCCGAGCAGCTTATCCAGTATCTGGATGTCAAACCTGTCACCGCCCCCGGCGTCGCGCTCGCCGCCTTGCCCAAGGAAGGAGTCCGCCGGTGACCGGGTATCTACTGCAAAACTACGCCCTGATCCGCGCCTTCGCCGCCGGCGGATCAGGCCTCTGCGAGCCCGCTAGGGCCTCTCGCCGCCGGCCCGGCCCGGCCATCCGCGGCCGCCGCCGGCCCTCCCCTTTGCAACGCGCCTTTCCCATGGTTCCCACCCTTTCCGACCTCCTTGACCGGGAGGAGATAACCGCCATCCGCGGCCCGCTCGACCGCGCCATCTCCGGCCTGGTGATGGACAGCCGCCGCGTCGTTCCCGGCAACGTGTTTTTCGCCCTTCCCGGCCTTCGCACCGACGGCGCCATACACGTGGCCGAGGCCGTCAGCCGCGGCGCCGTCGCCATCGTATCCGCCACCGAGCCCGCCGCCGCCCCCGCGAAAGTAACTTTTATCCAAGTCCCTGATCCCCGCGCCGCCCTCGCCCGCGCCGCCCGCCGTCTCCACCGCGAGCCCGACGCCGCTCTGAACGTGGTTGGCGTCACCGGAACCAACGGCAAAACCACCGTCACGCACCTCGCCAAACTTTTCCTCGAAGAAAACCACCGCGTCGGCCTGCTCGGCACCATCACCTACGATCTTGGCGCCCGCGTGGTGCCCTCCTTTAAAACCACCCCCGAGGCGCCCGATATCTTCGGCATGCTCGCCCAGATGCGCGAGGCCGGTTGCCGGGAGGCCGTGATGGAGGTGAGTTCGCACGGGATCGACCAGCGCCGCGTGCTCGGGCTGGGCTTCGCCGCCGCCGTCTTCACCAACCTTACCCAGGACCACCTCGACTACCACGGGACCCTCGAGGCCTATTTCGAAGTCAAGTCCCGCCTCTTCACCGGGGCCAGCGGACCTATCCCGCCCGTGTCCGTGCTCAACGCCGACGATGCCCACGGGCGCCGCCTCGCCACCCTCATCCCCGCCGGCGCCTCCCGCGTGATCACCTTTGGCGAATCCGCCACCGCCGATTTCCGCGCCGAACAAATCGAACTCGGCTTCAAGGAAACCACCTTCACCGTAGTCTGGCCCGAAGGCCGCGCCCGCGTCCGCTCCCCGTTGCTCGGGCGCTATAACGTGGCCAACGTGCTTGCCGCCGCCGCAGTCGCCTACGGGCTGGGCCGCAATCCGCACGCCTTCCTCGCCCGCCTCGCCCTGTTTCCCGGCGTGCCCGGCCGCATGGAGCGGGTCGAGGAAGACCAAGCCTTCAACGTTCTGGTCGATTACGCCCACACCGATGACGCCCTGCGGAATGCCCTCGGCATGCTCCGCCCGATCACCCCCGGCCGCGTGATCTGCGTCTTTGGCTGCGGGGGCAACCGAGACCGCACCAAGCGACCGCTGATGACCCGCGCCGTCGAGGAGCACGCCGACCTCGCCCTGGTCACCGCCGACAACCCTCGCGGCGAAACCGTTTCCGCCATCTTCGAGGACATGCGCGCCGGCGTCACCCGTCCGGAAAAGTTCACCTGGATCGAGGATCGCCGCCGCGCCCTGAGCCTGGCCCTGGACCTCTGCCGTCCGGGCGACTGCCTCCTCGTCGCCGGCAAAGGCCACGAAACGTATCAGGAATTCGCGGACACCATAACGCCCTTCGATGACCGCCAGATCCTGCGCGAACTCATCCGCCTTAAACGCCTCCGCCCCCAACCGTGAATACGGAATTCCCCCATATTTACCTCGCCTATGCCGCTCGCGGCCGGTGGACCCGCGAGCCCGCAGCGGGCGCCTGCGTCACCGGCTTCGGCATAGACACGCGCGAGCTCGTGCCCGGTCACTGCTTCGTCGCCTTGAAAACCGCCCGCCGGGACGGGCACGACTATCTGGCCGCAGCGCAGGCCGCCGGCGCCGGCGCCGCCCTCGTCTCGCGCGCCGATCCAGCGATCGACCTGCCCCAGCTCGTGGTCGACGACCCCCTCGCCGCCTTGCAAGCCATCGCCGCCGCCCACCGCCGAGATTTCCCCGGCATCGTCATCGGCGTGACCGGCAGCGTGGGGAAGACCTCCACCAAGGAACTGCTCGCCCGGCTTCTCTCCACCGCTCCGGGCGACGTGCTCGCCACCAGTGGTAATCTTAACAATCACCTCGGCGTCCCCCTGACGCTCACCAAGCTCAACCACACCACGCACCGCTATGCCGTGATCGAGGCCGGTATCGGCGGCCCCGGCGAGATGGAGGTCCTCGCTCGAATGATCGAGCCCGATCTGGCGCTGGTTACCCACGTCGGCCCGGCCCACCTCGAAGCCCTGGGGTCGCTGGAAAACGTGGCCCGCGAAAAGTCCATTTTGCTGGCCCGCGCCCGAGCCGGTTCTGCGAAATTTTTCCCCCAATTCTGCCTGGATTACGCCGCCTTCCGCCAGCTCCCCGCCCCCGCTATCGCCCTAGACCCCAAGATCCGGCACGGCTCGGAGGGCACCACCCTCCGCTTTACCCCGCCCCATCTCGATCCCGCCACCGCCGGGGAAGTCTTTTTTACCTGCCGACGTGTCTCCGATGGCATGGCCCGGAACGTCGCCCTGGCCCTCGCCGCCGCCCTGCAACTCGGCGTCTCTCCCGGCGACGCCCAGCGCCGTCTGCTCGACTGGGAACCCGCCGCCCTGCGTGGCGAAATCTGCCGCGACCACGCGGGCCGCTGGCTCTACGTGGATTGCTACAACGCCAACCCCGCCTCCATGCACGACGCCCTGACCGCCTTCGCCGGCATGGCCCCGGCCAATCAACCGCGCCTTTTTCTGATCGGCGGCATGGAGGAGCTGGGCGAAGAAGCCATCGCCTACCACCGCAAGCTTGGCGTAGCCTTGGCCGGCACCCTGCGCAGCGGCGACTCCGCCCTGGTGCTCGCGGGCCGCGAGGCCGCCGCAGCCGTGGTCAACGGCGCCGACCACCCTGACGTCACCGCCGGGGATCTGGCATCCCTCCGCAGCCGCTTCGAAACCCACCGCGGCGCCGTCTTTATCAAGGGTTCCCGCCGCTATCAGCTAGAATCCCTGCTTTTACCCAACGTCACCGTGGCCGACCTCCCCGGCACCTCGTTGTAAACCATTCTCCCTCCTCCGCCGTGCTTTCCTTCCTCGCCGATTACGAAAACCTCTGGGGCCCGCTCCGCCTCCTGCGCTTCATCACCTTCCGCGCGCTCCTCGCCGCGCTGACCGCGACCATCATCGGCTTCGTGATCGGGCCTTGGCTCATCACCCGCCTTCGCCGCTTAAAATTCGGGGAAAATCACGACCCCCGCGTCGGCGACCTGGCCACCCGGTTCGACAAGCGCCACACCCCCACCATGGGCGGCCTGCTGATCTTCGGTTCCGTTTTTCTCAGCACCCTGCTCTGGGCCGAGCCCAATATCTGGGTGCTTGTCGCACTCTTCGTCTACGCCGCCCTCACCGCCGTCGGCTTTAGGGATGACTACCTGAAAGTCCTTCGAAAAAACAAAGACGGCATCAGCTCGCGCGAAAAAATCATCTGCCAGACCCTCGTAACCGTGATCGCGCTGGTCGCGCTCGTGTTGCATCCCACTAGCCACGAAAAAATCCGCGAGCTCTGGGTGCCCTTTCTGAAGGAGCCCGTCTTTGTCTTCGGGGCGGGTCTCGGCCTGGTCGGCCTGTTCGTGTTGATGTTTTTCTGGATCGTCGGCTTTTCCAATGCGATCAACCTCACCGACGGTCTGGACGGCCTCGCCATCGGCTGCACGATCACCGTGGCCCTCGTCTATGGCATCATGGCCTACGCCGCCGGCAACGCCAAGATCGCCGGCTACCTGCTGATCTCTTTCGTGCCCGGCACCGGTGAACTCGCCGTGGTCTGCGCCGCGCTCGTCGGCGCCGGCCTGGCCTTTCTTTGGTATAACTCGCACCCGGCCGAGGTCTTCATGGGCGATACCGGTTCACTGGCCCTTGGCGGCTTGATCGGCGTCATCGCCTTCATGGTCCAGCAGCCCTTCACCCTATTGATCGTCGGAGGCGTCTTTGTGGCCGAGACCCTGTCGGTAATGATCCAAGTCGGGTATTTTAAATACACGAAACGCCTCAGTCCGACCGGCGAAGGCAGGCGGTTCTTCAAAATGGCCCCAATCCACCACCACTTCCAGAAGCTCGGCTGGCCCGAGACCAAGGTCGTGCTGCGCTTTTGGGTGATCTCCCTGATGTGCGCCCTCGCCGGTCTCGCCACCCTAAAACTACGCTGACCAGGCCCGAAGGCCGACCCCGCCGCGCCCTTTCAAAATCATGCTCCGCCCGCCCGAGTTCCTCCGCCCGCTGCTCACCCGCCCCGTCGCCATTCTCGGTGCCGGCGTGAGCGGTCGCGCCCTGGCTAACCTCGTCCGGGCCCTGGGCGCCGAGCCCCGCCTTTTCGACGCCTCCTCAGCTTCATCTTCCCCGCCCCCTGGCGACCAAGCGCCGCACCCGGCCCCGCTTTTTTCCGCGGACGACGCCCAAACCTGCGGACTGGTGCTGTTTTCCCCCGGCTTTGCCCCCACCCATCCCTGGCTTTCTCTCGCCCGCACCTGCGGCGCGCTCTGTCTCGGCGAACTCGATTTCGCCTCGCTTTTCTGGCGCGGAGAACTGGTAGCCATCACCGGAACCAACGGCAAAACCTCGACCACCGAGTTCCTTACCCACGCCCTCTTGGCCGCCGGCAGGGACGCGGTCGCCACCGGTAACATCGGTTTCCCGCTCGCCCAACTCGTTGTCGACCGGGCCGGCGGCGGCCCCGATTGCACCGCCGTGTGCGAAGTCAGCTCCTTCCAGGCCGAGACCTTCCGCCACTTCCGCGCCGACAGCGTCATCTGGACCAATTTCGCCGAGGATCACCTCGAACGACACCCGGGGCTGGCTGCCTATTTCGAAGCCAAATGGCACTTGCTTGAACGGTGCGTAGGCGGCCACGTGCATGTCGGCGCCAGCGTCCAAAGCCACGCCGCCCGCTTTGGCCAGTCGCTACCGGCCGAGGCTTGCGTTGCCTCCGAAAACGAGCCCGGCGACCTGCTGCTGCAAAACACGGTCTTCGCCGACTACCCCCAGCGCGAAAACTTCCTGCTCGTCTCCGCCTGGTGGCGCGCCGCCGGCCTCCGCGAGTCCGTGCTCTACACCGCCGCCCGCACCTTCGCCCCTTCGCGCCACCGACTGGAAAACCTCGGCGCACGCGGCGGAGTCACTTGGTGGAATGATTCCAAGGCGACCAATTTTCACGCCGCCGAGGCCGCGCTGGCTCGTTTTCAAAACCCCGTGCTGCTGATCGCCGGAGGCAAATCCAAGGGCGGCGATCTCCGCGGCTTCATCCACCGCATCAGCCCCCGCGTCCGCCATGTCGCCCTGATTGGCGAAACACGCGAAATCCTCGCCGCGGCTTGCGTCGAGTCCGGTCTGGCCCACACCCTTTGCCTGAACCTGTCCGAGGCCGTGCAGATCCTCGCCGCCATCGCCCGCACCGGCGATCACGCCCTGCTCAGCCCCGGCTTCGCCAGCCTAGACCAATTCCGGAGCTACGCCGATCGCGGCGACCAATTCACCGCCTTCGTCCACGCCCTCCCAGCTGCCACCGAAAAGCCCTGAACGCCCGCCGCTGCATCCTCCCCAAAACCCCTTGGACCCGAACCATCCCACTCTATGAAACTACAAAAAGTATTCGGTATCGTCGTCGGCGCCCACGTCGCCGTCCTCACCATCCTCATGTCCACGCCCGGCTGCCGCTCCACTGGCAAGCCCAAGCCCAAACCCGAGGACACCCTCGCCGCCGGGCCCACCGCCAGTCAGGGCGAAGCGATCGAGGCCACCCCCGTCGCCCCGATGAGCAATAACGACATCAACGCCGGTGCTCCCCCCCTCGCCAGCACGCCCGTCACCCCAGTCACTCCGGTGGAGAACACCGCAAGCACCCCTGCCTCAGTCGATGTCGCCGTGCGCTTCGCCCCCGGCCGGCCCGCGGCCATCGTCGAGGCCGCACCCGCGCCGGTTCCCGCCTCCCCGTCCAGCCATGTCGTGGCCAAAGGCGACAGCCTGTGGTCCATCGCCAGGAAATACGGCGTGTCCGTGGCCGAACTCTCCGCCGCGAACCAACTCGCTCCTTCCGCCACCCTGCGCCTCGGCCAGTCCCTCCTCGTCCCGAGCAAAGCCGCCGCCGCCGCGCCCGAAGCCAACAACACCTATGCGGTGAAATCCGGCGATACCCTCGGCTCCATCGCCCGCAAACAAGGCACTACCATCGCCAACCTGCGGACCGCCAATAATCTTTCAGGGGATGTCCTGCGCATCGGCCAGAAGCTGGTGATCCCGGGGAACGCCACCCCGCCCGCCTCCGCCGAGGCCGCGTCCGCCCCCGCCCCCACGCCCGCCCCCAAAGCCGGCTCCGGCAGCCACACGGTGATTCCGGGCGACACCCTCGGCTCCATCGCCCGCAAGGCCGGTGTCAAGGTCGGCGAACTCGCCTTGCTCAATAACATCACCGACCCCGCCAAACTCCGCGTCGGGCAGGTCCTGAAATTGCCTGCGGGCGCCAAAACGACCGCACCCGCCAAAACCGTGACGACCCCGAGCGCGGGCGGAGCCGCCGAACCGGCCCCCGTCAGCACCCCGATCACCCCGGTCGAGCCCGTTCCGGGCGCCATCGAGTCGATGCCCGTGCCCGTTATCCGCATCGACTGAATACCGGTCCAGCCGGCTGCACCTTAACTCCCGTGACCGCACGCGATTTAGATTTGCCGGATCCCTCCGCCCCGGGCCCTCGCGTGGGCTTCAACCCGGTTGCGGTGATGTTGGTGTGCGTCGCCGCCCTCTGCACCCTAGGGTTGATCGCCGTGTTCAGCGCGACGGCCTACAAGTCTTCCGCCTTTTTCTGGAAGCAGGTGCTGGGCATTGGTATCGGCGTCGGCACCGCCTGGACGGTCGCCCGCATCGATCTGGAGCTCTGCCGTCGCTATGTTTGGCTGCTCGCGTGGGGTGTGGTCGGCCTCCTCGTGCTCGTCGCGATCCCGCACATCGGTATCAGCGTGAACGGCTCCCGCCGCTGGCTGGGGTTGGGGCCCATCCGGTTCCAAGTCTCCGAGTTGGCGAAAATCGGAATCGTTTTCGTCCTCGCCCACTATCTGGCGCTGAATCAGTCGCTGATGGGAAACCTGAAGCGTGGCTTCGTCCTGCCGATCTTGATTATCGGAGGCATCGCCGGCCCCATCATGCTGCAACCGGACTTCGGCACCACCGCCCTGGTAGGCGCGGTCGGCGTCGCCCTGCTCTTCCTAGCCGGCGCCCGCTGGCGCTACATCACAACCTCGATCACCGGCATGGCTGCACTCTTGGCCGTAGCCGTCGCGCTCAACCCCAATCGCCTCACCCGCCTCACCGCCTTCCTTGACGTGGAGGGCAACAAACAGGCCGGCACCTACCAAGTTTATCAAAGCTTCCTCGGGTTCGCCGCCGGGGGACTTACCGGGGCCGGCCTCGGCCAGGGGCGCCAGCAGGTGTATTTCCTGCCCGAAGCCCACACCGACTTTATCTTCGCCGTCGTCGGCGAGGAACTGGGCCTAGTCGTCACGCTGGCAACCGTGCTGACCTTTCTCCTCTTTTTCGTCTGCGGTGTGCTCCATCTGCGTCGCGCCCCCAACCAATTCCAGTTTCTGCTGGTGGCCGGCGCTCTTCTGATCGTGGCGCTGCAAGCCATCATTAATCTAGGGGTAGTGGTCGGCCGCCTGCCCACCAAGGGCATGTCCCTTCCCTTCGTCAGCGCCGGGATGTCTAATCTGGTGCTGATGGGGATAATCGTCGGACTGCTCATCAACACCAGACGCGCCTGGCTCCGCGAAGACGTGCTCCCCGGCAACCGTGATTTCAGCTGATGACCGCAAACCCGCGCACTTACCTGCTCTCGTGTGGCGGCACCGGCGGTCACCTGTCCCCGGGCATTGCTCTGGCCGAGGGTCTCGTCGCGCGCGGTGACCGGGCGGTGCTCCTAATCAGCGAAAAGCAGGTGGATGCCCGGCTGGCGGCCAAATACCCCGCCCTGCACTTTACCCCCATCCCCGGCTCGCCCCTCGGCGCCTCGCCCAGAGTGCTGGCGCGTTTCCTCTTCACCCAGTCAAAGGGCTTTGCCGCCGGTCTCGGGCTGGTGCGCACGCTCCGCCCCGCCGCGATCATCGGGTTCGGGGGCTTCACCACCGCGAGCGTGATCCTGGCCGGCGCCCTGCACGGTGTGCCCGTCGCCCTGCATGAAGCCAACCGTGTGCCCGGCAAAGCCGTCCGGCATCTCGCCCGTCTCGCCCGACGGGTTTACCTGCCGCCCGGCGTCACCTTACCCGGCGTGCCCACCACCAAGGTCCGCGCCGCCGGCCTGCCCGTGCGCGCCGAAATCACCGCCCTGCCGCGCTCCGGGGCCGCCGCCCGGCTCGGCCTCGACCCAGCCAGAAAAATCCTTGTGGTGTTTGGCGGCAGCCAAGGCGCGACCCCGCTGAATGCGTGGGCCCGCGCCGCAGCGGGGGAACTGGCCGCCCGCAACGTGCAACTCGCCTGTGTAACGGGCCTGGGTAAAGGCGACGCCGAAATCACCACCGCCACCGGCCCCGACGGACAACCTGTGCGTGCAGTTTGGATACCGTTTTGCGACGACGTGGCCGCGCTTCTCTCCGCCGCCGATCTCGTTGTCGCCCGCGCCGGCGCGGGCAGTCTGGCCGAGTTCGCCCGCATCGGCTCGCCCGCGATTCTCGTGCCCTACCCCCAGGCCGCCGATGACCACCAGCGGGCAAACGCCGCCTGGTTCGCCGCCCAGGGCGGGGGCGTGGTGCTCGAACAGGACGCCCTCGCGCAACTGACCCCGCGCGCAGTCGCATTGCTGGCCGGACCCGGCATTCTCTCCGCCCACCGCGCCGCCCTCGCCCGTCTGGCTGTCCGCCCCGCCTTGGATTTTATCCTCGAAGATCTAGACGCCCTGGTCGCCCCCCGCCCCGCCGCCCGCACGGCCGCCGCCGCATGAACGCCACCAGCCCCCTGCCCCCGCTTTTCGGACGCCCCGTGCGCAACTTGCATTGCATCGGCGTGGCCGGCATGGGCCTAGGCCCCCTCGCTATCTACGCCGCCGGCCTCGGTTTCAACGTGACCGGCGCGGATGATGGCCCGGCCGGCGCCATGGCCGCCCACTTGGCTAGTGCCGGCGTCATCTTGGGTGCGGCCGACATACTTCCAGAAGAGACGGACTTGATCGTGTTTTCCTCGGCCATTCCCGAGGCACACCCCGGCCTCGCCGCCGCCCGGGCAAGGGGTCTGCCGGCGGTGCGCCGGGGAGAACTGCTGGCGGAGTTGGCCCGTCACCGCCGCCTGGTCGCCGTGTGCGGTTCCCACGGGAAGACCACCACCACCGCGATGCTCATCACCGCTCTGCGCGCCGCCGGCCAGGAGCCCGGTTATGTGGGGGGCGGACTGTTTGGCGACGACTCCGTGCCGCCTGCCGCCGCCGGACGCGACCCCTGGCTGGTGGCCGAGATCGACGAGAGCGATGGCACCATCAAGGAGTTCGCACCCAGCCTTTGTTTAGTGGTCAATTTGGACTGGGATCACCCGGATCATTACCCGGCCGAAGCGGACCTGCTCGCCGCCTTCTCCGCCCTCGTCGCGCGCACCTCCGGCCCGGTTTTGCTCAACGCCGCCTGCCCGCGTTCCCTCGCGCTTGCCAAGGAACGGCCCGAGGTATCCACCTTCGGCCAAGGAGGTGACTACGCCCTGCTTTCCCACCAAAACGACGGCCCCCTCGGACTCACCCTAAACTTGGGCGGAAGGTTTCTGCCCGCCCTGGCCGTGGCCAAGGTGCGCGCCTTGGGGGATTTTAACGCCCTCAACGCCACCGCCGCTCTGGCCGCCACCGCCCTGCTCGGCGCCCCCCTTCAGGGCAGCCTGCTCGCCCGCTATCCTGGAGTCCGCCGGCGCCAGGGTATTTTGGAGAGCAATGCCGGTTTGGTGGTGATCGAGGATTACGCCCACCACCCGGCTGAGATCGCCGCCCTGCTCGCCAGTCTCCGCTCCCGCGTGCCCGCCAAGGGTCGTCTGCGGGTCGTTTTCCAACCGCATCGCTTCAGCCGGACCGAGCGCTTTCGCCCGGCCTTCGTCTCCGCCCTTGCCCGGGCCGATGCCGTGACCCTGCTCGACGTCTATGGCGCGGGCGAAAGCCCCTTGCCCGGCGGCACCAGTGCCGATCTCGCCGCCGACCTCGCGGCCGCGCACCCCTCGCTTTCTCTCACCTATCTGCCCGGCGGGCAGGCCGAGTCCTTTGCCCGCCTCTCCGCCGAACTATGCCCGGGCGACCTCGTGGCGCTTATCGGCGCGGGCGACCTCGACGTCTCCGCCCGTGTTTGGCTCGCCAACCGGGATGCCGCCCACTGGTGGGATCGGGTGGCCGCGTCCCTTGCCGCCACCGTCTCCCCGTCCACCCCGCTCTTGCGCGAAGCCCCGCTGGCCACCCGCACCACCCTGAAGGTCGGCGGCGCCGCCCGTCTCTACGCCGAACCCGCCCACCCAGAGGACCTCCTCCACTTGGTTCGCGCCGCGCACACGCTCGGTATCCGCCTGCTCCCGCTCGGGCGCGGCTCCAACCTGCTCGTGCCTGACGCCGGCGTGGACGCCTTGGTCGTCAGCCTCCGCCATCCATCCTGGGAAAGCTTTACCCCCCTGCCGGACGGCAGAGTCAGGGTCGGCGCCGGCCTCCGGCTGAAAAATCTTTGCGGTCTCGCCAGCAAGGCGGGTCTCGGCGGCTTTGAGTTTCTCGAAGGCATCCCCGGCAACATCGGCGGAGCCCTGCGCATGAACGCGGGCGCGATGGGCGGCTGGATGTTCGACGTGGTGGAGAGCGTCGAATTCATCACCCTCGAAGGCGAGGTCCGCACGCTGCCGAAGTCGGCAATGCACGTAGATTATCGTCACTGTGCCGAACTGGAAAACGCCATCGCTACCGCCGCCATCCTCCAGCCCGCCGCCTCCATTCCAAGCGAGAGCGTGTCCCACCAAATCGAGGTCTACCGCGAAAAACGAAAAAAATCCCAACCCCGGCAACCCTCCGCCGGGTGTATTTTCAAAAACCCGACCGGTGACTCGGCCGGCCGTCTGATCGACGCTGCCGGGCTGAAGGGCACGCGGGAGGGCGCTGCCGAGGTCTCGCCCGTCCACGCGAATTTTATCGTCAATCACGAGCACGCCAGCGCCACGGATGTCATCACCCTGATCCGCCGCGTCCGGGCCAGCGTCGAAAAAACCCATGGTATCCGCCTCGAACCCGAAGTCCTGCTCTACGGTCGCGAATGGAAGGACGTGCTGTAAACCCCGGCCCACGGCCAGACCGCTAAACTAAAGATCCGCCGCCCGCCTCGGACTAGGGGCTGCCTTAACCCACCACCCGCTCCAACCTGCCTTTTTTCATGTCCCATCCCTTCCGCATAACCGTGCTTGCCGGCGGAGTTTCCTCTGAGCGCGAAGTCTCGCTCGGCTCCGGCGCCGCCTCCGCCGCCGCCCTTGCCAGACTCTGGCCCACCCGCTTGCTCGACGTCACCGCGGCCAGCCTGCCGCCCGGGCTGGATCCCGCCCGCGACATTATTTTCTCCACGCTGCACGGCACCTTCGGCGAAGACGGCGGCATGCAACGGCTGCTTGATGCCGCCGGCATCGTCTACGCCGGTTGCGATGCCGCCTCCTCCGCTCTCACCATGGACAAGGCTGCCACCAAACGCGCCGCCTCCGCCGCGGGCGTCCGGGTGGCTGCAGACGCCACCTTCCAGGTGCCCGGAGAGTTACCCGGGGCCGACGCCCTGATCACCGCACTCGGCACGGAGAACCTGGTGCTCAAACCCAACGACCAGGGCTCCTCGGTGGGGCTCGCGCTACCTGAAGGCCGAGCCGCCCTTGCCTCCGCGCTCGCCGCCCTCACCCCCGGTTCATGGCTGGCGGAGCCCCGCCTGATCGGACGCGAGCTTTCCGTGGGGGTGCTGAACGGCTCCGCCCTGGGCGTGGTGGAGATCCGGCCTCGCTCCGGCGTCTATGATTTCGTCAGCAAATACATGAAAGGCGCCACCGAGTATTTCGCGCCCGCCCCGCTGCCGGAAGAAGCCGCCACCGCCGTGCGCCTTGCCGCCGAGCGCGCCTTTGCGGCGTGCGGCTGCCGTGACTATGCCCGCGCGGACTTTATTCTAATTTCAGCCAAGGAGTTTTATCTGCTGGAAATCAACACGCTTCCCGGCATGAAAGAAACCAGTCTCCTCCCGATGAGCGCGCGCTGTGCGGGGCTGGATTTCACGGAGTTAGTCAAAGGATTGGTCGGTCCCGCTGTGCGCCGTTTCCAGGAGAGACTACTTTCCCAACATTCGTGAACCAAGCTCCCCACATCAGGCAAACCGCTCCTACGTGGAGGGATGTCGTTATCCAAGACACGCCCCCGCGGCCGCGTCACGGCGCGACCCGGCGCCGTCTGGCACTGGCCAGCGTGCGCCACTGGGCCGCGATCGGCGCGGCCGCTGCGTGCGTGATTTTCGGATACATCGGCTGGCGCGCCTGGCGTGACAACCCGGCGGTGCTCGCCGCCCCCGCCTCTTCCAGTCCGGTGCGGGAGATCGCCCTGCGCACCGACGGCGTGCTCACCCGCGCCTGGGTGGAGCAGACGCTCAACATCGACCGCCAGGCCGGCCTGATGAAGCTCGACCTCGCCGCCCTGCGCGACCGCCTGCTCCAATCCGGCCAGATCCGCACCGCCGTGCTGGCCCGCCGTTTTCCTGACGTCCTCGCCGTCATCATCGAGGAGCGCAGCCCCGTGCTGCGTGCGCACATCCGGCCCGGGGTGGAGAACGCGGCCGCCGGTCACGACCAGCTCTATGTCGCAAGGGATGGTTTCCTCTTTTCCGGCGAACTCTACCCGGCCCACCTCGTCGAAAACCTGCCTCTCCTCGCCGGTATCACCCCGGAGCGCAATCCCGCTGGACACGGCTTTGCCCTGATCGAAGGCATGGAGCCAGTCGCCTCCCTGCTCGGCACCGCTCGCTCCTCGGCCCCCGCCCTCGCCAAGGATTTTCAGGTAGTATCCCTCGCCCGCTTCGCCCGCGACGGCGTCATTCTCGTCCGCACTCCCGAAGTAGCCGAGATCGCGTTTGGCACACGTGATGATTTTTACCTCCAGCTCGCCCGCCTCGACTACATCCTAGAACAACTCCGTGCCCGCCCCGCCGGCGCGGCACCGATTCGCTCCATCGATCTTTCGGTCGGCGGCCGCCAAGTGCCTGTCGCCTTCGAAGACGCGCCAACGGCGCCCAAACCCGCCGCGTCGCGCCAGGCTCCGCGGGCAACCGAAGCCCCCCGCGCACCCCGTATTTTCTTCCACCCCTGACCTTCCCGCCGGAGCCCTCCGCCCACCCTACCGCACCGTGGCCACCTTCTCAAAATCCCGCATCGTCGGCGCCATAGAAATCGGCACCACCAAGGTAACCGTGCTGGTCGGCGAGTTGGCCGGCTCCGGCTTGAATGTCATCGGTTTCGGCGAGTTCCCCTCCCGGGGCGTGGTGAAAGGCACGATTGTGGATAGCCAGGCCGCCGGTGAGGCCACCCACCGAGCCATCGACGGAGCCGAAAAAACCGCCGGCGCCCGCCTTCAGCAGGTGTTCCTCGCGCACAGCGGGGCCCATATCGACGGCTTTTACCACGAAGCGACCGTAAACGTGGGCGGTCTCGAAGGTCGCGTGAGCCAACTCGACATCGATGAAGTCTACCGCGTGGCGAAACAAAAAGCCCTGCCCCCCGGCCGGTGTATTGTCCACTTCCTCCGCCGTCCCTACTACCTCGATGGCGCGCTCAGCCCTTCCCCCGAAGACATCCGCGGAGACCGCCTTTCTGTCGGCGTCTGGCACGTGCACGGCGACCAGCATCGCATCGCCGATAGCGTGCACATCATCCGAAACTTCAACCTGCCCGTCAGCGAGCTCGTCCTCTCCGGTCTCGCCGCCGGCAACATCCTGACCGACCAAGAGGAGCGCCAGCACGGGGTGCTGGTGATCGACCTCGGCGGAGGCACCACCGACTTCGCCTACTATCGCCAGGGCCGCGCCTGCCTCGCCGGTGTCGTTGCAGTCGGCGGGTCCCACCTCACCAACGACCTAGCGCTGGGGCTGCGCATCACCGAGAGCCAGGCCGAGAAAATGAAACTGCTCTACGCCCGCGCCACCATCACGGCCAAGGACCGCTCGGATTCCGTCTGGCTGAATGGCGACATGGGCATAGGCGACCGCCGCTTTCCCCGCATGACGATCGAGCAGATCGCCGCCGCCCGCACACGCGAGACCCTCGAAGTCGTCCGGAAAAAACTCGGTGCACTCTACACCCCCGGCGAGACCCTCGCCGGGGTGGTGCTCACCGGCGGAGCCTCCGCCCTGCCCGGGATCGAGGACGCCGCCTCCCGGGTTTTCGAAGTGCCCGCCCGCATCGGCACCCCTCACGTTCAAGTCATCGAGTCACTGCGCCACCCCTCTTACAGCACCGCGCTAGGCCTGCTTTACCAAGGCATCTCCCAGCAACATGAAGTGAACAGCCAGCTCCCCCCGGCCGGCCTCGGCGCCAAGGTTAAACACTTCTTCGACCGTATCGCCTCGGTATAACGAGAGAAATGCGAACCAGCCCCCGGAACCGGCCCCACCTGCTCCGCTTTCCCCCCTCTCTTCCGCAATCGCGTGCCGCCCGCCGGATGCCGGTGGCAGCCCCCTTCTCCTTCCGACTCCTCAACTCAGCCTGTTGACTCTTTTTACCATGTCCTCCGCCGAGAATGAATCGCCTGCCTCCGACGACCTTTTTACCGATCGCCGCATCGCGATTAAGGTCATCGGCTTGGGCGGTGCCGGGGCCAATGCCGTTGACCGCCTGAAAATGGAGAATCTCGACCGTCTCCAGATGGCCGTGATCAATACCGACGCCCAGGCCCTCGCGACCTCACCCGTTCAAGACAAAGTGCTGATCGGGGCATCGGTGACCCGAGGCCTCGGCGCCGGCGCCGACCCCGACCTCGGACGGCAAGCCGCCGAGGCCGATCGCGAGAAAATCGCCGCCGTGATGAAGGACTGCGATCTGGTCTTCCTGCTCGCAGGCATGGGCGGCGGCACCGGTTCCGGGGCCGCACCCACCGTCGCCGAGATCGCCGCCGAGCAAGGCGCGCTGGTCATCGCCTTCGTCACGCTGCCTTTCAGCTTCGAAGGCGGCCGCCGCGCCAAACAAGCCGATGAAGGCCTGATCGCCCTGCGCAAAACCTGCGATGCCGTCATCCCGCTTTCCAATGATCTGCTCCTCCAAGAGGGCGCCGACGGAGAGACCGTGCTCGACTCTTTCGCCCGCGCCGACGAGTGGATAGGACGCGGAGTCAAATCGATCTGGTCCATGATGTTCCGCACCGGCTTGATCAATCTGGACTTCGCCACCCTGCGCCAGTCCTTCCACACCCGCGGCGGAAAAACCCTTTTTGGCCTGGGCACCGGTGCCGGCGAAAATCCCGTGGGCGAGGCTCTGGAAAGCCTGAAACTATGCCCCCTGCTCGCCACGCCCGAATTTGCCCGCAAGGCTGATCGCCTCCTAGTCAACATCGTGGGCGGCACCGATCTCACCCTGCCCCGGGTCAACGAAATCATGACCGCCGTGACCGAGCAGTTCGGCCGGGAAGCGCACGTCGTGATGGGTGCGGTTATCGACGAAACCAGCCATGGCCGGGTAGAACTGATGGTCCTCGGCACGAGCGACTCAGGCTCCCGCGTTTTCACCCCGCGCCGGAATACCGCGAGAAACCGCCCGCAGGGCAACCCGGAGCCCACGCCGGCCGAGGGTCTGCCGTTGACCGGTCCCGTCGCCTCAGCCGCCGTGCGCACGGATGAACCACTCGCAGGCTTTTCTACCCCAGCGGAAAAAAAATCCTCCTCCCGCGAGCGGTCCATCGCCCCCCTCACCACCTCCGCCGATCAAGTGGAACTGACTCTCGGCGAACACGAGACGCGTGGCACTTTCGAAAAGAGCGACCGCAATCTGTTTGAAGGCCAGGACCTCGACGTGCCCACCTACCTCCGCCAAGGCCTGAAACTGCACCTCTGATACCAGTTACCCTTTGGTTTAAGCCCGGATAACGCGACTATCCTGGCAGTGTATCGCGCACGTTGTTGAGCCGTCTGGTCGTTGGCGTCGCGCCCTAGCCGGATGCCGTGTTCGCACCCCTGCTTGGCGTCAGCACAAAACCAGTGACAGTATCGCCAAAGACCTCGCTGCGGCGGCCGGCATGGTGGACATGCCAGAGCGCGATGAGCGCGCAAACCCAGGCATCCAACTGATCCTCGACCGGCTTGCGCCACGCCGCAGATAGCAGCGCAGGCGAGTCAGCGTGCCAGGCCAGGTAGGGAAAATGCGAGGCGCACAAGCCGGCCAAGGAACGCTGCAATCGGGTAAACTCGGCATCGCTACGCGCCCGGGAGCGGCCCGCCTTGCGTTTGTATTCCAAGATACGTTCGAGACCGAGCCAGCGGACCAAGGCCGGATGGGGAAACACCTCCGCCGCCACCCAGGGCGTCGCCGCAGTGGGTAAAGCAGGAGAGAGCAAAAACCCGGCGGACGCCATCCGGGCGGCAATACGCAGCGGGCGAGGCGCGAGGCGGAGATTTACCGGGTAACAACCCGCGTGCTGTTCGCGAAAGGCCGCGCTGACCAAGCCATCAACCGGACGGCGGCCCGTGGCGTTGGCGCAAACCAAGGGGGCGTCGAAAGCGAAAAACCGCTGGACCGGCGACTCCACCGTCGCGCAGGGCAGAAGGGCGCACGGGGATTCGAGGACGCGGAACAGGGCGTCGTCCCCTCGCACGTGGTCGTGTGCCAAGATGCGCGCAGTGGCGGGATCCACTGTGGTCGCGTGGCGATACTCGATCAGGCAGACGCCATCCCCGTTTTTCTCCCCCCAGGCCAGATCGACACCGGCAAGGAGCAGGGTCGAGGCGGAGGACGCAAATGGAGCGGGTGAGGGCATCGAGGGCAAACTGGCGCAAGTTCAAGTTTCCCCACCGCCGGGCGAACCGCAAAGGCCACAAGGGCTTTCCGAACAACTTTCTAAGCCACCGGACGCTCCGCGCCGGCATTATAACCGCAGACTAAGCTGACGTTCACGGATACTGAAAGATCGTCCGCGTTGATGCGCGGAATCTGCGGTCAAAATCTGAAGGACTTAGAATGAAATCGTAAATGACCTAGCGCGAAAGCAGCCAAGTGGCGATCGGGCCCTGGAAAAAACCCAGCACCACACTGCCAACCGCAAGCGCGCCGAGAGCGATACCCGCGGACAAGCCGACCGGGGTCACGGCGGCCTCGGCGGGTTCCGCCTCCCCGGGCGCAAGGGGCGGGCGCCAGGAGCTGAAATAGGCGGCCTTGATCCAGCCGAAATAATAGTAAATCGAGAGCACGACACCCACAATCGCGATGGCCAACAAGGGATACAGACCGGCCTTGAAGGCGGCGATAAAGACCAGCAATTTACCCATGAAGCCGGCCAGTGGAGGAATGCCGGCGAGCGAACCGAGACCGATGGCCAAAACCCCGGCGAGGTAGGGTCGTTTTTTGGCAAAATCGGCGTAGTGGTCGAGATCCTGTTCAGCATCATTCACCCCGGCGACATGCGTCATGACGGCAAACACCGCGAAGGAGGCCAACAAGTAGGCAAACAGGTAGAAATAGATTGCCCCAACGGCTTGAGGCAGGGTCTGGGCGGCGACGACCCCCATCAGCAAGTAGCCGGCGTGGGACACACCGGAAAGTCCCAACAAACGCTTAACGTTGTGCTGGGTAAGGGCGGCGAGGTTGCCAAAGAGAATGGTCGCGCCGGCCATGATCGAGAGCACGGTGGTAACGAGTCCGGCGTAGGGCTGGAAGACCGGCAACAGGCCGATCAGCACGGCGAAACCGGCAGCCTTGGAAGCTACGGCCAAGAAGGCGGTGACGGGAGTCGGTGCGCCTTGGTAAACATCAGGGATCCAGATCTGGAAGGGCACGGCACCGATCTTGAAGGCGATACCGGCCAGGACGAACACGATGCCCACGGAAGCGAGGAAATTGTCGGGATTGGCCTTAAGAAACTGGTGCACGCCCGCGTAGCTCATGGGAGCGTCAGTGGAGCCGAGCGCATTGGGGTTACCGGACACGCCGTAGAGCAAAACGATGCCGAAAAGCAGAATGGCGGAACTGAGCGCGCCGAGAACGAGGTATTTCAGGCCGGCCTCAAGCGAGAGCGGGTTGGCGCGGGTGTAGCTGACGAGGATGTAGAAACCGACCGTAATGGTCTCGAGGGCGACAAAGAGCAGGACAAAGTTGGCCGACTGGGCCAGCAACATCATCGCGGCGGTGACGACCAGCACGATATGGAAAAACTCCACCCGGGGCATCTTCTGCCTGGCCAGCGCGACCACCCCGAGGATCGAGACAAGGATGGAGCTGACCAAGAAAAAGGCGCGCAGGTATTGGCCGTCACGGGAGTGGTGGAGCAGGCCGTTGAAGGTGTCGCGGTCGAGGTAGGGCGTCGCGGTAAAGTTCAGGGCGAGGGCGGCGAGGATACCGAGCTGGCCGGCGATGGCGCAGGCCGGGATGATGGCATGGCGGGCCTTGGGTAGGAGCATCTCAAGGCCGAGCAGCAGGAGCGCGAGCACGCCGAGCGCGATCTCGGGAGTGATCGCAGCCCAGAGATTGTTGGCGGCGGCGGCTTGAAGTTGGTCAATAGTCATGGGCCGAAAGGGAAGAAAGGTGAGCGAAAGGGAAACGCGGCCGGTTTACTTGCGGAAAGTGGCGGTGATGGCGGTATCGACCGGGGTGGAGAGACTCTTTGGCCAGAAACCGATCGCCAACAGCGCGACAAGCAGGAGGAGGGCGGGCATTTTCTCTCCCCAGGCCAGATCGGCCGGGGCCTTCTCAGCCGAGACCTTGGCAAAGGCCGGCGTCACCGGGCCGAAGAAAATCCGGGCCACCGAACGCAGACCATAGACGGCGGAGATGATCACCCCGGAAACGGCAAGCGTAGTGTAAACCGCGGAGAACTTCCACGCACCGACGAAGATCGCGAGTTCACCCCAAAAGTTAGCCAAGCCAGGCAGTCCGATGCTGGCCATGGTCGCGGTGACAAAGAAGGCCGCCAGGACCGGAGCCTTTTGCGCGAGACCGCCCATGTCATCCATGTCGAAGGTCTGGGTGCGGTGATAAATGCTGGTCGAGAGCAGAAACAAAAGAGCGACCGAAAGCCCGTGGGCGACCATCATCAAGACAACCCCGCCGAGCCCGATGGTGTTATAGGCGGCAATACCAAGGAAGGCATAGCCCATGTGCATAACCGAGCTGTAACCGATCATCTGCTTCAGGTCGCGCTGGGCGATAGTCACAAACCCGATGTAGAGGACGTTGCCGCCGACCGCGAGCAAAGCCAGCCAACCGACCCAGTGGCCTACACCCTCGGGAAGTAGAGGCAGGGCGATCTGGATGAGACCGTAGAGGCCAAACTTTTTCAAAACACCAGCGTGCAGCATCGCGGCCGAACTTGGCGCGGCGCCATAGCCAAGCGGAGCCCACGTATGAAAGGGGAAGAGCGACACCAAAATGCCGAAGCCCACCAGCAACAGGCCGAAAATCGTCTTTTGCTCACCGGCGGCGAGCGAGCCATGGGCGAGCTCCTGGCGCAGCGCCAGAAGATCAAAGGTCTCGGCTCCACTCTGCTGATAGATGGCGATAAGGCCGATCAAGGAAAGCATCGCGCCTAGGGTCAGGTAGATAGTGAGCTTCATCGCAGCGTAACCGCGATCCCGTCCACCCCAGACGCCAACCATGATAAAGGTCGGAATGAGCGCGAGCTCGTGGAAGAAGTAGAAGAAGAAGACATCCATGCTGGCAAAAACGCCCATCAGGCCGGCCTGCATGACGAGCAGGAGCCCCAGATAGAGCGGCAGACGCTCGGCCTTGGACTGGATGGCGTAGAGCCCGGCGGCCAGACCGACCACCCCAGCAAGCACAAACAAGGGCAGAGCGATGCCGTTGAGCCCGAGGTAAAGCGTGATACCCAGGGCATCCTTCAGGCCGGTATCGTATCGGCTCACAAAATGGTAACTGGCCCCGCCCGTGGGGTTAAACTGGCTCCAGAGATAGAGCGCGATCAAAGCGGGGATGGCAAAGCCAACGCCGGCAATAAACTTGCGCGCGGCGAGGGGCGCAGGGACCAGCAGCAGGAGGGCGGCAGCCAGAGGCGCGAGGATGGAGAGGAGAAGGAGGTCGGGCACGGCGGGAAGAAAGAGGAGGAAAACGAGAGTCGAAGGTCGAAAAGGCTAAGGGCTAAAGGTCGGGGCGGGCCGCCGGTGCGGCCAATTGGCGAATGAGGTTTGAGCGTGGCGAAGGTGACGACTTGGGACTTTTGACCTTGGACTTGAGACGGTTGGAGAAACCAGCTCAGCGGGTGGCGAAGAACCAGAGGACCACGGAGCCGCCAAGGAACCAGTAAACGTAGGCGTGAATGCTGCCCGTATGCAGGGCGCGGGCGGCCAGGCCGAACAGGCCGGCGACCCCGGCGCTGCCGCGGACGATCACACCGGAGATACCAATGAGGTCGATATAGTTGAGCACCAACGCAAAACGCTGCTGGATCTTGGCCACATAGTAATCGTAAGCGGCGTCGAAGGATTTTTGCAGGGCGACGAGCCCGACGAAGGCAGCGGGAACCTTGGTGGCCAGCGTATCTTCGGTTTTGGTCTGATAAAAGAAATAGGCCGCACCCGCGCCGAGCGCCATGACAGCGAGGGAAACCCCGAATATAATCGTGTGGGCGGAACCGTGTGGGTGGGCGATCTGGCTAAGGACCCCCTCAAAGTGGCCGCCGTAAATCGCCTCGTAACCGCCGATAACCGAGAGAATCGCGAGCACTACCAGGGGGAGGCTCATGCTAAGGCCGCCCTCATGAGCGTGGGCGGCGGCGTCGGAGCGGGCGGAGCCGAGGAAAACCAGCTTCCAGAGGCGCACCATGTAGAAGGCGGTGAGCACGGCAGTAAGGCAGAGGATGGCAAAGACGGCGGTGTTCTTCTCCATCGCGAGATAGAGGATGGCGTCCTTGGAGAAGAAACCGGCGAGCCCGGGGAAACCGATGATGGCGAGCACACCAAGGGTGAAGGTCGCGAAGGTCAGGGGCATCTTCTTGGACAGGCCGCCCATTTTGAAGATGTCCTGCTCGTGGTGGCAGCCGTGGATGACGGAGCCGGAGCCGAGGAACATCAGGGCCTTGAAGAAGGCGTGGGTGGTGAGGTGGAACATCGCCGCACCGACTCCGGCGGTAAGCAATACCTCGGGCGCGCCGGCCTCCCCCTGGGCGACCTTGAGCGAACCGAGACCAAAGGCCGCGACCATGTAGCCGAGCTGCGAGAGAGTCGAATACGCTAGGACCTTTTTGATGTCGCTCTGGGTGACGGCGCAGAGCGCGGCGTAGAGCGCGGTGCCGGCGCCGACCCACATGACAATGGTCAAGGCCTGGGGTGCGAGGGCGAAGAGCGGCTCGATCCGGCACAGCATAAAAATGCCGGCCGCAACCATCGTGGCCGCGTGAATGAGCGCGGAGACTGGCGTCGGGCCCTCCATCGCATCCGGTAACCAGACATGCAAGGGCACCTGGGCGGATTTGCCGACCGCGCCACAGAAGAGCAGGAGCGGGATGAGGTTGTGCACCGGCATGGCGCCGGACGCGGAATGGTTGGCCAGCTCGGTCAGGTTCACCGTGCCATAGAAGTGGTAGCAGAGCAGAATGCCGCACAGGTAACCGAAATCACCCACGCGGTTGACGATGAAGGCCTTCTTGGCCGCGTCGGCGGCGCTGGCCTTGAAGTGATAGTGGTTGATCAAGACGTAGGAGCCGAGGCCGACCAGCTCCCAGAAAATGAACATCATGAACAGATTGTCCGCGAAAACGATGCCCAGCATGGCGAACATGAAGAGGGACAAGCCGCCAAAGTAGCGGGCCTTGGCGTCGTCATCGTGCATGTAGCCAAGCGAGAACACGTGGACGCACAGTCCGATGACGCCGACGATGCTCAGCATGAGGGCAGACAAATCGTCGAACTTGAGGCCGAGCGAGAGGGTAAACGAACCGAGGGTCAGCCACTCGGTGGAGGCGGTGAAGCGCGCACCGGTAAAGGCGAGGAACAGGCCGCCGGCGGCGATAAGCGCGGCCGTGAAGGTGGAGACCAGCGCGGCGATGTTGCCCTGGCGGCGGAGGGTGAGCGCGATCACGGCGGCCGAGGCGAGCGGCAGCAGGAACACGAGTTGGGCGAGCTGGGTCGGATTCTGGAACATCGGAAAAGGGAGCGGAGAAAAGAATTGAAGCGCGAAGACGCTAAGGCGCTAAGGTCGGATGACGGGAAGTAATTGGGATACTGTTGAACGGGTTTAACTTAGCGTCTTTGCGTCTTCGCGCTTAGGTTTTGGTCGGAGCGAAAACTCAGTTCTTCAGGGCATTCAGCTCCTCGACCTGCACCGTCTGGCGACGGCGGAAGAGGGCCACGATGATGGCGAGGCCGACCGCGACTTCGGCGGCGGCGACGGTCAGGATGAAAAACACGAAGACGTTGCCATCGAGCACGCCGTTGTAGCGGGAAAAGGCGACCAGGGCCACCGTGCTGGCGACCAGCATGAGCTCGAGGCACATGTAGATCACGAGGGTATTTTTCCGCAGCAACACACCGAAGAACCCGACCGCGAATAGCACGGCGGCGAGATAAAGGTAGGCGTTGAGCGAGACGGCGAAGGGACCGGACAGCGCGGCGAGCGGAAGGGGGGACATGGCGGAAAGGGAAAAGGAGCGGGTAGTGAGTAGCGGGTAGCGAGTAGGTCGGGTCCGACTACTTCACGTCTTCGAGGCCCTCGAACTTTTTGCTCAGGACGATCACGCCAAGCATGGCGATAAGCAGAAGAAAACCAACGATTTGCACCGGCAAGAGATACACCGTAAACAACTGTTCGGCATAGGCGCGAAGGCTGGAGCCCACGACCTTGACCGTGGCGGGGTCGGCGGTCTCGACCAGGCCGTGCGAGGCAAAGGAAACCAAGCCCGTCACCAACAACCCGGCGGCGACCGTCGAGGAAAGGAGGGTGGCCTTGGTGAACCGTTTGCGGTCACCGCCCTGCATATCCAGCAACATGATGATGAAGAGGAACAAGGCGACGACCGCGCCGGCGTAGACCAGGACCAGGAGGACCGCGAGAAGGAAGGCGTCGAGCAGCACGAAGAGGCCGGCCACGCCCACGAGGCTGAGGAGGAAGCAGAGCGCGGAGGCGACGGCGTTCTTGTTAAACACCACGCCGAGGGCGCAGGCCACGGAAAGGAGGGCAAAAAGGTGGAAAAGGAGGTCGGACATGCTGAATTAAAGTCGAAGGTCGAAAGGTTTAAGGTCGGAAGGTCGAGTCCGGGGCGCTGGGGCGTCCCCTATTGGTGTCGGTTTTGAGCGAAGCGAAGGTGGCTACTTTGGACTTTCAGACCTTTGACTTGGGACGGCTTGAACAGCGCATCAATGATGTGCTCCGCCGTGCGCGGCGGCCTCCTCGGCGGCCTTTTTCTTGTCCCACTTGAAGTGGGTGTCGGGCAGGGTGCCGCCGAGTTCGTAGAGGCGTTTCTTGTCGTTGACCATCTCCTCGCGGGTGTAGCCGGTCATGGAGTATTGGTTTTGTAGCCAGATGGCCTCCTCGGGGCAGACTTCCTGGCATAGGCCGCAGTAAATGCAGCGAAGCATATCGATTTTGAACTCCTCGGGACGCTTTTCAACGTGGGCGTTGGCGTCGTCGTGGGCGATTTCGCCGGGGGTGATGCGGATGGCCTTGGGCGGGCAGACGAATTCGCAAAGCTGGCAGGACACGCACTTTTCGCGACCGTTGGGATCGTAAACAAGGGTGGGCACGCCGCGATAGCCGGCGGGGATGGCCGGGCGCTGCTCGGGGTATTCGAGGGTCTCGACCGGCTGGACCATGCGCTTGAAGGTAGTCGCAAGCCCGGCGGCGATGTTGGGCAGGTAGGTGCGCTCCAGAAAGGTGAGCGGTTTTCGTTCGACGGTGACGACGGCCATGGAGGGCTAAAGTTTAAGTTGAAAGGTTGAGGTTAATCCCGGTCAGCGGGTCTGGAGCCAGGCGATGCCGAGGGCATAGACGATGAGATTGGCGATGGAAAGCGGGAGGAGCTTTTTCCAGCCGAGGGTCATCACTTGGTCGTAGCGGAAACGGGGCAGCGTCCAGCGCACCCACATGAAGAAGAAGATGAAGAAGCCGACTTTTCCCAAAAACAGCGTGATGGAAAGCAGGCCGACAAAGAGCGGGTGGGCGGCGAAGGGAAGGAAACCGAGCCAGTCGATCACCGTGGCCAGCGGCACCCAGGGCAGAGGATTCCAGCCGCCGAGGAAGAGCAGGCAGAAGATCCCGGAGCCGACGATCATGTGGGCGTATTCGGCGACGAAAAAGAGCGACCACTTGAAGGCGCCGTATTCGGTATGGAAGCCGCCGACGAGGTCGGCCTCGGACTCGGGCATGTCAAAGGGCTGGCGGTTGGTCTCAGCGAAGAGGGCGATCAGGAAGATAAACGCCGAAACCGGCATGGTCATGACATACCACGTGCCGCCCCAGAAGCCGGGCTGGCTCTGGCTTTGCACGACGTCAAAAAGGCTGAGCGTGCCCTGGCCGCCGGGGGCGTTGACCCAGAGAAAAACCGGCAGGACCGAGAGGGTCATGGAGAGCTCGTAGGAAATGAGCTGGGCGGAGGCGCGGACGCCGCCAAGGAAGGGATACTTCGAATTGGAGGCCCACCCGGCGAGGATGAGGGAATAGACACCGAGGGAACCAAGGGCGAAGACGGCGAGCAGGCCGACGTCGACATTGGCGAGCGCGACCGGGACGAGTTCTCCGGCGGCGTCAAAATAAGCCCCAAACGGCACGAAGGCGACGGTCGAGAGGGCCGGGATCATCGAGGCGATGGGCGCGAGGATGAAATAGAACTTGTTCACGTGCCCGGGGACCGGGTCTTCCTTGAAGGTGAATTTACCACCGTCAGCCGCGAGTTGGAAAATGCCGAGCTTCTGGAGCAGAGTGCCCAGCACGGGAATACTGGCAACGAGACCTAGCGGGGCGAGGAAGCCGGCGAGTGGCGGCTTCGTGCGGTTGGGGCCGGGGCGGCCCTGGATCCACGCGGAGATCTTGCGCTCGGCCATGGAGCAGGCGGCGGCGAGCGGGAAGAGCACAAGAATCACCACCGTGCCCTGGAGGAGCAGGCGGACGAGGAGCGGGAGCTCGAAGTAGAAGTCGAACATGTCGGAAAGAGTTGAAGCGCGAAGACGCGAAGTCGCGAAGGTCGAAAAAAGTAGGGAGGAAATCTTGGGTTTGAACTTAGCTTCTTTGCGTCTTTGCGCTTAATTCTGAGATCAGGCGGCGGCCGCCGGTTTGAATTTCAGGGTCTCACCTTCGACGAAGGGCAGGCCGGCCCACGGGGTAGCGTCGAGCAGGAGGCCGGTCTCGGGGATGTTCTTGTAGAGCATCGTGGCCAAGGCGGGGACGGCGGCGGCGAGGGTGGTCCAGAGACCGTGGACGTCGCTGGCGGGTGCGGCGGCACCGAGGGCGGAGAGGAGCTTGGCCAGGACCATGAGGTCGTTGCTCGCGCCCTGCGGACCGGGGACGGCGGCGGCGAACTTCTGGATGCGGAACTGCTGGTTCACGAAGGTGCCGGCCTTCTCGAACGTGTGCAGGGTGGGCACCACGACCTTCGCGGCGGCGCTGGTGGGGTTGACGTGGGTGCCGAGGTAGATGATCGAAACCTTGGCGAGCTGCGCGGCGGTGAGGCCGGCGGCAACGAGGTCTTCGCCGTGGGAAAGGACGGTCTTCACCTTACCGGCGTCGATGTCGGCCGCGAGCTGGGTCAGCTGGGCGGCGGGCAGCGCGGAAACGAGGCCGGTCACGAGGGCTCCGCGGACGTTCGGGTTGCGGTCGGCGGAGATGAGCAACTTGTCGCCCGCAGCGGTGCGGGCCACGAGGGACGCATTCACGCCGAGCTGGTCGGCGAGCTTCTTGAGGAGGAATTGCTCCTCCACCGAGGCGCGACCGGAACCCACGAGGGCGACCGAGCCGGCCTTGAGCAACTCGGCGGCGGCGTTAATCGCGCTATCGTGGCTGGATGCGGCGCCATTGACGGCGACGGCACCGAGACGGTCGGCGGCGGCGACCTGCTTGTAGAGCAGGCGGCCGGAATCAGCCATCCAGGTGTCGTTGACCTCGTCGTTGCGCCGCGGGGTAAGGCGGTAAATCACGCCCTCGCGCGACCAGACCATGGCGTTCACGCCGACGGAGGACTCGATGTCGATGGTGTTGGTCTGCTTCAGGAACCAGACGCGCATCTTAAAGCGGAAATCGGTGCTGGTGAGGGCGCCGACCGGGCAGATGTCCACCGTGTTGAGGGAGTAGTTGTTCTCCAGCTTCTTGCCGGGGTGGCAGGTGAGGGTCGAGTAGCTGCCGCGGTCGACGAAGCCGAGCACGTCGTCCTGGGCGATCTCCTTGGAGAAACGCACGCAACGGGAGCAGAGGATGCAGCGCTCGTCGTCGAGGGTGACGCGGGGCCCGAGCTGGGTGCGCTTGGGTTTGACGTTTTTCTCCTCGATGAAGCGGGAGTAGCCGCGACCGTAGCCGGTGGCCTGCTCCTGGAGTTTGCACTCGCCGGCCTGGTCGCAGATCGGGCAATCGAGCGGGTGGTTGACGAGGAGGAACTCCATCACGCCTTCGCGGGCGTCCTTCACCATGGGCGAGGACGTCTTGATGTGCATGCCCGGGGCGACGGTGGTGCCGCAGCCGATCTGGGGGCGGGGGATCCAGTTGATCTTCTGCTTGCCGGTGGCGGCGTCCATCACCGGGGCCTTGGTGGCGGGGTCCACGGCGGGCATACCCATCTCCACCATACACATACGGCAGTTGCCGGCGACGGTGAGCTTCGGGTGATAGCAGTAGTGCGGGACGTCCTTTTGGAGCTGCTTGGCGGCCTCGATGACGTTGGTGCCCTTCGGCACGGCGATGTCCACGCCGTCGATGTTGACGGTGACGAGGTCGGGTTTGGGAGCGGCGATCATTGCGAAGAATTAAAGACGGGACGGAAATTTGGGCCCACGAAACACACGAAAAGACACGAAAGTCGGAATCGGAGAATCGGGTGCGCGGGTTTGGTTTTCGTGTGATTTCGTGTGTTTCGTGGGCAAGGTCTTCAGACGAGGGCGAGGCGGTCGGCGGGGAGGGATTTCTTGGCCTCGGCGTAGCCTTCAAACTCGTCCTTGAACTTGATGAGGAAGCTCTGAGTCGGCCAGGAGCAGGCCTCGCCGAAAGCGCAGATGGTGCGGCCGGGGATCTGGTCGGCGACGCTCTTGAGCAAGGCGGCGTCTTCCTTGCGGGCATCGCCGTGGACCATGCGGGAGCTGATCTTTTTCATCCAGAGCGAGCCCTCGCGGCAGGGCGTGCACTGGCCGCAGCTCTCGTGCTGGTAGAAGGCGTTGATGTTGGCGAGGGCCTCGACCATG
The DNA here is from genome assembly GCA_945888375.1 of Akkermansia muciniphila. Classification (GTDB taxonomy): domain Bacteria; phylum Verrucomicrobiota; class Verrucomicrobiia; order Opitutales; family Opitutaceae; genus IMCC26134_A. The sequence goes on along the minus strand of CAMCZZ010000007.1, from coordinate 37,425 downwards.
TTGACCGAGTCGTCCATGACGATGACGCCGCCGGAGCCGCCCATAGAGCCGATCATGGCGAGGGAATCAAAATCCATCGGCACGTCCTCGACGCCCCAATCGTAGTCCACCATGTCCGCGCCGGCTTTGCGCTTGCCCTTATAGCGTTCGCCGAAGCGCAGGACCTTGGCGGAGGAGCCGCCGGGGATGACGGCCTTGAACGTGCGACCAGGGAGCGGCCCGCCGCAGACCTCGTTGAGGAGCTGGCCCATGGTGATGGTGCCGGCGGGGAACTCGTAATAGCCGGGGCGCTGAACGTGGCCGGAGACACAGAAAATACGGGTGCCGGTGTTGCCGGGCGTGCCACTCTTGGCGTAGGCCTCGCCGCCGATCTCGGCGATGTGCTTCACCTGGCAAAGCGTCTCGACGTTGTTCACGATCGTCGGGCACTGGTAGAGGCCGAGGACGGCAGGGAAATAGGGCGGCTTGATGCGCGGGTTGGCTCGTTTGCCTTCGAGGGACTCGATCAGGCCGGTCTCTTCGCCGCAGATGTAGGCGCCGGCGCCGCGATGGACGTAGATCTCGCAGGAATAGCCGGTGCCGAGGATGTTCGGACCGACGAAATTGGCCGCGCGGGCCTCGGCGATGGCCTTTTCAAGGATACGGGCGCCCTCCGGCATCTCGCCCCGGATATAGATGTAGGCCTGCTTCACGTTGTTGGCGAAGCAGCTGATAATCGTGCCCTCGATCAGCTGATGAGGGTCCTGGTGCATGATGTAGCGGTCCTTGAAGGTGCCCGGCTCGGACTCGTCGGCGTTGACGATCAGGTAAATGGGTTTGCCGGACTTACGGTCCACGAGGGACCACTTTACGCCGCAGGGGAAACCCGCGCCGCCGCGGCCGCGCAGGCCGGATTTTTTGACCTCCTCGATGAGGTCGGCGGGCGGGCGGGCGACGGATTTTTTCAACGTCTCGTAGCCGCCGTGGCGCAGGTAGCACCCGAGGTCGTTGGTGTAGCCGGCTTCGTCGATGTGTTTAAAAATGACGCGGGTCTGGGCAGGGGCGGGCATCGGAGAAAAAAGGGGCGAGTGGTGAGTAGCGGGTAGCGAGTAGGAGAGACTACTGGCGGGCGGCGGCTTCGGCGCGGATCTGGGCGCTAATCTGGCGGGCCTTGGTCGCATCCACCTTCTCGTGGAGAACTTCGTCGATCAGAACGACTGGGGCGGTGCCGCAGGAGGCGAGGCACTCGACAAAATCGACCGTGACCTCGCCGCAGGGCGAAGTGGCGCCGAGGGTGGTCTTGAACTCCTCCTGGAAGGTCTCGCAGGTCTTGTAGCCGCCGAGGAGGGCGCAGGAAAGGGTGCGGCAGACCTTGATGTGACGGCGACCGATGGGGGCGCGGCGGAACATCGGGTAGAACGTCACGACCTCGAGGACGTTGATCGGCTGGAGTTCGAGCTTTTGCGCGATCCAGAGAATGGCCTCCTCGGAGATGTAGCCGGCATCCTCCTGCACGAGGTGCAGGAGCGGCAGGGTGGCGCTGCGCTTAACCGGATAATGCGTGATGACTTCGTCAATACGCTGGAAGGTTTCGGGCTTGAGATTCACGGAAGTCTAAAGGGAGGAAGATTGGTGCCCACGAAACACACGAAATGACACAAAAGGTCAGATTCGGCGGGTCGGGCGATGGATTGTTTTTTCGTGTGTTTTCGTGTGTTTCGTGGGAAATTCGGTTTCGAATTCACCGGTCGCACTCGCCCATCACGAAGTCGAGGGAACCGAGAATGGAGACGACGTCGGAGACAAGGTTGCCTTGGCAGACCTTGGGCAGGATGGAGAGGTTGCAGAAGCTGGGGCTGCGGATCTTCATGCGGTAGGGCACTCCCCCACCCTTGCTGACGATGAAGAAGCCCAGCGCGCCCTTTGGCACCTCGGCCTCGAAGTAAACCTCGCCGGAAGGCATCTGGGGGCCCTCGGTGGTGATCATGAAGTTGTTGATCAACTCCTCCATGCTGGTGAGGACCTTGTCCTTGCGCGGCGCGAAGATGCGCACGGCATCCTTGGAATACCAGTCGCCCTTGGGGAAACTCTTGATGGCCTGCTTGATGATGCGCACCGACTGGCGCATCTCCTCGCCGCGCACCATGTAGCGGTCGAAACAGTCGCCGTGCGCGCCGATGGCGACGTCGAACTCGTAGCGCTCATAGCCGGAGTAGGGCTTGTCCTTGCGCAGATCGAGCGGGACGCCGGAGCCGCGCAGATTGGGGCCGGTAAGGCCGTAGGCCAGGGCGTCAGCCTTCGAGATGATGCCCACACCCTGGGTGCGGTCGATGAAGATCTTGTTGCGAGTCAGGAGATTAAGGATGTTCTCCAAAATCGGCAGGAACTGATCGCAGAAGGCGTCCACTTTCTCGACCCAGCCCTCGGGCACATCGCGGGCGACCCCGCCGATACGGGTGTAACTGGTGGTGAAGCGGGCGCCGGTGAGCTCCTCGAAGAGTTTATAAAGCTTTTCGCGCTCGGTGAAGGTGTAGAGGAAAATGGCCCAGGCGCCTACGTCGATACCATAGGCGCCGAGGCCGAGGAGGTGGGCGGAAACGCGCGCCATCTCGGAGCAGATCACGCGGATGGCCTGGCATCGCTCGGGCACCTCGAGTTTGGCAAGGCGCTCGACGGCGCAGGCGTAGGCGACGTTGTTGGCCAGCGGGGCGAGGTAATCCAACCGGTCCGTGTAGGGCACGAACTGGTTGTAGGTCATGTTCTCGGCGATCTTTTCGTCACCGCGGTGGAGGTAGCCGAGGACCGGGTCGCAACCCGTCACGATCTCACCGTCGAGCTCGAGCTGGAGGCGGAGCACGCCGTGGGTCGAGGGATGGGATGGCCCCATCGAGAGGGACATCTTCTCGGTCTGGAACTCGGGAGCCTCGATGGCGTTCGCGGTCTTCGCGGCGCTGTCAGGGAAAGCGTAATCGGTAGGCACGGAGGGAAAGTTTGCGGGTTGCGAGGCAGGGCTCAGAGGACGGCGGGCTTGGCGTTGCGTTCGTTCCAGGACTCGTCCTTGGCGCGCGGCTCGGCTTCGGTGAGGTTCATCTCGCCGGTGGAGGCGACAAAGGGGCCGCCCATCATGGGGGCGGGGAGGACGGTGGCCTTGGTGATATCGGCGACCTCGAGGTCGGGTAGCGGGGTCTCGATCCCAGCCAGCGGGAAATCCTTTCGAAGGGGGTGGAAGGGATAGCCGTCCCACATTAAAATACGCCGCAGATCGGGGTGATCGGTGAAGCGGATACCCATCAGGTCGAAAGTCTCGCGCTCGTGCCAATTGGCCCCGGCCCACAGAGAAACCACGCTCGGCGCGGTGGGTTCGGCGTCGTCGGCGCAAGCCGCCACGATACGGACATACCCATGGGCGGTGGAGGAGAGCAGATGCCAGACGACGGAAAAACGCGGGCTCGCCTCGACGTCCCAGTCCACGGCGGTGACGTCGATCAGGAGATCGTAGCCGTGTTCATCCCTCAGCAGACGCAGGGCGGCGGGCACCTCGGCCATGGGCAGATTGAAGGCGGGATGGTCGCCACTGGGGCGCGCGACGGCGGCGGGAAACCGGGCTTGCAAGACGGCGAGCAGATCGGTCGCGGGAGCGGCGGCGGGGGAGGACATGAGCGGGAGGCGAGATTCGGAAACGGGAAGGCCGGAGCGGCGCTCAGGCCGAGAGGAGTTGTTTGGCGGTGCCGCCGTTGCGGGTCATCTTGTCCTGCAGCTTGATCAAGGCGTCGAGCAACGCCTCGGGCCGCGGGGGGCAGCCGGAGATATAGACGTCAACCGGAACGATGCGGTCCACGCCCTGAAGGGTGGCGTAGCTGCGATACATGCCACCGGAGGAAGCGCAGGCACCCATCGCGATGACCCACTTGGGCTCAGCCATCTGGTCGTAAATGCGCCGGAGGTGAGGGGCCATCTTGTAGGTGACGGTCCCGGCGACGATCATGCAGTCGGCCTGGCGGGGGGAAAAGCGGAAGACCTCGGCGCCGAAACGAGCGATGTCGAAGCGACTGGAGGCGGTGGCCATCAGTTCGATCGCGCAACAAGCCAGGCCCATGGGCATGGGCCAGACGGAGCTGGAGCGTAGCCAGTTGATCACGGCGTCAACTCTGGTCACGACGATGTCGCCCTCGATCTTAGTGTTATAGGCCAGCTCGGAATTCGGAGTTACCATGGTGGAATGCGGCGTTGGGCGTGGAAAGTGGGCGTGAGTGAGCGGCGAGAAAGAAGCATGGGACCAAGGCCGCGCAAGCAGCATTTCCCAACCCGGCCCAACGAAAAGGTCAGGACGCTGGAAAAGGATGCGGTTGGAATTATTTTCGCCATTGACCTAGGCTAGGCAGAAGCGTTTTTCTTTTCCTTCGCCCATCGCCAAAGGCCTCGCGGCCCGCGACGATTCAGCAACCTGGAGAGGTGGCAGAGTGGTCGAATGCGCTCGCTTGGAAAGCGTGTGTAGGGAAACCTACCGAGGGTTCGAATCCCTCCCTCTCCGCCATTTTAACCGCTCCACAAGAGCGACTTACGGAAACGGTTCAGCTAGGTTGCCACTTGGCATGGCAACCTAAAATGCCTGACAATTCATTCGACGTTTCCCGCTTTGAAAATCGTAACGGCGTCATCTCGTGGCGCATCTCTGGTTGGCTCCACGGCGTCCGCATCCGCAAAAACTTCAAGTCCCGCGAGGAGGCCGCCGTAGAGAAAGCCGCCCTTGAGGCGAAGGCCGCGCAGGCCATCTCCAACGTCCGCGCCGCTTCGACCTTCCTCTCCGACGACCAGCTCCGCGAGGCGGAGTCCGTGTTCCGTCGCCTCGACGGCGCGCCCAAGTCGCTCTCGTTCTACCTCGATTACGCCCTAGCCAACTACCGCCCGCCCGAGCGCGAGATCACGGTCGAGCTGGCCACGGCCGCTTACCTCGCCACCAAGAAGCAGGAGCACGAGCGCGGTTTGCTCTCCGCCTGCCAGTTGAAGGACATCCGCCTTCGTCTCGAAGACCTCGACGAGGCTTTCCCCGGTCGCGTTCTCTCCACGCTCTCCCGCGAGGCCTTGGCCCAGCATTGCCAGCGCGGCAACCCGAAGCCGAAGACCTTCAACAACCGTCGCGGCATTCTCTTCACCTTTCTCAAATTCGCGTTCTGCCAAGACTGGGTCGCGGCCAATCCGCTCGAAAAGGTGCCCCATCTTCGCGTCGCCCATCGTCGCGGCTCCGCCAAGACCTTGAGCGCCGAGCAGTCCGCGAAGCTCATGCGGCACGTCGAGCAGATCGACGGCGGCGCACTCGTCCCATTCTTCGCCCTCGCACTTTTCGCCGGCATCCGGCCGTGCGTCCGCACCGGCGAGATTCTCAAGCTCCGCCCGGAGGACATCCGTCTCGATACGGGCGTCATCCTGATCGAGCCCGAGGTCTCGAAGGTTCGCATGAAACGCAGCGTCGAGATTCAGCCCAACCTCGCCGCCTGGCTCCGCGCCTACCCCCTCGACCGCTTCCCGATCATCGCGCCAAACCTCCAGCACGAGCGCGCCGCCATCGCCAAGACCTTCGGCCTGTCTCACGACATCATGCGTCACACGTTCATTTCGATGCACGTCGCCAAATACCGCTCGATGGGCGAGGCCGCTTTGCAGGCTGGCAACTCCGAGAGCATCATCCGCAAGCACTACCTCGACTTGAAAACCAAGGACGAGGCGGAGCGCTTTTTCTCAATCCAGCCGACGGAGGCCGCGCCCTCCATCGCCGAAACAGGCGCGCTGCGGTTCCCCTGTCCGGCCCCGTCGCTTGCTGCGGCAAGCTAATCGCCCGACCCGCACTCGCCCGCGTCCTCACCGACGCGGGCTTTTTCGTGCCCCGTGCATCCCCATGCGCCAACCCATGACACCGCGCCCAGTGCATGAATCCTCTTCCTGTTTCCGCTCCCTGCCTGAACTCCCAGCTCACCGACATCGTCGGTCTCCGCGCCTCCGGCATCTTTCCGACCGGCCGCGAGCCCTCGATTCGCACCCTCCGCGAGTGGACGAAGCTCCGCCGCATTCCCCATCACCGCGTCGGCCACTTCGTCTATTACGACGCCGCCGAGGTCGGCATTCACATCCGAACCAAGCTCAAGATTCCGGCTCGCGGCTGATCAAAACGATCACGTGCGCGGTTTAGAAAATAAGCATAAACTCTAAGCTTGTGTAACTTCTGGCTCCCCTACTGCTGTATTGTCCCAACGATTCATGGGGCACGTTCGACTTGGTATCCTTCCATCCACCAGACCTTGGCGCGCTGTCGTCGAACTGCTCGCCGATGGTGCCGACGTTGGCCAAGTCGCGGAGGCAACCTGGCAGGCGGCGGACAAGGCCTTCGAGTGCATCCAAAAGGATCCCGGGTTTGCCGAGGCGGCAGCCCTTTTGACCCAACTGGCGGTTTCCGCCAAGAAACCCGATCCATCGGCGCACCTCGCCAAGCATGGTTTTTCCCTTTCGGAGCGAAGCTCCATCGCGGAGGTCGCCAGCGCAATTCATCGCACATTGGACGCCAAGACCCAAGCGCGCGGCAGTCAGACCGATTTCGGTGAAGTCGCTCAAAATGCATTGGTCGGCGCGATAACTCGCCACCTGGAAAACGGTCTTGGCCCTCTTTTTACCCCCACCGCTGCGGATGTTCATGGCGCTCTCGCGAAGCTTGGCAGGCCCTCCGAGTTTTCAGGAGTGGCCAGAACCTTCTTCGAAGGCGTTTCCCGCAGTTGCCTCGAATACTTTTTATCAAAGACCCTTCACTCGAGGGTTGGCGCCGGCCATCGCTTCGCCACGACCGCCCAAGTGGCCGATTTTCAGGAGGCGATGGCGAAACACACCAGCGAGGCCAGTGTGATAGTCGAACGCTTCTGCGGCGAATGGTTCTCCAAAAACCGCTTCACCGGAGGCGGCGACATCACCCGACAGACTTCTACCCGGTTTGGATGGTATGCGATGGAAAAGATTCGCTCCGAAATGCGAGTCAGAGCGGAGGCCGATGCGAACTAACAACGTCATCCTATGCGGCGGGCTGACCGCACCGGCCAAGACGAACGAGGATGATGCCATTCGCTTGCATTTGCTCCACGGCCCGCCCGAGGAAAAAGTGAACCTCCGCATCGAGGCCCTGCCTCAATCCGTCTCGTGCTCACTGCCCCCGGTCTACCATGACCTCATCGAAATAGCCGCCTACGTTTACGCCGCCGATCAAGCCGTCCGACGCTCTTGCCAGGATACCGATACTTTCGGTGCGCAGTGGCGTCAATCACTACGCTTTCACCTTCCGGTCCGGTGCCCTGACTTCTGGAAACGGCCCGAAGTCACAGCAACTCTCTCGGATCTCTTGGGCTTTTTGGGTGACCACTTTTTCACGTTCCACTTTTACCCGGCCAAGAAGCCCGTGCCGCTACAGCAATACCTTGGCCTTGAGGCTCCGGCAATAACTGGCGCGCCCTTCAATCAAGTCGCGATGTTTTCCGGAGGTCTAGATTCCTTGGCCGGTGCCATCGACGAGATCGAACGGGAGCGAAACCACGTGGCGTTCGTCACCCACATCCCCACGAGCAAAAACATCGGTATTATTCGCAGGCTGCGCGAGGACTTGGCAAAGCTTGCCGGACCCTCCGCACCGCCGCTCCACGTCGGCATGGAGGTCAACAAAGCGAAGTCGCTCGGGAAGGAATACACCCAACGAACCCGCTCCTTCCTCTTCGCCTGTCTAGGCGCGGCGGTGGCCAAGCTGGTCGGGCTTCAATCGCTGCGTTTCTACGAAAACGGCGTTATCAGCCTGAATCTCCCGTTGTGCGCCCAGGTCGTTGGCGGCCGGGCAACACGGACTACCCATCCCCGCGTTCTCGCCGGCTTTTCAAAACTCTTCTCGTTGCTAAGCGAAGCCACTTTCACGGTCGAAAACCCCTACCTCTGGCACACGAAGGCGGATGTTGTCAGGCGCATCGTTGATGCCGGCAAAGGGCCACTCATCGCTCGCTCCGTCAGTTGTGCTCATACTTGGGAGCGCACGAACGAACACACCCATTGCGGGCTCTGCTCGCAGTGTCTGGACCGGCGGCTCGCCATGTTCGCGATCGGTGCCGAGGACCTCGATCCCGCCTCGCACTACAAGTTCGACATATTCACCCAAGCCCCGAGCCGAGACGCCGACCGCATCCTCACCGCCGGCTACATCGAGCGTGCTCGCACCTTGAGCATGATAACCTCCCAGAATGAGTTGCTGGCTAGCTTCCCCCAAATGGGTCGCGCGGTCGCGTATATTCCCAACCAGTCACCCGATCAGGCTGCACAGCGCTTTCTCGACCTGCATAAACGACACGGCCGCGACATTGAGCGGGCACTTGAATCGCTGGTAAAGAAACATGCCCTTGATGTGGTCCACCGGCGCTTACCCGGCGACTGCCTCATCCGGATCGTAACCGACACCCGAATGACCGCACAGGCGCCCGACGCATTGGCAACAACTCCAGACTTGCCCGCAAACTACATGTGGCGTCGCGGCAACGTCTGGGAGATTCGTTTCAGCAACGGGAAATCGTTCCCTATTCAGCACCACGAAAAGGGCTGCGCCTACCTCCACCGGATACTCCGCTCCCAGAGCGAGATTCTATCCGTTTCAGAGGTGCGGTCGGCCGTCGCCGTGGATGCGTGCGACATGGCCTTGGACGGGCAGATTTCAGAGCAGGAATTGATCACCAGCGGTTTTGCCATGACCCACGGTTTACCGATGGCCGACGGAGGCGCTGCGGTGGATGAGACCGCAATCGCGAGTTACCGAAACGAGCTCAGCAAGCTCCGAGACCTGCTAAGTGATGCGAAAGAGTTCAACAACCCGGAGGAAGCCGCACGGATTGAAGAAGTGATGGATGACGTATTACGCCGCGTGCGGAAAGACGTAGGCCCCGACGGCAAAAGCCGAAAACTTCAGGATCTTCGAAAGCGGGAGCGTGACGCGCTCCGAAACAATATCGACCGAACTATCGACGAGATTCGGGAGCACGACGAAGCACTCGCGAACCACTTGGCCAACCGGAAGCTACTACGCCTCGGCGTTGAGAATTGTTACGACCCCGAGCCGTATGTTTCTTGGGCCTTCGATCCGCCTTCCTTGGTCGCCGCACATCCAGCCGCTACGCCAAAAGTAGCTCCCCGCTACGCGGGAAGTAGCGCCTGAGCTGGGAAGGCAAATCCATCTAGCGGCAACGGCCGGTGCCGAGTCGCGGGATGGAGATGCCTGAGCCAGAAATGCGTCAGCCCTCCTCCTCTTCACCTCCCTCCGCCCTCGAACGGGCCAAAGCCACCACCACGATCTTCGTCATCTTGAGAGCCTACGGGCTTCTCGATGCGACCGACCGACAGCTAATCTCATCCCCGTTCAGAGAGGACAAGAAGCCCTCCTTCTCTATCCGACCCGATGGCATGGTCGCGCATGACTTCGCGACCGGGGAGTCATTCGACTCCATCGGCGTCATCATGCGGCTTCTCGGCTGCTCCGCCGCCGACGCTGCCCGCGAGCTGATCCGCATCGCCGCGCTCGCCCCTTCGCCGACCGCTCCGCGTCCCACCCAGCCCAAAAAGCCTCTCCGCATCCCTGCCTTCACCGTTCCCACGGTCGGCGACCTGGCGGAGATTCAGCGCGTGCGAGGTTGGCCGGTTTTTGCCGGGCTCGAAATCGCCACTCAGCGTGGCCTACTCCACCGTTGCACCATGACCGACGACGGGGTTTCCCGTCCGGCCTGGGCGATCACCGATTCAGCCCGTCGCTCTATCCAAGTCCGTCGCATGGACGGCCAGCCGTGGGCGTGGAACAAGGCCAAGGCCTGGACGCTGGGGGGAAGCATCGCCGGTTGGCCCATCGGTGCAGCCGACATCGGCGACCGCCGTCTCGTTCTCTTTTGCGAGGGTTCTCCTGATTTCCTTGCCGCCCACACCCTCGCTTGGCTCGCCAAACGCGCCGCCACGGTTGCGGTCGTCTGCGTCCCCGGTGCCACCGCTTCAATTCATCCCGACGCCCTACCGCTTTTCGCCGGTAAGCACGTCAGAATCTTCGAGCACGCCGACGCCGCCGGTTCCGATGCCGGCCAGCGTTGGGCGGCTCAACTCATGGAGGCCGGGGCCACCGTGGACGGCTTCACCTTCGACGCACCCATCAAGGATCTCGCCGACCTCCTCGCCGCCACTGACGGGGAATCCCTCAACTGCCCAGCCGATGTGTTCGAGGGCCTATCCAAGGAAAACTCGTGATGCCTGCGAAACCCTATTCTCCCAAACCGTCTTCCCCGTCCGCCATAGACGAACGTCGTTCCGCGTTCACGGATGCCGATAAGGAAAAAACTTTCAAGGAGCAGCTGATTGCTCGAATCGAATCTACCCGTTTCGACCCCAATAATCCGCCTCCCGTAGAGCCTTGGATTTACAAGCTAGCCGACATCGAGTGCCTCCACGCCGGTAACCTCGCCGTCGTGGTCGCAGCCCTCAAATCCGGCAAGTCCTCCACGATGGCGGCAATGATGGGTGGGCTTATCGGCGACGCCTCCCGCGACTACCTCGGCTTCACCGCTAATCCTGCGGTCACGGGGAGCATTCTGGTTTTCGACACTGAGCAATCTCGTGGCGACCACTTCCGCTTGATGTCTTCCGTGCTCCGCCGCGCCGGACTGGAGCAAGCACCGTCTCGTTTCGCCAGCTACTCCCTTTTGCTAGAATCCCCCGCCGACCGTTTGATTGCGGTTTGTCACATGGCCCGCAAAGCCGCCGCCGAGCCGGGTGGCCTCTCTGCAATCTTCATTGATGGTGTCGCCGACCTAGCTCTCGACGTTAACTCGCTTGAGGAGGCCACGGCCACTGTGGACACGCTCCACAAACTCGCGACCGAGACCCGTTGCGTCATCATCGTCGCCCTCCACCTCAACCCCGGCTCCGAGAAATCACGCGGTCACTTGGGTAGCCAGATCGAGCGCAAGGCCGAGTCCGTTTTCAACCTCCGCAAGGAGGAGGACATCATCACGATCCTCTGCAAACCCGCGCGGCGGCAGGAAATCACCGCCGAAAAAGCTCCTCGGTTCAAATGGAACCACGAGGAGGAAATGTTCCTGAGCACCGAGTCCAAGGCTGCCTCCGCCGACGACAAACGACGGGCCGAGTTGATCGAGATTGCCGATGAGGTTTTCGCCAATCGCACAGAACTTCGATGGAAGGAACTTGGGGAGGCCATCAAATCCGCACGAGGCGGGGTTCCCAGCACGATAGAAAAACGGATCAAGGACATGAAACGCCTGGGGGTCATCCGCTGGGCCGGAAAAGGCCTTTACGTGAAAGGAGGCGGCCAATGAACCCCGAACCCCGAGCTAACCCCGATTCGACCCCGATTCGGGGTTCCGCCCCTAACCTTACCCCGAACCCCGAGGCCCCTATATGTAGGGGCCGGAGGGTCGGGGTTGGGGGCTCAAAGAAAAGTCATGTCTCATCGTTACGAGCAAAACAGCTCTCCGCCGCCGATCTTCAGGACGCACGGGATGCCGAATACGCCACCGCCTACCGCGATTGGCTCGCCACCCTCCCGCCTGATGAACGCGCCCGCCTCGCCGCCCAAGGTCTCGGCGAGCCCGACACCAAGCGCCACACCTCCCAGCACGACGACGAGACGGTCATGGAGTTGACCGAGTCGCCGGACATACAGCCCGACGACCAGGTAGAGGAGGACGACGAACGCGCCTTCGCCGCGAAGCAAGCCGCCCAGTCCGTCACCTCCGCCACTCCCACTCCCGCCGCCGACTCCTCCCCAACACCGGGGGGCTACCTCGCGGCCGGTGACATCCTCGCCTCGTTCTGTGCCCGCATCCGAGCCCACCCCAATCCGCTCCTCGCCTTCGACGCCGCATGTTTCGCCTCGGGCCTCATGGACATCGAGGGCTTGAGCGAGACCGCCCTCGCCAAGCGCCACGGCGTCACCCGAGCCGCGTTTTCCCGCCTCGTCGTTCAGTGGTCGCAGACCTTCGCCCTCCCTCCCTCACGGGGGATGCGTTCAAAACGCGCCCGCCAGTCCTATCGCAAGTCCCGCCTAAACCACCTCTCAAAACTCAAATCCACCGCCCATCATGTCCACTGATTCCGCCCTCTCCCTCAATCTCGCCCCCGAGATCAACGCCGCCTTTTCCGAGGTCAGCGCTACCGCCGCCGCTGCCACCCTTAACGCCCGCCAAGCCGTCGCCCGCGCCCTCGAATGTGGTCGCCTCCTCAATCTCCAAAAGGATGCCCTCCCACATGGCACCTGGCAGGACTGGCTGGCCGCCCATTGTCCCGCCATCTCCGCCCCGACCGCCCGCCGCTACATGAAGCTCGCCAAGCACGCGCCCGACACCGTGCTCGATGACGCCGCCGGTCTCCGCCAAGCCTACATGGCCACGGGGGTATTGCCGGATTCGCCCCGTCAACGTCGCGAACCCGACGCCAACACCCCGACCGTAAACTACGTTCGTGGCCTCGACCAATTCCGCCGCTGGTTCCATCAACGCATCGAGGAAGAGCCCTTGTCGAAATGGTCGCCTCAAGCCCGCCGTCTCCTCCGCAACGAACTCGCTTGGTTCAAGAAGCTCCACGACGACCTCGCCGCCTGACAACGCCTGCGCTCACTCCGTTCGCTTGGCGTATCGCTCCCGCGTCTTCGCCACTCCCCCCAACAACACGCCTCGCCGTCCTCCTTCGCCCGCTCCCGTTGGTCGCTACCCTCAACGCCTGCGGTCGCTCCGCTCCCTTGGCGAACGCCGCTAACGCGCTCCGTCGCCACGTCCTCGACAATTCGCCCGCAGACGGTGCCGCTCGGCCTCCCTCCATTCCGCTCCGCGCTACCGTTCCGCCTACGGTGCGCCGACTCCGCCCAGTCGGGGGCCGCAACGCCCTTCGCCCCTGCCGTCACGGATCTCGTCGAGCCGAGAACCGCGCCGTCTCGCTTCGCGAACGGGGCTGCGGTCGTCGCGGCTGATCCCCGACCCGGCGTCGCCGTCGCACCTTCGGCTCCACGTCCGCCCTCCGCTTCATTCCAGTCGCCCGACCGTCACCGACTGCTCGACTGTCCGGCTCACAACGTCTCCCGCCCCAAACCAATTCCAGCGCGTCGAGACAGCGTCACTCGATTCCGCGCCCGCCAAGGCGGGTGCTCACCGAGCGCCGCAGACTCGCCGGGCCACAACGACTCCGGCCCCCGCTCGCAAAGCTCGCTCGGTTCCGCCTCATGCGCCGGGGGCTTTGATGCTCGGGGCGGAACAACGCCCCTCGAACAAGGTGTGCGGTTCGTTCGCAAAGCTCACTCACGACCCAACGCGAACGCGCGCCAATAAGCGGAAAGCCCTCCGCTCGCCACCGGGCAGGTCGCCCGCCCGCATAGCAGGCGATCCGGGTTCTCCTCCCTCACGGCGAAGGCGCTGGCACTGCGGCAGCCCCCCGCGCTCGGGCTGCGTCGTGTCCCGCGTCCATCGTCCGAGTCATGTCGGTGAACCCTTCTCGTCCCGCTCTGCCGTCATGCGACCTGCTTTCCCCTCCGCGCACTACTTACCTTATACCGAAGATGCCCTCCTTCGGAGCATGTCCGGCACCCTGTCAGGGCACCCGCCGGAGGCATTTTCGACATAAGGTGGAGTAGTGCGCTCGGGCCGGCGGCGAGCTTCGGGCCTCTCCAGTCTGCGGCGCGCGAATCAAGGTCACCGCGGCTTCGCCGCCCTTCGACGAAGATTCTAGCGGCGCTTCGCGCAATGATAGGTTCCCCCGCGCCCGCCCTGGCCGTCCGTTGGCGGTGCCTTGTCCCCGCTGCCACCTCGCTCGCAAGCCATCGTCTGTTCTGCCGTCGCCACGCGCCCCCATCGTTCTCTCGCTTCGCTCGTTCACTGGGGAGCTTCCCCCCGCCACCCAAGCAGGGCGGTGGCCCCGCCCGTCCCGCCCGGCCTAGCTTCGCTGGCCGGCGGCGGGCTTGCGCGCCTCTGGCGCGCTGCTCCGCCCGGTCGCCCGCGCGCTTCGCGCCGAACCAGCGGGCGACGGGCTCCGCCTCCGTCGGGCCGGGCGCGCCGAGCCGCGCGTCGGCCCTCCTGCGCCTCGGCGGCGGCGGAAGCCGCCCACTCGTTGCGGCGGGCTGACGCCCGCCACTGCAACCCCAACTGTTCACGCGCGTTTTAGACCGTCGCCAAATTCGCCCGCGCGCACCGATTGACACCCCGCGCCGGGAATGCCCATCACGGTTCCCAAGTCCGACAAACCCGGACGGCTGTCCAAGTTCAGCACGGCCTTGTTCGAGCGAGTCGTGGCCGACATCCGCGACGGCGCACCGACTGCGACCGCAATCGAGAAGCAGGGTATCGACCATTCCACGTTCTACCGCCACTTGCAGCGCCAGCCCGATCTTGTGCCGGTGCTCCAATCCGCCCAGCTCGAACGCGACCGCGTGCGGAACGCGTCTCGCATCGAGGATGCCGAACAAGAGTTGAAACGCCGTGGCATCGACGGTTGGACGGAGCCGGTTTTCGACGCGAAGGGCCAGCTGTGCGGAGAACGCCGCCGCTACTCCGACGCCTGTCTCATCTTCTTTCTGAAGGCCCATAAGCCGGAGGTCTATTCCGACAAACCGGCCACGGTTGTCGCCACCCAAGTCAACATCACCGCCGACCGCGAAAAAGACATCATGCGCGATTGGCGCTCACGCCTCGGTGCCGTCGAGCCCGCGCCCCCGGCCAAGGAAGCGTCACCATGAGCAAGAAGCTCAAGGTCACGCCCCTCGATCTTCTCTTGCCCTACCAACTCGCGTGGGTTCGAGACGACGCCCGTTTCAAAATCTGGCTCAAGTCCCGCCAGATCGGCGGCTCGCTCGCGGCGTCATTCGAGGTCGTCGCCGACGCGCTCGAAACCGGCGGCGACTGGGTAATTCTCAGCGCGGGCGAACGGCAGGCCCTTGAGTTCATGGACAAGGTGCAACGTGCCGCGTCCATCTTCTGCGACGCCATCAGCTACTCCACCGGAAAAGAATACCGGCCCGAGGTGCAGAAGTCGCAGCTTCGTTTTCCCAACGGTGCCCGCGTCCTCGCTCTCCCGGCGAACCCCGCCACCGCACGCGGCTACTCCGCCAACCTCGTCCTCGACGAGTTCGCGTTTCACGAGAACCCCGAGGAAATCTGGCGCGCGGTTTATCCGATCATCTCCAACCCACTGCGCGGTGCGTTGAAGCTGCGCGTCATCTCCACGCCCGCCGGTCGCAACAACAAGTATTTCGACCTTTGGGAACACGCCCCGGCTTTCTCCCGCCACAAGACCACGGTTTACGACGCCGTCGCGAGCGGCCTCGCGCTCAACATCGAGGAACTCCGGGCTAATCTCGCCGATCCCGACGGTTGGGCGCAGGAGTTCGAGTGTCAGTTCATGGAGCACTCGTCTCAGGTGTTCCCGGCCGATCTTGTCCGCGCCTGCGAGTCCGACGACGCCACCCTCGACGCGCCCGAAGAATTGTTTTCGCGCGAGTCACGCATCCGTCCCGCGCTCTTCGTCGGCATCGACGTTGGCCGCAAACGCGACCTTACCGTCGCCTGGACGTTGGAGCGTTTGCCCGGCGGCCCACTCATCACCCGCGAGGTGCTGGTTCTCGACCGCATTCCATTCCCTCAGCAAGAGGCCATCCTCGCCCCGCGCGTCATGGCCGCAGCGTTCACCGCCATCGACGCGACCGGCATCGGTGGCCCGGTGAGCGAACACCTCGCCGCCGCGCTCGACGAAACCCGCTTGGAGGGCGTCACCTTCACCGGCGACCGCAAGCGCGAGCTGTTCGAGCGGCTCAAGAAATCCATGCAGGCTCGCACCGTCGC
This sequence comes from Akkermansia muciniphila, assembly GCA_945888375.1. GTDB lineage: Bacteria > Verrucomicrobiota > Verrucomicrobiia > Opitutales > Opitutaceae > IMCC26134_A. The sequence continues at coordinate 21,565 of CAMCZZ010000007.1, read as the reverse complement.
GCTGCCCGCCGCCGCCGTCATCCGTGACGACCTCGGCAGCATGCAACGCATAGTCAGCCCCGGCGGCACCATCCGCTACGCCGCCGCTCGCACCGCCGACGGTCACGCCGACCGCTCCACCGCGCTCGCACTCGCCATCCATGCCGCCCAGCGCAACCCCGGTGCGGGTTGGGGAGCCTTTGCATCAACCCGCGTGCCGACCGGCATGAACGGCCACCACCGGCCCGCGCTCACCCGCTTTCGCGGAGCGTGGGCGCGATGACACGGAACCCACGGCATGAGTGATTCACCGTCTCCCGCCAAACTCGCCGCGCCCGTCATTCGTCCGTCCGCTCGCGACTTCGAGCCACAGCTTTTCGGACGCTGCCTTTCGCCCGATGCCGTCGGCGCGTTGCTCGACGCCGGCGCCCGTGGCGACCTCGCCGCGCAGAGCGATCTTTTCAACCTTATGGAGGACACCTGGCCGCGCCTCCGCGCCAACCTTCAGAAGATCAAGAATGCCATCCGCAAGCTGCCGCTCAACGTGCAGCCCTTCACTCCCAAGAACGGCAAGCCCTCCGCGTCCGCGCAGGAAAAAGCCGCCTTCGTCGAATCCGCGCTCCATCTCCAACGCGGCTACGTGGACACCACGCGCGCCCCGCTCGGCTCTGCCGTTTACGAACTCATGGACGCCGTCGCGCGAGGCCTGTCCGTCGTCGAGATCGACTGGACGACCGACACCACCGGCTTCGTCGTCCCGGTCGGCTTCCGTCGCGTCCCGTCTCGTTACCTCGGTATCAACACCGACGGCACCCTCGCACTCCGCCTCGACCCCGCCGCGTTCTCTACACTCACGCCCTTCGCCAAACACCCCGGCAAATTCCTGACCGGTGTTTTTCAGTCCAAATCCGGCGCACTAGGCGAAGCCGCGCAGCTCCGCGCCCTCGCTCCGCTTTGGCTCGGTCACATGCTCGGTTGGGAATGGCTCGTTCAGAAGGCCGAACTTTTCGGCACGCCCTTGCGCTGGGCCAACTACCCGACGACCGCCACTCAGGCCGAAATCGACGCCATAACCGCCGCTCTCCGCAACATGGGCACCGCCTCTTGGGGCGCGTTTCCGCAGGGCACCAATCTGCAAATCCTGCAAGGCACCACGCCCGGTGTGTCCGGCCCAAACGATCCGAGCGAACGCCTCATGGGCATCGCCGACCGCGCATGCGACATCATGCTACTCGGTCAGAACCTGTCAGTTGAACACAACGGCCAGGGCAGTCGCGCCGCCAGCGAGGTTCATCGCGAGGTCGAGTTGGATCTGTTCGAGACATACGCCGAGTTCATCGTCGCCATCCTTAACGACCAACTCATCCCGCAGTTGATCGCGCTCAACTGGGGCAGCGCCGAGGAAATCCCCTTTGTTGAGGTAGAGATTTCGCGCCCCGGTCGCGAACAGGACATGGCTGCCCGAGACAAAACCCTCTTCGTAGAAATGGGTCTGCCGGTCTCGCTCCAATACCTCTACGAACGCCATAAAGTGCCGACCCCCGACGCGGGCGTCGCGCTCTTCATCCCTACCAAACCCGTCGCAAAAGCCGTGCCTCCCGAGACCGCACCGGCCACGGCGAAATCCTGCGCGTGCGGCTGTGCCACGCCGATTGACGCGACCTCCGAAAGCTCCGCCGAACTGTCCGCCCGCCAAGCCGCCGCACAGGCCGCGTTCCCACAGCAGGTCGCCGAGGCCAACGCCGCCGATGAATACCTCGTTTGGGATGCGACCCTCGACAACCGCACCACGCCCCTTTGCCAAGGCCGCCACGGTCGGCGCTGGGGTGACGGTTGGTTTTCTCCGCCACCCGCGCACTACAACTGCCGCAGCGTTTTGATCCGCGTGCCCAAGGCCAGCTACCAGTCTCCCGATTGACACCCCGCCAGCGGCATGACCCAGCCGCTCCACGCCGCTTTCTCCAACGCCCTCGCCGAGGGCTCCGCGCTCCCGGCCGACATCCAATACATGCCGCCCGGTCGGCATCGCATCCGCGCCTCCCAAGGCGGCAAACCCGTGTCGGTCGAGGTCGCCGTCAGCGCGTCCACCGCCTCAGTTCTTCAATCCTTCCTTGCGGCGAAAATGACCGCCGCCGCCGAAGGCCGCGAAGATCGGCCCTTCTTCGATTTCAATCACGAAGACCGCGAGGCCTCCGCGTGGCCCACCGAGTTCTACTGGGCCGGTGAAGATCCACAGACCGGCGGCGTGCGCGCCCGCATCGAGTGGTCTGACGCCGGCAAACGCGCCGTCGAGGGTCGCACCTTCCGCCGCTTTTCCCCGACCTTTCATCTCGACGCCTCCGGCCACGTCACCGGCTCCGAGATCAACATGGGCGGCCTCGTCAATCGCGCCGCCTTCAAGCGCATCGCGCCCCTATTCGCCGCTGCCCCCGTTGACACGGTGCACGAGCAACCGCTCATGCAAACTCTCATCTCCACGCTCCGCTCGCTCTCGCTAGTCGAGGCTTCCGCCACCGAAGAGGCCGACCTCGTTTCGCAGGTCTCGCGCACCGTCTCCGCCCTCAAGTCACAAGTCTCCGACCTTCAGGCCTCGCTCGCCACTCAGGCCCGCCAGCGTGCCGAGTCGCTGGTTGATGCCGCCGTCCACGCCGGCCGTCTACCCGCCAAGGACACCGACGCACGCGGCTTCTGGGTCGATGCCCTGATCCGCGACGAAGCCAAGGCCGTGAAGGCGCTCGACGCCCTCGCGGTCAACCCGGTGCTCGCCCGCCTCACTCCCGGCGGCGATCCCGTCGCCGACCCGTCCCACCTCATCACCCGGCAGGAGCAAAAGCTCGCCGCCGTGCGCGCCGCCAACCCCGGCGCGGATTTCCCCAGCATCTACGCGAAGGCCAAGGCCGAGAGCCCTGAGCTGTTCCGCTGAACCCGCCCCGAATCACCCACTTTTAACGCCCTCTTCCCATGAAGACTTCTCTCGCTCGCACCAACGCCATCCTCCCCTTCGAGGCCGCCGCCGACCTCACCGGCCACGTCGGCCGCTTCGTCGTTCTCACCGCCGGCAAGGTCGCCCTTGTCAGCTCCGCCGCACAAAAGCCCTTCGGCGTCCTCCAAACCGACGGCAAGGCCGGTGAACGCGTCACCGTCGCCGTCGGCGCGGGCGGTCTCGCCGGAGTCATCCGCGTGAAACTCGCCGCCGCCGTCGCCAATCCCGGCACCGACCTGCAACTCACCGCCGACGGTCGCACCCAGACCGACGCCGGCAGCGGTGCCCGCGTCATCGTCGCCCAGTCCATCGAAGCCGGAGCCGTCGATGAACTCATCGAGGCCGTCCTCTTCCGCCCCGTAACGCTCACGTGATCGTTTTCACCACGCCCAGCCAAACCGCCGTCACTCCTTTCCCTCCATGTCTTCTTCCAAATACAACGTCACGCTGACCAACTACGCGCGCGGTCTCGCGCAGGACATCTCCGCTTCGCTCGCCACCTTCCTCGCGCCGGAGGTCGTCGTTGCCGCCGCCACCGGCCAATACAAGAGCTTCGACGACAAGAATACGTTTCAGGTCATCGACACCTCCCGCGCCGTGGGCGGCCCCGCCAAGCGCCTTGAGTTCGCCGCCAGCGATCCGACTTACAACTGTCTCCCGCAGGCGCTCGAAATCGCCATCGACGACCACGAGCGCGACGAGGCCGGGCAGAACGATCCCCTCCGCCTGGAGGAGGCCAAGACCCAGACCCTCGTCTCGTCCGCCATCACTTCGCACGAGGCCAAGGTCTTCGGCATCGTCTCCGCGCTCACCGCGTCGGCCAACATCACCCTCGCGAGCGACGACCCCATTGCGAAGCTCGACGAGCAGATCGAGGCCCTCGCCACTGACACCGGTCGCATGCCCAACCGCCTCGTCATTGGCCTGCCGCTTTGGAACAAGCTCCGCAACAACGCCAAGGTCATCGCCCGTTTCCCCGGCGCGGCCTCCGTCGGCGTCACCATGTCGCAGTTCTCTTCGCTCCTGCTCAACCCGAGTATCGACATCCGCGTCGGCATCCTCGCCAAGGACACCGCCAAGCTCGGCGCGGCCAAGGCCAACGTGAACATCATCGGCCAGCAATTGGTGATCTTCCACGCCAGCCAGAGCCCCACGCTCTACGATCCCAGCTTCATGAAAACCTTCCGCCTGCGCCGTGGCGGCGTGGACGTGGTTCGCATGTATCGCGAGGACTCCGCCCGTTCCGACATCCTCGCGGTCGATTGGTCGGAAGACATCCGCGTCACGTCCTCCGTCTGCGCCCGCAAGGTCACCGGCAGCTAAGTTCCCCTTCATTCCTCGGCACTCCGCCCCGGCCGCTCATCGCGCCGGGGCTTTTTTTATCCATCGATCAAAGCTAAGGAGCATTAATCTGTAAGATTCAGCCATGTGCATCCGAAGATTTATCCCTTGGGCTTGTTAACGAACAGTTGCAGTCCAAACGCCTTACGCCAAATCTCGCCGGCCAATCATGGCGAAGAAGTCGAAATCCCCCGCTCCCACATCCTCAGATTTTGCACCCAAGGAAGTCGCCGCTTACGAATACGCGTCCAAACGTAAGAACAACCCCGAGGTCGGCCTCGTCACCCCCGACACCGATCCCGAGGCGGGCAAGACCACTTGGGCCTTCGATCCCCACCTCGCCCCAGAACTAAAATTCGATTCGCAGGGCATCCGCCAGCAGGTTGAGACGCTGATTGCGGATATTCAGTCCGAGAGCGCCAGACTCGGCGAACTCGCCGTCCTCGGGGCGGCGGATGAAATGAGAGCTACCCGCGCCCGGCTTGTCGGCGCCACCGAAAAGCTCAAAAAACTCCAAGCCCCCTTCCTTGCCTGGACGGGCAAGGCCGAGCGCACGTCCTTCGAGGTCGATACCGTCTCGCTCCACGTCCACGAGAAGATCGACTCCGCCCGCGTCGTGCAGACGCTCCGCTCCGAGGAGGCCAAGGCCGGCCCCGTGCAGGGCGATTTATTTGACCACGCCTTCAAGCAGGAATCCCTGCGCGAGGCTGTCGATTTCTACAAACACGAGCGCGGCTGGGCCAACCGCCTCGTTGCCGGAGACTCCCTCCTCGTCATGAACTCCCTCCTCCGCAAGGAGGGCATGGCCGGGCAGGTGCAGATGTTTTATTTCGATCCGCCCTACGGCATCAAATACGGCTCCAACTTCCAGCCCTTCGTCAATAAGCGCGACGTCAAAGACCGCACCGACTCCGACCTCACCCAGGAACCGGAGATGATCAAAGCCTTCCGCGACACTTGGGAACTCGGCATCCACTCCTACCTCACCTACCTTCGCGACCGCCTGCTCTTGGCGCGCGAACTCTTGAGCGAATCCGGTTCCGTCTTCGTCCAGATTTCCGATGAAAACGTTCACCTCGTCCGTAATCTCATGGATGAGATTTTCGGGGTGGAGAATCATGTCGTCGATATTCTCGTTAAGAAGAAGGGCTCACAAAAAAGCACCATGATCGACCCGGTAAACGACTACCTCGTTTGGTATGGGCGTTCACCACGTGAAAGTGGAAAGTTAAAGATGAAGCATCTCTACGAAGAGAGAGCTTGGGACTCCGAAACGTTAAGCGAATTTAGCATGGTCGAATTACCAAATGGCGACCGGTTCAATTTAACTCGGGCAACCACCCCCTCAGGTGAGGTCTTTGATTATCGACTTAGCCCTGCGCGATTGAAGGTCGATTACCCAACAGCTCGGATTTTTCGTCCGTGGCCAATCACCAATGGTGGCATCCGCGCTAATCAAATGGACGCGGTCAAATGTAGGGGGCAGGCATTTACTCCACCGCTAAACCGATGCTGGTCTTTTCGGAGTAAAAAGCTGGGCACCGAACCAACGCCGATGGAGTGTCTAGGGTATGCAAACCGGTTGATTGCGGGACGTTCAGCTCTGGACGGCGTCAGGTATCACAGTGACTTCCCATTTAAGACTATAACTAATTGGTGGGACGGCTTAGGCGGTGCAAGTGATCCCGTTTACGTCGTGCAGACCAATGAACAAATCGTTCAGCGTTGTTTACTGATGGTGACCGATCCAGGCGATCTGGTCATGGACATCACCTGCGGTTCCGGCACAACTGCCTTTGTCGCCGAAAAATGGGGTCGCCGCTGGATCACCTGCGACACCTCCCGCGTCGCGCTCACGCTGGCCAAGCAACGGCTGATGACCGCGAGTTTCGATTACTACGCGCTCAAATACCCCAACGAGGGCGTGCGCTCCGGCTTCATCAACGAGACCGTTCCGCACATCAAATTAGAAACCATCGCCAACAATCCCGAGATCGCCGAAATCCACGCCCGCCTGCACCCCGCCATCCTCGCCGCGCTCGAAAAGCTTAAGACCGCCGCCAAGCAGCCCAAGTTGCAGGATTGGGACGTGCCATTCGCCTTTCCCGAGGCTTGGCCCGCCGCCGCGCGTGCACCCTTTGATGCGTTTCACAAGACCAGGCAGACCATGCAGGCGCAGATGGATGCCAAAATCGCCGCCCACGCTGATCCCAAGATTCTATACGACCGCCCGCAGGTAGATAAAAACAAGGTGCGCGTCACCGGCCCCTTCACCGTCGAGGCCACGCCCTTCCCCACCGTGCAATCGCTCGACGAGGCCCACCAGCCGCCCGACGCCACCACGGCCGTCGCCCGCAGCGGCGCCACCTCGCGCCAGCACCAGTGGCGCGACGAATTGGTGAAGACCGGCATCCGCGGCAAGGGCGGCCAGAAAGTCCAGTTCGCCGACCTCGAACCCGTGCCCGGCACGCGTTACCTCCACGCCATCGGCTCCACCGTGGAGGGCCAGCCCGCCGCCATCTCCTTCGGCCCCGAACACGCCCCGTTGGAGCAACGCCAGGTCGCGCTTGCGCTGGAGGAGGCCAACAAACTAGTGCCCAAGCCCAAGTTCGTCGTCTTCGCCTCCTTCGCCTTCGATTCCGAGGCCGCCAAGGACATTGATGAAACCAACTGGCCCGGCGTCACCCTGCTCAAAGCGCAGATGAACCCCGACCTCTTGACCGAAGACCTCAAAAAAGGCCGCGCCAGCAACGAATCCTTCTGGCTCATGGGCCAGCCTGACGTGGTGGTGCGCCCCATCCGTTCCGGCGACGACAAGGGCAAGTGGGAAGTCGAGGTCAACGGCTTCGACTATTTTAATACCAAGACGGGCGACCTGGAGAGCGGCGGCGCGGGCAACATCGCCATGTGGCTGCTCGACCCCGACTACGACGGCCGAGCAGTTTTCCCGCAGCAGATCTTTTTCCCGATGGCGGGCGAAAAAGAAGGCTGGTCGCGCTTGTCCAAAGAACTCCGCGCCCAGCTCGACGAGGAAAAACTGGAAGCCTTTCGCGGCACAATCTCCTTGCCCTTCGAACCCGGCAAGCACCGCCGAGTCGCGGTCAAAGTCATCGACGACCGAGGCATCGAATCACTGAAAGTCATCAACCTCGAATAAAGCCCGCCCGATGCTGAAAGAAATCACCCTCGAAAACTTCCGGGCTTACAACGATTCTGTTACCGTGCGCCTAGCGCCGATCACGGTGTTGATTGGGCGTAACAGCGCGGGTAAATCTACGCTGCTCAAGTTCCTGCTCATGCTACAGCAGACCATCGAGTCGGCGGGGGATCGTTTTTTCGTTACCGAGGGCAGCCACGTCATGTTGGGCCGGTGGAGAGAGCTAAAAAATTCGCAGACGAAGAAGAATAACTTCCGATACTCAATCTCGCTACAAACCGACGAACTCCCTCCGACCCAAATTCAGCAACTATGGGCTGAAAGCCATAAACGAGGTTTCGTGCAGACGATTGGGGGCGCGCAGGAAATTCGCATAAACCTCCCCGCAGCGTTGACCGAAGCCAAAGTGGGCGTCGATCCCCTCACTGATTTCGTTATTAAGGGAAACGTAGGTTACGGACATAAACGAAACACCGGCACGCATACGGTTACGGGCAAACAGGGCGACAAGGTGATTTTCGAACTCACCGAAGATAAACTCGTGCGGGTGAAGTTTCTCGATTTCGTCCAAGGCGGTAGCAGTTTCGAGAGTCAGCTACGCAACTTCACTGCCGAGCAGTTTCTTGAACCACTCCGCAAAGAAATTCTGCGCCTACGTCACCTTTCCCCGGTGCGAGAGGAGTCCGAGCATACGATTCAGAGCGGCAGCCCTCCGCCAGGCTGGGTTGGGCATCGCGGCGAATTCGCAATTCCACACATGGTCGAACTACTCGACCGGAGCAAAGATAAGGCCCGCCGCGATTTCTTGGCCAAGCACATCGAGGCGGTAACTGACATCGACAAGCTGATTTTCAAACGCTCTGGCCGTAAGATGCTGACCGAAGTCCTCGCCACAAATAAGCACACCAAGTCCCGTTCATATCTTTCCGATTTCGGTTTTGGTGTTAGCCAAGCACTGCCGATTTTGGTTCAGGGCACGCTCATGAAGGCGGGCGAAACGCTCATGGTGGAGCAACCCGAGGCGCAAATCCACCCGACGGCGCAGTTGGCTCTTGGGTCGTTCTTCGCCGATCTTTGGACGGAACGCGGCATCCCGAGCATCGTCGAGACCCATAGCTCGAACATCCTGCTGCGACTGCGGCGTTTGATCTCTCAGGGAAAACTCAAGGCCGAGGATGTAAGCGTCGCGTTCTTCACCACAGAACAGCCCGAGGGCGCGGCCGGCGCCAAGGTGGTAGTTCGCAATCTCTCGATTAACGCAAACGGAGCACTCGATAAGGGTCTTCCCATGGAATTTTTCGGGGCTGAAGTCTTAGAGGCATTGGAATTCGGCTCCGAAGCACCATGAACACTTGGGTAATCGATACCAATATTCTCAAGCACATGTTTAACACGAGTCCTGAGTGGAACGGCGATGGTCACATAACCCTCCTGGTATCCTCTTGGACTCGTAACAAAATCGAAATCGGTATGGATGCCGGTGGGCGCATCTGGGGAGAATACAAACACCAGCTTAGCCCCGAAATAGCTCGAAGCGATCAAACTGGTAATGAGCTTATCTACCTTAAATGGATCCTCACTAGGGCCCTAGAGGCGGGTCAGCAAGTTGAGGTTAATCTCGGTGATGGGCTAGGAAACTGTATTTCAGGTAACGTCCGTGGCGGAGAGCGCTCCGACCAAGTATTTGTATATGTGGCGGCAGCGAAAGGCTGCCATCTGGCATCGAACAACCCGCGCCATTTAAACAATCAACGAGGTGAATTGAGGAAATGCGCTCGACGGCACGGCGCTGGGGCAATCGAGATTTACTCCTCACGTGAAGCGCTAGCCGCAGTCAACGCAGTAGCAACGCCTGAACCTCCGCCCGCTACAGCGCCCGCCGCATGAAATCCCTCATCATCAACTCCCCCTATGCGCGCCCCGGTCGTCATTGGGTGGAGCCACGCCCCAACACGCCGCTCGCGCTTAAAGAGGAGCGCCGTCCGGCGGGCTACGAAATCTTCGATCCGCGCAGCCACACCAAGCGCACCGTCACGCTCGACCGCGTAAACGAAATCCGCACCCGCCTCGAAGCCTGGCAGCAGGCCGGGCGGCCCGGTCTCACCAGCGTCAGCCGCTCGCTGATAGAGCATTGGCATGACCGCACGGCGCGCACGCACCCGTTCTATTTCTGCCAACTCGAAGCCATCGAATCGCTCATGTGGTGGATCGAGGCCCCGGCTGATTTTAAGCAGGGCGTCCAACTACCGGGCGACGGCGGCGCATGGGAGCGCTTGTGCAACAAAATGGCCACCGGCACCGGCAAGACCGCCGTCATGGCCATGATCGTGGCGTGGCAGTCGCTCAACGCGCTCACTTACCCGAAGCGGAAGGATTTTTCGTCCGCCGTGTTCATGGTCGCCCCCGGCCTCACGGTGCGCGAGCGCTTGCAAGTGCTGAAACCCGGCCACCCGGAGAACTACTACGACCAGTTTAACATCTGCCCCAATGAGAGCCTGCGCCAGCGGCTCAATCAGGCCGAGATCATCATCGAAAACTGGCACACACTCATGCCGCAGGAGGAGCCGGAGCGCTCCGTGGTCAAAAAAGGGCCCGAGAGCGATGAGGCCTTTACCATCCGCGTGCTCGGCCCGCTCGCCACTCGCAAGGACATCATCATCATCAACGACGAAGCCCACCACGCTTACCGCGTGCCGGCCGACATCAAGATAAGCCGCAAGCAGGCCGAGGAAGACGGCGTAAATCTGGAGGAGGCCACGCGCTGGATCGAAGGCCTAGACCGCATCCACAAAACGCGCCGCATCCAGCGTTGTTTCGACCTCTCGGCCACTCCCTTCGCGCCCACCGGCAAGCGCAATAGCGAGCAAGGTTTGTTCGACTGGATCATTTCCGACTTTGGCCTCAACGACGCAATCGAGGGGGGCTTGGTAAAGACGCCCCGCGTCGTCGTGCGCGACAGCGCCTTGGCCGACGCCAAGACCTATCGCTCCAAACTCTATCACATCTACAACAACCCCGAGGTAAGCGAAGATTTGAACCGGAAGGCCGAGCCGGAGGAGCCATTGCCTGATCTCGTGCAGAAAGGTTATACACTGCTCGCGGCAGATTGGCTGGAGGCCGCCCAGAGTTGGAAAAAAGCCGGGCACCTGAGTCCGCCCGTCATGCTCACGGTCTGCAATCGCACAGAGACCGCCGCTCGCGTGGAGCGATTTTTCAACCAAGGCGATTGCTTGATCGAGGGCACCCGCGCTCCCGGTCGCACGCTACGGGTGGATTCCAAGGTGTTGGAAAAAGCCGAGGTCGGCGAGAAGGCCACGACCGACAAAGACTACGAGGAGCGGCTGGCCGAGATCGTCCGCACCTCGGGCTTGCCCGAGCAGAAACAGGAAGAACTCAACGAGCGCAAAAAGGAGGAATTACTCCGCGAAATCGTGGACACGGTAGGCAAGGTCGGCCGCGCCGGCCAAGGCCTGCAAAACGTCATCTCGGTGGCCATGCTCTCCGAGGGCTGGGACGCAAAGAACGTGACTCACATCATGGGCCTGCGCGCGTTCACGTCGCAGTTGCTCTGTGAGCAGGTAATCGGGCGCGGCTTGCGGCGCGTGTCCTATGAGACCGACGCGGACGGCCTGTTTTTACCCGAATACGTGAACGTGTTCGGCGTGCCGCTCTCGATTTTCCAAGACGTAGAGGACGGCGGCACGCCCCCGCCACCGCCAAAACCGTCCACGCAAATCGAAGTCATGGCCGATCGCGTCGCCTATGAGATTACTTGGCCGAACATCGAGCGCATAGACACCGTGCTCAAGGCGAAGCTCACCATTGATTGGGCCAAGGTGCCGTCCATCGAACTCGACCCAGCCAACAGCCCCATCTCAGCCGAGATGGCGGCGGCGCTCGGCGGCCAAACCGACCTCGGCAAGGTGACCGAAATCGACCTTCTACGCTTCGAGAACCAGTTCCGCTTGCAACGGCTCCTGTTTCTCGGCGCGCGCAAAGCCTTTGAGCAATTCGGCAAGAACCGGTTCAAGAGCAACCCCGAGTTCCTGTTTCTCCAGTTGGTGAAGCTCGTCGAAGCCTTCTGGAAAACCAACAAGGTTCACATCCCCGATCTCTTCCACCAGGACGACCTGCGCCGCCGCGTGCTCTTCGCGCTCAATATCGACAAGACGGTGCAGCACCTCTTCCAGCACCTGCGGGAACAAAACCTGAGCGAACTGGAGCCAATCTTTAACACCGACCGCCCCATCGCGTCCACGGGTGACATGATGACTTGGTATACCACCAAAGCGGCGGCACCCACGATCAAATCCCACATCAGCCATTGCGTTTTCGATTCTACCTGGGAGGCGTGCGAAGCCTACGAGATCGAGCACAATAACTTGGTATCATCCTACGCCAAAAATGATCACCTCGGTTTCCATGTTTTCTACCTCTGGAACGGCTCGAAGCGGAAATACATCCCCGACTTCCTCATTCGGCTGAAAACCGGAAAGCACCTCATCCTTGAGGTGAAGGGTGAGGATTCGCAGCAAAACCAAGCCAAGCGCCAAGCGCTCGGGGAATGGATTCAGGCCGTGAACAACAAGGGCGGGTTCGGCTCCTGGGCGGCGGACGTGTCGTTTTCGCCAGCCGACATACCGGGTCTTATAAAGCGTAATAACGGTTGATGATTAGAGCCCGTGACATGTAACCCGCAACTGCCTTAGGCAGCACAAAGGGGGGCTGGCCGTTTTTTGTTAGTTTTAACGCTCCGCTGGGGTCAGCTCAGGTGACGCCATCCTTGAATCGCGATGTAGGCCCCCATCAACACCAGCAAGGCGCTGGAGAAATACGGGGCCTTACGCGCGAACTCGCCGAAGCCTTTGATACGTTTCGAGGCGTGGCGCACACCCCAGGCCGCCGCCGCTCCGGTGGCGACCAAGGTCAGGGCCAGACCGAGGCTAAAACACAGCACGAGCACAAACCCGAGCGTGACCTGCTTCACTTGTAGGCACACCAGCAGAATAGTGAACGCCGCCGGGCAGGGCAGCAGGCCACCCGTGAGGCCGAAAAGAATAATCTGCGGCGTGGTGACGGTGCGGTTCGCAAAACGCTTCGCGATGTCGCTCGCATGAGCGCGCTCGTGCGCGTCCTGAAAATCGCCGTCGGATACGTCCAACCCCTTGGCCTCGGAGCCGTGCGCATGATCGTGGCCATGGGAATTGTCGTGCGCGTGCTCGTGAGCATCCGCACCCTCATGCGTATGCCCGTGGGCATGGCCGTGGTGGTGGTCGCTCTCGCTGAACTGGAATGCGTAGGTGTGCGAGTGGTCGCCGTGCGCCAGCAGAAGCGTAGCCTTGAACTCATGCGGCTCAGGAAGCTCATCTTGCGCTTCCAGGTAACCGTCCTCGGCTTTGAAGGTGAAGGTCTGGTTCGCGCCCTCCGGCCGGATCGTCGCGATTGTCACGCTGCCCGAGGGATATGGCTTCATTGCGACCCCCTTTTCCTTGAAAAAATAGAGCCGGAAACGCGGCGGCACGCCGGTTTCAAAAACGGACACTTCGACCAGACCGTGACCGGTGTCGATTAGCTTGCCGCCATGTGGCCCCTCGTCGTCGTGGCCATGTGCGGCGGCGGCTTTGTTATCGCGCCGGGTGCGCCAGAACATCCAAAGCGCGAGGGCGATGATGATGATGCCGGAGGCGACCTGGAAGTAGGGCTCGGTGGTCTCGGCATTCCAGGACGAGCCATAGTGCAGCGCGACTGCGGCCAGTATCCAGATGACCAGCGAGTGGGAGAGGGCCGCCGAGAGCCCCAGCAAGACTGCCTGCCAGACGGTGCCGCGCACCGCGATGATGAAGGCGGCCATCATCGTTTTCGAATGGCCGGGCTCCATGCCGTGCAACGCGCCGATGAGCACCGCCGTGGGGATGTAGAGCCACGCATGGGCGGAGCCTTGTTGAATCAACTGGTTGATTTCCATTATAGGACCATACCCCCTACCCCCATACAAGAAGCAAGGATAAAACTAGCAGTTGAACCCGAGCCGTTCGTGCATAGGGCTAGGATATGTCCCATTTTTCCGAACACCCCGAGGCCGACCGGCGCGCGCTTCAGCTACGGCTCAGGAAAGTGGCCGGCCAACTCAAGGGCATCGAGACCATGATCGAGGGAGACTACGAGTGCGCCGAGGTGCTGAACCAGTTGGTTTCCGCACGCCGGGCAATAAAATCGCTGGCCGAAAAGATCATTCACGAACACTTGGAGCATTGCCTGACGGCCCCGGCCTCGTCCGAACAGGGCAAACGCCAGTTACGAGAGGTTGCGCAGATGTTGAAGCGCTACGTGGACTGAAATGGAGCCCGTGCTGCCGTGGCTTGAGCAGACCCGGCCCAACCATCGGCGGAAACTGGTTTTGTGGATCATGCTCGTGGGGGGGCGATGGATTGCGGAACTAGCGCGGAGTTAGCCGCCAGGTTTGCCAGCGCTCATGCCCTGCGAAGAGGGGTAGTGATTGATCGGCGGGAATGGCATAATCCTCGATCAGTTCAAACGCTTCGAACAGGGCGCGTGCCTCGTCTTCGCGGATTGGAAACGGCGGGCCTTCGGGATCGGTGCCGTAATAGAAAATGCCGGTCAGTGCGCCGCCAGGGCGGAGCAACTGCGCGATGCGCGTGGCGTAGTCGGGCCATCGTTCGGGTGGGAGCGAGCAGAGGAACGTGCGTTCATAGATCAGATCATAAGGACAATCCAAGGAGCCGGCGAAAAAATCGGCCTGCCGCACGGCAGGAGCCAGCAGCCCCAGCACCTCGCGCGCACGTCGCACGGCGGCCGGGGAAAAATCAATGGCCAGCGGACGCCAGCCGCATTCGTGAAACGCTTTCACCTCGTAGCCGGAGCCGCAGCCGGGGATGAGCACGGAACCCGCTCCGGAAGCTTTGCGCAGGTAGTCCAGCAGCGGCGGTGGCACCCCTTGGAAATCCCAAGGGGTGCGACCGCTTAGGTAGCGTTGCTCCCAGAAATCAGATTCCGTGCTGTCCATGGGCAGACGAAGAACTCAGTCAACGGTTTCGGCAACGTCGCCGTCGCGGTGGGCCATGCGATAGAGCGCGGGCAGCACGACGAGGGTGAGCAACGTGGAGCTGATGATGCCGCCGATAACGACGGTCGCCAGCGGGCGCTGCACCTCGGCACCCGCGCCAACGGCAATAGCCATCGGCACGAAGCCGAGCGAGGCGACGAGCGCGGTCATGAGCACGGGGCGCAGACGCGTGAGGCACCCTTCCTCGATGGCATCGTCAATGGGTTTCCCTTCTTCCCTCAACGTGCGGATGCAGGAGATCATCACCAGGCCGTTGAGCACGGCCACGCCGGAGAGGGCGATGAATCCCACGCCCGCTGAGATGGAAAGCGGGATGTCCCGCAGCCACAAAGCCGCGACGCCGCCGGTGAGCGCGAGGGGCACGCCGGTGAAGACAAGCAGCGCGTCCTTGAGGTTGCCGAAGCTCATGAAGAGCAGGCCAAGGATCAACACCAGCGCCACCGGCACCACGATCTGGAGGCGTTTGCTTGCGGAGATAAGCTGCTCGAAGGTGCCGCCGTATTCGATCCAGTAACCGGCCGGAACCTTCACGCGGTCGCGCACCTGTTGCTGGGCATCGGTGACGAAGCCGCCAAGATCGCGACCGCGCACGTTGGCGGTGACGACGACGCGACGTTTTCCGTTTTCGCGGCTGATCTGATTGGGGCCGGGCGCGATTTCGATTTTGGCGATTTCACGAAGCGGGATGAAGGCCATCGAAACGCCGGGCGCGGCCAAGCCACCGACACCGCTGCGGAGCACGGCGGGCAACACTTGGGCCTCGTCCTCGTGAAGCGGTGGCAGAGGAATCGGCAGGTTGCCGAGCGCGTCGAGATCGGTGCGGAGCTTTTCGGGCAGGCGAACAACGAGGTCGAAACGACGGTCGCCCTCGAATACCTGACCGACGGGGGTGCCGCCGAGCGCAGTGGAAATGATTTCCTGCACCTCGTCCACGGCGAGTCCGTAGCGGGCCACCGCCTCTCGGTCGAGATGCACGGTGAGGATTGGCAGGCCGGTGGTCTGCTCGACCTTCACGTCGGCCGAGCCGGGCACGGATTTCAAGACGGCTTCGATAGCCTCGGCCGTTTCGGTCATCACGTCGAGGTCGTCACCGTAAACCTTCACGGCCACGTCGGAACGCACACCGGAGATGAGTTCGTTGAAACGCATCTGGATCGGCTGGGTGTATTCGTAGTTGTTGCCGGGTATCTTGGCGGTGGCGGCTTCCATCGCGGCCACAAGGTCGGCTTTGCTGCGCTTTGGGTCGGGCCACTCGGAACGCGGTTTGAGCATCACGAAGGTGTCGGCGACACTTGGAGGCATGGGATCGGTCGCGACTTCGGCGGTGCCGATCTTGGCGAACACCTTGTCCACTTCGGGAAACGATTTTACGGCGGTTTCCACATCGGCCTGCATCTTGAGGGACTGGGTGAGGCTGGTGCCGGGGATGCGGAGGGCGTGGAGGGCGATGTCGCCCTCGTCGAGATTCGGGATGAACTCCGAACCCATCTTCGAGGCGGCGAGGCCAGCGACGAGCACGAGCACCACCGAGGCAACGGCGGCTGCGGGGCGCACCGACATGACGAAGCGCAGCACCGGGCGGTAAAGCGCCTTCGCGCCACGGATGGCGATGTTGTCTTTCTCAGAGACCTTGCCGGTGATGAAAATCGCCACGGCGGCGGGCACAAAGGTGACGGAAAGAATCATCGCGCCGAGGAGCGCGGTGACGACGGTGAAGGCCATCGGATGAAACATTTTCCCCTCCACGCCGGTGAGGGCAAAGATAGGGATGTAGACGATGGCGATGATGAGTTCGCCAAACATGGTCGCGCCGCGCACTTCGCGGGTGGCCTCATAGGCGAGGGCAAAGCGTTCGGGCTTGGTGAGCAGGCGACCGAGCCGGTGTTGTTCCTGGCCGAAACGGCGCAGGCAGTTTTCGATGATGATGACCGCGCCATCCACGATCAGACCGAAGTCGAGCGCACCGAGACTCATCAGATTGCCCGAGACTTTGTTCGTCACCATGCCGGTGATGGTGAAGAGCATCGAGAGCGGGATGACGGCGGCGGTGATGAGCGCCGCGCGGAAATTCCCCAGCATCAGGAACAGGATCACGATGACGAGCAGCGCGCCCTCGATGAGGTTTTTCTGCACGGTGGCGATGGTGCGATCCACCAGCGAGGTGCGGTCATACACCGTCTTGGCGACGACGCCCTCGGGCAGGCTGAGGTTCACGTCGGCGAGCTTTGCGGCGACGCGGGTGGACACGTCGCGGGAGTTTTCACCGATGAGCATGAAGACCGTGCCGAGCACGACTTCCTTGCCGTTTTCGGTGGCCGCGCCGGTGCGGAGTTCTTCGCCGATGATCACGTCGGCTACGTCGCGCACGCGCACGGGTTGACCGGCGCGCCGGGCGACGACGATGGCCTCGATCTCGGGGATGCCGCTGACCTGACCGGGCACGCGGATGAGGTATTGTTCGCCGTAGCGTTCGATGTAGCCCGCACCGACGTTGGCGTTGTTTTTAGCCAACGCGTCCATCACGTCGCGCAGGGTGAGGCCGTAGGCGAGGAGCTGGTCGGGGCGCGGGGTGACGTGAAACTGCTTCACGAAACCGCCGATGGTGTTGACCTCGGTGACGCCGGGCAGGTTGCGTAACTGCGGGCGCACCACCCAATCCTGAATCTCGCGCAGGTCGGTCGGGCTGTAGGCGGTGCCGTCGGGTTTCTTCGCGCCGGCCTCCGGCTCGACGGTGAACATGAAGATTTCGCCGAGGCCGGTGGAGATCGGCCCCATCGACGGTTCGAGACCGACGGGGAGCTGTGACTTCACTTCTTGGATACGCTCGTTGATGAGCTGGCGGGCGAAGTAGATGTCGGTGCCGTCTTTGAAGACGACCGTCACCTGCGAGAGTCCGTAGCGCGAGATTGAGCGGGTGTAGTCGAGGCTGGGCAGACCGGCCATCGCGGTCTCGACCGGGTAGGTGACGCGCTGCTCGGCTTCGAGCGGAGAGAAGCCGGGGGCTTCGGTGTTGATCTGCACCTGGACGTTGGTGATGTCGGGCACCGCGTCGATGGGCAGACTTTGGTAGTTATACACGCCGAGCAGACCCATCCCGAGAGTAAGAATCAGGATGAGCCATCGCTGGCGGATGGAGAATTGAAGAAGTTTTTCGAGCATGACGGGTGGTGCTTAGAGGGCTTCGCGGGCGGTTTCGCCGCTGCGGATGCGGATGACGCTGGAAACGTCTTTGATGGTGACGACGCCGTCGCCTTTGTTGCCGGTGCGGGCGGATTGCACGATGGCGGCGACGATGGAGTCGGCTTGCTCGGCAGCGCAGGTGACGAGAAGCACGGCTTTTTTGTGGAAGGTGAAGTTATCCTCGGTGGGGCGGAAGGCCCCACCCGTGCCGCGACCGCGGCCTTGGCCGTGGGCATCGAGCAGGGTGACGCCGGGGAAGTGTGGCAACGCGTGCAGCGCGTGCATGACGCGCGACAAGGTGTGCGGCTGGATGATGGCGGTGATTTCTTTCATGATGTGGTCTCCTTGGTGGTTGGGTGACGGATCAATGATCGTGCGAGGCACCGGACTTCCCGATGTCGGCCTTGATGAGGAAGCTGTTTTCGGTGACGTAGCGCTCGCCGGGATTGAGTCCCTTGAGCACTTCGACGAAGCCACCGCCACGGCGGCCGAGTTCAAGCGGACGCGCTTGGTAGAGTTCGTCGTGCTGCGAGAACACCACAGTGAAATCGAACAGCGTCTGAATAGCGGACTCCTTCACGGCGACGGGGACGGTTTCCTGCGCGAGGGTGATTTTGGCCTTCACAAAGAGGCCCGGACGCCAGCGTTGATCGGCGTTGGGGAGGACGACGCGGGCGACGAGGGTTTGCGCCTCGGCGGAGCTGATCGGCGAAATCCATGAGACGGTGCCGGTGGCATCGGTGCCGCTGTCATCCGCATGAATGACGGCGGACTGGCCGACCTTCACACGGGCTTGGTCACGCTTCGGGACGTTTAGATCGACCCACACGTCGGAGAGGTCGGCGATGGTGTAAAGCACAGCTCCATCAGTGACGGTTTCCCCGGCGTTCACGTCACGCTCCACGATGATGCCCGCGATGGGCGATTTCACTTCGATGGTGGCGAGCGACTGGTTCGTTTCGAGAATGGCGACGACTTCGCCGGCCTTCACGGAATCGCCGAGGGCCTTGCGAGCCTCGCGGATGATACCGCCGAAACGCGGCACGGCGCGGGCGACTTGGTTGGCGTTGAGCTTCACCTGGCCGTAAACGGAGAGCGTTTCATCCAAGGTGGCGGGGCCGGAGACCTCGGCGACGACTCCGGCGCGCGTGGCGGCATCGGCGGTGATCGTCACTTGCATCTCGGGCGCGTCGAATTCCCAGCGGTGAGTGCGACCGGCGTGCTCGGCGACGACGGTGTAGGCGAAGGAGTGCGGCTCATAGACCTCGGCATTTCCGCGCAGGTAATCGCCTTCGGGAGTAAACGTGTAGGTGTCGGTGACATTGCCTGGGCGCTTGAGCACGACGGTAAGTTTCACCGCAGAGTTAACGACGGTTTTGCCACCTTGTGTGAACCAGGCGCGGAACTCGGGCGGGATACCTTCTTCGGCGATGGCGAGTTCGACGGCGAAATCGCCGTCTTCGAGGAGGCGTCCGCCATGAGGGCCTTTTTTGCCTTCTTCGCCTTCTTCGCCCCCGTGGGCACCGGGGGCTTCTCCGGCGTGGTCATCGTGACCACCGGCGGTTTCAGCATGGCTGTCACCGCTTTTGATAAGATAATAGGCAAGGCCACCGCCGAGGGCGAGGACCGCGAGGATAGTGAGAGGAAGTTTGAATTTCATAAAATGAGGCGTGGTTAAAAAGATTAGGAACGGGTGATAAGCGCGGTGAGCGCGGTGAAAGACGGATCGGTGAGCGCCTCCGCGCGGGCCAGGGCGGCGGCATAGGCGGCCTCGGCGTCGAGTAATTCGCGACGTAGCGCGACGAGAGAGCGCTGGGCGTCGAGCACGTCGATTAGCGGAAGCTGGCCCTGCTCGTAAGCGGAGCGCACGGCGGCGTAGGCTTCCTCCGTCGCGGGCAACGCCTCGCGACGGAGATTTAGCGCGGCGGCGTGCGCGGCGGCGAGATCCTGCCACGCGGCGGTGAACGCGACGCGCAACTCTACCTCTACGGTGCGAACGGACTGTTCTGCGCCGGCCAACATTTCGCGAGCGGCGCGGATGTTGCCTTGGTTTTTATTACGAAACGGAATCGGCACGGAAACGCCCGCGACAAACGCGGCATCGCTGCCCTCGCGGAGAAAGCGCACGCCACCGCTTACGGTAACATCCTGCGTGGCCTGAGAACGCGCCAATTCAAGCGAGGCGCGACGACCGGCGATGACCGCTTGCTGGAGCTCAAAGCGCGGATGCGCGGCGAGCTTGGCGAGGAACGCGTCTTCAGAAGGCAACTCGGACGGGATTTGTAGCGTGCCCGCGACGGTCGAAACGTCGGCGGTGCTGCCACCCCACGTCGCGGCGAGCGCGGCGCGGGCATTGACCAAACCGGCCTCGGCGCGCGCGTAGTCCGCCTGAGAGGACGCGAGCGCGGCGCGGGAACGGGCGGCTTCGGCCGGGGAGGCCACGGCGGCCTTCACACGGGTGTCAACAGCAGCGACCGTTTCGCGCGCCAGCTTCAAGGGCTCGCCGGCGAGCGCGAGGCGTTGCTGGGCGACGAGCACGTCGATGTAGGCGGCGGCGGAGGCAGCGAGGATTTCCGCGCGATGCACCGCGAACTCCTTGGCGGTGGCCTCGCGTTCACGACCGGCGAGGGCAACTCGTTTGGCGCGTTTCCCCCCGCGTTCGATGACTTGGCTGGCACCCACGGTGGTTTCGACGCCATCCAAAGCCCGAAACGCGCCGGTGCCGGCGAAGTTTTCCAGCGAAACGTCCAAGGTCGGATTTGGACGGAAGCCGGCTTGTTCGATCAAAGCCTCGGCGGCGCGTTCGGAATAGCCTTGTGCGGCAAGACCGGGGTTTTGTTCGGCGGCGCGTTGCAGCGCGGCACTCAGCGAGAGGAGTGGCGGTGCAGCCTCTTGGGCGGACACCCCCACGGCAGTGAGGATAAGGGCCAAGCCGAGTGATGGGCAGGGCCGGTATAAGCGGATAAACAGGGACATAGTGAGTTTGGGAAAGACGAACACGGGTGGGCAAAATGGCCGCGACCGACGCGCATAGGCGTCCGAGGCACGAGGCCAGAATCAGGCTACAAGACTCCGTCCGCGCAGGGACGGATCAAGCCACGCAGTTGGGTGCGCGCGCAGGCATAGCCGTGCGCCGAACAAACTGCCAGGTGCGATGCAGGGCCTGAATCTCAGGCGTATCTGCATCCAAACAAACCGGCTCGCGCTCCACCAAAACGGGAGTGATGAGCAAGGTTAAGAGACAAGAAACGAGCGACGTGGGCGGAGGCAGAATCTTCAGTTGATTCGCCGAATTTCCGTAAGACTCTCCCTCAATCGTATGGCATGCATCGTCCCGACAGATTTCTTGGCAAGAAGTGGAATGATGCTCTCCAGCGCCAAGGAATGGAACATTAGCCGCTTCAAGATCACAGTGCAGAGTCGCCGGCAACCAGAGTGCCAGCAACGCAAACGCGATGACTTTGAAAAGTGTGTTCAAATTAGATAGACAGCAAAAAATGCGTAGCTCGCCCTTACGATGTCGAGCAATTAACAATCCTTTAGGAATAGCGATAGCGGTAATGACGCTCGCCGGAGGCTCGAATTCTTCGTGCGTGGCCGTGCCCAGAGGGTGCCTTTAGGGTAGCACCTGCGACGGCTGGCGGTCTCCGCGCTGCGCACTCCGCCCGTCCACGCCTCTAGGTATTGCTCGCTGGCGGGCGCTGGCGACTGCGTCGTCCCGCGTCCCGTCCCGCTGCGCTCCACCTTGCGCAGCCGGTGCTTCCCGTCGGCATCCCTCGGGGGCGGCCGTTTTTTCGGTTTGGCCATCTGAGGGCTCCGCGTAGCGCGGCCCGCTACTCCC
>CAMCZZ010000006.1 GCA_945888375.1 Akkermansia muciniphila | reverse complement strand
CCCCTCTACCCAACGTCCCGCCAACATCGCGGTGCGGGGCTCCGCCCATGGGCCGCGCTCGTTGCGCTGCACCCGTGCCACCACCATCTCCACCGCCACCTCCCCCTGCAACTGCGGCCTCAGATCCAGCCCCGCCACGTTGCAGCGCCGCTCGTTCCAATTCAGACTGAAAAATCCCGCCCGGTCACGCAGCAAGGCCACCGCCTCGTCGCGATGCGAGAGAACCACATCCGGTCTTGTTCGCTCCATCCATTTCTCAAAGGCGGGCTCGTCCCACTGATCAACCACCAGCGGAGCCAGCCTGGCCAACCGCAAACGGCCGACATGCGCTACAAACGCCGCTGACCAGCGGCCTTCGATGCGCTCGTCCTTGAAACGCTCAATCATCAAGCCCGGTCTTTTATACCCCCGCCCGGCCAACTCCATCATCGCCTGGCCCATTGTGTGGTGATGATCAATACACACCGTGTGCAGCGCCGGCCGGCCCGCGCTATAGTCGAGCTCCACCGCCGGAAACCGCTCCCAGGGAAATCCGTCCAGTTCGGTGGTTCGGTGCGCGTGCAAAACCACCACCCCCGCGATCTCGCGCGCGGTCAACACCCGCCCCAGCGCGGCCGGTTTCATGCGCTCCGCCCCCAGATCAAATATCTCCAGAGTAAAACCCAGGGTCCCCGCCCGGTGCCTCGCCCCCGCCACCACCTCCTGCTGAAACGGCAGTAAAACCGTCTGCCCCGGCCCCGGCACGTGCAGCACCGCCAGCGTCCCCGTATAGACCGCCCCGCCCTGACCTCGACCTCGCCGGACGTGCGAAAGGACCGTCCCGACCAGCGGAGGAATTTCATACTTCAGTTCCCCCGCCGCCCGCATCACCGCCTCGCGCACGCTTGGTTTTACATGCGGCAAGCTTCGCAGCGCACGCGATGCCGTCGCCACCGAGACCCGCGCTTTCGCCGCCACTGCTCTCAGGTTTCCCGTCATTCTGCAACTGTTACAATTTATGTCGGCTGCATTCAATCCAGAATTCGAGGATGTCTTCGCTACTCCACCCCTACATTGTCATGACCCATTACCCTCGTCTTGCCCTCGCCGCTTGTTTGCTCGCATCCAGCACGATCACGGCCTCCGCCCAGCTCGTTCGATGGTCTTTCGACGAAGCCGGCACCGCCACCTTCGCCGACAACACCGGTTCCCTAGGCGATGCTTATGACCTTAATACCTTCGCGTCCATCGGCAACGCCTCCACCGCAGCCGCCAACCTGCGCGTAGCCGACACCCTCGCCGGGTCCGCCTTTGCCCTCGATCTCACCAGCACTGGTGCCACCGCCGCCGCACAAGGTGCCCACGGAACGCTCGCCGCCCCCCCCTCCGCTGGCGCCCTCTCGGGACTTGCCGCGATGACCATCACCGGCTGGTTCAACCCCTCCGCCACCCCCGCCAGCGGCGTTTTCCTCCTGCGCAACAGCACCGGCAGCACCGGCGGCGGCTTCAACCTCCAGTTCATCGGCGCTCAACAGCTCCGCCTCCTCGTCAGCGACGGCACCGCCAGCACCAACTTCAACAGCGCTCCCACCGCCTACGCCGCCGGCACCGGCGCCTGGCAGTTCTTCTCCGTTGGATGGACCGCCACCGGCGGCGCGATCTGGTATGCCGGCACCGACAGCGTGGCCTCCACCTCGAACGGCCAGAACACCACCGCCCGTAGCATGGGTGCCAACAGCTTCCAGACCATCCTTGGCCGCTCCAGCACCGGCGCAGGCAACGCCTTCTACGGCTTTCTCGACGACATCCGCGTTTACGACACTGCCCTCACAGCGGAGCAGATTGATGCGATCCGCCTCTCGAATGTCACCGCGTTGCCGCCTTCGAGCGCGTTGCAAAGTTTCCGCACCGCCCAAGGCCTCGCCGCAGATGGCTCGCAAGACCTCGCCACCCCGGCCGGCGACGGCGTCCCCAACCTGCTCAAATACGCCTTCAATATGATCGGCTCTGATGCCGGCCAGGCCGCCACCCTTGCCATCCCGAACACCACCACCCTCGCACCATCCGGCGTCGCCGGTCTGCCCGCCGTCGGCACGGACGTCAACGGTCGCCTCACCTTGTCCTACATCCGTCGCGTAGGCTCCGCCACCCCGGCACCCGGTATCGTTTACCTGCCCGAATTCACCAGCACCCTCGAGTCACCCGCCAACTGGGCGGCCAACCCCTCCGCCACCGAATCCGTCACGCCGATCAACGCCACCTTCGAGCGCGTTCTCGTCACCGACTCCGTATCCACCCCGGCCCGACGTTTTGCCCGCGTCAGCGTCACCGTGCAGTAGTCAACTTCCCGCCTCAGACCACCAATATCAACCCCGCCCTCCAACATGAACATACACCCTCGCTTACCATCCTTCGGTTCCCGCTCCCTCGCCGCACTCGCCCTCGGCGCATGTTTGCTCGCCGCCGCCACGACCACCGCCTCCGCCCAGCTCGTCCTCTGGAGCTTCGACGAGGCCGGCACCGCCACCTTCGCCGACAACACCGGTTCCCTCGGCAACAGCTACGACCTAAACACCTTTGTCTCCAACGCCAACGTCTCCACCTCGGCCGCGAACCTGCGCGTCGCCGACACCCTCGCCGGTTCCGCCTTCGCCCTCGACCTCACCAGCACCGGCAGCACCGGCGGCGCACAGGGTGCCCACGGCACCCTTGCCGCCTCTGCGGGCGGCCTCTCGGGGCTCACCGCGATGACGATCACCGGCTGGTTCAACCCCTCCGCCCTCCCCGCCAACGGCACCTTCCTCCTGCGCAACAGCACCGGCAGCACCGGCGGCGGCTTCAACCTCCAGTTCATCGGCGCTCAACAGCTCCGCCTCCTCGTCAGCGACGGTGCCGCCAGCACCAACTTCAACAGCGCGAACAACGCCTACGCCGCCGGCGCCGGCGCCTGGCAGTTCTTCTCCGTGAGCTGGTCCGCCACCGGCGGAGCACTCTGGTATTCCGGCACCGACTCCGTCGCCTCCACCTCGAACGGGCTAAACACCACCCAGCGCAACATGGGCGAGAACTCCTTCCGAGCCATCCTTGGCCGCTCCGGCACCGGCACAGGCAACGCCTTCTACGGCTACCTCGACGACATCCGCGTTTACAACACCGCCCTCGACGGCGCCGCCATCGAAGCCATCCGCCTCGCGAACGTCTCCGCCATCCCCGAGCCCTCCGCCTTCGCCGTCCTCGGCGGCCTCGCCGCCCTCGGCCTCGCCGCCTCGCGCCGCCGCCGGCGGGTCTGAAAGCCTCAACGGTCCGTCGCCCGTTTTTTTTCGGCGTGGGCGCTCCGCCCGCGCCGCGTCAGGCCAAGTCACGTCACGCCGTCCCTCTCGCCCCGCCCTCGCCCGCCCCACCTCACCGCCATGCGCCCCGCGTTACTCCTTCTCTCCCTGCTCGGCTGCGGCCTTTCCCACGCCGCCGAGCGCGTCGTCTTCTCGCAAGACTTCTCTGCATCCACCGAACTCGCCGCCTACTCCGGCCCCGGTGAAAATCGTTTCGACGTCATCGGTGCCACCGACGGCGGCGAGGTCGGCATGGCCTTTGGAGCGCTCGCCCTCTCCAAAGGTGCTAACGGCAAAGGTTCCGCCTTCGCCATCCGTCTCTCCCCGCTCGGTCTCGAGCGCCCTGTCCTGCACCTCGCCTGCGACATCACCGTCTCCCCCGAATGGCAGGGCAAAGGCGGCAACGCCCTCGCTCTTGTTCTTGGCGAGGATCTGAAGCGCAACGCCAACAACGCCGCTCCCGGCCGCTTCGCCCAGCTCCAGATCGCCCTCGACGCCGCTCCCGCCTGCTGGCTGCTCGAGCCCGCCAGCCGCGTCAGCTCGCGTCGCTTTGTGGCAGGCGAGCCCCTCCGCCTGGGCTGGTATATCAACGGCTCCGAAGCGCCCGTCTTCTACACCGGCCCCGACGGTGCCAGCTACCAACTCCCGCCCCGCACCA
Source organism: Akkermansia muciniphila (assembly GCA_945888375.1). Taxonomy (GTDB): domain Bacteria; phylum Verrucomicrobiota; class Verrucomicrobiia; order Opitutales; family Opitutaceae; genus IMCC26134_A. The sequence goes on along the minus strand of CAMCZZ010000006.1, from coordinate 153,702 downwards.
TGGACGCCTGGATCGGAAAAGCCCGCACCCTGCCCGGGCTCACCGTGCAAGACCCCGCCCGCGCCCCGCGCCAGCTCTCCATCGGAATCGGCGGCAGCGGTCTCACGCACGCCAGCTTCCTGATCGACAACCTCGTCATCGCCGAACTCGCGCCCTGATCCGCGCCATCCCTTTCGCGCTGCCCCGCGTAGCGCGCTTCCCCCACCGAGCGGCCCGGACGCTCCACTCGCCCTGGTCGGCTCGTGCCCAGACTCGTCTGCCCCCAACCCCAACCCCACCCCCGACCCCCAACCCCGACCACCCCGTCATGTATACCCTCCGCTCCCTCCTCGTAACGCCCGCCCTGATCGCCTCGCTCGTATCGCTCGCCACCTCCGCCACCGCCGCCGTCTTCCGCTCCTACGACGGCACCGACGCCTCCATCAACGCCACCACCTGGGCCCTCTCCGACGACGGCTTCAACTACGACTGCTCCACCAAACCCGCCAAAGGCACCCCCGGCCTCGCCGCCCCCTGGATCTCCGGCACCGAAAAGGCCACCGCCACCTCCAAGGCTCTCGCCTTCAAGCTCGACAACAGCACCCCGGTCGACGGTGAGAATCTCCAAAAACTCCACTACCTCATCATCTCCTCCTCCAACGGCAATTCCCCCCAAGTCGAATCGCCCACCAACACCCGTTTCCTCGGCTTCGCCTTCAAGTTCGACACCGGTTACACCCTCTCCAACGGCCCCGTCGAGCCCATCGGCACCTAGCTCGCCCAGGCCTGGCAAGGCTCCGGCTGGCCGCCCCTCCAGCTCCGCACCGACGAGGCCAACAACCAGATCCGCCTCTACCTCCTCATGAGCAACAACGACTGCCGCGGCTCCTTTAACACCAACTCCGCCCGGCTCTACCTCAAAAACTCCTCCGGCCAGGACATCGTGTTCAACAAGGGCCAGTGGTATCGCGTCGTCCTCCAGATGCGCTTCGACCACACCACCGCCGCCCAAGGCCGCGTGCTCGCCTGGATCGACAATTCCGCCACCGCCGCCGTGGATTGGACCGGCCGCGTCGGCTACACCCCCGAAGCGCTTGGCGGCCAGGTCGGCACCCTTTCCGCCACCGCCGTCTCCATCGGCCTCTACCAGCAGGACTCTCTCACCAACCACCGCGTCTTCTTCGACCGTATCAAGTTCACCGATACCAAGGCCGAGGCCCTGTCCTACTGACGCGCCCGCCTTCCGTCGCGTTCCGCTTCCCGCCTCCCATGCCCTCCACCGTCCGCCCGCTCGCCGCCCTCATCGACATCCTGCTCGCCGCCCTCCCGGTCGCGGGGGCGGACGTTTCCGCGCTCGACTTCTCCTCCCTCGCCCCTGCCTCCGGCGAGTGGGGCCGCCCCGCCCTCGCCCCTGGCGAACCCGACTACTTCTCCGCCGCCGTCCGCCTTCGCTTCGACTACCCGCAACTCCTCCCCTGATCGCGCTCCGTCGCCCCGCCGCTCCCCGTCGCGAGGCGTTTTTCTCTCCACCCCATAACACCCGAAAACCATGCGATCCCAACTCCGCCGGTTCACCGAGTGCCTCCGTGCCACGTCCTTCGCCGCCGTCGCGCTCGTCGTATCCGCATTCCAACTTCACGCCCAGCCCTGGGACGAATACGCCCTGCTTCGCGCCATGCCCGCCTATGCCCTCTCTCGCAACACCGGCGGCGCACCCAACGCCGGCGGCCTTGTCGGCAGCAACCAGTCCAACTCACCGTTCTTCATCCCCGACGATCAACGCGGTGCCATGGACTCGATGGTCGCCGGTATTGCCCTGCGCGGCCGGGGCCAGATCGCCGACTCCCTCTGCGACACCTATGTCGCCAACGGCATGCTCGCCATCCAGACAGTCTATAGTCTCCAGACGCCCGTCGGTGATTTCAGCCTCCGCAATGACACCATCACCAATCCCGGCGGCGGAGCCGAAGCGTATCACTTCTTCCTCGCCTGGTCCAACCGCGCCCTCTGGCTTCTCGGCCAGCACCCCCACTACGCGAGCCTCTACGCCTCGCAGCTTGCCGCCCTCCGGCCCAAGGTGGAAAAGGCGATGGATCACATGGTGCTCAACGGGGACCCGAACTTCGACCTGCCCACCTCGTCCTCGCAACTCTCGGTCGACTGGGGCAGCGGCAACCGCTCCGTCATCAATGCCGCCGCTTTCGCTTCCGGCCACAAGCTCCTCACCGGCTACTCCAGCACCGCCAAACTCGACTCCTACTGGGGCCGCCTCCGGGGCTGGCTCGACAACATCTTCGTCAAAAACAACCGCTACGTGATCGGCTCCCCTCTTTACCGGGCCGACGACGGCATTTTTTTGGAAAAGCCCCCGGGTTCGACCGCCGGTTACGACACCTCCTACCAAGGTGTGGCCAACCGCTTTTTCCTCTACATTCTCGTCAATTATCCTGACGCCGTCCCCCAGGGTGACGTGATCGGCGAGCGCGCCGGCCGCTGGTTTGAGCGCAGGTTCCTGCCCGATCCCGCAAATTCCCAGCTCTGTCTCATCGACACCACTCACAGCACCCGCAGCGGTCTGGGAAATCAGGAGGGTTCCGACAAGACGCATGACCGCAACAGCGGTCTCCAGGCCCTCCTTTACTACGCCGCCCTGTTCAACCGGCCCGAGGGCAACGTCGCCGCCGATCGCCTCGCCCGCCTGTCCAGCGTCCCCGCCGCCGAACGCACCAACCGCGTCCCGGTCGTCTTCAGCGAAGCCGCCGCCACCGCCGCGGCCACCACGCCGTTTTCCTTCGCCGTCCAGGCCACCAACGCCGGCTTCACCCCCGACGCCAACTATGCCCTTACCATCACCGGACTGCCCGCCTGGCTCAGCGCCGGCCCTCTCCTGATCAACAAGAGCAACGCGAGCCGCGTCCTATCCGGCACCCCGCCCGCCGGCACGCCCTCCGGCCCGATTTCACTGACCGTCACCGCCACCAACTCCTTTGGCGCCGGGACTTCGACGACGCTCGCCTTGGAGGTCGCGCCGGTCACCGCCGCCACCGTCGCCCCCTCCGCCGACGCCTTCGTGCGCGATGGTTCGTTTTCCACCACCAACTACGGCTCCGATTCCACTCTCACGGTCAAGAGCTCCGCCACCGCCGGCACCAACCGCCGCGCCTACCTGCGCTTCGCCACCGGCACGCTCACCGGCGTCGTCGCCACCGCAAGGCTCCGCCTCTATGGCAATCTTGGCACCGATCCGGCCACGAGCGTCGCCGTCCGTTGCTGGGGCGTCCCCACCAATGCCTGGACGGAAGGCGGTCTGGCCTGGGCCAACCGCCCGTCCGGCGCCTCGGTGCTCTCGACCATCGACGTCGGCCGCGCTTTCCAATACTGGGAATGGGACGTCACCGCCTTCTTCAAAGCCCAGCGCGCCGCCGGCGTCACCGACATCAGCCTGCTATTGGATTCCGTGGTCAACTCCACCGGCGGCATCAACTTTAGGAGCAAGGAAACGTCCAATGCCACCGAACGCCCGGAGCTGGTCATCACTTACTCCTCCGGCCCCGGCTTTGCCTCGGCCACGCTGGATACCGATGGCGACGGCCTCGCTGATCTGGTCGACTACGCCCTCGGCGGCGATCCGCTCGTGCCCGAGCTCACGCCGATAAGCCCTACCGCCCTCTGGGACGGTCAGCGCCTCGGCCTGGCCTTCCGCAGGCGCGACGATCCCGTGATCGTTTATCGCGTCCTGGCATCCACCGATCTCATCGTTTGGAACGAGGTCTGGTCCAGTTTCGGTCTTCCCCAGGAAAACAGCCTGATCGAGGTCTGGGACGCCACCACGCCGCCGCCCGCAGGTCCCAGGTTCCTTCGCCTGAGCGTCCGTCGCTTCTGAACTTCGACTCCTCCTTCTTCCCGTGTCCTCTCCCACCACCTTCCCTTCCGGTTTTCTCTGGAGTTCCGCCACCGCCCACTGGATCTGCGAGACTGCACGCCCCCGCAGCGCCGACTGCGCAAAGATGAGCCCTCTTTTACTGCTGGCCCTCGGCGCTCTTTCTTCCGCCCACGCTCAAATCTCCCGGACGGCGCTCGACTTCGCCTCCCTCGCCCCCGCCTCCGGCGAGTGGAGCCGCCTCGCCCTCCCCGACGATCTCGCCGCCGCCGAGCCCGCGCTCCTCCGCGGCGAACGCGGCCTCGCCCTCGCCCCCGGCGAACACGGCGACTTCTCCGCGACCGTCCGCCTCCGCTTCGACGATCTGCGTTTCCAGATTCGCCTCCCCCAGGCCGGCCTCGCCTTCGCCGCCCAGGGCCGCCGCGACCACGCCGCCGTCGTCCTCGAACGTCTCACCGGTCGCCTCCAACTCCTCCGCGTCGTCGCCAACCGCCCCGCCGTGCTCGCCGTCTCCGAACGCCGCGCCCTCCTCCCGCTCCACCAGTGGGTCTGGCTCCGCGTCGAGCGCCGAGGCCCCAGCCTCACCGCCGCGCTCTCCCTCGACGGCCTCGCCTTCGACGAGTTGCTCCGCGCCGAACTCCCGGCCGACCTCGGTCGCGGTCGACTCGGCCTCGTCGGCGACCTGCCCGCCGCCACCTTCGCCCCCGCCCACCCGCCCGCCCTCGTCGTGCGCGATCTCGGCGAATGGACCCAGGACGCCGCCGGCGCCGTCTCCGCCCGCTACTCCGCCGAGCGCTTCTCGCCCGCCACCGGCCTCGTCCGCGAGCCCATCTCCCTTCAATTCTCCCCGGGCCAAAGCGACGCCGCCCTCCCCGGCGGCGTGCGCGCCCCCAACCCCGCCCTCGCCCTCCCCGTTCCAGCTTTCGCCCCCGCGCCCGCTCACCCGTCCGCCGCCCCCGCCGAGCTCCGCGTCACCTTCGACCGCGTGGTCGCCTCGCTCGGGCGGCGCGACGGTTACATTCGCCTCGGCACCGCCGACGCCTATGACGCCACCCGCGCTCCCGCGCTGCGCGATCAACTCGCCGCCGACGCCTCCGCCCTGCTCCGCGACTTCGCCGCCGACGGCCTCACTCCAGCCGGTTTTTCCGAACTCTACGCCGCCTTCCGCGTCCTCGCCTCCGCCCGCCGCGACGCCCTCCTTCCCGCCGACGAACTCGCCCGCATCCCCGACTTCGCCCGCCGCGCCCTCGTCCGCGCTGACTACGAACGCGGCCCCATGAACCGCGCCATCGGCCTGCTCGCCGCCCTCGGCCCCGGCCTCGCCCTCGCCGGCGAACACCCCCGCGCCGCCGAACTCGCCGAGGTCGCCCGCCGCGTCGAGGCCGACCTCGCCGCCCACGCCTTCGAGCCCCTCGAAGACTCCACCAACTACCAGCTCATCTCGCTCTACTTCACCCTCTGCTGGGCGCGCGACGCCGACCGTGCAGCCGTGCTCGCCGACCCGCGCTTCCGCGCGGTCTTCGCCCGCCTCCTCGCCCAGCTCGGCCCCGATGGCACCATCCCCGCCTACGGCGACGACCACGCCTCGCACCCCGGCGTCCTCGTCGGCCTCTTCGCCGCCGCCGCCAGGCACTTCAACGAACCGCGCTACGCCGCCGCCGCCGCGCTTGTTCACTCCCGCCACTTCACCGGCCCTGCCCTTCCTCCCGGCCTCGTCGGTGAAGACGCCCTCGGCCTCGGTCTCGCCCTCGCCGCCGCGCCCGATCTCTCCCTTCCGCCTCACGCCGCCGACCCCGCGCCCCTCGCCGCCATCCTCCGCCGCGCCGACGGCTCCCCCGATAAAGCCGTGCTCTCCGCCGGCACCGGCCCCGCTGCCCTTCACCTCGTCCTCGACCTCGCCAACGGCCGCGAACACGGCCATCACGACGCCCTCGCCCTCGTCGGCCTCGTATCCGGCGCCACGCCGCTCCTCACCGACGCCGGTCGCTATTCCCGCGTCGCGTGGACCCACAACCGCCCCCAGGTCGCCGCCGCCCCCGAAGATTTTCCCCGCCCCCGCGCCATCGGCGAACAAAGCCGCCGCATGCTCGACGACGGCCTCGCCCCCGGCGTCTGGCACCGCCTCTCCTTCGCCCCGCGCGACCACTGGATATGGGGTAACTACGCCGGCGCGCTCGGCCTGCCTGCCCTCGAACGCGGCCAATACCACCCCGACATCGGCCCCGAGTTCGCCTACGATCCCGCCCGCCAATCCGCGCTCCTCCTCGCCCTCGCCGGCACCGGCCCCGTGCGGGTCGAGACCCGCGCCGCCCGCTTCACCGGCCCCGCCGGCGAGCTCCCCGCGCCCCCGCTCTCCGCCGAACTCGAGCTCGGCGCCGACGTCGCCTACCGTGGCGCCGTTCTCCCCGCGCCGCTCGACCTCAAACGCCCCGACCACGACCGCCTCGATCTCGAACTTCGCCTCACCCCGCTCGCCCCCCACGCCCGCGTCGCCCTCAACTCCCTCGTCATCGGCGACGCCGACGGCTACCCCAAACGCCTGCTCACCGCCGACAGCCCGGCCGAGCGCGTCACTGTTCTCTTCGCCGAGAACTCCGCCGCCCTCGCCGCCGCCGGCTTCGCCGCCGAAACCCGCGCTCCCGACGGCCAGCCCCTCCGCCTCGAACGCGTCGTCACCGTCCTTCCCGGCCGCGGCGTCTGGGTGCGCGACCGCTTCGTCCACCTGGGCAACACGCCCGACTCCGCGCCGCTCACCGTCGGCCCGGCCTGGCAATTCTCCGCCGCCCGCCTCGCGCCTGACGGCTGGCTCCACGCCCCCGGACTGCGCGTCGGCTTCGCCCCCGCGCCCGAGGCCGCGATCACCCTTTCGCACCTCCGCCGCTACGGCCTTGAGACTCCGCTCAGCTTCGCTCTGGGCGGCCCGCTCGCCCCCGGCGCCGTCGCCGTGCGCGACACCTTTCTCGTCCCCGCCTCCGCCGCGCCCGCTTCGTGGAGCGTCGCCGCCGACACCCTTCTCCTCGACGGCCGCCCCGCCGCGATCCTGCGCATGAAAAACTCGGCCCCAGTCTCCGTGGAGGCGGTCGCCCCATGATCCGCGCCGCCCTCGTCGGCGTCTCCGGCTACGGCCGCTGGCACCTCCTCATGCTCGCCGAGCAAGCCCTGCTCGGCCGCGTGCGCCTCGTCGCCGCGACCGTCATCAACCAAAAGCAGGAGGCCGGCCTCTGCGACCGCCTGCGCGCCCACGGCGTCGAGCTCTTCGACGACTACGCCGCCATGCTCGCAGCGCTGGCCGGCCGCGTGGACCTCGTGCTTATCCCGACCGGCATTCACCACCACGCCGCCATGACGATCGCCGCCCTGCGCGCCGGCGCGCACGTCCTCGTCGAAAAACCTCTCTGCGGCACCCTCCAGGAAGCGGACGCCATCATCGCCGCCGCCCGCGCCGCCGGCCGCACCGTCTCCGTCGGTTTCCAAGACCTGCACCCGCCCCTCGTGCACGACATGAAACGCCGCCTCCTCGCCGGCGAGATCGGCACGGTGCGCCGCGTCGTCGTGCGCGCCCACTGGCCGCGCCCCTCCGCCTACTTCACTCGCAACGGCTGGGCCGGCCGCGCCCGCGCCGACGGCACCTGGGTGCTCGACAGCCTCGTCAACAACGCCTGCGCCCACTTCCTCATGCTCGCCCTCTTCTGGGCCGGCGCCGACGCCGAATCCGCCGCCGAACCCGTCTCCGTCGAGGGCACGCTCCTGCGCGTCCACCCCATCGAGACCTTCGACACCGCGAGCTTCCGCCTCGCTACGCCCGGCGGTCCCGACATCGAGTTCCACGGCACCCACGTCGGTAACCGAGAGTTGCGGCCCGAGGTGAGGGTGATCGGCGAGACGGGCGAGCTGGTCTGGACCTACGAACGCGACTGCGTTTTGCGTCGGGCCGACGGGACCTCGCTTGCGCTCCCCGTGCCGGACCAGCTTTCGACGCGGCTCTTGGTTTTGGAAAACGCTTTGACGCGGATCGCCGGGCTCCCGGCCTTCGTGGTCACGCCCGCGCTGGCCCGCGCCCACACGCGCGTGGTGCACGCTCTGCACGCCCTGCTTCCAATCCATACCGTGGCGGCCGAGCACCTCGTATCGCACACCGAAACGGCAGGGGTTTTTGTCCACCTGCCCGGCATCGACGACGCCTTGGAGCGGGCGGCGCGCGAAGGTCTCCCGCTTGCCTCTCTGGGTCTGCCCAGCTGTCCGGTCGCGTCCGACTTCGGCGTGATCAGCGATGATCGCGGCGCGCAGCCCCCGACCCTCGCTCCGGAATTGCAAACCACCTGATGCCCGACCCTATGCGTCCGCACTTCTACCTGCTTCTATGTCTTCTCTTCTCGCCCGGCTTGCGCGCGGAACCGGCCGACGGTGCCGAGCTGGTGAGGGAGGTTCTTTTTCTGCATCCCTCCCGCCTCGCGAGCGGCGACGCTCCCTCTGGTGCGGTTAGCGTCAACGCGGCCTGGGAGCGCGGCGAGCGGCCCGATTGGTTTGTGGAGCAGCAGCGCTACGGCGCGGACTTCGTAGTCGCGGGTCTGGACATCGGCGACCGCGATACCGTCGCCCGGGGATTGCGCGTGCTCGACTGGGCCTTCGCCCGGCAGGGGCCGGACGGGGATTTCCCCGGCACCGGCGACGCCATGCACAGCACCTCGTTCATCGTTGAGGCCGGGGCGCGTGCGGGTCTGGCGCTGCGGGCCAGCGGCGACGCTGAATGGACCACGCGTGCCGTCGCGCTCGCGCCGCGCGTGGCGGCGGCGGCGCGCTGGATGGCGGCGCCGGCAAACCGCGACGCTCGGCGGACCATCGTGCTCGACCCGTTCCCCCATCGCTTCTGGCTGCGGGGATCGGCACTGCTTCAGGCCCATGCGCTCAGCCCGGACCCGGCGCTAGAGTCGGCCGCGCTCGACTATTTTCGCGCAGGGCTGGAGAGGGTGTCGCCAGACGGCGTAGAGCCGGAGCGCGGCGGTTTTGACGTAAACTACCAGGCGGTCGGGGCGCTGTATCTTTTGCGCGCCCTGCCGCATGTTTCCGACGCCGGGCTCCGCGCGCGTCTAGAGCAGAAACTTCGGGTCACACTGGCACCCGTGCTGGCCCGAATCGGAGCCGACGGCACGGTAGACACCTCCGACAGCTCGCGCATCACCGGCGAGACGGGCCGTTCCGGGCGGCCGAAACGCGTGGGCCATGCCATGCTGATCGAGACTCTGGCGGCAGCCCGCGCGGCGCTCGGCGACGAAGCCTATCTTGACGCCGCACGGCGCGTGGCCGCCGGGCGCGGTTGGTTGCCCGCCGGCAACAAGTGATTTTCTTATGAAACCGTCCTCCATGAAACCCCGCACGAGCGCGTTTACCCTGATCGAGCTCCTTACGGTGATCGCCATCATCGGCATTCTGGCCGCGATCATCATCCCAACCGTCAGCATGGTGCGCGGCAACGCCCAGAAAACCCGCTGCGTTTCTAACCTCCGTCAGATCGGCATGGCCATGCACGCCTACGTGGCGGACAACAAAAACAATATCCCGGTCAACGTAACCGGGCGCGCCGCCCCGGCAATTAACGGCCGCTGGGCCGACTTGCTCGCCTCCTACATCGCGAGCACCACGACCGGGTTTCGCGCCGAGGTGTTTTACTGTCCGCTATCCGATCCCGCCGCCTACGCCGCCGGCGGCAACAACCAGGGCCAATACGCCGTCAGTGATCGCCTCAACGGCACCAGCTGGCCCACCGGACCGCAAACCGTGAACGGCGTGGTCTACCCGTATGCCGGGCAAGCCTTTCCTCGCGGCGTGCCCTTCAGCCTGGTGCCCACGCCTGCGCGCGTGCTCGTGATGGGCGAGAGTCCGATCAACGCTACCACCAGCCCGAATCTTTCGGTGGATAATTTTTTCCCCAACGCGGCCAGAGGCGCCGCCGCCAATCATCGCTCCGATCGCGACCCGACCAAGGGTGACGGCGTGGGCAACTATCTCTATCTCGACGGCCACGTCGTCTCGCACTCCATGTGGCCAGGCAAGGGCGAGTTCGAGATCAAGTGAACCGCTTCCAGACTGCGCCTTCCTTCGAACTCTCCCTGCCATCCCCCTCTTTGCCCCGCCGCTTCCATCATCGCAATGCCTCCCCTCGCCGCTATCGAACCCCGCACCCTCGGCGGCCTCGACTACCTCGCCCTCACCCTCTACTTCGCGCTTAACCTCGGCATCGGCTGGTGGTGCTCGCGGCGTAAACGCGCCGCCAGCGGCGACTTCTTCCTCGGCGGCGGGCGAGTTGCCTGGTGGGCGGCCGCGATCAGCTTTTTCGCCACCGCCACCAGCAGCATCAGTTTCATGGCCCTGCCGGCCAAAACCTACTCGACGGACTGGGGCGTCTTCCTCTCCGCGCCGGCCCAGGCCCTCGCCGGGTGCGTGGTCGGCATTGTATTCGTAAATCTGCTACGCCGTCTCAGCGTCGTCTCTATTTTCGCCTACTTGGAACGGCGTTTCGACAAGCGGGTGCAGCTCACCGGGGCTGCGCTGGGAGTGGTGTTAAAGGTCGGCGGCCGCATGAGCGTGGTCATGCTCCTGCCGTCGCTCGCCCTCAGCACCGTCACCGGGCTCAATGTTTACGTCAGCATCGCCCTGATCGGCGTGGTCACCACCATCTACGCACTGGAGGGCGGCTTCGAGGCGGTCATCTGGACGGATGTGCTCCAGGCCTTTGTCATGCTCGGCGCGGTGGTCGTCGCCCTCGGCTACCTCGGCGCAGGACTTGACGGCGGGCTGGCCGGCTTGTTCCCGGCGGCGAGCGCGGCGGGCAAGTTCAACCTGATTGATTGGGCGCCCGATTTCACCAAGCCGACCGCCGTGGTGTTTTTCTCCCAGTTCCTCGCCACGATTTTTATTCAGATCGGCGACCAGCCTTTGATGCAGCGTATGCTCTCCGCCGCCAACGAGTCGGAGGCCCGCCGCACCGTCATCCTCGGCAACCTCATCGGCTGCGGCAGCTCGGTCCTATTCTTCTTCGTGGGCACCGCGCTGTGGGCATTCTATCGCGCACATCCGGATCGTCTGGCTGCCGGCCTCGCGAACGACGCGATTTTCCCCTACTTCATCGCCAACGAGCTCCCCCGCGGGGTCGTGGGGCTGATCGTAGCCGGCCTGTTCGCAGCCGCGATGGGCGCTCTCTCCAGCATCCTCAACAGCACAGCCGCCGTCGTAGTCTCGGATTTCCAAGGCACGTTCCAACCGGCCGCGACCGAGGCGCAGCGGCTACGCGTCGCCAAGGGCACCACGTTGGTGTGCGGACTTCTCGGCATAGGCATGGCATCGTGGCTCGCGGCCCAGAACGCGGCTTCGCTTTGGGATGAGTTCATGAAGCTCATCGCCCTTTTCGGCGGCGGCTTCTCCGGCGTCTTCGCCCTGGGTTTGCTATCGCGTCGCGCTCACGCAAACGGCGTGCTCGTCGGCGCGGTGGCCAGCATCATCGTAACCTGGTGGGTGCAGCACCACACCGCCGCCAATCCCTTTTTCCACGGCTTCGTCGCCATCTCGTCCTGTATGGTGATCGGCTATCTCGCGAGTCTGATTCTCCCAGCCCGCCGGGAGGCTAAAAGTCTCGCGGGGCTCACCCTTTGGGACGTGACCCGCAGATGAACGCTACGGCCTCGAGTTCCAATGCCGCCGCATGATCCGCTGCCCTCGGTTGCGGGGATGCGGACGATGCCATAACACCGAAACTACGCCGAATTTGTTGCCCCGGTCGATGAGCCGGCAAGGGTCTTTAACAAAGGTAAGTAACCGACGTCAGCGACGCTGGATTGCGTAGTTTTATCGTCGGGCTGGGGCGCAGCCCCGTTAGGCTTAGCTGCCCTTGGGGCCCTGGCGGGCGGGGCGTTTGGAGGGTGCGGGCTCGAGGCGGAAGGTGACGGTGAAGTCGGCCGTGGTGATGTTTTGCAGGCGCACGGCGATCTTTCGGAAACCAATGTTTTCGCTGTTTTTTGTTTTAGGGAAGGACTGGCCCGGGAGGTAGGTGGCGGGCAGGATTTGGAACGTCGCTGAGCCGGCGCCGACGAGATCGAGGCGGGCGGTGCGGTTGCCTTGGGTAAGCCGCACGGCGCGTCCGCCCGAGATAAGCTCGGCGCGGGCCTTGGTGTGCATGCTCCACCAGACCGTAGAGGGTCGCACGGCGGTGAATTGATCGCGGATGGAGATGGTGCGTTTGCCGCGGTCGAGGCTGAGGTGGCGCTGGTAGACGGAGACATCGCGCGCGTAGCATTCGCTGAGATCGTAGCGGGCGGTGCTCACGCCGTTCTTTTCATCGAGACGGAGGAGCACGGCGCGACCGCGTTCGTTCTGTTCGGGGCGGGTGTCGGGGTTGAAGACGAGGCAGTTTTTCCCCTCGGTGCGCAGGCGGTAAAAATGCCAGCGGCCGGCGGTCTCCTGCGGCCCGGCGGCGTCGCGGTAGTCGGGCTCGGTCTTTTTGGAGAAGTAACCCGGGTAGGTGTAGTCATCGCGACCGAGGTTGCCGTAGGCCCAGACCTCGCCGCCGGCCTGGATATCGAAGGTGCCGGCGTCGAGATGGCCATGGCCGGCGTTGTTGGCCCCGCCGTGCATGGCGGCGTAGAGGGCATCACGGTCGCCCCAGCGTTCGAGCAGGGAGGTGAGTTCCAAGCCGTAAACGTGGTTGTCGAGCGGGGCGTTGATCTTGCTGCCCTTGGCGACGAGGGCGGGATCGTAGGCGAAAAAATCGAACCAGGGCAGCTTGGAGCCGCTCTCGACCGTGAGGTCATACTGCAACTTGGCGAGGGCGGGGTCCTGGAAGTGTTTTGCGAACCAGAAGAAGGATTTTGCGCGGAACTTTTTGATGGGATCGTCGCCAATGTTGAGCGAGATCACGGGGCCCGTGGTGGTGGGCGGGAAGTATCCGGCGCGTTTCAGTCCGGGGGTTTCGCCGCGGCCGTAGGTGGTGCCGAAGCCGCGCTGCATGGCGTCGAGGGAGGTGACGGTATACATGAGCCCGTAACTCCAATACATGAGGCCCTCCTCGCTCTGGCCCTGGGGCTCGAATTCGCGGAGGTAGACGGGGAGGTCGTTGATGGCGTAGGCGGAGAGGCCGGAGAGCCGGGCGGGGTCGCGCTCCCAGAAGGAGAGGGCGGCGAGCACGATGCTGCCGTTGCAGATACCGTTCCAGTTGTTGTTGGCCTTGTTCCACTGCCAGGTTCGGGAGGCCGTGCCGGTGTATTGGGCGAGGGTGGGCTGGAAGATGAACTTCTCGGCGGCGGCGTGGAGAGCTGTGCGCCGCTCGGGGGTGAGCCAGTGGAAGAGCCCGTCGTGGAGCAGGGCGATGTCGAAGGCGGCGATGCCGGTGTCGAGGAAGTGACGGTCCTTGTAGGGCGGAGCGGTGAGGGTTCCCCAGTCCGGGTAGGCGGCCATGACCTCGAATATTTCCCACGCACGGCGGGCGTATTTCTCGTCGTCGGTCATCCAGTAGGCGATGACCAAGGGCGGCAACATGCCGGCGATCTGGTGGACGCCCGCCACGCGGAGCTTGGCCGCGTCGAGCGCGCCATCGGGGATCGGAGCGGTGAGCTGTTCGTCAGCGGAGGCACGCATGGCGGCCCAGGCCTTGGCCATCAAGGCATCACCGGACGCGACGAGAGCCTTGGCGCGGGCGATGTCGGCGGCGGAGGCGAAAAGTCGCGGGTGGGAATCACCCCTGGACACGCGGGCGAAGTCGGCCTGGAGCGATGAGGCGCTGACCTTTTCGAAATCGAGCGCGGCCTTCTGGGCGGCGACCTCTTTCGGGGTGTAGATCTTAACCTCGGCCTGCGCGGAGCCAGCGATGGCGAAGGAGCCGAGGCAGCAGACGAAGAACGGCAGACGAAGTGCGTGCATGGGAGGTCAGGGAAAGGGAGGGCGGGGCAAGGGGAGGCTGGTCGACGGAAAAATCAGTCCCGCGCACAGGCCGCGCGACGGCGGAATCATTGTTGCGTAAAGCGTCCGTGGGCAGGCAAAAGGTGCGGGAGTTTACGCAACAGCGGCGGCGGGCTCGCTCTGCACTGCGTTGTGGATACGCGTCGGGGAACCCATGGGCGACCTCGCTGATAATTCCTCTCGTGCCGCGTCCGCGGCGGTTCCCTTGCGGATGCGGGTGGTGTGGGGATTCGGCGGGTTGGCGGACAACTTTCTCTTCAACACCCTGACCGCGCTGGGCACGCTGGTTTACGTCAACCACTTCAAGCTCTCGCCGCTGCTGGCGGGTCTGGCGCTGGCACTGCCGCGAATCGTGGATGCGTTGACCGATCCATGGGTGGGCAACTGGTCGGACAACACGCGCACGCGGTTTGGCCGGCGTCGGCCGTTCATGTTGGTGGGTGTTCTCGCCTCGGCGGTGGTGTTGCCGCTGCTCTGGATGCCGCTTGGGGCGGAGACGGCGGGGAACACGTGGTATTCGAATTTACCGTTTCTCCACCTCGTCGTGATGGGCAGCGTGCTGGCCTGCACCTACACCCTTTTCGTGATCCCCTACACGGCGCTCGGCTACGAGCTGACGACCGACTACGACGAACGCACGAAGGTCCTGGCGTGGCGCATGTATATCGGACTGGCGGGCTCGCTGGCGGCGGGGTGGTTGTTTCGCCTCGTGGCGGCGGATCGTTTTCCTGACCTCGCGACTGGCGCGGTGTGGGTCAGCGTGGGCGTGGCGGGGATCGTGGTGGTATCGGGCCTTATCCCCACCTTTGGCTGCAAAGAGACGGTGCCACGCGAAACCGCGCCGCCGCTGCGGTTCTGGGCGGCGTGGCGGAGCACCTTGGCGAACCGGGCGTTCCTCATTCTGTTTCTCGCATACGTGACGATTATCATCGCGCTGTTTTCCGCCCAAAGCATCGCGCCGCTGCTCCTGCAGCATCACGTCTTCGGCGGGAGCGAAAAGGCGCTTGGCTCGTTCCTCGGGTGGATGGGGACGCTGGCGGTGGGCCTCTCCTACGTGAGCCTCTGGCTGATCGCTAAAATCGCCGCGCGCACCGGTAAACGCGGCGGCATGTTGGCTGGCCTGGGGCTGGTGCTGGCCGGCACGGTGGCGGGTTTTTGGGCGATGGATCCGCGCTGGCCGTGGCTACTTTACGTGACGGGCGCGGTGAGTTTTCTGGGCATGCAGGGCTGCTGGTTGCTCGTCTCCTCGATGGTGGCGGATGTCTGTGACGAAGACGAGTTGCAGACCGGGCGGCGGCGTGAAGGCATGTTCAGCGCTGTGGTCGGTTTTGCGTTGAAGGCCGCGCAAGGCATCACCTTTGGCATCGGCGGCTACCTCGCCACCCGGGCAGGCTACGACGCCCAAAGTGTGGCGGCGAATGGGCTGGATGCGGAGACGGCGGGCCGGATGAAAGTCTATCTGGTCGGTTTCCAAGCGCTGGGCCTGGCCCTCGCGCTGGTGGCGATGGCGTTTTACCCGATCTCGCGTCAAAGCGCGGCGGAGACGCGGCGGCGCCTGACGGAGAGAATGGGGAACGGGGATCGGCCCCACGGCAACCGGTGCTGAGGCGGCATTTTACGCTATAGCTTCCCGGCCATTGCAGGCCGCGCCCGGCCCGGCCGAGCTTTGGATATGCCCCATCACCTACCCCGGACGCGGCTGCCCGTGCTTGCGTTTACCCTGATCGAGTTGCTCACGGTGATCGCGATCATCGGTATTCTCGCGGCGATCATCATTCCTACGGTCGGCAAGGTGCGCGAAGTCGCGCGCACGGCGAACACCACGTCGAATCTCCGCCAGACGGGTCAGGCGCTCCTCGCATACACATCGGAAAACAAAGGTTTTCTGCCTGGCAGTCGCACCGGTGGCTCGTCGGTAGGGGTGATCTCGGCGGTGAATTATCAGTTTGAGCGCAACCCGCAGGGCGGCGGCGGTTACTCGGATCGCCGCTGCAGGCTGGGCTTCTACCTCGCGCCGTATGGCGGAATAAAATCAGACGCGAACGGCCCGGTGGATATCCCGATGTTCGCCGACAAATCCTGGGAAACCCGCATGCGCGATGAGTCCACGATCAACATGGATTTGGCGACCTCCCGTAATTGGGCGGTGATTTTCGCGGTGAACACGCGACTCGACCGTAGCGACCACCCAGGTTTGCCCGCAGCGTCCTTTACGCCTTTCGGCACCGCTGGCGGGGTGGGCGCGCTCAACGGCACCGCCCCGGTGCAATACTCCAAACTGGCATCGCTCGTGCCTCCATCGCGCACCTGGTTCGTCACCCAAGCCGATCAAGATCTCGATCTGGTGACGAACATCACCGACAACGACGTGAATGCAGCCCTCAGGACTCCTCTTTACAAAACGAAACGCATCACGGTTTTCTTCGACGGCAGCGTGCGCCCGGTGAAGATTGATGAGAATATGAAGGGCTTGCTTTGAAAGGTGCGGAAACCTATGTGTTCCCGGTCTCGTAGCGGCGGCGAAAACGCAGCGGGGCCTCGCCCTTGATGGCGCGGAAGCGGCGGTTAAAGTTGGCCAGGTTGCCGAAGCCGCAGGTGTAGGCGATGTCGGCCACGGCGCGGTCGGTCTCGACCAGCAGGCGGGTCGCCCGGGCGATGCGCAGGGTGTTGACGTGGGCGACAAACGAGACGCCGGCCATGCGCTGGAAAAAACGGGAAAACGCCGCCGGCGTCAGATGCACGGAGCGGGCGGCCTCCTTGAGATAAACCGGGCCGGCGTCGGCACGCCCGGCGATAAAGGCGAGCGCGCGCTCGTGCCGTCGCAGCGCACCGTGGCGCGGGGCGGGCCGGTAGCCGACCGAGGCGATGGGGCTGGAGAAGGTCCGCGCCAGCCGGTCCAGCAGCGTGGCGAGGCGGCACCAGGCATCGAGCCCTCGCACCTGCGCCAGAGCGTGCCACTCCTCGGCCGCCACCGGCGCGCCGGTGAAAACCAGGCCGCGTCCGGCGCGCGCGAGTAGATCGCGCACGGCGAGAAACTCCGGTCCGGACTGCGCTGCGAAAAGTTCGGCCGCGAACTGCACCACGACCGCCTGGTGGGCTCCGGCGCTCCGCGCCGGCGTTTCCGAGGACCAGGTGTGCGGCAGGTCGCCGCCGAGCAAGACCAGGTCGCCCGGAGCGTAGGGCGCAACCGTGTCGCCCACGAAACGCGTGCCGGCGCCGCGTTCAATCCACGTCAGCTCGAACTCGGGGTGGTAGTGCCACTCAAAGGGGAACGCGGAGCCGACCCGGGCGAAGGCGAGGAACGACTGCTCGGACGAACGGGGTGGGCGGGGTTCGCGACGTGCCTTCATGGCGGGAGGTTCTATGACGTCTACTATCGCTAAGAGCAAAATAATACCAGAATCAGCCGAGCGAGTAGAGGCGGAAACGGGCGGCAACGTTATACTGCACTTTTAAAGCCACTCCATGCGCCCCGCTAGTTCCCTACTCGATACCTACTCTCCTGCCGCCGGTCTGCCGCCCCTTGCGGGAATTACTGATTTCGCAAATGCCGCCCGTCGCGGCCTGTCGGTCGAGGAATGTGTCAACCGCCACAAACGTCACCACTGGGCGCTGCGGCGTCTGCACGAGATCTTCATCAATCGCCTGACGGCGGAGCCGCTTTACGAACTGAAGATGGTGTTTTCGCTTCACGCCCATCTTTGCGCGGAACACGTGGCGGCGCTGCGGGAACGCGTGGCGGAGATGCGCGAGCCGCCGCTCGGCCTGGACGCCGCGCCGAGTGCGGCGCTCGATGTCTTTTTCGACGAGGTGCTGGCCGCGCCGGACACGGCCGCGCTAGTGCTCGGCGTGTATGAGTTGGCGTTGCCGGCGCTGGTGGCCGGGCTGCGGCGTTACCAACTGGATACGAACCGGCTGGTGGACAATCCGAGCTGGCGGGTGAACCGTTTCGCGCTGATCGAGGTGGAAGAGATGGCGTCCTACGGCGAGGCGGCGGTGAAGGCGCTGGTGACGACGGAGCGGCGGGCGGAGCTGCAAGGCTGGCTGGCCCTCCTGCGCGGGCTGCTGGTGCAAGCGGGTTCCCTGGATGGCGTGGATGGCGGCGGCGGCGGCGTGCCGGAGCGAATGTTCTCGGGTAAGGCCCCGGTTTACGACGGGACGCCGCGTCGCGATGAACGTTTCCCCGATCCCTACAACATGGGCGTGCACGCCGAGGTTTTTCTTTACGACGAGGCTATGCCGACCCTGCCGAAGACGCTCATGCTCTACTACAAGCGCCTGCGGGAAATTGATGTGCCGGAGATGATGGCGAGCATCCTCGCAGAGTCCGCGGGCAAGCCCTGGGATTACCGTCGCGACATGACGCGCCAGCTTTGGGACGAGGCCCGCCACGCCATGATGGGCGAGGTGGGTTTCGTGCAGGCCGGGGTGGACTGGCGGCGCTTTGTGCGGGTGAACTTCACTTGGTCGCTCGCGCTGAACACGCAGTTGAAGCCGTTGGAGAGGCACGCGGTGCTCTACTACATCGAGCAAGGGCTGATGCCCAAGACGGGGAAACGCTACGAGTGGGAGACGGCCATCGCCTCGGGCGAGAGTTACGCGGCGACGATTCAGGATTTTGATTGGGCGGACGAAGTCCTGCACGCGCGCATCGGGCGCGACTGGTATGTGAAGGCGATGGGCGACCCGAAGCGGGCGATTGATTACGGCGACGAATGCTGGTCACGCGTGCTCATCGACTGGCGAAGTTACATCACGGCCGGCCACACCCGCCACGAGAACTGGTGGCCCGCAACCTACGGCGAGTGGTGCCGCGTGCAGGGCGCGGAGCCGGATGCGAAGGTGCTCGCTTACGACACCAGCTACGAAGCTTCGCGCGCCGACCTCAAGGACTTGAGTGCATCCGCCTGATAAGGAGGGTGTCTGAATTTTTGCTTCACGGGAAACCTCCGCCTCAAACCAAGTTCATTTACTGTTTATGGCATTTTCTAAACACGTGCGTGCCGTCAACGGGGCGATGCGGGATCGCGACGCCTCCCCATGAACCGGCGTCCCGAGGAAAACGCGGAGCCCGTCTTCCGCACGGTGGAGTGGTCCGATCCCCGTTGGGAACGCGACGGGCTGCGGCAGATCACCGCGAAGAGTCCGGCCTTGGCGCAGAGGGTTGACCTGACCCTCCACGTGCCGGAAGCGGCGCGGGCCGCCGGGGCGGGGGCGTGCCGGTGGTCATCCTGTTGCACGGCGTGTATGGCTCGCACTGGGCCTGGGCTTTGAAGGGAGCTGCGCACATGACCAACGCGCGCCTGCAGCGCGAGGAAGGCTTGCCGCCCTTCGTGCTGGCGATGCCCTCGGACGGACTCTGGGGAGATGGCAGCGGCTACGTGGCGCACCGCACCCAGGATTTTGAGCGCTGGATCGTGAACGAAGTGCCGGCCCTGGTGCGGCAGACGGTCCCGGCGGTGACGGCGGCGTCGAGCTGGTTCATCGCGGGATTGTCCATGGGCGGTTTTGGCGCGCTGCGTTTGGGGGCGAAGTATCCGGAGCGGTTTCGGGCGATCGCGGGACACTCATCCATCACCGAGTTGGAGCAGTTGAAACCCTTCGTGATCGAATCCACCGGGAGTTTTTCGGCGCTGGAAGGTGACCGTTCGGTGTTGGACACGATGCTGCGCAACCGCGGGCGCTTGCCGGCGATCCGCTTCGACGGCGGCACGGCGGATCCGTTGCTGGAGGCGAATCGGACCCTGCACGACGGGCTCACGCTTGCGGGGGTGGCCCACGTCTACGAGGAGTTTCCGGGCGGACACGAGTGGCCCTACTGGGAAACCCATCTGGCGGACACGCTGCGATTTTTCGCCGCCGAGGAGCGCCGGGCGACTTGAGCGGGTCGGGCGGACGGTGAAAGATTCCCGTGAATGATTCGTCTACCGTATAACCAGGAGGCGATCGCCGGTCTGCGCGGCTGCGACTTAGGCTACGATCTTGATTAACCATACCGTTGTTTGATGAACACTGATGCGAGAAGTGGGCGTAACGAAAATCCCGAGCAGCCGGCGTTTTTGCTCAGTCGCGAAGGCCTTCTGACCAAGTTCAGGAAGACGGGGGCGCTTGTTCTGCTGGCCCTGGGCTTGTCCGGGTGCGCCAGCCTGAATGGAACCAAAATTCCGGTTTTTCAGGCGCGTGACGGCGCGATCTATACTCCCGGCGGCAGACCGTTCATCGCGCGTGGTGTGAATCTGCAATATGGCGATAATCCCGCTCAGGCTCTGCCCGCATTCGGCGCGATTCACGGAGTGGGCGCCAATATCGTTCGGTTGCAACTGAGACGAAACACCACCGCCGAGGAACTGCGCGCGGCGCTTGATGAGGCCGTCGAATACAAGATTCCGGTGATGGCCTTTTATTGGGAGAGCGACATCACCTGCGGCCGCGACAGCGCGCTTTTACGCCGCGACACCGAAGCCCTGTGGCTGGGCCGCTGGGCGGGCGTTCTCTTGGAGCCGAAGTATCAACCCTATTTGCTGCTCAATATCGCCAATGAATGGGGCACCTCGGACAACGACTATAGCGATTACCTCAACACCTATTTCGACCTGATCGAGGCAATGCGGGCGAGAGGTTTTCGGGTCCCGATCGTGATTGATGCCGCCCATTGCGGTCAGGCGACCGGCAGCTTTCTCGAGGGGCGGGGCCAAGCTTTGTATGACGCCGACCCGCTGCATAACCTGATCGTCTCGGTGCATCCCTATCATCACATGTGGAAAAGCCCGGATAAGATAGATCGCAATATTAACGACCTGAAAGTCGCCGGCGTGCCGTTTCTACTCGGTGAATTTGGTGACCGCGAACTGGTCGAGGATGGCAACAGCGTTGATCATCTCCACCTGATGCGGGCGGCCAAAGAAAAGGGTGTCGGCTGGATCGCCTGGAGTTGGATAGGAAATGGTAAGCCCGTGCGAGTGCTCGATATGTCCACGGATTACGGAAAGGCAGAACTCACCCGGCGCGGTCAGGACATCGTCAACGCCCCCGGCGGCTTACGGGATGGGAAATGATGGGGCGCCGCCCCGAGGGCAGGGCGGGAGGGCGTCTTTTCTGTCTGGTGCGAAGCGGGGCGATCGGCGTTTTTTGGAGCCTGACGGCATCGGTCCGGACCTCGCTGGCAAGGTCTATTTCAACCGAACCTCTTTGCCGGTCTTGGAGCTTAGGTAAATGGCATCCAGTATTCTTTGAACGGCTAGGCTTTCCCCTGGCGGCACGTAGGGTTGCGCGGTGCCCAGCAGGCAGTCCACGAAGTGTTTCATGCGGTTTTCCTGCACGAGATTGGGGAGGTGGTCCACCTGCTCTACGTTGTAACCGCTAGCGGTCTTGCTGAAGAGTCTTAAGGGAGGGAAATCCAAGCCGGCCTCGGTGCCGAAGAGCTGGGTGCGGTTGATGTCGTTTTCCGGCTGGTGCGCCGCCCAGGATGTTTCAAGTAGCACGGTTCTGCCGCTCTTCATCTTAATCAGGGCGAGAGACAGATCGTCCACGTCGAATGTGGCCTTGGGGTCTATCTCGCTTTTGCCCCAGTTGCCGCCACCCAGGCCGCGGTTGCCAAACTGTGTGTAGGTTTTTCCTGATACGGCGGCTGCATCGAACTCACCCAGCAGATAGAGGCAGCGGTCCAGGGCGTGAACCCCGATGTCGTAGGTCGATCCTCCCCCGGCAAACTTCGTCTGGGTGAACCAGGAACCGATACGAGGGATGCCGGAGCGCCGGCACCAAGTTGTCTTGGCATGGTAAACGTCGCCTAACGTTCCTTTGGCGATAAGCTGCTTGGCGGTCTGGACCTCGGGGACAAAGCGCTGGTTTTGTCCGACCATGAGAAGAACCTTTTGCTTTTTGGCTTCAGCGACGAGTCTGGCTGCGTCGGTGGCGTTCGTGGCCATGGGCTTGTCGAGCATCACATTTTTGCCGGCTCTCAGGGCATCAAGGGCAACGCGTGCGTGAAGGTAATTTGGGAGGGCGATGGAGACGATATCGATATCGGCGCGCTTAAGCAGAAGTTTGTAGTCTTCGACCAGCTCTGAGATGCCGAATTTATCGGCGGCCTCGCGTCCTCGTTCGGGCGATACCTCGGCGAGCGCCACAACGCGGGCGGCGGGGTGTTGTTGGAAACTAGCGATATGGTCGTGGCCGATGGCACCGGCACCGATAACGGCGACGTTAAAGGTGCGTTGAGCAGCGCGGGTGGAGTTTTTTTTGAGGGGCATGTGTGGATCGGTAGGATGTTGGATGAAAAGCGCAGGGCGTGGTTTGGATTTCGCTTAGACCCGCTTAGGCACGACCCCATTTTTTAAGTTGTTCCAGCGAAAGCCTGACCGACTCAAGCGGGTCATGGTTGTATTGCTCCACTTCGATGACCTGCCATTCGGCGGCCCCGACCGAGTCAATTGCATCGAAAACTGCCGGGAAGTTCACCGGTCCGGTGCCGATTTCCTCCTGATCCTTTAGGTGAATCAGGCGGCAGCGGTTTCCAAGCCGTCGCAAGAGTTTAGCGGGATCTTGGCCGGCGAATTTCACCCAGTAAACATCCACTTCGGCACCGAGGTGGGCCGGGGCGGCGGCATCAAGCATATGTTCGAAACCAGTCTGGCCATGGTCGGAGGCAAGTTCGCCGTCGTGATTGTGGTAATGGAGGTTTAACCCATAGCCACGAAGCCGTGCGCCCAAGGAGTCGAATTCCCGACCAAGCTCAGCGGCTGAAGCTGCATCGGAAAAGAGCTCCTTCGGCATCCAAGGGCATATGATATCGCGACAGCCCAGACGTTTTGCATCCACTGCGAGGTTAGTGAGATTGGCCCTAAGGGTATCTATTGAGACGTGCATGCCCGAACATTTCAGGCCCGCTGCCTTGATCGCCGCAGCCGCGCCCGAGGCATCAAGGTTTCCATAGCCGGCGGTTTCAACGCCTTGAAAACCAAAGGCCGCGAGCCTTGCAACGGTCCCGGCGAAGTCTCGCGCTACATGTTCTCGCACAGACCATAGTTGAACAGATACAGGAATTCTTAACATGGATGGATGAAAAAGGGGCTTGGGCTCTGTGCGGGACGACGTATCGAGAATCCATGCCGGGAGGAAGAAGTGCGAAGATACCCCGGCTTAATCAGGACGGAGCCCAAGCGCGTGGACATAGTCATTGAGCCACCACACTCAATTGACCTGCGGTGATTTCTCGAACTCGGAATCATTATACGGTAAAGTCCCAACGGCTTATGTGCGGTGTTGGCCCGGACTCCGCCGCCACCGAATATTCCGAACGGCCTCCAGGCCCCGTCGTGGGCCTGATCAGGACAGAAGTCATCGAATGGCGCCCGGTGCGGCGGGGTGACCTTCATCGGCATGTGCCGTCGTTCGGTTTCCTGCCGGTCTTACGTGGGGCTGAGGAACACCTCGCGGAGGGCGTGGTAAGCGGGTTTGGGGACGTGGTCGGCGTCTATGATCGAAGTGTTGGCCGGGCAGGGGAAGCAGTCATGGCCCATCCAAATGATAAAACCGCCGCAACGCGGGAAGCGGCGCTTCGTGCACCGCGCGGCGTGGGCGAGGCCATCGGCCTGTTCTCGGCGGGTGTGTTCGACGTAGGCGGCGAGGGCCTCGCCGGCCGGGAGGTGGTCGAAGCGCGCGGTGAGGCGGGCATCCTGCGTCCACCACGAGGCGGAGTGTTTCCAAATCGGGGTGTTCGGCGGCCACAGGGGCGCGCCGGCGGCGTGGCGGCGGAGCAACTCCAGCGAGGTGGCGGAGGCAAGGCCGGTTTCGGAGCGGAAGGTGCTGTCGTCGTTTTCCCAATACGTTTCCCAATCGGCGTAAGTCGGGAAGTCGCCGAACCCCCAGGGGCCGTGGACGTGGTGGTGGAGGCCTTTGCCGAAGTTTTCACTCTTGGCGTAGAAGAGCGGCCCGGAGGGTGAGGTGGGCACGTAGCGGTGGCCCGGATCCTCGGCGGCGGCGGCGGCGGCGAGCGCGGCGAGGCAGGGGTCGGAAAGATCGCAGGGACGGGAGGCGAAGGATTTTTCGTATTCGAGGCCGTTCTGGAGTTCGTTGCCGCCGCACCAGAGCAAGAGGCTGGCGTGGTGGCGGCGGGCGCGGATGAAGTGGCGGGCCACCTCGCACAACTCCGCGACCACGGCGGGCGCGTGCGGCGGTTGGTTGTCGAGGCCGGAGGAGGAGAGCGGAAATTCCTGCCAGACGAGCAGGCCGGCGCGGTCGCAGGCGGCGTAGAACTCGGGTGACTCGAGGAACGCGCCGCCCCAGACACGGAGGAGGTTGCAGCCCATGTCCCGGTAAAGGCCCACGAGGCGCTCGGTTTCGGCGACGGTGGTGTCCTGGTAGGCGAGACGGATGGGCGTCCAGTTGACGCCCTGAATGAAAATGGGGCGGCCGTTTACGACACACAGCCATGGAAGGGCGTCGGCGGGAGCGCCCTCGTTGGCCCGCCAGGCGACGTGTTTAAAGCCGACCGTGCGGGTGAAGCTGAGGCGGACTGTGTTGGCGCCGTCGCGAACGCTGACTTTGAGTTCGTGCAGGGCTTGCGCGCCTTCGCCGCGCGGCCACCAGAGGGCGGGGTTTTCGAGGGCGACGCGGAGGGTGTTTTTTCCCGGTTCAAGGACCACTCTCTGCGTCTCCCCGGCGATTATGAGCTCCGCAACCAAGGAGCAGGTATTGGGAAGCAGAGAGGGATCAAAATCAATGACGGCCTCGGCGGTGGCGTGAACCAGATCTTCGTCGAGATGGGTGACGACGCTGGTGAGGGTGATGGCGCGTTCAAAGCCGGACTCAAGTCGGAGTGCGCCACGCACGCCGATGGGGACGAGGCGCGGGCACCAATCCCACGAGTAGTTGTAGCGAGGCTTCAGGTCGGTGGTTTCGGAGGTGTAGCCGATCTGGCCGAAGGCCTCGGGTGGAGTGCCGAAGACGAGCGCGAGGGTGATGGTCGTCTCGGGTGCGAAGGAGGCGAGGGTTGCGGTGAGCTCGATCGCGACGGGCTGGTGCGGGCCGCGAAAAGTGCCGGCGATCTTGCCGTTGACGAGCACCCAACCGGAGTAGTCGAGCGAGTCGGCGTGCAGGAAAAAGCGTTCGCCGCGCTCGACGCCGAAATGGGATTCCTTGGGCAGAGTGGTGGTGAAACCCCAGTGGCGGTGTTCGACCCACTCGGCGTCACGGGAGGCGAAGCCGATGTTCCAATCGGCGAGCAGGCCGTGGTCGCGGAGATTTTGCTGCACCGAGCCAGGCAAGCGGGCGGGCATGGCGGCGATATCGGATTCGAGCCAGAAGGTGGTTTCGACGGAGCGGGCGTGTTTCCAGGCGTAGGGACGCCAGCCGGAGAGTTGCCAGGGCAGGGTAGAAAGATCGAGGGACATGGGGAGGGGGCGGAGAACAAAACACTGGGATTCGTTCGGAAGAGAGCCGATGATCGGTGTAGCGTAAAGCCACCATGGGGTTGGCGCGAGCCTCATGCCGCCTACGCTGAAAATTTACCCCGCTCCACATGGCCTCCACCTCGAAACGGAAACACGCATCTACCGCCACCCTTAGCCTGCCCGGCGCACGCTGGATCGGTGACCGCCAACGCCCCGTCACGGGCGAGCCGCCTTGCGTGTATCTGACCCGCGACTTCGTGGTGGCCGGCCCGGTGCGGCGCGCCACCTTGCGCTGGACGGCGCTCGGGGTCGCCGACGTTTTTCTTAACGGGGCCAAGATCGGCACCGAGATTCTGCAACCCGGCTGGAGCGATTATCGCAAACGCGTCCAGGTGGTCACCGGAGACCTGACCGCCGCGCTAAAACCCGGCGGCAACACTCTCGGCGCCATCTTGGCGGACGGCTGGTATTCGGGGCATCTGCTCTGGAAAAACGAACGCAACCACTACGGCAAACAGCCTCAGTTTCTTGCCGTGCTGGAGATCGAATTGACGGATGGTCGAAAACAAACCGTGAAGTCCGACGGTGCGTGGCAGCTCGGCTACGGCCCGCTGCTCGGATCGGATCTTTACCACGGCGAAACCCACGATGCGCGCCGCGAGGATCCGCAGTGGTGCGAGCCCGGCGCGGTGCGTGATCGCGCTTTCGGTTGGCGCGCTGCGGATGTGTTTACCGCTTACAAGGGAATGCTTCAGCCCAAGATCAACGAGCCGGTGCGCGTGACCGACACGCTGCCGGCGCTGGCGATAACCGAGCCGCAATCCGGGCGCTACGTTTTCGATTTTGGGCAGAACCTCAGCGGCGTCTGCCGGCTCACGATCAAGGGACGGAGCGGCCAGACGATCACGTTGCGCTTTGCGGAAATGCTTCAGGCCGACGGCACGCTCTACGTCGCCAACCTGCGCCTCGCCCGCGCGACCGACACCTACACCTGCCGGGGCGGCGGCGTGGAGGAGTGGTCGCCACGCTTTACCTTCCACGGCTTCCGCTACGCCGAGGTCACCGGACTCGACGGCAAACCCGGGCTCGACCTCTTGCAGGCGCAAGTGCTGCACAGCGATCTGCGGGCCACCGGAGAGTTCACGTGCTCGAATCCGCTGCTGAACAAGCTCAATCAAAACATCCGCTGGGGCCAGCGCGGCAACTTCCTCGACGTGCCGACGGATTGTCCTCAGCGCGACGAACGCCTCGGCTGGACGGGCGATGCCCAGGTCTTTGTCGGCACGGCGGCGTTTCACTACGACGTGCGCCTCTTTTTCCGAAAGTGGCTGCGCGATCTCACCGACGGACAGCGGGCGGACGGGGCCTTTCCCGACATCGCGCCCGATGTGCTGTTCAACTTTGGCAACGCGGCCTGGGCCGATGCGGGCGTGATCTGCCCCTGGGTGATTTACCAGCGCTACGGCGACACGGAGATTTTGCGGGAGAACTACGACGCCATGGCGCGCTGGATCGTGTATCAGGAAAAGACCGCGGCCGACCTCGTCCGTCCGCGCACGAACTACGGAGACTGGCTTGCGATTGATGCCGTGACCGCTCCGAACGCACCCGTGCCCTGCGATCTGGTGGGCACGGCCTACTTCGCTTATACGACGCACCTGATGGCGGAGATCGCGGCTCTGCTTGGACACCGGGCGGATGCGGTGCGTTTTCGTGCACTGCACGGAAAAATCGTGCGGGCCTTTCGTCGCGCCTACGTGACGCCGTCCGGCCGCGTGGTCGGGCATTGCCAGACCGGTTACCTGCTCGCGCTCGCGTTTGATTTGCTGCCCGTCGCACAGCGCCCGGCGGCGCTGGCCCATCTGGTGGACCTGATCGCATCGCGCGACTGGCACCTCACGACCGGCTTTATCGGCACGCCGCTGCTGTGCCCGGTTCTCACGCGTTTCGGCCGCACCGATATAGCCTACCGGCTGCTTTTGCAGGAGACCTATCCGTCCTGGCTCTATCCGATCAAGAACGGCGCGACGACGATGTGGGAGCGGTGGAACAGCTACACCCACGAAAACGGTTTCGGGCCGGTGGGGATGAACTCTTTTAATCACTACGCGTATGGCGCCATCGGCGAGTGGATGTATGAAGTCATCGGCGGCCTGCGCGCGGAGGCGCCAGGTTACACGAGCATCCTCTTCGCTCCCGAGCCGGGCGGCGGGGTGGGCTCCGCCACCATAGCGCTGGAGGGCCCGCAAGGGCGCATCGAGTGCGCGTGGCGGCTCAAAGGGAAAACCCTGACGCTGGAGTTGCTGGTGCCACCGCAAACGAAGGCGAAACTCCGCCTGCCGCCCGGCTTCGCAAGCAAGGCACGGTTAGCACCGGGGCTCACGCCCGGACGGCATACCATCGTTTGTTCAAGGATTTCGTCGAAGTAACCGTAGTCGGAGGCGGAGCCCTGAGGTTCCGGCCGCGTCAAATCACCCTTTGTCCCCACTCGCACCATGCGACCCTCAACCGTAGTTGGAAAATCAATCCATTTGTGCTTCGCACTATTCATCGGCGCGCTCGTCGCCACTCGTGCCCGCGCCGCTACTCCGGACGGTCCGCCCGTTCCGGCGGCGGAGAACGAGGCGGCGCGCGTGGCGATCCCCGATGTTTACACCTGGTTGCCAGAAACGCTCGCGCGCAGTCGTCAACGGGTGCGCGCCGGCGACCCCCTGTTGCAGCCCGCGCTCGAACGGTTGCGCGGCGAGGCGGAGAAGGAACTGGCCGGCGAGTTGGTAAAGGTAACTGATAAACCCGGCGACCTCGCGGCGATGGTGGGCGGGAAGCACAACTACGCGAGTTTCTCGGGCTATTTCTGGCCGCAGGAAGGCAAGCCCGAT
The DNA here is from genome assembly GCA_945888375.1 of Akkermansia muciniphila. Classification (GTDB taxonomy): domain Bacteria; phylum Verrucomicrobiota; class Verrucomicrobiia; order Opitutales; family Opitutaceae; genus IMCC26134_A. The sequence goes on along the minus strand of CAMCZZ010000006.1, from coordinate 125,626 downwards.
GCGCCCTGGGTGATGCGCGATGGTGTGGTTAACACCGAGATGATAGACAAGTTTGACGGGCCGCGCATGAAGACGCTGCAGCAACGCGTCATCACCTGTTCGCTGGCGTTTTACTTTACCGGCGACACCCGCTACGCGCGTCGTGCGTCCGAGCAGTTGCGCGTGTGGTTCATTGATCCGGCGACGCGCATGAGTCCGCATATGGACTACGCGCAGTGCGTGCCCAACAAGAGCAAAGGCGAGCCCTGGGGAATCATTGATGTGAACAGCTTCCCCTACCTGCTCGATGCGGTAAACCTGCTTGGAGACTCCGGCGAATGGTCCGCCGACGACCAGGCCGCCCTGCGCGCCTGGTTCGTGCCCTTCACCGATTGGCTTTGGAACTCCTCTCTCGGCCAGCGAGAACGGGCGGCGCCGAACAATCACGGCACCTTTTACGACCTGATCGTGGCCCGCTGCGCCTTGTTCGCCGGGGATGAAGCGCTGGCGCGGCGCGTGGTGGAGGCATTCGGTCCCGGGCGCATCGCGGTTCAAATTGAGCCCGACGGGGCCACCCCGCATGAACAAAAGCGGGGCTACGCGGCGATGTATACCTGTTGGAATTTGAAGGGCATGGCGGACATGGTGTTTCTCGCGCGCCGGCTCGATCTGGACCTGTGGGCCTACAAGACCAAAGACGGCCGCTCGTTGCGCCAGGCCGCGCTCTGGCTGCGCCCCTACGTCGAGGAACCGAGGTTTTGGACCTTTGGCGACGGCAAGTTCAAGAAAACCTCGCCGACCGAGTTTTTCTGGATGGTGACGGCTGCCACCGGGGATCCAGAAGTCGGCGATTTCTTTCGCCGGCACATGACTCCGACGCAGCAGACTGAGTGGCAGAAATCGCGTTGGATGCTGCTGCTGCCGCTGGAGTGATTGTAAAGGCTTAGTTGTCGCAACGACTCATTGCACGGCCGCCGAGATCCTTAACCTTCGCGGCGTTGGTGATGCGAGAATGTCGAATTCGAGGCCTTGATCGTTCGCGACGAGATACTCTGTTCCAGCGCTGCCCTCGCGGGTTACTGCGTAGCGGCGGCCCGGAACGCGGTGGCCGATGTTCAGGCGACCGGCGGCACCCTCGATGGTTAGGTCAACTCGCGCCTCGCTCGCGGCGGCGATGCGCACGACGGCCTCACCCGCGGCGGGCACGAAACTCACGGGCACGGCGCGCAGCTCGGTGGCGCGGCCTGAAGCGCGCACAAGGTCGGAACCGGCGGTGACGCGGTTTTCACCGCCTTGGAAAAAGACCGGTGCGGTCACCGTGTAGTCGGCCTTCGCGGTGAAGCGGGCGACAGGCAGGCCGTTGTCATCATGCAGGCTCGCCACATCGGCTCCGCTGACCTTGAGCAGGGAAACCGTGAAGTCGTGCGCCTCGGTGCGGCGAATCGGATAAACGAAGGTGAAGCGGTAGGTGCCGTCAGCGGGGTCGCGATCCACCTGGTTACCATCGCCGCCGTGGAGTTGCTGGTCCTGCCAGAGCGTGCCCTTCCACAGGAGCGGCACGCCGGGGGCGGAGAAACCCTCGGCTATGAGCGGGAGCGTATCGAGCCCGCCGGTTACGGTGAAACGCGCGACATCGTTATCGGCGCGTATGGTGGCGGGGAAGTCGGCGCGTTTGGTGCCGACACTGACGCTGGTGATGTGCGGCGCCCGATCGAACCAGTATTCGCGCTCGCGGGTGGCTTTGAAGAGCGGCGGATTTATTTCGGCATGCGGCATGAGCAACACATCGGCTTCAAGCCAGTCGCCCGCCTCGATTTTCAGATCGGACTGCTCCGCGACGAAGGCATAGAGGCCCTTGGTGGCGTCGAACTCGGCGGTGAGAAACGCGCGCTCGACGGGTTGGCCGCCGAGGCGCCCGGTCAAGCGGGTGATAAGCATGAGCGAGGAGTAGTCCTGCTTTTGCTCGTGCGTGCCGGCGTAAGGCGCGGCAAGCGAGAGCGGCTCGGCGAGGAGGAGCGGAGGCGCCTCGGCGGCGGGGGTCTTGGGCACGGCGAGGGTGCGGCCGGGGCCCTCGGCAGGGAGCCAGATGAGTTCGCGCGGGAGGTTTTTTTCGTAGGTTTGCAGCCAGCGGAAGGTGCGGCGCGTATCGCCGGTGAGCGCGACGGGTTTATCCCAGTCGTAGCGCAGGCGGAGGAAGGTGCGCATCTCGTCGGTTTGCGGGATCTCCAAGATCTCGACGCCGAGGCGGGCGGCGTCGTCGCTGGTGCGGAAACGCATAGTGAAGCGGGAGAGATTCGGCGCGATGGAGTGGAAATCGGTGCGCTCGTAGAGCGGACGCACCGGGCCGGCGGCGGTCTCGTAGTTCAGAAAACCCGGCCAGGAGTAACACTCGTGCTGGGGCTGGCCCATGATGAAGGGGCCGGAGTAAGGGCGGAAATCGGGGATGCTCACCAGGCCGCCGCGGATAAACATCCACGCGTGGGTGAAGCAGGTGGTCTCGCTGAGTCCGGTGGAGAGGTGCCAGTAGATGGTAAAAAAGCGGATGGACGAAACCTGTTTCAACATGTGGTTGCCCCAGGTCTGGAAGAGCGCGAGAACGCGATGTTCGCGCGGCTCGCCAGGGCCGAGGGCGAGGGGAAACACGATGTCGCCATAGGCGGTGTCGTCGGGCTCCTCTTTTTCGCCCGCGAAGTTTTTCGCGACGAAGGCGGGCACGGCGCGGGGGAATCCGTGCGGGTCGGCCAGCACTCCGGCCTCCAGGTTGCCGAGGCCGGTGCGGGCCATGACCGTGAGCGTGCGTGGCGTGGGCGAGCGCGGGGCGGTAATGGCGGTATCAATGCGGCGGGAGGGGATTTTGTGGGCGGCGTCGAAACTGAAGGCGGGGCGGTTGGAGAGCAGGTCGAGCAGGTAGAGGCCGGAGGCGGGGTCGTAGCCGCTCCAGACTCCGTGGGTATCGGCGCCGAAGGCGGAGGCGGCGAGCGGGGCGAGTTCCTCGCGGAAGAGAGTGGAGAGTTCGGCGGGCGCGGCAGGCGGGGTGCGAGGGCTCGCGGGACGGAGGACGAACCATGGCGCGGCGGCGGGGGCGAAGGCGAGGGTCTTGGCGTCGCGCGCGTTCAGCGCGAAAGCACCGTCGGGCGGGGCGAGGACGGCGGCGGAACCGGCGAAGGCGAGGGCGGCGCGTTTGCCTGCCTGCTCGATCCGAAGGGCGGACGCGGTGTCGAAAACCCAGCCGAGACGTGCGGGGGCAGCTTGGCCTGAGGCGGGTTCGGCCCGGAACTCCAGATGCACGCGATCCGGGTGGGCGTGGAAGACGAGGTGAACGCGTTGCGGCGGCGTGCCGGCCGGCGTGTCGGGCGCGACGAAAGGGATGTCGCGCAGGTGAACCTCCCAGTAGTTTGGCGTGGCGCGCCAGATGTTCATGCGGGCGGCGGAGTTTTTCGCCGGAAGGGATTTCTGGCCGGTGTGAACGTCCCATACGGGCACGAGATCGCGGGGAGCCGGGACGAGGCGGGTGCCGGCGGCGGTTTCGATCCACGGCGTGGCGCCGCCGGGCCCGAGGAGCTCGCGCCCGTCGCTGCGCAGGGAGAGGATGCGGGCGGGGTGGGTGCCGACGCGGAGTTGGTAGTGATCGCCCGCGATGACGAAAACTTCGCGCTGGGTGGCGTCCTCCCAGTGGGAGGTCAGCGCGGAGTCGGCGCCCGCGATGGCCGGCGGCGCGATGGACTGCGGCGAGGGTGTCGCGGGCAGAGCCAGGCTGAACGCCGCGCCAAGCGCCATGAAACCGAGTGAACGAAAGGCGGCGAGGCGCATGGTGCGAATCATCGGCCGAGCCGTTTTGCAAACCAGGCGCCGGCGCGGCCGAGGGTGTCGTCGGGCTTGATGAGCCAGAAGCCGCCAAGCTCGTCGGCGCGCAGGTTGCGGTCGAGCGGGGCGTCGCGGTATTTGGGGTCGTTGGACTCGTTACAGAAAAGTTCCCAGTAGTGCAGTAAGCACGCGTCCTGCGCGAGGGCGGCAGCAACGGTGCCTTCGAGGATGTCCTCGGCGTTCTTCTCGGGCGGGAGCTTGTTCTCCGCCACGCCGAATTCTCCGAGCATCACCTGGGGGCGGCCCTTGCCGTCGCGTTCGATCGTCCGGGCGTGGGCGCGGATGATCTCGATGCCTTGCCAGATGCCGATGGCGGCGGCGTCCCCGGTGCCGTGGGCGTCGATCTGCATGCCGTCGTAGGCCGACCAGGAAATTAGGTCCACTTCGACGCGGGGCAGCACGCGGTTGCAGAGGGTTGGGGCGCCGAGGAGGGTATCGAAGACGCGGTTGACTTCGATAGCGTGGAGGACGCGGCATTTTGAGCCGGCGGCGGACAACTCGGCGCGGGCGCGGGAGACGCCGCGCTGGCGGGCGGCGAACCAGCGCACGTAGGTCTCGACCCGCTGGTCAAGGTCGGCGGGGATTTTGGCCGGGTCGGTCCACATCGCGCCGGGGAATTCGCGGATCATCCAGTCGCCCTCCCAGTTTTGCAGGATGAAGGTGACGGCGCGGTCGCAGTAGGTGGCGAGCAAGTATTTGGTGAGTTGATACAACTGCTCCTCCTCGCGCGCGAAGTCCATGTCCGACGCGACCATGTGGCCGGGTGGGCGCGGGTGGAGATCGCCGGCGGGGCTGAACTTGACCTCCAGTGCGATGGTGGCGAAGGGCTCGGCGAAGGCGGCGCGGAAGTAGGGGTGGGCGGCGCGGGCGGCGAGGGTGGGGTAGGCGGAGAGGTTCCAGGACGAGTTTTGCGAGTAAACCTGCTCCAGTTCGTAAAACCAGAGCTTGAGGTGGCGGTAGCCGAGGCGGCCGTGGATGGTCTTTGCCCCCTCGACGACGTAGGGCTCCGGAGTGAAGGCGTAGCGGCCGGCGCAGTGGGTCGCGCCGAGGCGGGCGGCGAGCAGCGTGGGCTCAAGGCGGCCGCCGAGGGAGGGGCGGAGAGGTGCGACGGCGGCGAGGATATCGGCCGCAGGAGTGAGGTGAGCGTGTGGCATAGGGTCGGGTTAAGTTGCCGCGGCGTTCGGGGCGAAGCGGAAGACGACGCTGAAGACGGCGATAAGGTCGTGGGCGATGAGATCCACGCCGACACGCACGGCTCGGTATTTGACCTCGGGTTCTAAGGAGGCGTCGCGGCAGGTGGTTGAGAGCAGGGCAAAGGCACAAAGGCATGCATAGCGGGGAGCGAGAGAATGAGTCGTCGTCTCCGGAGGTCGCGATGCCCCGATAGATATACGGTAAAGCTTGAGCGGACTCCCTTTCAAATTCGAGGCAGCGTTCGGGATCGCACGCCACTATCGCCGGGTGCCGGCGCCCTCGCTGATGTTCGCACTCTTAAACGAACCGCGCGGTGCGGAGACGACGGCGCGGATGAACGCGCTGTATCCCGAGGTAATGAGGGCGATACGGAAGGTGAGTTCAAAGCGGACGATTCTGCTCTCACCGGGCGACTGGGGGTCGGTGAAGGCGATCGCGGAACTCCGAATTTCCAGCGAATGGGAAAACGTGGTGGTGACGGCGCATTGCTACGAGCCGTTCCTGTTCACTCACCAAGGCGCGGGCTGCACGGGCGGGTTGACGGGGACGACCGGGATCGTGTTTCCGGGGCCGCCGCTCGTTCCGGTCGTGGCGGCGAATGACGGGCCGGAGCGGACGAAGGAGTGGGCGCGGGCGCACAACACCGCGGCGACAGAGAGCAATCTCAGCAGAGTCCCGGCCCTTTCCGGCCTTTTGGCCGAGGCGGCGGTGTGGTGGCGGCGGGAATGACGGGCGGTGCACAGCGGCGAGTTTGGCGCGTATCGAAACGCCGACTCCACGTCGCGCCTAGCCTTCGCGCGGGCGATGCGGGAGGAACTCGACGGGAACGGGCTGGGCTGGGCTTGGTGGGATTTGGAGGCGGGCTTCGGGTATGTCCGGGAGACCGGACCGGGGAAGTTTTCCCCAGAGCTGCGCGCAGCCCTGTTCCCAAACGGTGCGCCAAGGTTGGTCACCAAAAGACCCGTAGGCAAAATCGGGCCGAGAAACCGTTGAACTATACTGTATAATCACGACGGCGTCGCGTGCAGGTCAGCAAGTGTGGCAGGAACCCGAGGTTATTAGTTCACCCCCCTAACCCCAACTCATCATGCCAAGTCTGGCCGCCCCGCGCGCCGATCTTTCCGTGTCCTATTTTTCAATAATGAATACCCCAAAATCGATATCGAACGGCCGTCGTGCCGCCACCCTAGCGCTCTTCGCCGCGCTGGCCGCGATGCCTTCTGTTTACGCCGCCAGCGGCTCGTGGACAAACCTTGCCTCGGGTAACTGGTCCACCGGACCGTGGACAGGAGGGGTGCCAAACGCCGCCACCGAGACCGCCACCTTTTCACAAAACTGGGCAGGCCAGACGATCACAGTGGATACTGCTTTCACCGTCGGGCAGATCCTCGCGACTGACACTACAGCTAACGGGGGGCTGACGATCTCCGGCGGCACCTTGACCTTGGCCAACGGTGTCAACTCCCCTGTTATCAGCACAGGAACCAACAATGCGTTTAGCGAATCGGCGGCGAACCGCTTCAAGATCAGTTCGGTCCTCGACGGCACCAACGGCTTCGAACGCCAAGGCAACGGCTACCTCGATCTCTCGGGCGTCACCAATGTTTTCACCGGCACCGTCAAACTGACCGCGCCCGCCTCGGGAGGCGGTAGCTTCACGGTGATAAATAGCGATGCCAACCTCGGTAATTCGGTGAACGTCATTTCCGTTGCGCTCAGCGGTCAGCCGGTCGGTTTTTACAACGACGCTTCGGCTGGAAATTTTACGCTGAACTCGGCCCGCACGATCACTACCAGCGGCACTGGAGCTTTCTGGGTGAAGAACAAAGCCGGCGCGAACATGACCATCGCGGGCGTGATTTCCGGCACGGCCCAATTGCGTAAGAACGACTCCGGCACGCTCACCTTGAGCGGTGCCAACACTTTCACCGGAGGCACTTTTCTCGACGGCGGCACGCTCGCCCTGTCCGGCGGAGACAACCGGTTGTTGAGCACCAGCACGGTGACCTTCAACGCGGCTTCGACGCTGGATGTGGGCAGCACTTCACAGACACTCGGCGGGCTTGGATTGCTTGGTGCCGGCCAGACCAACACGATCAGCGGTGCGGGCGGCACCTTGATCGTCAACTTTGCAGCCAACACCACGTGGAGCACGACTGTCACTGGGACTACGGTAAACATGGCGGGCTTGAGCAACTTGACGGTCAACCGCACTGCCGGCGACTTCGGGATTAACTCCACTGGCCTGAACGTCGTAAACACGGTGAACCTCGCCAGAACCGGCACCAACACGATCAATGCCACTAACGTCCGCTTCGGTGGCGGTGGCAGTAATGTAGCTGGTCAAAACGTTTTGCTAGGACTCGGCCAGAACAACAACATCAACGCTTCGGGCGAGTTCGTGATCGGCTTCTTCCAGGGCAGCGGAAACGTCTCGTTCCAAAGTGGATTGACCAATCCCTCTTTGACCGTGCGTGGCGCCGGTGGAATCGGAGCTGCGCCAGTTATGTCGGTCGGTTCCACCAACTCGGGCAATCAAGGTTCCACGGGCATCCTCAATCTCACGAATGGGAGTTTGGACGCTCAGGCGACCGATTTCTATGTGGCTCGGCATTTCGCGGGTTCTAGCGGCACCTCCTCCACGGGAACAGTCACCATGCCGGCCGGCTCGGTTGTGGCCACGACACTGAACCTCGCCGCTAAAACGGGTGCCACGAGTGGAGCACCGACCCTTAACGGCACATTCAACCAATCCGGCGGCACCGTTACGGCGACCACTGTCAATTTAGGTCTCAATACTAATGCTGAGTCTCCCAACCTCATCGCCAACTACAACCTCACCGGCGGCACCCTCTTCGCCACGACGATTCAAGGTTCCGGCGCCACTTACGGCGCAAGCACCGTGCGCAACCTCACCATCAATGGCGGCACCCTGCAGAATCTCGCAGGAGGCAACCTTTCGGTCGATGGCCTCGCCACCACGGCGACTGGTCGCATCAACGTCATCGCCGGAGCCTCTGGCGCGACTTTCAATGCGGATGCTACCCGTTCCATCACCCTCGGCGCGAACACGGTGCTGAGCGGAAGCGGTGCCCTTACCAAGTCCGGAGCCGGCTCACTCACCTTCGCCAGTGGGCCCACCCACACCTACTCGGGGGCGTTTGGCATCAACGCTGGCACCGTATTCGTTAACGCCAGTCTCGCCTCTTCCGCCGTCACCATTGGCGGAGGTTCCTTGGGCGGCTCCGGCACCGTGGGCGCGATCACCTTGAACTCCGGTTCGCTCGCCCCCGGCACTGGCATCGGCACCCTATCGGGCTCCAGCTTCACGTGGAACAACGGCGGCTCCTTGGTATTCGAGCTAAGCGGTCTGACTTCTTCGGATCGCCTTTCGCTCTCCGGCGCCTTCACCAAGGGCACCGGAATCGGCTTCACCTTCGACTTCGGGGGCGGCGGGTTGGACGGCGGCAGCTACACCCTGACGTCCTTCGGCGGCACGACATTCTCGCAGTCGGATTTCGTGGCGACCAATCTGGGCTCCGGGCTGGTGGGTTCGTTTGTGCTGGGGGCGAATGATCTCACTCTGAATGTCTCCGCGATTCCCGAGCCGTCAACTTTCGCGGCGCTGGCCGGTCTGGGCGTGTTGGGTTGCGTTTCCCTGCGCCGCCGTCGTCGCGTGGTGTAAGGCCTGATCGCCGGGCCGATCTCTTCGGAGTCGGCCCTTTTTCCCGGCGCGGGTTCTACCCGCGCCTTTGGTGCTTCTCACCCATTATACCGTATATCTCCGTTGGATTCGCTATCGAGTCCTGAATGGTCAGGAGTCTGAGTTCCTGATCGCTCCCCCCGTTTCGCGACGGGGCGGGATCGTGACACGGATAGGTGTCGCTGAACCGCTTTCGTCTCCGTTCGATTTTCCCAATATCCCCCATGAAAACCACCCCGTTTGCTTGCTCACGTTCCTCCCGCGCCGCCCTGATGGCGGCGCTCGCTTCGCTCCCGGTCGGCGGGCTCCTCGCTCAGTCCACCTTTAACGCCTCGGTCTCCGGGCAACAATGGGGCACCGCGGCCAACTGGTCGGCGGGCGTGCCGAATGCCGCCGGTGCGGTCGCCACCCTGGCCGCCAATGGCGGCGTGGCCAATCTTTCGATCACCAACGCCGGGCTCGGCTACGTGTCCGCCCCGGCGGTGACGTTTAATGCGGGGGGGATGGTCGCCACCGCCAATCTACAAAACCGCGTAGCAATCGTGAACGTGACCAACGGCGGCTCGGGCTACACCACCGCTCCCACCGTCGTCTTCTCGGGTGGCGGCGCCACGGTGAACGCTTCCGGTGTCGCCGCGATCGACGCCGTGACCGGCAAGGTGACCGGCGTCACCGTGCAGATCCAGGGTTACGGCTTTACCTCCGTCCCCACCGTGACGCTCACGGGCGGCGGCGGAAGCGGCGCGACGGCCGAGGCGCATACCGCCCTCGGCGTGGTTGGCTTTAACATCAGCGCGCCCGGCGTCTACGCCGCCGTGCCCACGGTGGCGATGGCCGCGCCCACGGCCGGCACGGTGGCCACGGCCACGTCCACCCTCGCAGCCGGCGGCGTCAGCGGCGTGGTGATCGGAGCGGGCGGGGCCGGCTTTGTGGCTCCTCCGTCGGTGACCTTTGCCGCCGCTCCCGCGGACGGCACCCGCGCCACCGGCTACGCGGTGGTGACCGGTGGGGCGGTGACCTCGATCGTGGTAACGCACCCCGGCTCGGGTTATCTCGTGGCGCCGGCAGTGACCTTGTCGGGCCCCACCGCTACGGCTACGGCTGCGGCCTCGCTGGCTCCCGTGCCCTTTCTTGACAGCGTAGGCGGAACTTATCCCTACACCGTGGGTGCCTTGAACGTCACCTACGGGGTTGGTAGTTCGATCGGCAAGGCCGACACCGCCGACGATGTGCTCCGGCTCGAACAGACTGCAGGCGTGCCCGCGATCAACGTCTCACTAGCCGGTGGCTCGCTCTTTTTCTACGGCTCACTGGCGGGCAACCAAGGCTTCGACAAGACCGGCCCCGGCACCTTGACCTTCCGTTTTAACAACGCGCCAAATTCGATTTCAGGCCCCATCGGTATCTTGGGCGGCACGCTGGGCATCCAGTCGGATGGGAGCTTGGGTAACGTGAAGAACAGCGTGACCATCGCCGGCGGGGCCACGCTGCTCGCCCAGCCCAGCACCAATGCCGCCATCACCTTGGATGCGGGCCGCTCGATTGTGCTCTCCGGACCGACTGCGTCGTCGATCGGCAACGCTTCGCCCTACACCGGTCCGCTCACCATCAACACGGCGATTTCCGGCGCGGGCGGTCTCACGAAGACCGGCGCCGGTCCTCTCATCCTCACCAGCGATAACACCTATGCTGGGGTTACGACGATTTCGGCCGGCCTCCTCGTAGCCGCCAAACCCGGCACCTTGCCCGGTTACCAGGATCCTGAATTGTCAGGGGGCGAGCTTCCTGTTCGCGTCGCGGTCGCTTCAGGCGCCGCCCTCACCGTCCGCATGGGCGGGGTCGGCGAGTGGTCCCCGACGCAGTTCGACGATTTGCTCAACAATGCCAGCATCCAGCCGACGGGTAGCACCTTCGTCGGTATCGATACGACCAATGCTACAGGCCCGGTTCAGATCGATGGCCTGCTCACCTCGCTGGTCACCGTCCCGGGTTACGGCTTTGCCAAGACCGGCCCCGGGATTCTGGAGCTCACGGGCGTCAATGGATACACCGGCCAGACCGGCATCTTCCAGGGCACCCTGCGGCCGACTACCGCTGGCGCGATTCCCTCAGCCTCGATCTTGAATTTCACCGGCAGCGGCGGCACGCTCGATCTGGGCAGCCTCAACCAGACCATTGCCGGAATGCAGCTTAATGCTCCCGGCGTGATCCTCGGCACCGGTGGCCTTACGCTTCAGGCGCTGGCCGACGTCAACGTGGCCGGCACCGTCACCGGCACGAATCTCGACCTCACCGGGTTGACCAACTTCACCTTCACCGGTCTCACCCGCGCTTTTGGCGTCAACGCCACGGGCGCCAACGTAGTGAACACCGTGCTCCTGGCCAAGTCCGGGATCAACCAATTCGACGCCGCTCATGTCCGCTTCGGCGGCGGCGGCGGAAACTTCGCGGGCCAAAACACGGTGGTGGGTCTAGGCCAGACCAATAACATCAACGTGAGCGGTGAGTTCGTCGTCGGCAACTTCCAAGGCAGCGGCAACGTATCCTTCCAGCCCGGTCTCACCAGCCCGACGCTGACCGTGCGCGGTCCCGGCGGCACCGGATCCGCCGCGCGCGTCTCCGTGCCTGCGGTCAACTCTGGCAACCAAAGCGGCACGGGCATACTCAACACGACGGGCGGCACCGTCGATATTCAGGCGACGACGTTCTATATCGCGCGCCATTTCGCGAATGCGGGCGGCACCTCGTCCACGGGCACCTTCACCTTTGATGCGGGCACGATCACGGCGGATACGCTTTCGATCGCTGCGAAGAGCACCAACGACAACACCCCGCCCGTGGCCTCCACCGGTGCGCCTACCTTGAATGGAACGATCAACCAAAATGGCGGCACATTCACCGCCACCACGGTCAACCTCGGGTTCAACGCCAACGCTGAATCGCCTCGGTTGACCGCGAACTACAATCTGAATGCGGGTGAGCTTCGCGCCACCACCATCACCGGCAGCGGCGCGACCTTCGCCGCCAACTCCCTGCGCAATCTCACGCTCAACGGCGGCACCCTCCGGAACATCGCGGGCTCCAGCCTCACGGTGGCCGGGGTGGATGCCACCGCGCAGGGCACGATCAACTTGATCCTCGGCGCGAGCGGCGGCACCTTCCACGCCGATTCGGCGACGGTCGGCAACGTCACGCTGGGGGCGAACACCACCCTCACTGGCGCGGGCGGCCTCACCAAACTCGGGGCGGGCACGCTGACTATTCCCAACCCGGCCTACGCTGGCAGCACCACCGTAACGGCGGGAAAAGTCGCGCTCGGCGCGGCCAATGCCAACAACGACGCCTCCAGCGTCAGCATCGCCACCGGGGCGGTGTTGGAGCTGAACTTCGCCGGAACGGACACCGTGGATAAATTGTTCCTCAACGGCGTGCAACAGGCTGCCGGCACCTATACCTCGGCCCATGCGTCGGGTGCCTTCGCCGGCACCGGTAGCCTCGTGGTGACGAGCTCGGGCGCACCCTTGCTCACCGCGCTGGAAGAGTGGCGTTTTGCTAACTTCAACGACGCTGCAAACAGCGGCGCCGGCGCCGACCTCGCGGACCAGGACAATGATGGACGGGCCAACTTGCTCGAATACGCCACGGGCACCAATCCCTTGATCGCGAACTCGGGCCCGGCGGTGACGATCGGGCAGGCGGCGGGCAAACTCACCCTGAGCTTCACCCGCGTGGCCGACCCCGCCATTACCTACACGGTCAAGGCCTCCAACGATCTCACCGCGCCCTGGTCGGGCGCCACGGTGGTCTTTACCAGCACCGGAGCGGCCAACACAGCTGGCCTGGTGACGGCCGAGGACTCGGTGTTGATCAGCGACCAGCCCCGCCGCTTCCTGCGCCTTGAAGTGAGCTACTAGGCCGGTTGAGAAGGCTCCGTCCCCGTCTGGTGTCCTTTGACGCCAAACGGGGACGAACCCGGCGGTCGAAGTGTATCTAACGCCTGAATTCAATCCTTTCCCCCACGAGCAAAGCCCCGGGTTTGTTTACCGTATAATCAACGCTGTGTCGCTAGGCATGTCGGGGGCGGGCCAAGCTAAATCCGGTGGTGGCAAGTGTCCGCCGTCCATGTCCGCCCTTTTTTCCAACCTCATGATCCTCGGAACCACCGCGCCGGTCTCTGACAGCTCGTCGCCCATCCCGGTGGCGGAAGACGGTTTCGCGACGGCCCGCGCCTCGAGGACCGATGGTCTGGCTCGCCCGAAGGCGGCGCTGATCGTGCGGCCGCTGCACGCCGACTCGGTCTATCCGCCGACGGCGAGGGCGCGGGCGGGGGAGCTGGCGCAGCTGCTTCCGGTCACGGAGACGCTGGATCCGGGCTGGCGCGACGTGGAGGTGGTGATCGGCGGCTGGGGCATGCCGGTGCTCGACGCGGATTTTCTGAACCGAGCGCCGAAGTTGAAGGCGGTCTTTTACGCGGCGGGATCGGTGCGGGGATTCATGACCGACGCGGCCTGGGAGCGCGGCATCGTGGTGAGCACGGCGGCGGCGGCGAATTCGGCCACGACGGCGGAGTTTTGCGTCGGCGAAATCATTTTTAGCCTCAAGCACGGCTGGCGTTTTGTCCGGGACGCCCGGGCGGGCTGGCGCACGGCCTACCACTATCTGCCGCTCGTGCCCGGATTGGTGGGCAGCCGCGTGGGTCTGGTTTCTTTCGGCCGCGTGGCGCAGCGGGTGGCGGAGTTGTTGCGGCCTTTCGCGATGGAAGTCGTCGCTTGGGATCCGGTGCAGCCGCGAGCGACCTTCGACCGACTGGGTGTGTGCGCGGTGGAGCTCGACACCCTGCTGGCGACAAGCGACGTGGTGAGCCTTCATGTGCCACAACTTGCTCAGACGAACCGGTTGATCGACGCGCGACGACTGGCGTTGCTGAAGCCGGGCGCGACGCTGATCAACACGAGCCGCGGCGACGTCCTGGACGAGCGCGCGTTGATCGCGTTGCTGACGCGGCGGGAAGATCTGACGGCGGTGCTGGATGTCACCGATCCCGAGCCGCCGGCGCCGGAGTCGCCGTTATTCAACCTGCCTAATGTCGTGATGACACCGCATCTCGCGGGCTCCTACGGCCCGGAGTGCGCGCGCATGGGCGCTCTCGCGCTGGACGAGCTGGAGCGGTGGATCGAGGGACGGCCCTTGCAGCACGCGATCACACGTGAGCAAGCCGCGATGATGGCCTGACAACTTAGGCTGGAAATCGGGCGAGCACGCCGGGGGCGGTGTCCCTCCCGCAAGGATCGGGATGCGAAGTCAGCGCGCGGGCGGAGCGGGGAGGCCGGAACGGAGCGCATCGAGCCAGACCTTGGAGCGGGCGAGGTAGGTTGCGTGGGTGTTGTTGTCGCCCTTGTGGTTGGCCTGCGGCATGAAGAGAAGCTCGTACGGGCCGGCCAGAGAATTAGCCATGGCGGCGATGCCGGCCGGAGGACATGTTTCGTCGATGAGGCCGGCGGAGACGAGCACGGGGACGCGGATGCGCGGGGCGAAGTGGGCGACGTCGAAGTAGCGCGCGGTGGCGGCGACGGCGGCGGCATCGCGGCCATCGGTGTTGGCCAGCCAATACGGGTGGGGCAGGGCGCGGCCGGCGGAGGTGCCGTTATGGTCGCAGTAGGCGGGCACGTTGGCGACCACGGCGGTGACGGCGGGGTCTAGCGCGGCGGCGACGAGGGCTTGGGTGCCGCCCTGGCTGGTGCCGTGGGCGACGAGCACGCGTCCGTCCCACGCGGGGTGGGCGCGCACAAAGTCGAGGGCGCGGCGCACGCCGAGAAACATGCGGAGGCAGTAGCTTTTGGTCCGGTCGTCGTTGCCGATGTTGCCGTAGTTTTTGAGCGGGCCGGCGGCGAGGGCATCGTAGAATGCCTTGGGCTCGTCGATGGGCAGGTCGTGGGCGGAGACGTTGACGGCGAGCCAGCCCTGGGCGGCGTTGCCGGTCACCGTGCCGGGGGAAAGCGGATAGATGCCGGCCCATTGGAAGATGACGAGGGCGGGGAATTTTTTGCCTTCCTGTTTGGGGTAGGCGAGCTGGCCACGGACACGCTCGGTCGCGCTGACCGCCAGCGAAAACCGGGTGTATTCGATGCCTCCGGGACTGGCGCTTGCGGGCGCCTTGCCGAGGTCCAAAACGGGGTCGAGCGGCACAAGGGCTAGTTTGGCCAGTTCGGCGTCCCAGAAGCCGTCGAAATCATCGGGGCGGGGCACGGCCGGCCGGATCTTCTCCGGGTCGAAAACAAAGCCGGCCCGGGAGGTCAGTTTCTCGCCATCGCCGGTGGTGGTTTGGAGAGAAGCAAAGAGTGCCCCGGGCTCGTCGAGCGTGGTGGGAAGCGATGCTTTGCCGTCCACCCAGTTGACGATGGCAGTCGGAAGCTCGGCCGAGGCATTGCGGCGCAGGCGCACGGCGGAGGTCGCGGGCGCCGCGGCGGCAGGCGTTATCGAAAAGTGAATCTTCGCGAGGGCTCCGCTGGCGAGCACGCCCGAGGCGGGTTCCAGGGTGGCCGTGAGCCCCGAGGCCGGCGGAAGCTGCTCGGCCAGGCCAGCCGCGGTCGACAGAAGAAAGCAGCTAAGTGAGCGGCGAAGGGAAAGCAGCACGGGAGGACGGGGCTACGGTCAAAAAAAAGGCCGGACGCAAGCGTCCGGCCGGGTGGGAGTTGATCGGGCTAAGCGTAATCAGAGCGGTCTGCGCAAATTGTGGTCGGTCGGGATGGAGCGCACGCTCCAGTCGAACATGAGGGCGAGGCGTGAAGAGCCGCCGTTGACCGGTGTATCGGGCGAGTTGGCACCAACCATGCCGTTGGTGATTTCGCCGCCCGAATCAGTCATGAGCTGGCGATCGTTCTGGATCATCGCCCAGACGCGACTATGCGCGGCCATCTGGCGAATCGCGAATCCATAGGTGCCGGATTTGGCCAAAGTTATGGGTGACGTGCTGTCCTTGCCCCAAGGATACAAGACCGAACCGGTGAGGCTGGGGTGGTAGGCCTTCCGGAGGGTGGAGTTGAGAACGAAGGTCGGCATGGTCCAGTAGATGTCCACATTCACCCCTTTTTCGGCGGCCGCAGCGCGCCAAGCCTCGTCCCTGAGGGCTGGAATGGCCACATCCGTGCCCACCTGAGCCTTGACGCCCAAGTAGGGTGCGATGTGGGCACCGAGCCGGGAACCTTTGTCGCTCCAACTGCCGTCTCCCTTGTGGCCGACGGCTATGACGTTGATCCACTCGTGCACGGAGGGCTGGAGGCCGCCGCCTTCGCGGGCGTAAGGCATAAAATCCTTGTTATCTGCGTTGTAGGTGGCGACCGCCTGACCGACTTGGCGCATGTTGGCAGTGGTCTGGGCGGCCTTCGCGCGTTTACGGACCGCGCCTACGGTGGGAATGATGATGGCGGCGAGGATACCGATGATCGCGATGACGGTGAGCAGCTCGATCAGGGTGAAACCAGTTTTCCGATGGAGGGTAGTGGATACGGGGGGCATGATCCAAAATTGAGGCTAGGAGGATGAGTTTGCTAAAAGATTAAGACTATATGGTATAGTAATACCTACCCAGGAAGAAATGGATAACTGCGGGAGCTGGGGCAGGTGCCTTCTATCCGCTGCGGAACTGCCGGTGGATGAGGCGTTAGGTAACGTGGCTATACGGTAAATCTAAAGTCGATTCGCCGCAGGCGGGGCGATAAGCCCTTTTGGCGATCATGCCCCAAGACAAGCCCGATCTCGCCGCTGCCCCTTCCCCTAGCAAGCCCGATGACGGTCAAGAGGCACCGGTTTCCTCGAAGCACGGGAGCAAGGTGTGGCGGGCGGGCACGCTAACCTACACCACCGCCGGGCTTTTTGCGCTCTTCGCGTGGTTGCTCTGGGGCGATTTTGCGTGGGCGATGAAGGATCGTGCAGTTGGTCCTGTCGCCCAGCTGATGCTTCGCCAGTTTGGTTCGAGCGATTTTGTGGTCGGCTTGCTGGTTGGGTCCGTTCCGGCCGCGATCGGGTTGATTCTGGTGCCGATCATCAGCGTGAAATCCGACCGCCATCGCGGGCGTTGGGGGCGACGCATCCCCTATCTGCTCATCCCGACGCCGCTGATTGCGTTCTCCATGGCTGGGCTTGCTTACACGGTTCCCGTCGCTGGCTGGCTGCATCAGGCGCTGGGCGTAAATTCTCCAGGGGATGTCGGCTGCCGCTTGATCGTCTTCGGCTTTTTCTGGACCGTTTTCGAGATTTTCCAGACTGTCGCCCAAGCGGTGTTGGGCGGGCTGATCAACGACGTCGTGCCGCAGGAAGTGATCGGCCGTTTCTTCGGTTTGTTTCGCGCGATCAGCTTGATTGCGGGCATGATTTTCAACTTCTGGCTGATCGGCCACGCCGAGCAGCATTACACCGCTATCTTCCTCGGGCTGGGCCTGCTCTACGGGGTGGGCTTCACCTTGATGTGTCTGCGCGTGCGTGAAGGCGAATATCCGCCGCCTCCGCCGCTTGACCCTGACGCCACGGGCATTGCACGGATGTCGAAACCGATCGGCGCCTACGCCAGGGAGTGTTTCGCCAATCCGTTTTATCTCTGGCTGTTTCTTGCGCTCATGCTGGGCGGTCTTGCCGGCGGGCCGGTCAATGCGTTCAGCGTCTTTTACGCCAAGGGAATCGGAATGGATATGAACAGCTACGGGAATCTCCTCGTCATCACCTTCGCGTGCTCGCTGGTCTTGAGCTACGTCACCGGCGCGCTGGCTGATCGTTTTCATCCGGTGCGTTTGGGTATCCTTTCTTTGATGCTCTACACGATTTTCATGTTCTGGGGTGGCTGGGCAGCGACCGATACGGCGACCTTTTCCGTGGCCTTCGTCGCCCACGGCGTCATCCAAGGTATCTACAACACCGGCACCGCCTCCATCGGCCAGCGACTCTTTCCTCGTGCCAAGTTCGCCCAGTTCGCCTCCGCCGCAGGCATAGTCAGCGCGCCCTTCTTCATGGTGCTGCCGCCCCTGCTCGGAAAATACCTTGATCTCAACGGCCACGTTTACCGCCACACTTTTATCATGAGCGGAGCGCTCGGCTTCATCGGGCTGCTCTTCTTTCTCGTAGTCTGGCGGGGCTTCATGCGTTACGGCGGGCTAAAGAACTACGTGCCCCCGGTTTGAGGGCGGGCACCGTGCGGCCCACGGCGCAGGACATCCGCGGTCCGCCAATTTTCGCTTTACCGTATAGCCTGCCATCGATTGCGGGGCCTGCGTGGCATTCACAGCGTCTTGGATCACCCCTTTGATCTCCCATGTCTTCGCCCTCCTCCCTGGCCTTGCCTCTCTTTGAAACTCTGGACGCACCCGTGCTCGTGCCGCAACCGGGTATCGCCTGGGCGGATACGATGTTGCTCAACCCGACCGTGATCGACGAACCGGGCACGACGCGTCTGCACATGCTTTTCCGCGCCACCGGCCCCTGGGCGCAGGCGCAGGTCGCGGGACGGCCGCTGCCCTTTCCGATTTTCCTCGGCTACGCCACCAGTGACGACGAGGGCATGACTTGGAAGGCCGACTTTTCCAAGCCGGCGCTCGGGCCGGCGCTCGGCACCACTCCGGAGACGATCCGGATCCGGGCGCGCGATGGCCGCGACATGGTCAATCATGCCAACGGTTGCATTGAAGACCCTCGCCTCTTCCACCTTGATGGACGGCTTTATTGCACGACGGCGTGCCGGATGTTCGCACCGGGACCCTATTGGGAACACGACGAGCCGATGCAGTGCGCGCCGGACTGGGCACGCGAAGGGCGGCACCAACTCGGCCGCGCCGCGTCCGAAAACCTCTCCGTGACCGTGTTGTGGGAGGTTGATCTGGAGGCGCTCAAAGCCCGCGCCTACGAGCGTGCCTTCACCTACGTCACGCACCTCAACGACCCCGAGCGCGGCGATAACCGCGACGTGTTTCCCTTCCCGCAAAAGCTCTTCATTGACGGGCGCGAGCGCTACGCGTGCCTGCATCGTCCGTTTCAACCCGGCTCTTTCGGGGCGGAGTTCGCGGCCCTGCCGCCGGCGATTTTTCTCGCGGTGGCGGACCGTATTGAGGATCTGCCGACGGCGGCGGCGGCGCATCGCTTGATCGCCCGCTCCGAGTTCGTCTGGGAAGGCAACCGGGTCGGCGCCAGTTGGGTGCCGCTCGCGCTCGAAGACGGGGAGTGGCTGCTACCGTATCACGCCAAGCAGGACTCGGTGGTCGGCTACACCCAGTCGTTCATGATCCTCGCGCCCGGCCCTGATGGATGGCCGGTGGTGAAACACCGCTGCCCGGATCGTCTCCAATATGCGAAAAAGCGGTGGGAACTTGAAGGTCGCTTCAAGACACCGTGCGTTTTCACCTGTGGCGGTATTGTGCGCCCCGACGGTCGCCTGCTCATGACCTATGGCGCAGCCGATAATGTGGCGGGCGTGGCGTGGACTGACTTCGCCGGGTTGCTCGCGCATATCCGCCTTTACGATCAGCATGGCCGTCGTGCCTGAGTGTCCGCTGGTGCCGGTGCCTGATTTTGTCTTCGACGGAGGCCGGGGGCAGACCTGTATGGACGGAGGGGCTGAAGAGCGCCCGATACCAAGGCAGCATATCGCTATTCACTGTCAGGGTGCGGGCCGGCTGTGAGGGTTTCCTTCAGGCTTGTCGTGACGGCTAGAAAGGCCGCGTGGTAGCTCTGCGCCGCCATTGCGTTCAGGAGGCCAATAACATGAGCGCCCCCGATGGTGATATGCCGGGTGCCTCACGGATACCTGAATCCGTTTGGCTTTCCATTCGAATAAAGGGGCTGATCACACTCTCTCTGCTCCTAGCCGTGACAGAGACAGTAGGCATCCTGCTCGTGACAACCGATGCAGGGGAACGGTTGGTTCCTCCCGAAAACGTGCCCTTTCTGTGGAAAGATCTTTTCGGCACTTACCTCTCTTTGGCCGCTGGACTTCTGGGAAGTTACACCACCGTTCAGCTGATACGCATGTCGGGGCTGAATCGCACTCGTGTCACCCTTCTCGTTCTCACTACTATGCGTCTGCCGTTTTTAACTTTGGTAAGCGTCCCGGGAATGATGCTCGAATTACGGCGAAAAGCCCGACGCGCGGAATAAGCACCCTTGGTTCAGGCGGCGAGGAGTAGCGGAGATAGTCGCGCGGTGAGAGTCCGCCCACGTCTTTGCGGCGGTCAGCAGATGCCCCCCACAAAGCACCTTGGCGGCCTTCCATTCCTCCAAAGCCGAGAGAAGCGGAATCTTTCCCGTGAGTTGGCGGGCTGCGTGCAATTCCTCGCGGTCTCCGCCGGTCATATCGGCCGCCTCCACCTTGCCGGCGGCGAGCTTGCCGGCTATTAACCGGGCTTCCTCCAAGGCTGCGGAAGGATCGGCAAACTTGCTTGTTTTCCGGCCGGAGGGAGTGCGATGCGCGACGACGTAGGCCCTCCCGGTCTTGTTTGTGGGGTGCGCCACGCGATAAACCTTCACAGTGACGGAGCCGACGGTAACGGTGCGCGGCCAATCTGATTTCTTTGGCATGGGTGCACTTTAGGGAACAAAAGGGAACCCACAAGTCCCCTTTTTTACCCTACAAGTCTCAACAAGCCCTCATCGTGACGTCTCAATAAGATTCCCCGTGGGGGCACCACGGAAAGCTTTTTTCAGGGTGGGGCTTACTGATTTTTCCCGAGGCTTTACTCGGGTTTTGGGGCGGCCGTTTTGTCCATGAAAAAGCCCGGCTCTGCAGTTTAGCAGGCCGGGCTGGTGGGGCTGGTGGCCGTTTGCTTCTTAGCGGAAGAGCTCGTGGTTGAGGAGGTTTTCCAGCTTCTCCTGCTGCCCGCTGCATTGGGCGGGTTCGCCGAGCTGGTTGAGGACGAGTTTTTCGAGCGACTCGAAGGTGGCCTTGCCGGTCTCGATCTCTTTGCCGAAGCCGGTGTCGTAGCTGCCGTAGCGACCGGCGACGTGTTTGGCGAACTTGCCATCGGTGTTGATGCGGTGGGCGATCTTCAGAGCCTGGGCGTAGGCATCCATGCCTCCGATGTGGGCGTGGAAGAGGTCGGCGAGGTCGGTCGAGGGGCGGCGGAGTTTGGCGTCGAAGTTGAAGCCGCCGGAGCCGAGGCCGCCGAACTTCAAGATGCTCATCATGGCGAGGGTGAGCTCCTTCACGTCGGTGTTGAACTGGTCGGTGTCCCAGCCGAGCAGCAGGTCGCCGGAGTTGGCGTCGATGGAGCCGAGCATGCCGGCGGAGCCGGCGACCTCGATCTCGTGCTGGAAGCTGTGCCCGGCGAGGGTGGCGTGGTTGGTCTCGATGTTGAACTTGAAGTGCTTGTCGAGTTTGTAGGTTTTCAGGAAGCCGATGCAGGTGGCGCAGTCGAAATCGTATTGGTGTTTGGTGGGCTCCTTCGGCTTGGGCTCGATGAGAAACTGGCCTTTGAAGCCGATCTTTTTGGCGTAATCTACGGCCATGGACAGGAAGCGGGCGAGGTGGTCCTGCTCGCGCTTCAGGTCGGTGTTGAGCAGGGTCTCGTAGCCTTCGCGGCCGCCCCAGAAGACGTAGTTTTCACCGCCGAGTTCCTGGGTGACCTCGAGGGCCTTCTTTACCTGGGCGGCGGCGTAGGCGAAGACGTGGGCGTCGGGGTTGGTGGAGGCGCCGCACATGAAGCGCGGGTTGCTGAAGAGGTTGGCGGTGCCCCAGAGCAATTTTACCCCGGTGGTCTTTTGCAGGCTCTTGGCGTGGGCGACGATGGCGTCGAGGTTCTTGTTGCTCTGAGCTAGGGTGGCGCCTTCGGGAGCGATGTCGCGGTCGTGGAAACACCAAAAGGGCGCGCCTATCTTTTGGTAGAACTCGAACGCGGCGTCCATGCGGACCTTGGCGACGGAGACGGGGTCTTTCGATGAGGACTCCCATTTGCGCACGATGGTGCCCGGGCCGAAGGGGTCGGCACCGGTGCCGCGGAAGGCGTGCCAGTAGGCGATGCCGAAGCGGAGGTGTTCGGCCATCGTCTTGCCGCCGACTTTTTCGTCGGCGTTGTAGTGCTTAAAGGCGAGGGCGTTGTCGCTGCCGGGGCCTTCGTAGGCGATTTTGGAGAGACCGGCGAAGTGCTCGGCGGATTTGGACTTGGTGGCTTTGGCCATGGTGGTCGGTGGGTTTGGGTGGGTTGAACGAACGGGAAAGGGGCGGAGGATCAGCGGGGGGAGGCGGTGGTGGCGCCCTCGACCAGGCGCGGGGTGACGAGGGTGAGGCGGCGCTGGGAGGAAGGCTGGAGCAGGCGGTTGACGAGGCTGGCGGCGGCGGAGGCGCCGATATCGGCGTTGGGCACGGAGACGGTCGTCAGCGCGGGCAGGCCCGGGGGGACGGGCTGGCCGTCGAAGCCGGTGACAGAGACGTCGACAGGCACGCGCAGGCCGCTGGCGGTAAGGTCGGCGATCAATTGGTAGGCTTGGTGGTCGGCGGCGCAGACCCAGGCCGTGACGCCATCGCGGCGGGTGATGGTGCGGACGGCGTCTGCCAGGGCGGCTGGCTCGGCGCAGGTGATGGAGGCCGGGCCGACATTGCAAACGCGGGCGGGGTCGAGCGGGAGGCCGCGGGCGAACAACGCCTCGGCGAAGGCCGCGAAGCGGCGCGAAGCCCACAGGCCGCCAGCGGGGTAGGCCCAGGTAGCGAAGCCGATCCGGCGGTGGCCGAGGGCGGCAAGGCGGGCCACCAGGACGCGGATGGCGCCGTGGTCGGTATCTATGGTATCGATACGCTCATCGGCGCATTCGTGCAGGACGGAGACAACGGAGAGCTTATCGGCCAGCATGGAGACGGTAGCCTCGGGAAAAGGGTAGAGGAGGAGGGCGCCGCGCCAGCCGGCGGCCCGCAGGTGCCCGAAGAGGCGCCGGCGACCGGCCAGCGGGGTGGTCTCGCCGGGGGCGAAGGGCAGCAGGTCGATTTCGGCGTGGTCCAGCTGGGCGCGGGAGCGGATGCCTTCGAGGATCCGGGGCAGGGCCAGGTGGTCGGCGGGGACGAGGGGTTCACCCAGTAAGACGCCTAATTTAAGAGTCGGTGCGTTGGCCGCGCGGCGCACGCTTCGAGCGGCAGTCCCGCGGTAACCGAGCTCATCCGCCAGGGCTTGGACGCGGGCGCGGGTCTCGGTGCTGAGCGCGGGGTGGTTGGCGAGCGCCCGGGATACGGTGGCTCCCGACAGATTCAGCCGGCGGGCGAGGAGATATTGGCTAGGGGGGCGGGGCACGGGACTCTGTTATTGAGCAGGGGCCTCCCTATAAATGCAACATAGTGTGCAAGAAAATTAATTTTTACTAAAATAAAAATTTAAACTATTGTATAATATAGTTTTAATTTAATTAATACCGTGCAAACAAACGGTTTCGCCCTCTCGTGCTCTGGTTTTAGGCAATAATGAACTTTAAAAGCGTGAGTTAGCTACGGTTGGACACAGATGAACACGGCTTCCTCCCCCCCGTTTTATCCGGGCTTAAATCTAGATGCTGGGGGAGGCTGATAAGATCCTTTGGAAGCGCGGGACTGGTCCGGACGGGCCGGGGACGAGTTCGCTCCACATTGACCATGGCCGAACCCAGGGGGTATCCGGCAGTGGCTGGCCCTGCTCGTCGAGGCGGCGGTAAAGCACGAGGGGGGAGAGATCCTCGGAATGGCGGACGAGGCCGAGGACTTCGTAGAGGTTCCCTTTGGCGTGGCGATAGATCCCCGGTGCGGGGAAAGCGGGCAGGGGTGGGAGGGGGTCGTGGTGGGCCATGGGCGGGAGCGAGGCGGGCGGAAGGGATTTTTCAAGCTCGCGGGCGGGCGGGGTGGCGCTGTGGATGCGGGGGTGACGAAGGCGATGACGACCAACGTAAGCGCGCTGGCTACCCCGGCGGAGCTGTGTGCGGAGGCCGCGGTGGATGCGCGGAGATTTTTCCGGAAAGAGAGTGCCGAGGCGGGTGGCTGGCGGGTGGTGGGGGCGGGGTGGGAGGCTTTGGCGGGCGGAGCCTACGTGCAGCGCCGGGATTTTCCGTTTTGGTCGGTAGAGTTTATCGCGGCGGGGCGGGGTCGGGCCGAGCTGGGCGGTTTGGGGCAGGCGCTGGCGGCGGGGCGAGTTTATGCGACGACGCCGGAGACGCGTCTGGGGCTGCGCGGTGAGGCGGGGAGGGGGTTGCGTCGGTATTACCTTTGGCTGGCTGGCCCGGGAGCGCAGGCGCGGATCGAGGCAGCCGGTTTCGAGCGGTCTCGGGTCAGGCTGGTGGCGGTGCCGGGGGAGATTCGGGAAGCGTGGGAATGGTTGCTGCTTGAGGGCTCGCGGCCGGGTGAGGGCGGGGTGGATCTTGCCCGGGCGCTGGCGGAGGTTTTGCTTTTAAAACTGGCGCAGGCGCGCGATGCCGGAGGCTTGGAGGAGACCGAGGGGGCGCGGGAGAGTTTCGAGCGCTGCCGGGCTTTGGCGGATAGTGACGCGGTGCGTTTGCGTGGAGCGGCGGAGCTGGCCGGGGCGGCAGGACTGCGTGTCGAGACGCTATGCCGGCTTTTCCGGCGCTATGCGGACACGACTCCGGGGGCCTACTTGCGCAGACTTCGCTTGCGCCTGGCGGCGGAGCGGCTGCGGGAGCCGGGGGCGCGGGTGAAGCAGGTCGCGGCAGAGCTGGGCTTTGCGGATGCGTTTCATTTCTCCCGGGTTTTTAAGGCCGAATGGGGCGTCTCGCCGCGGGTCTGGCGGGGCAGGGCGGAGTCTATCGTTCTAAAGTAGCACGGAACCGCTTCTCCGGGTTTGCCCGCGGGGTTTGGGTTTGGCGGGCGGGGGGCGGCGCATTTGGGATGGCGGCATGACGTCCACTCCATCCGCTACTATGCCTAAGTTCTCCGCGCTGGTCACCGGTGCCTCCCGCGGCATCGGCCGGGGCATCGCCCTTGAACTGGCCAAGGCGGGTGGGCGGGTGGCGATTAACTATGCGGGCAACGCCGAGGCGGCAGCCGAGGCGCTGGAGTTGGTGCGCGCGGCGGGTGGCGACGGCTTTATCGTGCAGGGCGATGTGGCGGTGGCGGCGGACCGTGAACGGATGGTCGCGGAGACGGTGGCTCGTTTCGGGCGCATCGATCTCCTGGTGAACAATGCGGGGGTGGCGCCCAAGGTGCGGGCGGACTTGCTGGACGCGGGCGAGGAAAGTTTCGATCGACTCTTTGCGATCAACCTCAAGGGGCCCTTTTTTCTCTCCCAGTTGGTGGCGAAGCAAATGATTGCTCAAGCGCCCGACGCGGAGGGTTTTCGCGGCCGTATCGTCAACGTGACCTCCATCTCGGTTTACACCGCGTCGATCAACCGGGGTGACTACTGCATGGTGAAGGCGGGTCTGGCGATGATGACCAAGCTGTTTGCCGACCGGCTGGCGGGCGACGGCATCAATGTCTACGAGATCCGCCCCGGCGTGATCGCCACTGATATGACTGGCGGGGTGAAGGAGAAATACGACAAACTCATCCTGCAGGACGAGCGTGGCATCACGCCCATCCGCCGCTGGGGCAAGCCGGAGGATATCGGGCGGGCGGTGCGGGCGATCGCAGAGGACCGGTTTCCGTTCTCGACCGGTGCGTGCTTCGACGTGGACGGTGGGTTCCACCTGCAGCGGCTCTGATCGTCTGACCGGAGTTTTTTAACCGCGGATGGCGCGGATCGGCGCGGATTCTTTGATCATCGAGAGGACCGTGATCATCGGACCTTAGGAAACGGGTTTTTGACCACAGATTTCACAGATTATCACGGATACAAACCGATCAATCCGTGCCTATCCGTGATCTCCGTGGTTAAATTCCGTCTCTGTCGGGTCGTTTGTGCAGGATTCAAATTCTTGTGGATGAGCCTTTACTGATTTCAGGGTCGATCCCGGCGGTCCCGTCCACCCTCCCGGAGGCAACGTCCACGAGAGCTTACTTCTTTGTCGGGGTGACGTTTTTCACCGCTTTGCCGCCGCGGGGGGCCGGGGCGGGTGGGGGAGTGAGGGGTTCGTCCTTCACGTATTTATTGACCAGCAGTTGCTGGCCTATGGTGAAGAGGCCGTTGACGGTCGAATATAGGGCGAGGGCGGCGGCGAAGTTGTAGCAGAAAAGGGTGAAGAGGATCGGCATTAACTTCATCATGAGGACCTGCGGGCCCTCCATGGTGGTGGGCTGGGGGGTAATGCGCATCTGCACGATCATGGTGGCGCCCATGAGAAGAGGCATGATGTTGAGTGGTAAACCGAGGCCTGGGACGCGCCAGATGGTGTCGGGACCGGAGAGGTCGGGCGCCCAGAGAAAATCCTGAAACCGCAGCTCGGCGGTGCCCTGAAGCATGGCGAAGAAGCCGATGAACAAGGGTATGGTGATCAGGATCGGGATGCAACCGCCGGCGGGGTTGACCTTGTGTTCTTTGAACAGGTTGAGGGTGGCCTCGTTCAGTTTCTTGGGGTTGTCCTTATACTTTTCCTTAATCGCCTTCATTGGCTCGGCCAGTTTGGCCATGCGTTTGGCGGACTTGGAGGCGGCGAGGGTGAAGGGCACGCTGATCAACTTGAGCAGGATGGTCATCAGGATGATGGCGACGCCCCAGTTGCCCACCCAGGAGTGGGTGCCGACCATGAGTTTATTCAGGATGGGGGCGACCAGGCCCGAGAGGAAGATGCGGTTGAAGAAGTAGCGGTCGAACTGCATGACCTTGTCCTCCCGTTGTTTAAATTCGTCGGAGCGGGCGAGCCGGGTGTATTCCTTCGGGCCGACATAGAGTAGGCCGGTATGGGTTTGGCTGGCGCCGGGGGCGAGGGAAGGTTGGTCGAAGCGGGCGGCGGCGGTGATGCCGACGTCGGTGCGGCTGCTGCCGGGGAGGGGGGGGAGCTCAACCCGGCGGATCGCGACGGATTGGCCGGGTTTTTCCGGGGTGTAGATGGCGGCAAAGAACTGATTTTTTACCGCCGCCCAGACGATGGGGCGGGTTTGTTCGAGTTGGGTTTTGGGATTCGGGTCGCCCGCGCCAAAGCGCGCGAAGAAACTTGGGTCGAAGGCGTTGCGATCGGTGACTTCGGAGTCCTTGCCGTCGTAGCTGGCGACGTTCAGGTAAAGGCCGGTGTCATTGGCGCCGGTCAGGGAGCTGGTGCCCAGCTCAAGGACGAGTCGGGGGAGGGGAATGGTGGCGTCGGTGAGGTTGCGCAGGGTCGTCTCGTGGCGGATACGATAGGGGTCGGCCTTGGGGTCGGTGGCGTGGGGCAGCGAGAAGCGGCGGGTCACCTCGAGGCGTTTCTCGAATAGGGTGCGGTAAACGACTTCGGAGGCGGAGGCGGAGACGAGCTCGTAGCGGGTGTCTTGTCCGAGGCCGCTGAGTTCGCCCACGGCGAGCAAAGGAGCGGCGTGGCGCTCATTAAAAAGGAAGGACTCGGGGCTGCCTTGGGTGGCTGGGTATTTTTTAAAAGCGACGTCTTGGATGGCTCCGCCGAAGTCGGTCAGGCGCACGGCGACAAACTCGTTGGCAAGCACGGAGGTCTGCGCGTCCGCGCGGCTGGTGGTGAGGGCGGCGAAAGCGGTGTTGGGCGCGGCGGGGGCGGCGGCCAGCGCAGGGGCGACGGGATCCGCCGGGTTAGCGGCCGGGGCGCTGGCGGGGGTGGTGGCGACCGGAGCGGGGGCGGGCGGGGGCTGGAGCCGGGATCCGACGAGGAGGGTCGCGAAGGCGGCCACGATAAACAGGATGCCGATGGTCAGGTTCTTCTTATCCATTTGGTAAAGTGAGTGGAGGGGGGATCAGGCGGAAAGGGTGCGGGGCGGGACGGGGTCGGGGCCGTGGGCGCCCCAGGGGTGACAGCGCAGGATGCGCCGAGTGGCGAGAAAACCGCCCCGCAGGGCGCCATGGGTGCCGAGGGCTTCGAGGGCGTAGTGGGAGCAGGTCGGGCTGAAGCGGCAACCGGCGCCCGGGCCGGCAAGGGCGTGAAGGGACGGGGAAACTGTTAGCTGGTAGGCCCGGATGCCGGCGGCCAGGGTGCGCGCGGCCAGCCCGGGTGTCGGGGCGATGGGGGGGGCGGGCTGGAGGTCAGGCGGCACGGGAAGGGAAGAGTTTCCGGCAAAGGTTTAGAAATCTCTCCTGCAGGACGCTGTGTTCAAGCCCATTGAGTGAGCGCCGGGCGACGAAGATAAAATCAACGTCGGGCGGGAACGCCGTCTGGTGGGCGCGAAAACCTTCGCGGAGACGGCGTTTGGCGCGGGCGCGGGCGACGGCGTTGCCCACG
The DNA here is from genome assembly GCA_945888375.1 of Akkermansia muciniphila. GTDB lineage: Bacteria > Verrucomicrobiota > Verrucomicrobiia > Opitutales > Opitutaceae > IMCC26134_A. The sequence goes on along the minus strand of CAMCZZ010000006.1, from coordinate 97,632 downwards.
GCGGAGCGGGAGGCGACGAAGCCGGCGCGGGCCGGGGCGGGCTCCGTATTTTCCACTGGAATCAACGGCGGGCGGCGGGGAGCGTAGAAGACGGTGAAGGCGCCGCAATCGAAGCGCCGGCCGACGCTGCGGACATGGTCGAAATCCCCTTGGCGGCGGAGGTGCTGCTCGGGACGGAAGCGCATGGCGGGTGGCGGCTTAAAACACGAAACCCCGAGCGAGGGCCCGGGGTTTCGATGAACGCCTGCCGGCAGCGAGCCGGGCGGCGGGAGGAGCGTCGCCGGACTTAGACGACGGTGAGGCGCTTGCGGCCCTTGGCGCGGCGGGCGGCGAGGACCTTGCGGCCGCCGCGGGTGGCTTTGCGGGCGCGAAAGCCGATCTTGCGGGCGCGTTTCTTACGGTGCGGGCGGAAGGTGGGATCCATGGTGGGTGAAGGAGTTAAAGGTTAACGGAAGTGCGGGACGGCGGGGGCGGTGTCAATACAGGTTTATTGACGGGGACGTTTTTCGTCTGGTGAGTCGGCGTTTTAAATGGCGTGAAGAGCGGATTTCGACACGGCGAGGGCGGCCTCCTTGACGGCTTCGGACATCGTCGGGTGGGCGTGGATGGTGCGGGCCAGGTCTTCGGCGCTGCCACCGTATTCCATGTGGGTGACGATCTCGGAGATCAGTTCTCCGGCGTTGTGGCCCAGGATTTGGGCGCCGAGGATCTTGTCGGTCTGGGCGTCGGCGATGATTTTCACAAAGCCGTCGGTGGCGTCCGCGGCGATGGCGCGGCCGTTGGCGGCGAAGTTGAATTTGCCGACGTTGACGGCGACTCCCCTGGCCTTGGCGGCGTCCTCGCCGAGGCCGACGGAGGCGACCTCGGGGTCGGTGTAGACAATGGCGGGGACGAGGTCCCAGTTCACGTGGCCGTGCTGGCCGGCGATCCACTCGGCGACGGCGACGCCGTCCTCCTCGGCCTTGTGGGCGAGCATGGGGCCGGCGACGACGTCGCCGATGGCCCAGATGCCGGGGACGTTGGTGCGCAGGTGGGCGTCGACCGCGATGCGCTTTTTCTCGTCCAAGGCCACACCGGCAATCTCGAGGCCGAGGCCGTCTGTATAGGGGCGGCGGCCGACCGCGACGAGGACGACGTCGGCGGGAAAGGCGAGTTTCTCGGCGCCGCGCTCGGCGTGAAGCAGGCCGGCATGGGCGTCGTAGCCGGTGACTTTGGCACCGACCTCGATTTTCAGGCCCTGTTTCTGGAGAATGCGGGTGAAGGCGCGCACGATGTCGTCGTCGTAGGCGGCGGCGATCTTCGGCAGGAACTCCACCACGGTCACTTCGGCGCCGAGGCGGGCCCAGACGGAGCCGAGTTCGAGGCCGATGGCGCCGCCGCCGATGACGGCGAGGCGTTTCGGAACGGTGGGGAGATTGATGGCGTGGTCTGACGATACGATGGTGGCGCCGTCGAACTTCAGGAAGGGTAGCTCCACCGGGGCGGAGCCGGTGGCGATCACGATGTTTTTCGCGGTGAGGATCTGGTCGCCGATCGCGACGGTGTCAGCGGCGGTGAATTTGGCCGCGCCGGTGAGCACGGTGATCTTGCGGGCCTTGGCGAGGGCGGCGACGCCGCCGGTGAGTTTGGTCACGACGTCGTCCTTCTTTTTCAGCAGCGCGGACAGGTCGAGGGAGACGCCGTCGAACTTGATGCCGTGGGCGGCGGCGTGGCTCTTGGCGAAGGCGTAGTGTTCGGAAGAGTGGAGCAGGGCCTTGGACGGGATGCAGCCGACGTTCAGGCAGGTGCCGCCGAGGGCGGCGCGTTTATCGATCAGGGCGACTTTGAGGCCGAGCTGGGCGGCGCGGAAGGCGCAGACGTAGCCGCCGGGGCCGGCGCCGATGACGATGAGGTCGAAGGATTGGGTGGAGGAAGACATGGTGGAAGCGCGAAGACGCGAAGGCGCAAAGGGACGAAGCCAAGACCTTAGTCCTTTTGGGTCGGACTTAGCGTCTTCGCGTCTTTGCGCTTAATTTTTAGACGCTGAGGAGCAAGCGGGCCGGGTCTTCGATGGCTTGTTTGACCTTCACGAGGAAGGTGACGGCCTCTTTGCCGTCGACCAGGCGGTGGTCGTAGCTCAGCGCCAGATACATCATCGGGCGGATGACGACCTGGCCGTTGAGGGCGACGGGGCGGTCGTTGATGGCGTGCAGGCCGAGGATAGCGCTCTGGGGGGCGTTGATGATCGGGGTGGAGAGCATCGACCCGAAGATGCCGCCGTTGGTGATGGTGAAGCAGCCGCCCTCGAAGTCGGGCAGGCCGAGTTTACCGTCGCGGGCTTTTTTGGCGACCTCGCCGATGGCCTTCTCGATACCGGCCATGTCGAGCTTGTCGCAGTCGCGCACGACGGGGACGACGAGGCCCTTCTCGGTGGAGACGGCCATGCTGATGTCGTAGTAGTGGTTTTGCACGACTTCGTCGCCGTCGAGCTGGGCATTGATGGCGGGGACTTCCTTGAGGGCGTGGACGACGGCCTTGGTGAAAAAGGACATGAAGCCGAGTTTCACGCCGTTTTTCTTCACGAAGTCGTCCTGGTATTTGGCGCGCAGGGCCATGACGGCGGACATGTCGACCTCGTTGAAGGTCGTGAGCATGGCGGCCTCGTGCTGGGCGGAGACCAGCCGTTTGGCGATGGTCTGGCGCAGCTTGGTCATTTTTACGCGGGACTTTTTGCCGGCGGGCGGGGCGGACACAACGGGCGCGGTGGCGGGGACGCTGGCGGCGGGGGCGGCGGCGATGGCGGCGGCGACCTCCTTGGGCGTGGCGGCGGCGGCGAGCATGTCGCCCTTGGTGACGCGGCCGGCCTTGCCGCTGCCGGAAACGGTGGCGGGGTCGATGCCTGAATCGGCGGCGAGGCGGCGGACGGCGGGCGAGGCCGTCGCCGTCGAAGAGGTTGCAGGGCGAACGTCAGAGGTCAGGAGGGCCGAGGCCGCGGCGGCGGGCGGGGAGATGAGCGCGGGAGCGGCGACAGGTGCGGCGGCGGCGGTGTCGATGCTGGCTACGACCTCGCCGATCTTTACCTCGGCGCCGGTGGCGGCTTTGAGGGTGATGACGCCGGCGGCTTCGGCGACGCCCTCGGACGTGATTTTATCTGTCTCCAGCTCAAAGAGGGGCTGGTCCTTTTTCACGGCGTCACCGTTTTTGACGTGCCACTTGGCGAGCACGCCGGAGCTGATGGATTCGCCGAGGGGCGGGATTTTGACTTCGATTAAGGCCATTTTGGGAAAGTTAAAGGGGGCTTTGGTTAACCACGGAGAGCACGGAGGACATGGAGAGTCGGAGAAGACAGGAATTTAGCCATACTCGGTTTTTTCCTCCGTGTTCTCCGTGGTTCAAATCATCAGGCTTGAAAGGCCTGTTTCAGGAAGGCGTTCAGTTCGATTTTGTGGAGGGCGAGGGCGCCGACGGCGGGGGAGGCGGCCGCCTCGCGACCGATGTAGGCGGCTTTGCGGCCGAAGGTTGTCTCGAGTTCGGGGGCGATGTAGCTCCAGGCGCCCATGTTTTGCGGCTCCTCCTGCACCCAGACCAGCTTGGCCTTGGCGTGGGTTTGGGCGAGTTCGGAAAGGGTGTCGCGGTCGAGCGGGTAGAGTTGTTCGAGGCGGATGATGGCGGTGTCCTCGATGCCGTTGGTCACCCGGTAGTGGTGGAGGTCGTAGTAGACTTTGCCGGAGCAGATCAGCACGCGTTTGGCCTTCTTTGGCTCGGGCAGGTGGGTATCGGGCAGGATGGCCTGGAAGGAGCCGACGGTGAAGTCCTCGAGCTTGGAGATGGCGAGCGGGTGGCGGAGGAGGCTCTTGGGCGACATCACGACCAGCGGCTTGCGCAGGTCGCTCCTCATCTGGCGGCGGAGGGCGTGGAAGTAGTTCGCCGGGGTGGTGATGTTGGCCACCTGAATATTATCCTCGGCGCAGAGCTGGAGGAAACGTTCGAGGCGGGCGGAGGAGTGCTCGGGGCCTTGGCCTTCGTAGCCGTGGGGCAGGAGGAGGACGATGCCCGATACGCGCTGCCATTTCGACTCGCCGGAGACGATGAACTGGTCGATGACGACTTGGGCGCCGTTGGCGAAGTCGCCGAACTGGGCTTCCCAGATGCACAGCATCTGGGGGTAGTCGAGGGAGTAGCCGTAGTCGAAGCCCAGCACGGCGGCCTCGGAGAGCAGGGAGTTGTAGACGCAGAAACGGGCCTGGCCCTCGGCGAGATTGAGCAGGGGGACGTATTTCTCGCGGGTATCGGTGTCGTAAAGCACCGCGTGCCGATGGCTGAAGGTGCCGCGTTCGCAATCCTGACCGGAGAGCCGGACGGGGGTGCCTTCGACCAACAGGGCACCGAAGGCGAGGGATTCAGCGAGACCCCAGTCGATGGTTCCGCCGGTCAAGGCGGCGGCGCGGGTCTCGAGCAGGCGTTTGATTTTGGGGTTGGGGGTGAAGGTGGCAGGGACCTGGGTGAGGCCGCGGATGACCGTCTGAAGGGTTTCGCGGGTGGTGCCGGTGGGGACGGGGGCGTGGGTGTAGCCGGGCTGGAAAGCCGGGTTTGAATCGCGGAAGGGATCCCCTTTTTTCCCGGCGGAATGGCGTTCGAGTTCAGCCTTTTTGGCCTTTTCGAGCGAGGCTTCCATGGCGGCGGAGTATTCGGTCTTGATCGCGTCGGCGTCGGCCTGGGTATGGGTGCCGGTGGCGATCAGGCGGGCGGTGTAGAGGGTGGAGATCTGGGGGTGGGCGGCGACCTTCTTGTAGAGGGTGGGCTGGGTGAAAGCGGGCTCGTCGGACTCGTTGTGCCCGTGCTTGCGATAGCAATACATATCAACCACGGCGTCACGGTGGAACAGGCAGCGAAACTCGAGCGCGAGGCTGGTGACGAAGCAGACGGCCTCGGGGTCGTCGCCGTTCACGTGGAAGACGGGGGCCTCGATCATCTTGGCGACGTCGGTGCAGTAGCGGGTGCTGCGGGAGTCCTGGGGCAGGGTGGTGAACCCGATCTGGTTATTGATGACGAAATGCAGGGTGCCGCCGGTGCGGTAACCCGGGAGCTGGGAGAAGTTCAGGGTCTCGGCGACCACGCCCTGGCCGGCGAAAGCGGCGTCGCCGTGGATGAGCAGGGGGCACACGCGTTTGCGCTCGGCGTCGCCGCGAATGCGCTGGCGGGCGCGGGCCTTGCCCTCGACGACCGGATTGACGATCTCGAGGTGGGAGGGGTTCGCGGCGAGGCGGACCTCGACGGTCTTGCCCGAGGTGGTGTTTAGCACGGCCTCGTAGCCGAGGTGATATTTCACGTCGCCGTCGCCGGCGACGGTGTGGGGCAGGTAGTTTTCCGAGAACTGCTCGAAGAGGACCTCGAAGGGTTTGCGAAGAATATTGGTGAGGACGGAGAGACGGCCGCGGTGGGCCATGCCCATCACGATCTCCTCCACCCCGAGGTCGGCACAGTGCTCGATGGTGGTGTCAAGCGCGGCAATCATGGTCTCGCCACCCTCGAGGGAGAAACGTTTCTGGCCAACGAATTTAGTGTGCAGAAACTTCTCGAAAAGCTCGGCCTTGTGCAGGCGGCGGAGGATGCGGGTCTGGCGCTCTTTGGTGAAAGAAGGGATGTTTTCGACCGCCTCCATGCGGTTCTGCAGCCACTCTCGGGCATCGTAGTCCTGGATATGCATATACTCCACGCCGATGGTGCCGCAGTAGGTGCGTTTCACGGCGGAGACGATGTCGCGGAGTTTTTTCTGACCGCCGCCCTGAAAGTTCGTGAGGGTGAAGCTCTCATCCAAATCCGCGGAGCCCAGGCCGTAGTTTTCTAGGGTCAGCTTGGGGTGGGCGCCGGGCTTTTCTCCGAGCGGATCGAGGTGGGCTTCGAGGTGGCCGTGGGAGCGGTGGGCGTTGATGTAGCGGATGATCTGGGCCTGCTTGTAGGAATCGACCACGCGCACTCCGGCCGCCTGGGCGGTGGCGGTGGTGGGTGCGGCACCCGGCGCGGCGATGGAATTACCCAAGGTGAAACCTTGGAAGAAGGCGCGCCAAGTGGGGTCGACCGAGTCGGGATTATCGAGCCATTGGGCGTAGGCGGCCTCGATCAGGTCGGTATTGTCGCGAGCAGCGAGAGGAACGGAGTTCATGGAGGGTTTTGAACGGGAAAAGGAGCGGGCGGTGGTCAGTAAAAGACGTAAAAAGGTCACCACCTTGCGCGTTTTTGGCCCGTGCTCAAGGGAGGAAGGTGCGGGGAAGGAGGTTTGAGTTTTGCTAAACGTCTGCCGCTATGACGTTAATTTCTCAAATAAGCCGTTATGGAACCCGAGATCAAAGCCGCCCTTATCGCACTCTTGGACGCGATTAAAAATACTAATGCAACCTTGGTCGCCACGGAGATGGCTAGACTGGATGATTTTGCGGCGCGCGGGCAGACGACTTTGCATCCACAACTAGTTCATTTTCTTGAACGTAGGAGCTATGCGAAGGCGTTGATGTTTCTGGGGGGCGAGTCGGAGATCCCAGTTGGGCTGTGTGGCGGTCGGGCGGCAGGGCCGGCGGTTAATCAGGGGAAGGTGGGTGGGGCGTGAGCCGGCCAGAAAAGGGTAAAATCGCGACGGATGGTGGCGGCGGGTTGGGGCAGAATCCCTTCGCCGGGCTGGCTGGTTTGGCGGGTCTGGGGGCTCTTCCGGCGGGTCCGCAAGCGAGTGTGTCGGTGGGAAAACCCGCTGCGCCGGAGAAGAACCGCGGGCGCGTGGATGTTTTGCGGACCACGGCGGGGCGCGGAGGCAAGACAGTGACGCTGGCGCGTGGTTTTACCGGGATCGGGCTGCCCGAGAAGGAGGCCTTGTGTAAAAAAATGCGTGCGGCGGCGGGCTGCGGCGGCACGATTAAGGATGGCGAGATCGAGATTCAGGGTGATCAGCGTGAAGTAGTGGCGAGGATTTTGCGCGAGGCGGGTTTCCGTCCGGTTTTGGCGGGGGGCTGAGTGGGCGCGGGGCGATTGCACGGTCAGGTCCGGAAATGAGGCCGCGCTTGCGCCGAGGGCGGGCGGGGTTTTGGTTGGCTGACTTTTCCCATGGCTTACGACTGGCTCAAAGGTGTAGCGGATGAATACGACGTGATCGTCATTGGCTCCGGCCTGGGCGGCCTCACGGGGGCTAACGTTCTGGCCAAGGCCGGGCACAAGGTCCTGCTCCTCGAGCACCATTACCAGTTCGGCGGCCTGGCGACCTGGTTCACCCGTAAGGGCGGGCACATCTTCGATATCTCTCTGCACGGTTTCCCCAGCGGCATGATCAAGAGCTGTCGACGCTACTGGACGAAGGAGATCGCCGACTCGATCCACCAGCTCAAGGACGTGCGTTTTGTGAATCCCCAGATGGACGTCTGGACGACCTTCACCCGCGAGGATTACACCCGCGTGCTGGTCGAGCAGTTCAAGCTCTCCCGCGCCGAGGTCGAGGCCTTTTACGACCACCTGCGGGCGATGAATTACTACGACAACAATCCCGAGACCACGGGCGAGATGTTCGAGCGCTTTTTCCCGGGGCGCGACGACGTGCATCGCCTCCTCATGGAGCCCATCGCCTACGCCAACGGCTCCACCCGCGACGACCCCGCTATAACCTTTGGCATCGTGTTCAGTAACTTCATGGGCTCGGGGGTGTTCACCTTCCGGGGCGGCTCCGATCTGCTGATCAAAAAGATGACCGCTGAGCTCCGGCAAAACGGCGTCGAGCTGCGTAAACACGTGCTCGTCCAGCGCATCCTAGTGGAGGAGCGCGGGGGCCGGAAAGTCGCGTGCGGCGTGGTGGCGGGGAACGGCCGCGTCATCCGGGCCAAGGCGGTGCTCTCTAACGCCAACATCAAGAACACCATCTTCCGCCTCGCCGGCGCGGAGCATTTTTCGCCCGAGTTCGTGCAACAGGCCGAGGCGGTGCGGATCAACACCAGCTCTTGCCAGGTGTATTTTGGCATCCGCAAGGGCGAGAGCATCCCGCACATCGGAGACCTTGTCTTTACCAGCGAGGCTCCGCGCTACAGTCCGGAGGAGTTGACCGCGCTGCATACCACCAGCCGCACTTTTTCCGTCTACTACCCCGACACGCGGCCCGGCGGTGACCGCTACACCGTGGTGGCCTCGCTCAACGGTCGCTATCCGCACTGGAAGGAGCTCTCCGATGAGGACTATGAGAAACACAAGGCCCGCCTCATCGAGGAGAGCCTGGTGTCCTTGGAGAAATACATCCCGGACGTGCGTGCGAAGATCGACTGGATGGAGGCGGCCACGCCGCGCACCATTGAGCGCTACACCACGCACATGGCGGGCACGAGTTTCGGGACCAAGTTTGAGGGTCTGCCGGTGTCGATGAATCTCTCCGAGCAACTGCCGGGGCTTTTCCATGCGGGCAGCGTGGGCATCATCATGAGCGGCTGGCTGGGCACCATCAACTACGGCGTCATCACCGCCAACAAGATCGACAAACACCTCTTCGCGCTCAAGCAGGCAGCGGCCTGATTTTTGGGCCACGAAGGCGCGAAGGCACGAAGAACGAACCACGCTTCGCTTGGGAGGTTTTTATGACTTTCCGCACTTCGTGCCTTCGTGAGCTTTGTGGTTAACTCCTCCGTCATTCCCATACCTTTCTTCCATGTCCCTCCAAATTGAAAAAATCACCTCCGGCACCGGGCGCGCGCCGAAAAAAGGCGAGCTCGTGACGGTCCACTACACGGGCTGGCTGACCACTGGCGAAAAGTTCGACAGTTCCGTCGACCGCCGCGAGCCGTTCCAGTTTGTGCTCGGGGCCAAGCAGGTCATCGGCGGTTGGGACCAAGGGGTCGCCACGATGGTGGTGGGAGATAAGGTAAAGCTCACCATCCCGCCCGAGCTTGGCTACGGCCGAGGTGGCTATCCGGGGGTGATTCCGCCCAACGCCACCCTCGTTTTCGAGGTCGAGCTGCTCGGCGTCGGCTGATCCGGCTGCCGTCGTCGCCCGCCGGCCTGGCCTGCAACCTGCCGTCATGACCGGGCGTGCTCATATTGTTCACCTCGACGCGGATGCATTTTTCGTCTCCTGCGAGCTCGCGCTGAAGCCGGGGCTGCGTGGGACCAAGTGCGCGGTTGGCGGGCGCGAACGCGGGATCATCGCCTCGGCCAGCTATGAGGCGCGGGCTTGCGGGGTTTATACTCCGATGCCGACCAAGCGGGCGCTGCAGGTCTGTCCCGACCTGATCCTCCTCCCGCCCACCGCCGGTCTCTATCCGCGGGTGTCACAACGCATGTTCGACCTTTGCGAGACGCTCACGCCGCTCGTGCAGCGCAATTCCATCGACGAGGGCTACCTCGACCTCGGGCCCTGTGCTTTCGCGGATGCTGCGGCGGTCGAGGCGGCGCTGCGCGGCTTGCAGATGCGGATTTGGGACGAGTTATCCGTTCCCGTCTCTATCGGCATCGCGACTAACAAACTGGTCGCGCAGATCGCGAGCAAGCTGCGCAAACCGCGCGGCTTCGTGACGGTGGCGCCCGGGATGGAGGCGGCCTTTCTCGCCCCGCTCGACATCGGTAAACTGCCCAGCGTGGGGCCGAAGACGGAGGCGGTCCTCAAGGCCCGGGGCATAGTGGCGATCGGGGATGTCTCAACCCGTTCAGAGAGTGAGTTGGCGGGAGTCTTCGGCGACGGTTGGCGCGAGTTTGCGGCGATGGCGCGCGGTGAAGATTTCCGGCCGGTGGAGGTGGACCGGGAGGACGCCAAGAGCTACTCGCAACAGGAGACCTTCGGGGTGGATGTCGGCGACTTCGCGGTGATCGAGCAGGTGGTCAAGCGTATGATCGATGAGTTGATGCCCCAGGTTCGGGCGGACGGGAAGCGCGCCCGGACGCTCACGCTCAAGTTGCGCTACGGTGATTTCACCCAGGAGACGGCGGGGCGCAGTCTGCCGGAGGCGAGCGACCTGGAGGGGCCGTTTTACCCGCTGGTCGATCCTCTGCTGCGCAAGGCTTGGACAAAGCGGAGACCGTTGCGGTTGGTCGGCGCGCGGTTCTCGGGCATCGAGGACGGCCCGGCGCAGCTGGACCTTTTCGCCGGCGAGGCGGATGAAAAAAAACGCCGGCTGGCGGCCGTGTTGGACCGCCTCAACGCCGGCGGCGGGGCCGCCCGGGTGCGGCACGGGCACCAAATCTAGGCCGTGCGGGGAGCGGCCTCGGCAGCGGGGCGCGGTTCGCTGCGCCAAGGCAGACCGGGTGCGACAGCAACGGCGATGAGCAAGAGCTGGCTGGTCGCGAAGAAAACAAGCGCCCAGAAGCCGCGGTCGGTGAAGCCATAGCTGTGCAGGCCGACGCCCAGCAAGTTGGTGCCAAACCAGCTCCAGCTGGTCACGACGTTGCCGAAGATGGCCAGGGCCATTATCGCGCGTGGTCCGGCCAGTTTGCCCCAGCGCACGTGGAGGATGAGGGCGTTCCAGATCACGATGATCAGCGCGCCGTTTTCCTTGGGGTCCCAGCCCCAGAAGCGGCCCCAGGACTGGTCGGCCCAGATGCCGCCGAGGATGGTGCCGACCAGGCTGAAGAGGGTGGCGAAGCAGAGGATGCCGTAAACCATGCGTTCGAGGGCGGCGGCGGTGTCGCGGTCGAGGGAGCGGGTGAAGGCGCCGCGCAGGACGTAGAGCGCGCCGAGGAAACCAGCGAGATAAGTGGCGCTGTAGCCAATCGTTATCACAACCACATGGGTCGCCAGCCAGAAGTTTGAGTCGAGCACGGCGCGCATCATTTCCAGGGTGTCGCCACTGAGGGAAAGGTGGTGGGCGATGATCAAGCCGGAGAAACCGATCAGGCCGCCGGCGGCGCTGGCGAGGCCGCGCGGGTGTAGTTTTTCCAAGATGAGGCAGAGCCCGACCGCGCCCCAGGCGACGAACAGGGCGGAGGAGTAGAGATTCGTCACGGGTGGGCGGCCTTCGATCCACATGCGCATGCCGATGCCGGCGCTCATCAGCACGAAGCCGAGCGCGAGCAGGTGGAACGCGGAGCGGCCGAGGACCTCGGGCCATTTTAGCCAAGAGCCGAGAGCTAGAAGCAGAGTGGCGACAAATAGGACCATGCCGGTGTAAAAGGGCGCCGCGGCCTTGAAGCGGGTTTCGGCGTCCACCTTGGCGAGCTGCTGGGCGAAGCGTTTCGCGGTCTCGGCGCGAAGGAGTTTCACGATGGTGTTGAACTCCTCCGCTTTCTGCCCGCGCCAAGCGAAGGCGAGGCCGGCATAGCTGAAGGCGTGAGCTTCGATCGCGCCGGTCTGGAAGGTATCGAGCAGAACCGCGCCGGTCTTGCGCCAGGCGGTATCGTCCGGCTCCGTGTCGTCGGGCGGGATGGGCATCAGGTAGGCGTTTTGGGCCATGAAATCGAAGCGGGAGGCGAGGTCCATCAAGCGGCCGGCGGCGTCCTCGTTATGCGGCTTTTTTTGCTGGCGCAGGCGCACCGCGGCGATGCTCTCGGGGAGGGTGTCCTGGAAGGTGCGGAGGGCATCAAGCGGACTGTCTAGCTCTGGTGGGATCAGGGAGGCCTGCAGGCGGACGTAGAGGCCGATGTTGTCCCGCAGGGCGACCACGGCGCGCTGGAAGGGGTTGCGCCGCTGGGCTTCGATGGGCTGGGCGAGGCCGGCCTGGCGTTCCAGTTCCTTCAGGCCGGGGGTGAGCTGGTCATAGGAGAACCGTTTTTTGCCGGCGCCGTCGGCCTCGCTTAGTTTTAACAGGGCGAGCAGGTCGGGGTGGACAACCTCGAAGATCTGGTAGGCGTTGGCTTTGCGGTCGTCGAGCAGCACGTCGGCGATCCAGCGGGAGGGGGTGAGCTTGGCGCCGTCGGCGAGGCGAACGGTTTGGCGGCCCTGGAATTGGAGCAGGGTGGCGCGCGCGACGGTATCGAGAGGCTTGATACGGCCGCCGACGAGGACAGGGAGGCGGCCGAAGGCGACGGTATCGGGCGCGCCGGCGCGATCGGCGGGCGGGCGCAGGGTCGAGGCGACGTAGAGGACACCGAGCAGCAGAAGCAGGAGCGGAATGATTTTTTTCATGGCGCGGCGGAGCGGGGTTTACTTTCCGGCCGGGGCGGCGAGGTAAGCGCGAGTTTCCGGGCGTTCGAAGGCGCGGGCGAGTGCGAGCAAGGCGGCGGCGGTAAGGAGGTGGACGCCGATGATGACCCAGCGCAGGATGGCGTCGTAGATATCGCCCCCGAGGAAGCCGTAGGCGGTGACACTGGCGAGCAGGAGCACGGCGAACCAGGCATACACGCGCAGCAGTCCTGCGGCCCAGGCGCGCCGGGCGGCGAGGCCGAAGAGTAGGGCGGCGCAGGCCAGGAACTCGGTCGCGAGGACCACCAGACCGATGGCGGCGGGGGTGCCGTCGGCGGAGGCGCCGACCCAGAGGCCGACCAGACCGGCGAAAAGGCGCAGGGCGAGGACGAGGCCGAGGGCGACGACGGGGCCGGGCAGGCCTGGGGCGAGGCCCTGGGCGGAGGCGGGTTCGAAGCGACGCGCGGAGAAGACGACGAGATGCCAGCCGAACTGCCAGAAAAGGCCCACGGACATGAGGAGGCAGCTCAGGTAGGGGATGACCCACGAGGGGTTACGCACGACCTGGAGCACGGTGGTCTTGTCGTTGTTGTCAAAGCCCGCCTGGTAAATGGTCATGCCGTCGTAGCGCAGCGGGTTGTTCATGAAGATAAGGACCTCGCGGTCCTGGGTCCCGTCGGGCGTGGCCAGCCGGACGCGGCTGGAAAAATTCTTCGGGATGTCGGTGCCGGCGTAGCGATCGTGGGTGAAGTCCAGCAGCGTGAGCGAGTAGGGTTTATAGGCACGCTGGAAGCGCAGGCTCAGCCGCCACTGGCGCCCTGCGGCGCTAAATGCCTCCGGCTCGGTGAGCATGGTGGAGAGAAGGAAAGTGCCGAGGCTCGCGCCCTCGGGCGTGACGATCTCGACGAGCGCGGCGGGCAGGTTGCGTTGGTCCATCTTGTAGGTTTTGGCCAGCGGGGTGATAGCGAGCCGCGGGCCTATGCCTTGGTTGGAGGTGTTTTCCACCGTGCGCTGGCCGGCGGGAGTTTGCTCCCGCATCATGAGCGAGGCGTTCGGGTAGTAGGCGCGGGGGACGAGGCGAAAGGGCAGGGCGTCGGGGGCAATGGATTTGGCGCGGGCGAGGTGGCTCTCGGGGATGACTGTGACGATGTCCTCGTCCGGCTGGGTGGCGTCGATCACGGCGATTTCGTTGAAACGCCAGCTTTCGGAGTAGTTGCGCGTCTGGCCTTCATCGAGGCGCATCTGGTATTCCTCCTGGTAGAGCCCGGTGAAGAGTTCGCCGAGTAGGAGCAGGATGAGACCGGAGTGGACGAGTTGGACGCCCGCTTTTTTCCAGGTGAAGGCGAACCGCTTGGCGTGGGCGGCGATGAGGTTGATCAGCAGGAGTCCTCCGATGAAGTAGCCGCCGGGAAAGATCGGCAACGGGAAGCCTTTGATGTCGTGCAGGACGATGAAGCTTTTGAACCATTTTTCCTGCACCGCCCAGATGCCGAGTTGAACCTGGTCCAAGGTGGCGAAGAAGACTAAGAGGGCGGACAACGCGAGCAGGCCGACGGTCAGTTGTAGCGAGACGAAGAAGCGGACGAATTCCAGGTAAAGGGCACGCATGGGGAGTCCGCGCGGACGCGGCGAGTTCAGGAATGAAGTAAAATTTAAAATGGGGTGCGGCCCCGGAATCTGAGAGGACTAGTTGGCGGGATGGAGGCTTTGCAGGAAGGCGAGAAAAGCGGGCTTTTCTCGAGCGACGAGTGCGTCGGGGCCATCGAGCTTGAAGAACCAGGTCGCGCCGGAGTGGGGCACAAGGGCGCCCAGAACGCGGCGGGCGGGCGGAGTTCCGGCGGCGACGAGTTCGACGTAATCCAAGTGGAGATCACCTACGTGCAGGTGGGAAAGTGCGGTGGCGAGTTCGCCTTCGGCGAGGGGGGGGAGTGAGAGTTGGCCGCGCCAGCGGTTCACGTTGGCCAGCAGGCCGCCGACGTCGCCGGGAAAGGCGGTCACGGCCAATTCGGCGCCGGGCCCGCCGTTTTCACCGGGGATGAGGAAGGTCGCCTTGCGCATGGCTTTTTCGGGGCCGGTTTTCCAGTGGGTGGGTGCGGACCAGGCCAGGCCGGGGCCTTCGGCGGTGGTAACGGGGGTATTGCTCATCGCGGCATCTGCGCTGGGAGCAGCCGGGGCGGAGGCGGAAGCGTTGGTGGCGGGGGCCTTTTTAACGGCGTAGGTCCGGATCTCCTCGCGGCGGCAGCCGTTGAGGGCAAGCAGGGTGAGGGTTGCGAACAGAAAGACGGGAAGTGGTCGGCGCATGCGGAGAAGAAGACCAACCTTCGCCAACGTGTGGCGAAGGGCAACCCATTCCAGCCACCTATCAGCGGGACTGCGGCGGTGATTAGCGCGTGGTGTGGCGGCTTGTGCCGCAGCTCGGTGGTCGCTAGTCTGCCGGCATGAGTCTGCACGCGATGGGGGATACGGCCTACTTGATCACGCTGGCGGGCGCGCTGGATGCCGCCATGCTTGCGCGGGTGCGCGGGCTGGCCGCCGACCTCGCGGCGGATCGGCTGGAGGGTGTCACGGAGATCGTGCCGGCTTATTCTTCGGTGGGGGTGAGTTACGAGCCTGAGCGGGTGCCCACGCCGCGTGGCGAGTTGCCCTGGCGGGTGGTGGCGGAATGGCTGGAGCGTCATCTCGCGGGTGACGGCCCGACGGCGGCGCGCAAGGTGCGGGCGGCGCGCACGCATATCGTCCCGGTGTGCTACGGTGGCGAATACGGGCCGGACCTTGAACACGTGGCGAAAGTAGCTAAAATATCTGCGGACGAGGCTGTTAAGCTCCATGCCGGGGCGAACTATCTGGTGGCGGCCATCGGGTTCACGCCTGGCTTTCCCTATTTGTTCGGTTTACCGGAGCCCCTGGCGACGCCCCGCCGGGCCACGCCCCGACTCCGGGTTCCGGCGGGCAGCGTGGGCATAGGCGGGGGGCAAACAGGCATATATCCGCGCGCGACGCCGGGCGGTTGGCATTTAATCGGGCGCACCGCTCTGGAGTTGTTCACCCCCGGCTCGGTATCCCCTTCACGATTGGCGGCGGGGGACGCGGTCAAGTTCAAGGCAGTGGATAAACTACCGGCTCCGCCGGCGGGGTTAGTCAAGGGCCGCGGCCCAGGCGGGCGCGAGCCGGGGCTGGGTCGGTATTGCGAGGTGGTGACGCCCGGTGCGCTCACCACGGTGCAAGATCTGGGGCGAAGGGGCTTTGCGGCGGCGGGTGTGGCGGCTGGGGGCGCGCTCGATCCTTGGGCGGCGGCGGTGGCGAACCTAGCGGTGGGCAATCCGCCCGGGGCGGCGGTGCTGGAGTGCACTTACGTGGGGCCGGTGCTGCGTTTTCCGCAGTCCGCGACGGTCGCTCTGGTAGGGGCCGAGGTTGAGGGGCTCCCGGCGGGCCGGCCGCTTCGGTTAGAAGCGGGGGCCATCCTAGATTGCGCGAGGCTGGCGCGAGGCGGGCGGCTTTATGTGGCTTTTGCGGGAGGCGGGGTGAGCGTGCCGCGGGTGCTGGGCGGGGCGGGCACGGTGGTGGGGGCGGGATTTGGCGGGCAGGGTGGCGGGGCGCTCGTGGCGGGGGATCGTATCTCGCTCGGCACGGAGCAGGCTGGAGCGTTGCCGGTGGGCGGTGGTTGGCGGCTGGCGGCCCCTGTGCCGCCGCCCGGGCGGCGGGCGGTGGTGGAGGTGCGGCTCATCCCGGGGCTGGATTGGGCGCGAATTTTCCGTCGTCAGAGCGCCGCGGGGGCGGTGCGCGCGGTGGAGGCGCGGAGATTTCAGCTCAGTGCGAAATCCGACCGCATGGGGCTGCGTTTGCAGGGCGAGGCCTTTACGCTGCTGTCTGGTGCGGACGGGGAGGTTTCCCGGCCGGTGGTGCCGGGGACGGTGCAGTTGCCGCCTGACGGGCAGCCCATCGTGTTAATGGCCGAAGGACAGACGATTGGCGGCTACGCCCAACTCGGGCAGGTGGCATCCATCGATCTGCCTTTGCTGGCGCAGGCTCGGCCGGGAGCGCAGATCATCTTTCGAGTGACGGATGTATCCGCCGCCCAACAGGCGCGCTTGAAAGTGGCGGCGGATCTTGAGCGTCTTCGGGTTGGGTTGGGACTGTTGCCATGAATGGCATGGACTCGATCGATTTGAATGCGGATCTGGGAGAAGGCGCGCCGGGTGAGGCGGAGTTATTCGCGACGGGAATCACCTCGGTGAATATCGCTTGCGGCGCTCATGCCGGCGATGAAGCCGCCATGCGAGCAGTCTGCCGGGCGGCGCGGGTGCGCGGGGTCTCGGTCGGGGCGCATCCGGGCTACGCCGACCGGGCGAATTTCGGGCGGTGCCCGGTGTTGCTGCCGGCGGACGGGTTGAGGGATCTCCTGGAGCGCCAAGTGGCCGTGCTGGCCGGGGTGGCGGCGGCCGAAGGTGTTGAATTGGCGCATCTGAAACCGCACGGTGCTTTGTATCATTTTCTCAACCACGATGAGTCGGCCGCACGGGTGTGCGTCGATGTGGCGCGGGCGTTTGGTGATGGGGGGCTGGCGCTTTTCGGCCCTCCGGTAGGGGCTTTGGGCGCGGCGGCCCGCGCAGCCGGTGTGGATTTCGTGGCGGAGGGCTTTATCGACCGGGGTTACCGCGAGGACGGAACTTTGATTCCCCGGGGTGAGCCGGGGGCGTTGATCCACGACCAGAAGGAAGCCTTGGCGCAGGCGCTGCGACTCACGCGCTCAGGGGGGGTGCAAACTCTCTGCGTTCACGGCGACGGTCCAGCCGCGGCGCGTTTGCTCGGCGCGGTCCGGGCGGGATTGGCGTTGGCCGGGTTTAGCTTTTCGGCGCCGGGCCGCCGGTGGGGTCGGGGAGTGGACGTCCCGGGATCAGGCAGAGGGCCAGGCCGGCGAAGACCATGAAGATGGAGTAGAAGGTGCCGCGACTCAGGCCGAGAATCAACCCGGCGTCGGGTTCGCGGTAAACTTCTCCGATCGCGCGCATCACGGCGTAGCCCAGCAGGTAGACTCCGGTGAGGCGACCGGGAGCGCGTTGCAGCCAACTGGTCCTCCACAGTAACCACTGGGCGAGGGCCAGCAGCAAGAATCCCTCGAGGACGGCGGCGTAAAGTTGGGAGGGGTGTCGCGGGGGGATGAGCGCGTCGGGAGTGCCAGTGGGAGCGCTGGCGGGGAAAATCACCGCCCACGGGACCATGCTGACTTTGCCCCAGAGCTCGCCGTTGATGAAGTTGGCCAGGCGACCGAATAAAATGCCCACCGAAGCGGTGCTGGCGATGAGGTCCGCGAGGTGTCGCCACGGCAGGCGAAATTTCGCACATGACCAAGCCAGGGCGAGGGCCACGCCGAGGAAGCCCCCGTGGCTGGCCATGCCGCCATCCCAGACGGAGAAGATACTCAAAGGTGAGGCGAGTAGTGCCGCTGGTTGGTAAAATAGAAAATAGCCCACCCGACCGCCTGCTAGCACGCCGATCACCAGTGCGGTCATGAGATCCCCCGTCTGCTCGGCGGTCAGGCGGGTGAGGCCGCGTTTTTCGTAGCTGCGGAGCAGGAGCCAGGCGCCGGCAAAACCGGCTAGATAGGCGAGGCCGTAGTAGCGGATCCCCACCGTTTCCGTGAAGCGGATCAAAAAGGGGCTCAGATTGTGGACCCAATATGTTGAAAGGGGGAGCATGGGCGGGGGCGTCATTTGGGGATTTCTGACGCGGCTTTCCAGTAGCAAAAACGACAGAAGGGGGTGATGTCATTGCCCTTGACCCTCTGGTCAGGGGTTAAAAGAGTTGTCCATTCCCCTATGAAATCCTCCGTGTTGTTCGTGTCTGCCCTGGTAGGACTTGTTGCCCTTTCCCACACCGGCTGCGCAGTAATCACCCAAGGTCGAAAGCAGGCCGTGGTGGTGCGCACGACCCCGGAAGGCGCAGCGACCAAGATCAACGGCACGGAGATAGGTCAGACGCCCCTGAAGGTGAAGTTGAAGCGGGATGAGGTTTTCCGGGTTGATTTCACGAAGAATGGTTTCGAGAGCGAATCCGCCCTCTTCCTCCCTTCCTCGTCATCTTACGATGCTCGGTATCTGCGTTGGGGCATCGATTACGATCTCGGTGCGGCCAAGGAGCTGATTCCCCAAGAAATGTTGGTTGAGTTGCAGCCGGCCTTGGCCGAAGCTGGGGAGGGTGATCGCTACACCGAGCTGGCGGCCCAGATCACCCGCGCGGATGCTCTCTTGATTAGCGGCGAGCTCACGAAGGCTGAGCACAAATACTTGGTGGATAAAATTCTGGCTGCTTATCAGACCTTGAATTGAGCTGCCGCCAGGGTTCTTTGACCCCGGCCTTGGTTATTTTCTCAGGCACCTTTTTTCAGGTGCCTTTTTTATTGCCCGTCAGGCCTTCGCGGCCGCCTGCTATGGCGCCCTACATGAGCGACCTTTTACGCACGCCTCTTCGCGATTTTCATGCCGCCCGCGGCGGACGTTTGGTGGACTTTGCTGGGTGGGAGATGCCGGTCCAATACCGTTCTATTTTAGAGGAGCATAAGGCGGTGCGGCGAGCGGCCGGGCTTTTTGACGTCAGTCACATGGGCGAGGTGGAAGTGCAGGGACCGCAAGCCCTGGATTTTTTGGAACACCTTGTCACTAATGAGGTTGCTCGCTTGCTGCCCGGTAAGGTGCTCTATACGCCGATGTGCGCGGCCGATGGTGGCACGCTGGACGATCTTCTGGTTTATTTGCGTTCGCCCGGGGATTATCTGCTTTGTGTGAATGCCAGTAACATCGCGGCCGATTTAGCCTGGATGGCGCGGCAGGCGGAAGGCTTTGCCGTGACGATAACGGATCGGAGTGCGGACTACGCCTTGCTGGCGATCCAGGGCCCGGCCAGTGCGGCCATCTTGCAAGCGCTCACCGGGGCAAAACTAGGATTGCTGGCGAACTATACTTTTTGCGAAGGCACCGTGGCGGGAGTGGCCTGTCTGATCAGTCGCACCGGTTACACGGGTGAAGACGGGTTTGAGCTTTATCATGCCCCGGAGGACGCTGTCGTTTTAGCCGAGGCTTTGCTTGCCGCCGGCGGGCCGCATGGATTGGAGCTGGCTGGGCTCGGTGCGCGCGACAGCCTGCGTTTGGAAGCGGGTTTTCCTTTGCACGGCCATGAGTTGTCGCCGGCGATCTCGCCGGTTGCCGCGGGTCTCGGTTGGACAGTTAAGCTCGGCAAGACCCGCCGCAGCCTGGCCCATGAGGCGCTGGCCCGTGAAATGGCGGAGGGCACGGAGCGGCGCGTGGTGTTTTTCCGGACTGGCGACCGCCGTATCGTGCGCGCCGAGACCCCGGTCCGGGGACCGGACGGCACAATCGTTGGTCGCGTGCTTTCGGGCACCCTTTCTCCGCTTTTGAACGAGGCCATCGGTTCCGCCTTGATTGAGACGGCTGCTGCCGGGGGAGCGCTTAGCGTCGACATCCGGGGGGTCGAAATCAGGTTGCTGGCGGTTCGTCCTCCTTTCGTGCCCCTCCGGCGCGGTTAATTTTGATCCGGTTTCCCTCCTTTTTCCCATGAGCAACATCCCTGCCGACCTTCACTACGCCAAATCCCATGAATGGCTCCGCTTGGCTGCGGATGGCACCGCATTGGTGGGAATCACCGACTATGCCCAGTCCAGCCTGGGCGACATCACTTTCGTGCAACTGCCAAAGGTCGGCGCGCCACTCGCCGCCGGTGCGACTTTCGGCGTTGTCGAGTCGGTGAAGGCCGCCTCGGACCTCTACATGCCCGTCGCGGGCATCGTGTTGGCGGTCAATGCGGCGCTGGATGCGAATCCGGAGCTCTTGAACCAAGATCCCTATGGCGAGGCTTGGATGCTGAAGTTGAAACTCGAAGGCAGCGCGCCTGCGGAGTTGCTCGACGCTGCCGCCTACGCCCGTCACTTAGGCTGAGGGTTTCGCCGGGGGCAGAGGCTGGCGGACTGGTTTCACTAGCCTGTTTTTACCCGCAATCCGGGTGCCTTTCTCCCCTTGGGGTTTACCCCGTGCCTCTGCAATAAAACAGGCCATCGCTGAAGCTGTGTCACTTGCCTGCCTGCCTGCGTCTGACTGGATCCCGTGCCGTGCATGGGTCGAGGCTCGCGGCCCGCACCGGCCGGAAGATCGAATTGGCGCGACGGGATGAGGCGGCGGCTTGGTGCACCCGCCTGCGGTATTGCCGAGCGCCGCACCTTGGTTAGGTTGAAGGCATGAAACGCCGTCTTGCCGCGCTCCCCGGCCTCGCCTGCGCCCTGTTATTCTTGTCCGCCTGCTCCACTGTCCCGGAGACGGGGCGCAAGCAGTTTATTCTGATGTCTGCGGCCGACGAGGCGGCCACGGGAGTGGCCGCCTTTGCCCAAATCAAGAAGCAGGAAAAAATTTCCACGGATCCGGTATTGAACGCCCGGATTCAGCGCATCGGCAAACGTATAGCCGGCGCGGTGGGGCGGGACCTGCCGGACGCGCAGTGGGAGTTTGTCGTTTTTGAATCCGACCAGCTCAACGCCTTCGCTCTTCCGGGCGGAAAAGTCGGATTTTACACCGGTTTGATCAAGCTGGCGGGCGGGAGTGATGACGAGATCGCCGCGGTGATGGGCCACGAGGTGGCGCACGTCAGCAGCCGTCACGGCGCGGAGCGCCAGTCCCAGGCGGCTTTGATCGCGCTGGGCGGAGTCGCGCTCGGGGCGAGCACGCAGAAAGACGAGAATCAGGAATACTACCTTCTGGCCTACGGCGTGGGCAGCACGCTCGGTGCGCTGGCTTATTCGCGCGAACACGAAACCGAGGCGGATATCATCGGTCTAGGTTTCGCTGCCCGGGCTGGCTACGATCCGCGGGCGGCGGCGAGTTTCTGGCGCAAGATGGCTGCGAAAGAAAACGGGGCGCGTCCACCGAAGTGGCTTTCCACTCATCCGCCTTCCTCCGAACGTATCACAAAACTAGAAAGCCTCGCACCCTCGCTGGTGCCGGTCTACGAACAAGCCCGGTCAAGGCTCGAAGTTTTCGCTCCCGTGGCGCCCCCGGCGGTCCGGCCGGTGACTGCGCCCAAGGCGACGCCCGCACCTGCAGCCCGGCCGGTCTCAACGGAGCAGCGGGAGCTAGATAAGTTTCTCGGACGCTGAGTCTGGATCGGTCTGTCCCGGACTCGCTTTTCGCCGCCGCCGGGGCTTACGCTAAGGGATCATGTTCGATCCCGTTTCCACGCTTAAGGATTTTATCCGCCACCCCAGTGTCTCCGCCGATCCGGCCTTCCGTGAAGGCATGCACGGGGCGAGGGATTTTATTGCCGGCCTGCTCGGGCAAATCGGGTTCGCGGTGGAGATCGTGCCCACGCCCCTCCATCCTGTTATTCTAGCCGAGCGCACTGGGCCGGCGGAGTGGCCGCATGTTATAATCTACGGTCATTACGACGTCCAACCGGCGGATCCGCTTAATCTTTGGACGACTCCCGCTTTTGCCCCCGAGGTGCGCGGGGACCGGCTCTACGGACGCGGCGCGGCGGATAACAAGGGGCCGCTCTTGACCCATGTCGCGGCGGTGGCCCGCCTGCTCGAACGCCGGCCGGATTTGCCCCTGCGGATCACTTTTATGATCGAGGGCGAGGAGGAGATCGGCAGCCCGAGTTTCCCTGGGTTTCTCGCTGCTCATGCGGAACGCCTGCGCCAGGCGGATTTCGTTTTGCTTTCCGATACCGGCAGTCCGCGGGAGGACCAGATCGTCATCACGTGTGGCCTGCGCGGGTTGGTGTTGTTTGACCTTGAGGTCACCGGGGCGCGCACGGATCTCCATTCCGGTCTGCACGGCGGCGTCTTGCGCAATCCGATCCAGGCCCTCGCCGAGCTCTGCGCCTCGCTCCATGATGCAGATGGGCGGGTGAATGTGCCCGGTTTCTACGACGACGTGCTCGACGTGCATCCGTGGGAACGCGAGCAACTCGCAAAGTTCGGACAGAGCCTGGAGGAGTATCGCGCATTTTTGGGTATCCCCGCTTTCTATACGGCCAAGGGGTTCACGCCTTTTGAGGCGACCCGGTTTCTGCCGACCCTGGAGTTTAACGGTATCGGCGGTGGTTACCAAGGCGAGGGCACTAAAACCGTCATCCCGAGCAAGGCCTTTGCCAAGATCAGCTGTCGTCTCGTGGCGAACCAGACTCCGGAGAAAATCCGGGCACTGCTCTACGCGACCATCGCGGAACGCATGCCGAAGGACGTTACCTTCCGCCTGATCGATCAGCACAGCGGCCAGCCCTACGTGGTGGTGCCGCCCGATCGGAGCAACACCCCGGCAGGGCAGTCGCCGGTGCTGGCGAACGCTTTTCGCGCTGCCGATACCGCAATCGCAGAGGTTTTTGGCCGGGCCCCGCTCTATCTGCGCGAGGGCGGCAGCGTTCCCATTATCGCCGACATCCGCCGCGTGCTCGGGCTCGATTCGGTGATGATGGGGCTCTTCCTGCCTGAGGATAATCTCCACGCGCCGGATGAGAGCTTTAACCTTAACGTCATGCAAAAGGGCATCGCTGCTTCCGCACGCATCCTTGAGGCTGTGGCGGCGGGCGGCGGGCGGGTGGCGAAAAGTTGAAACGTAGAAACGCGGAAAGCTAAAATCGGAACAAAGAAAAGCCCCCGGGCCGCGAGGCACCGGGGGCGAGGAGGAGGGCGGGCGGCCGGTTTACTTCTTTAGAATCACGATATCGGCGCGGCGGTCGTTGGCCATGACGTCGTCGGCGGCATTTTCGGCGGCCTCGAGGTCGCCTTTGGAGAGGACTTCGACCTTGTCGTCGGCGACGCCGAGGGTGGTCAAATACTGTTTGGCGGCATTGGCGCGGCGGTCGCCGAGGCCGAGATTATAGTCTCCGGTGCCACGCCAATCGCAACGACCTTCGAGGAGGAGGCGATATTGGGGATTGGCCTCAAGATAAGCCTTGGCGGCGTCGAGCTTGGCGCGCTCGGGAGCGGCGATGGCTGATTGGTCGTAGGCGAAATAAACGGGCTGGAGCAGACCGCGGATCATGTCCTCGGTCTCGATCACGCCTTCGCGGCCTTCTAGGCCGGTGCCGGGAGCCTGGCCGCCGTTGGCGCCGTCCGCGCCCCAAGCGCCGGCATCGCTCGGGTTGATGGTGCCCTGCTGGGACATCACGGTCGAGGAGGGGTCGGGGCGCTTGGGCTTTTTGCTGCAGCCGGTCACTAGGATCGTGGCTGCGGAGAGGAGGATGAAGAGGGCCTTGCGGGTAGACGCTTGCATGGTGGAGGTGTGGTTGACGTTAAGAATCACCCCTCTTGTCTCCTCAAGCAGATTATCCGCTCAAGGCTGCCTTTACCTTTTTATGTCCTCTTCGTTTGCTTGCTTCTTGTTTGATAACGGCTCGTTCCGGGCGGATTCGACGCGTTCGCTCCGTTCGCTGGCGGCGCGTTTGGAGGTGCGGCTGGGGCATCCGGTGCGGGCCGTCTCGTTGTTGCATTCCACCCGGGTGCCGGCGGCGGAACTGGATGGGGAACCGGCGCAACTTCTTGAGCCGGCTCTGGATACATGGTTCGGGACCGAGCCGAACGGCCGGGCCTTGCTCGCGCCCTTGTTTTTTGGACCTAGCGGGGCGCTAGTTGACTATGTGCCGGAAAGGCTGGCGGCCCTGGCGACGCGGCATCCGGCGGCGCGCGCGGTCTTGGCGGAGGCCTTGGTGCTGCCTGATGAGGAGCCGGAAGAGTTGATTGCCATTCTGGCCGACCGGGTGCGGGCCACGCTGACCGAAAAGGGCTGGGTGCGTCCGCGGGTGGCGCTCTGTGACCATGGGACCCCGCTGCCCGCGGTATCGGCGGTGCGCGACCGGCTCGCGGAGGGTCTGGCGCGGGTGTTGGGCGACGAGGTGGCCGGGGTGGCGGCTTGTTCGATGGAGCGGCGCGAAGGACCGGAGTTTGCCTTTAACGAGCCGCTCCTCGAGACGTTGCTTGCCACGCCGCCCTTTGACGCCGGTGACGTGGTGGTGGCCCTGCAATTTTTATCGCCCGGGCGCCATGCGGGGCCGGGGGGGGATGTGGCGGAGATTTGCGCGCGGGCGGAGGCGGCCCGGTCCGGCTTGAGGACTGCGATGACCGTTCCCATCGCCGATGATGAGCGTCTGGTCGAGGTTCTGGCGCGCCGAATCGAGAAGGCGGCGGGTCGCCTGCCGGCCGCGCCAGCCGCCCTAGGCTGACGGGGGCTAAAGTTGGTGCTCCCGAGTGGAATCGAACCACTATCACCGGCTTCGGAGACCAGTGCACTATCCGTTGTGCTACAGGAGCGATAGCCCCCTAAACTAGGACGGGCTTAGCCTGCGACCTTGCGTGTCCCGGAACGGGTGTCGAGCGGTTTGTGCGCAGCCTGTCTTGGGTGTGTCTGCGAATTAAACTCATGATGGGCGCAGAACAGAGAAGACGCTCGCGGGTCCAGCGTTGCCCTCGGCGGTATGGACCTCCGGTCCACCTCTGCCTCGGTCGCCTTGGCCGAGCGAGTTTCTCCTCTGGCGCCCGGCGAGTTTATTTCCCAGACACACCCTAACGGAGCAGGAAACGGATGGCGGCGGCGTAGCCTTCTAGGCCTAGGCCGGTGATCACGGCCACGCATGCCGGAGCGGTGAGCGACTTCTGGCGGAATTCCTCGCGTTTGTAGATGTTGGAGATGTGGACCTCGACTGCTCGGAGGCCGGAGCCGGCGAGGGCGTCGCGCAGGGCCACGCTGGTATGGGTGAGGGCGGCGCCGTTGATCACGAGACCGTCGATCTTCGCGTCGGCCAGGGCGGAGATGCGGTCCACGATCTCGCCCTCGTGGTTGCTTTGGAAAAACTCCAGCTGGGCGACGCCCTCGAACTCGGCGCGCAGCCGCGCCTCCAGGTCGGCGAGGGTGGCGTGGCCGTAGATCTCCGGTTCGCGTTTGCCGAGGCGGTCCAGATTTGGGCCGTTGAGGATGGCGAGGGTCTTCATGGAGCCTTGGTTTACGGCCCGGGGCAGCGGGCGTCACGCCTGAATCAATCCCCGGCGGAGTGCCCCCGCTGGAAGGGTTTAGTGATTCGAGATTCGCCAGGCGGCATCGACCGCGGGCAGGTCCACGGTGGCGGTGCGGGCGGTGCCGTTCATCAGCCAGAGGGAGCGGCGACCGTCAGCGGTGTTCTCAAAGACAATGTCGGGTTTGCCGTCGGCGTTGAGGTCTCCGGCGGCGGCGATGCGCCAGGCGGTGGTGCCGGTGGGCAGGTTGACCACGGAGAGGCGGGCGGTGCCGTTCATCAGCCAGATGCAGCGCTCGCCGGTGGAGGTGTTTTGATAAACGAGGTCGGTCTTGCCGTCGGCGTTGAAATCGCCGGCGGCGGCCATCTGCCAGGCGAGGGCACCAGTGGGCAGGGTGAAGACGCTCGCGCGGGCTTGTTGCAGGGGCAGCAGGAGCTCGGTGGGGAGCAGGGCAAGGGGCGGGCAAGCGGTGCGGAAATAGGCGTCAGCGGCGGCGCGGACGGGTGGGGCGGCGAGGTTGCGCTCCATCCAGTCGGCGAGTTCGGCGGTGCGGCGGGCGAGGTGGCGGGCGAGGGCGGAGACGAACTCGGGGGGCGGGTTGGCTGGGATGGCCAGTAACCAATCCATGTAATCGCCCCAGTGGGCGTCGGGCACGTCGGCCAGAGGCGGGGCTTCCGGCAGGGACCAGGCGGGGGCGAGCAAGGCGGCGGCGGCCACTCCGGGCCAGCCGTGGTCCAGGTGGTCGCGGGCGGCGGCGAGATCGGCGGGCGCCAGGATTGCGGTGGCTTCGCGCCCCCGGTGGGCGGCTTCGGCGAAAGCGGCGCGGAGGGATTCCCCCGAAGGCGATACCGGGGAGGAAGCGTCATGGTTAGCTGGCGTAAGCATGGCTGCTGTGTTGCAGCGTTTGCGCCAGATAAATAAAAGATTTTATAAATACTGTAAGATAGAGATATGATTATTTATTTTAGGTTCTTAGAATCGGTTTTCCCTCGGTTTTTTTCTTGGCTGGGACGAAGCCCGGCAGAAACTTCCCGTCCGGCTGCTGGGGCAAAGAAGTTTTTTACTGGGGGGCGATCCGGCTTGGCTGATGGTTGCCGGAATGGGCACCCGGGTGGGGCATGTAATTCAACCCGGATACCGCGATTAGCGCAGGCTTTCTGTTGCGATCGGTTGGCCGGGTCGCGGGTCCAGCGCTGGCTCGGTTGCCGTGGCTGGGCGGTGTTTTGGCCGGACGCCGCGCGCATTTGCAAGACACGGCCTAAGTAAGTGGCAGTAGCGTGATGCGGTTGAGGGGGGCCTTTTTGATTGCGTCCTAAACTTGAACGGGGGGTGTGTCGTTTTAGTCGTGTCCAAACGCCGCCTTTTCTCTTCAACTCTATGTCTTCATGAACAGCCAACCGGCGTCAGACAGTTCCTATTTAAACGAGGAGATTAAGCAGCGCATCGAGCGATGCCCCAAGCTCGCTTCTCTGGAAGCATCAATCGCAAGTTGGCCGGCTTGGTTAATTCCGAGCACAGCTACACGGCGCAGATCGCCGAGACGATCCGGCGGGATCCATCTTTGACGGCGCGGTTGCTGCGCATGGTGAACAGTGTGTATTTCGGCCTGAGTGCCAAGGTGAACAACATCGAGGAGGCGGTGCTCTATCTCGGCTTGCGGCAAATCCGGGAGCTCTCGATGGCGACTCCGGTGATCGAGGATATGGAGCGGATGAGTTCGTCCTCGTTGCGTTTGCCCTGGCGCGAGCTTTGGCAGCACTCGATCGGCACGGCGATCATGACGCGCAAGATTTTGGGGACCACCAGTCTGATGATTGATGATGACACCGATTACATCATCGGCTTGCTGCATAATGTGGGCAAGGTGGTCATGGCGATGGCGTGGCCGGATGTTTTTAAGCAGCTTGTGAACAAGCCGCATGCGAGTCCGGAGGCGGTCTGTGTGGCTGAGTGCATGGCGATCGGCTGGGATCATGCCCAGGTGGGCGGGTATTATCTGGAGCGCCATCAGCTGGCGCCGGAGATTGTGCAGGCGGTGCTCCATCATGCGCATCCGCGTGATGCTGGCGAATACGCCATGTATGCCGCCGCCATTCAGGTTGGCGACCTCATTGTGCGTGAGGCGGGCATACCAAGTGGTTTTGAAAAGGTGCAGGCGCTCGCACGCGGGGCCTGGCGCGAAACTGAAGGCTGGAGCATCCTGTTCCCGGATAATCCCAAAGAAGCGGCTTTGGCGGCGTCGGCTCTGGAGGAGTTTGCGGCCAAGCTTCCGGCAATGCTGCGGGGAATGGTATGATTTCCAGTATGGCAACGTCTGCAATCATGCCTGCGTCTGGTGGTGGATCCCGGCTGGCCCCTTGGGCGGACAGTCTGGAATTAGCCATGGTTTACGAACTGGATACGCTGCGCGTGCTGGAAGTTAACCGCGCCTTTGCCCGTAAATTCGGCCAGCCCGCCCCGGTCTGGTGCGGGCAGACCATGCAGGCGCTGGTGCATCCGGATGACTCCGGTGACTGGCAAAGCTACGCCGGTCGGGTAACGCGCCCCCCCTTCCATATTTCGCGTGAGCATCGCTGGCAGACGGCCCAGGGCTGGCGCTGGATCGCCTGGGAGGAGACGGCGGTGCGCGAGCCGGACGGTCAGGTGCGCGAGGTGCGCGTAGTGGGTCGTGATGTGACCAAGCACCGTCTGGCCGAGGAGCATTTCCGCAAACTCGCCCAAGCGGTCGAGCAGGCGCCGGTCTCCATCATCATCACCACCCCCGGCGGGACTCCCCAATACGTCAACTCGCGCTACACCGAGGTCACGGGCTACACTTTGGAAGAAATTTTTGAGCAGCAAATTCCGCTGCTGCGGGAGGGGCATGCGAGTGATGCGGCTTACCGGCATTTCTGCTCTTTGGTGGCCGCGGGGCACAAGTGGTCGGGGGAATTGCGCACCGGTCGTAAAGACGGCTCGGAGGCGTGGGAATTTGTCCAGATATCGCCGATCCGGAATCATCTCGACGAGGTGACTTATCTGCTCTGCCTGCGCGAGGATATCAGCGAGCGCAAGGCCTTGGAGGAACAGCTCCGCCAGGCCCAGAAAATGGAGAGTCTTGGCACGCTGGCGGGCGGTATCGCCCATGATTTTAACAACATCATCGCCATCATCCGGGGCTTTACCGAGCTCGCGGTGGCGCTACCGGCCGGGGATGTGCGGCTGGCCCGTTATCTGGCCACCGTCCATGATGCCGCGATCCGCGCGGCCTCTTTGGTGGGCCAGATTCTCGCTTTCAGCCGCAAGACCGAGGTAGCTTATCGTGCGGTCCGTATAAACCAGGTGGTGGATGAATTGTTCGGCCTGCTGAGCGAGACATTCCCGCGTGATATCGAGCTACGGCGCGATCTGGATGAAACCATCGAGGCGTTTGCCGCCGATCCGGACCAGGTGAGCCAGATTTTGATGAACCTGTGCGTGAATGCCCGTGACGCGATGGCTGGCGGCGGGGTTTTGAGCGTTACCACCCGGCGGGTAGAGGGTGCCAGGCTCGCCGTTCTAAAGGCGGACCCGACTCAAGATTACGTGCACATCTGCGTGGCTGACACCGGGTCAGGCATGACCCCCGAGATTCGCGCGCGGATTTTTGAGCCGTTTTTCACCACCAAGCAGGATGCGGGCGGCACCGGTCTCGGTCTTGCGGTGGTTTATGGCATCGTGGTGTCCCATCAAGGGTTGATCGACCTCGCCAGCGAGCCCGGGCAGGGCACCGTATTTAATATTTATCTGCCCCTGAAGACCCGCGGGGAAGAAGTGCCTCTGGCGGGTGCCTCCGCCACTCCCGGGACTATTCCCGGGGGCATCGAGCATGTGCTGCTGGTGGAGGACGAGGTCGCGATCCAGGAGATGCTCGCGACCGTGCTGCGCCAAGTCGGCTACAAGGTCACTTCAGCCAGCGACGGCGCGATCGCGATCGACCACATTCTTTCGGTCGGAAACCAGTTGGAGGCGGTTTTGCTCGATTTAAACATGCCGCGACTGGGTGGCGTGGAGGTTTTGAAGGTCTTGCGCCAGCGTCTCCCGGATCTACCGGTGTTGATCATGAGTGGTCATCTTACGGAATCGGTCCTCGCCGAGCTCCGCCAGTTGGGTCAGCCGCACGAATACATCATCGAAAAGCCCTTCGACTTCCTGACCTTCGGCCGCGCCCTGCGGCGGGTCATCGAGACCAGGAAAAAGGCCTGAGCGGATCCGGCGCGGTCGCGCCGGCCGGGCCGACCGATCGGCCCCGGGGACCGGATCAACGATACTCCGGCAGATAGGCCTGCTCGGCGGCGAACAGCTCCAGGGTCATCGCGCGGATCTGCGACGGCGTGCAGACCGCCGCGCAGAACGGATCCAGCATCAAGGCGTGGATGGCGGCCTCCTTGCTGCGCTCGATGGCGGCCTGCGCGCCGAGGTCGAACATCCCGAGGTTGGTCGCGCACAGGTTCGCCATCTGGCGCGGCAGGGCGCCGTGGCGCGTCGGCCGGATGCCGTTGCCGTCGACGAGGCACGCGACCTCCACGCAGGCGTCGGCGGGCAGGTTGGTGATCACCTGGCCGGCGCCGCCCTGGTTGTTTATCACGTTCCCGTGGATCCGGAAGGGTGCGTCCTTCTCGCGGGCCTCGATGATCCACGACGCGTATTCCCAGGAGCGCGCCCAGTCGATCGGCTCGGTTCCCTTCAACATCGCGAGGCGCGAGGCGTCGGCCTGTTTGCGCCATTCCGGCCAGTTGGTGGCGTAGAAACGGGTGCCGCCGTCGTAGCCCTGGCGGAGCAGCGCGCGCCCCGCGTCGCTCTTGCGGTAGTAGGGCAGGTATTCGGAAAGGTGGCCCGAGCTCTCGGTGATGAAGGCGCCGAAGTGCACGCACATGTCTTTGCGCACGAGATCGGTCTCCTGGTAGGCGCGGGGTTTTGATTTGCCCCAGTCCTTCACGTCGGCGCTGTCGTGGGACGTGATGCCCGCGACCCGCTCGGCTTCGGCGGCGGCGAGATCGGCGGCGAACTTCCGGTAGAGGCGGTCGGTGTAGAGGTTGACGCCCTTATGCTCCAGCTTGGTGAACCAGGCGAGGTGGTTGATGCCCGCGCATTCCCAGTCCATCTCCTCGTAGGGCACCCCGGCGTAGCGGGCCAACAGGTGGCTCGTGCCCTGCACGCTGTGGCACAGGCCGACGACCTGCATCGACGAAACCCGGCCGGCGGCGGTGCACATCATCGCCATCGGGTTGGTGTAGTTGAGCACGATGGCCTGCGGGCAAAGCCGCTCGCAATCGCGCAGCACGGCGAGGAACGCCGGGATGGTGCGCAGCGATTTGAACAGCCCGCCGGGGCCGATGGTGTCGCCGATGCACTGGTCGATCCCGTATTTGAGCGGGATGTCGTTATCGTGCCGCACACATTCGAGGCCGCTGGCCTCGATGCAGTTCACGATGTAGTCCGAGTCCTTGAGCACCTCGACGCGGTCGGGCGAGGCGACGACCTTCCATTTTTTCTCCTGCCCGAGCCGGGCGACGAGCTTGATGATGAGCCGGCGCATGGTGCGCAGGCGGCCGAGATCGATGTCCACCAGCGCGATCACGCCGCCCTGATTGCCGGGGATGCGGAGCACGTCGTTGACCAGGCGCGGGGTGAAGCCGGAGCCGGCCCCGAGCATGGTGAGTTTGATCGGGCGCTGCACCGCGCCGGCGAGACCCTGGGCGGCGGCGTCCTGGGTGTGGGCGGCATGGCCGGAGAGTTTGGATTTTTTGGGAGTGCTCATGGGGAAAGGAGAGCGAGCGAAACCGAATCCGGGCCGGCCGCGAAAGGGTCGAAGCTTGATGTAGCATGTGCATTATGTGACATGCACTCGTGCCCGACCCTGTGCCCGATCCCTTTTCCAGCGTAAGCGGGTTCGCCGCCGAAACCCGCACCCATGCGGGCTACCGCTGGGAGAATCTAAGACGCGGCGGTCCGGACGAAGCCGTCATCCAGCAAACCCTCGGTGGCGCGGGTTTTTTCGAGGATGCGCAAGGCCGCCGGCTGGTGCCCGCCGGGCACGCCATGCTCTTCACCCATGACGAAGCCTCGACCTACGGTTATCCGCCGGAAGTGACCGAACCCTATCGTCTGCGCTTCGTTTCGTTTCGCCTCCTCGGCTTGCGCGCGTGGTTTGACCGCTTGCGCGGCGAGTTCGGCGCGGTTCTGCGGATGCCGCCGGAGGGCGAGGCCTCGGCGGTGTTGTTCGAGCTCGGTCGCCGGCTGGAAACGCGGACCTTTCGTGATCGGTTCCAGGAGACGGAGCTGTTGCACCAGTTGCTCGTCGCGCTCTACCGGGAGCAGGTGGCGGCGGCCCGGAACGACGACCCGATCGACTACGGGCACCATTTCCTGCGGGACCATTTTCGTTCGCCGATAAACCTGAAGGAGGTGGCGGAGCGCTGCGGGGTCAGTCGCGAGCATTTTATCCGCGCCTTCGCCAGACGCCACGGGGAAACCCCGGGCGGTCTGATGCGCCGCCTGCGGCTGGAGCACGCGCGGCGGATGCTGGCCGCGACGCAGCTGCCGGTGCAGGAGGTGGCCCTGGCCAGCGGCTTCGCCGACGCCAACACCTTTTGCCGCGCCTACCGGAAACGCTACGGCGCCACGCCGGGCGCGTCGCGCGCCCTCAAACGAGGGGGCTGAAATTCCCGGTCGCCCTGCGCCCATCGGAGCGCGTAGGAGTTTCCCCATGTTTACCGGAATCATCGAGGAGACGGGGCGGGTGGAGCGCTTCGATCGCGGGGGCGACGCGTGGAAACTCCGCGTCTCGGCCCGCGCCGCGCTGGCGGACGTCGCCCTCGGCGACAGCATCGCGGTCAACGGCTGCTGCCTCACGGTGGTGAAGGCCGACGCGGACGGCCTCGAGTTCGACGTGCTGGAGGAGACGCGCCGCGTGACCAGTCTCTCGGCGGTCGGCGTGGGCGGGGTGGTCAACCTGGAGCGCAGCCTACGCTTCGGCGGCAAAATGGGCGGCCACTTCGTCAGCGGCCACGTGGACGGTCTTGGCGCGGTCGAGGTTTTCGAGGCGCGCGGCGCGGACCGTTACCTGCGCGTGAAGGCTCCGGCGGGCGGAGGGCGTTACCTCATCCACAAGGGCAGCATCGCGATCGACGGCATTTCGCTGACGGTGGCCGAGGTCGAGGGCGACGCCTTCGCGGTCTGGCTGATTCCGCACACGGTGGCGGCGACCAATCTGGCGGGCAAACGGGCGGGTGATCCGGTGAACCTGGAGTTCGATCTGCTGGGTAAATACGTCGAAAAACTCCTGGTCGGGCGGACGGTTTGAGGGGCGGCGCATCATGCACGCGATCCTGAACGCCATCGCCGAGGAGCTGGCGCGTCTCAAAGCCGACGGCGAGACGACCGTGCCGGTCTCCGACGCCACGCTGGACGGCCTGCGCGCGATGGTGCGGGCGCGGGCGGCGGGCGCCGCGCCGGGCCCGGTCGCGGCGAGTCCGGCGGCGGCGGCTCGGCCGGTCTCGGCAGCACCCTTGAATCCCCTGCGGGCGGAGCGCGAGGCGGCGGCGGCGAAGGCCGCGCCGGGCGGGCGGGCGGGCACGGCGATCAGCGCTCCAGTGGTAGTGACGCCGACTCTGCCGCCGCCGCCGGTGGTGACCCTGCCGGACGGCGACAAAGCGGCGCGCTGGGCGGCGTTGACTACATTCATACGCGAGCATCCGGTCTGCGCGGCGCGGGTCCGGCCGGGCTTGAAGCTGGTGCCGGGCGCGGGTGCGCTGGAAGCGAAGGTGTTTTTGGTGGGCGACGCGCCGGGCGAGGAAGAGGAGGCCACGGGGCAACCCTTCGCGGGCCCGGCCGGGGAGCTGTTGACCAAGATGCTCAAGGGCATGGGGCTCTCCCGCGAGGCGGTGTATATCTCCTACTTGGTGTGTTGGCGTCCGTCGGTGTCGGCGGAGGCGGGCGCGGATCCGTCCGGCAGCCGGCCGCCGAGCGCGGAGGAAATCGCGTTTTGCCGCCCGTTTCTGCAGGCGGCGTTGGACATCGTGCAACCCGCGCTGATCGTGGCGCTGGGTGCGACGGCGGCGCAGGGTTTGTTGGGGACGAGCTTCACGACCCTGCCCGAGGTGCGCGGGCGCTGGCTCGAGTTTGGCGGACGACCGGTGCTCGTCACCTACCACCCGAACTACCTGCTGCGCAGCGCGAGCAACCGCTCCAAGCGCGCGGTGTGGGAGGACCTCTTGAAAGTCATGGAACGCGCGGGCCTGCCCATCAGTGAGCGCCAGCGGGGATTTTTTCTCTAGGGCTTTTCAGAACGGACCGCGCAGGCGGCGGAGGGTGCGGCCGAGCAGAAAAGGGATGGCTTGAAGGGGGTAGCGCCGTCGGATGGCCCGGCGGCCGAGCAGGACGGCGCCAGGCGCGGGCGGGGTTTCGGGACCGGGATGGGCGGCGAGGTGGCGGGCGATGACGGCGAGGGGATTGTAGTCCTCCAGCACGCGGCGGCGGGCCTCCAGGATGGCGGGCAGGCGGCGGGTGTATTCGTCCTGGGCGATGGCGGCCTCGATGCGGCGGGCGGTGCCCTCGACGTCGAAGGGATCGATGCGGATAAAGCTGTCGGCGGGGAACCAGCGTTCGGCGTCGGGGCAGCCGTAGTAGAGCGGTAGGCAGCCGGCAAGGAAGGCGTCGGAGAGTTTTTCCGACCAATGCACGGGGGCGTGGTGGTTTTCGAAAACGAGATGGAGGCGGAAAGGCTCGAGGGCCTCGGCCTTGTCGCGCATGGGGCGCACGCCGTGGCCGTAGATTTCGAGGGCGGGCAGGTGTTTTTTAAGCGCTTGGGTGAAATCGAAGCGCAGGCGGTGGAGGGTGTGGCCCTGGCGTTTGTCGGAGCAGACGGTGGAAAGGTCGGCGGTCTTGGCCGGGAGCGGGCCGGCGCGGAGGGCGTCGAGGTCGCGGCCGGTGCCGTCGTGTAGGCCGTAATACCAAAGTAGGGTGGAGGGGTGATGGATGCGCCGAGGGTGGGGCAGGTCGGCGGCGGACTGGCTGGTGAGCACGTGGCCGAACTGGCGGGTGTAGGCGGGTTCGTAGAGTTTTACGGTGGGCGGCTCGTTGGTGATGAGCAGGGTCCGGCCGGGTGAGCAGGCGAGGGGCTCGCGGGGGTGGGCGGGCGGCAGGTCGTCGTAGACCACGAGCCAATCGTAGTGGTCGCAGGCGGGATCGAAGACAAAACGGCAGTCGCCCCATCGGCCGGACCGATCCGGACTCAGGCGGCGCCAGGCCTGAGAGCGGGCGCCACCGTGGTGTTTGGTGAGGAGTTTGACGGTGAGAGACACGGGGGCGAGGCTTTGAGGTGGACGGTCGCCGGGACAAAGTTTGTCCCTAGCATCGGAACCAAGCAGAATCGATGCGGCCTTACATCTTCGAAGATTTTTGTTTCTAAGCCAACATGAGGCTGCGGAAGACACATCAGGGCTATTTAATTAGCCCGCTAGCATATGTCGCCGAGTGATACGAGACCTCTCTCCGGCTTGCCCTGAAAACCACGCTGACGCTCCACCGCGGTCACTTGAGAAAATGGCCGCGGCTGGTTCTCGTGGTGCGGTTCAAGCGTCGTGTTTGCGATGGGCATGCTCCGCCCGGGAACTCAGCCTTGGCGGATTCGTGTTTCATGGTTCGCGCCGGGAAGCGGTTGCCGCAAAATGTCCTCGTCTCCCGGCTAAGCAACCACAGCGTAGCCCGCTTTACCCATCCCCGTTCTCATCCATCGTATTTCTCGTCCAGAGTTTATGGGCTTTCGCACGATTCTAAAATCTTATCAGAAAAACCCGCTAAAGGTTTGGAAGCGGCTTCGCAGCGATAAATGCGAGTTAAGAAAGAACCTTTCACCGTCGCTCATCGAAGACTTTCGCGGTCGGGTCGCGGCCAACGCGCAGTATCGCGTGCACCAGGGAGAGACGGTCTACATCCTTTGCACGGGTCCTTCGATTCGCGATATCGAAGTCGAGCCTTTGGTCGGCAAGACGCTCATCAGCGTCAGCCATTTCGCGCAGCACCCGGCCTGCGGACGGCTCCGTCCGCGTTACCATTTTCTTGCCGCCAACCATTCGCCTTTTGGCGCCGATCACTATGAGCGCTATATCCGCTCTTTGGCGGAGTGGAACTGGAACTTCACCTGTTTTTTTGGATACGCCCCCTACGCCCATAGCATCCTGAACTATTTCGCCAGCCACGGGACGCCCGCTTTCGACTACTCCTACTATCGGACGGATCTGAATCACTTTCGGATACCGGCGTCCTACCTCCTGCCTCGCGCCTGGGATTTCACCAAGACGATCCCGCCCAGCAACACGGTTCTTGTCCAAGCGATCCAATTCGCGGTTTTCGCCGGTGCCTCCCGCATCGTCCTGCTCGGTTGCGATCACGATTACCTGCATCACTTCGGCAGCGGTGGCATCCCTCATTTTTATGAGGCGGACAAGGGACACGATGACACCGAGCATTTGAAAGGCATCAACACCGAGCGTTGGTTTCAGATTTTGGCCAATCGCTGGGAAACCTACCGGCGGATGCGTGAGTATTGCGATGCCCGGGGCGTGCGGATTTTGAACGCGACGACCGGCAGCAAGCTTGACGTGTTTCCGATGATGAACCCTAGGGATATCGCATGAAATTGAGGCATTTGTCCGGGCATTATCGAAACGTGCGCAATACCGGCCGTTTAGATGCCATGCGCTATGTCCATCCCGCTTCGAATGTATGCCGGCGCTCCGAGCTCGATTTCCCCTGCAGCGTCGGTGAGGCCTGCCGTCTGATTCGAGTCCGGCTAAATCGCTATGCATACGTCGCGCGCGGCACCCGGGTGCAGGATTGTGAGATCGGATCATATGCCAGCATCGGGCCGGAATGTCTGATCGGTGGTCTCGGGCGTCACCCTACCGATCATTTTTCCACCTCTCCTCTGACCTATTCGCCGGCCAACGAGCTGAGTCGTCAGCTGGGGCACGCGGACTACGATCTCCGCTGCGTCGAAAGCGGTCGTGTGGTAATCGGTCCCGATGTATGGATCGGCGCTCGCGTGCTGGTGATGGACGGCGTCACGATCGGAACCGGTGCGGTCATCGGCGCGAACACCGTCGTGACCAAGGACGTGCCCCCGTATGCCGTCTTTTTTGGTAGTCCACCCAGCGTGCGACGCTATCGCTTCCGCCCGGAGACGATAACTCGGCTGCTGGCCAGCCGCTGGTGGACAGCGACCCCGTCCGAGCTAAAACCATTGGAACTTATCCACCTGATTCATGAATCCGAAAATCATCGCTGAAATTGGCTGCAATCACAAAGGCGATCTCGCCACCGCCAAAGAGCTGGTGAAAGTCGCCGCGCTTTATTGCAAGGTGGACGTCGCCAAATTTCAGAAAAGAAACAACCGCGAATTGCTGAGCGAGGCCCAATACAACGCCCCGCATCCCAATCCGATGCACGCCTATGGCGAAACCTACGGGGAACATCGCGAGTTCCTCGAATTTTCCGTCGATCAGCACCGGCAGCTCAAGGAATGCTGCGAGGAGTGGGGGGTGAAATATTGCACGAGTGTTTGGGACGTGACCTCCGCCAAGGAGATAGCCGAGCTGCGTCCCGAACTCGTCAAGATACCCAGCGCCTGCAACGGCAACTTCGCGCTCCTCGCCGAAGTTTGTGATGGCTATCCGGAGATCCATGTGTCGGTCGGAATGACCACCCATTCCGAGGAGGAGGCATTGATCTCCTTTTTTGAAAAGAAGGGGCGCGTCAAAGATGTGGTGCTCTACAGCTGCACGTCGGGCTACCCGGTAGCCTTCGAAGATATCTGTCTCCTCGAGATTAGACGCCTGCGCGAGAAGTTCGGCAGTTTGGTGAAAACCATCGGGTTCAGCGGCCATCATCTTGGCATCGCGGCGGACGTCGCCGCGATGGCGCTCGGAGCGCAATGGGTGGAACGTCACTTCACACTCGACCGCACCTGGAAAGGCACGGATCACGCCGCCAGTCTGGAGCCCGACGGCATGCGCAAGCTTTCGCGCGACTTGCGCAACGTGGCGAAGGCGATCTCCTACAAGAAGGAGGAAATACTGCCCGTGGAAAAGGTGCAGCGCGCGAAGCTGAAGGCTCCGGGTTCCGCCGTCCGCCCCTGAGCGTCTGTCATGAACAAGGTCGAAAAAATCGTTTGTCTCGTTCCATTGCGCGGGGGCTCCAAGAGCATCCCCAAAAAAAACATCCTGCCGTTTCGCGGCAAGCCCCTCGCCTGCTGGACGCTGGAGGCCGCGCTCACCTGCCCCGAGATCGCGGAGGTGTGGGTTTCGACCGACTCCGAGGAGATAAGGGAAACGATCGCGGCGCGTTTGCCCGACGTGCGCTTCTGCCGCCGGGATCCGGCAACGGCGACCGACACCGCGAGCACCGAGTCCGTGATGCTCGATTTCATGGCGCAGGTGGGATTCGACGTGTTGATCACCGCGCAGGCCACGTCCCCGGGCACGCGAGCCGCCGATTTCTCCGAGGCGATCACGCGATTCCGCCTTGAACAGGCCGACTCTCTTTTGACCGGAGTCCTGGAGAAGCGTTTTTATTGGTCGCCCGACGGGAAGCCGCTTAATTATGATCCGCTTCACCGACCACGGCGTCAGGATTTCGCGGGAAGCATCGTGGAAAATGGCGCGTTCTACATAACTCGTCGGTCGCTTTTGGCCTCCGCCTCTTGTCGTCTCGGAGGCCGGATCACGGTGTTTGTGATGAATCCGGAAACATTCCACGAAATCGACGAGCCCGGGGACTGGCACAAGATCGCCGGCGTCTTGTCCGGCGCCGGCGTTCCCCGGGACGTCCGTCTTTTGGTTTGTGACGTCGACGGCACCTTGACCGACGCGGGCATGTATTATTCCGCGGAGGGTGACACGCTGCGCAAGTTCAACACTCGCGATGCCCACGGTCTCGCACAGGTTCGGAAGCTGGGCGTCGAGGTCGTGTTGTTGTCTGCGGAAGACAGCGCCATAACCCGCGCTCGGGCGCGAAAACTCGGGATCGAGGGCTGCTTTGTCGGCGTTAAAGACAAGCTGGCGTTCATGCGGACGCTTCTGGAATCACGCGGGCTGACTTTCGCGCATGTTGCTTACGTGGGCGATGATGTAAATGATCTGGAGTGCATTAAGGCCGCGGGTTTTGGTGCTTGTCCCTCGGATGCGGCGATCGAGGTGCGAATGCAATCGCGCCACGTTCTTTCCCGGCCGGGTGGCGATGGAGCGGTGCGCGAACTTTGCGACCTGATATGCTCCTCCTTGTCGCCGCGCGCCTCCTAGGCTCGCCCGAGCAAACGGCGAAGGCGCTTTTTAAGCTCCTTTTTGCGGAAGGGAAAGAGGTGGCGGGTTAGTTCTGCTCGTTTGAGGTGCCGCATGACCGCCGGATAGTCGTTCACGATACTCCCGCCCTCTCCGATCTTGAACAGCGAATGCGTGGCCTCGTCGCCGGCCACCAACCGGAAGCCGCCGCGTGCCAGTAGATTGGTCAGCGTCGCTAAGCTGAAGTGGTAGGTGTGGGCGTTTTGAAGGATGCGCAGGAAGTCGCCTTGATAAGGTTTCCAAAGATTTTTGACCGAAGGCACCTCGATGTAAACCCCTCCTCCCGGTTTGAGGAAGCGACGGATCGTGCGCAACTCCTCATGCACGTCGAGGACATGCTCGATAACGTGGCTGTAGATGATCAGGTCGGCTTGTCCGACCAATTCGAGGTCGCGCAGAAAGCCTCGGCGCAGATCCATTTTCCCGACCGTTCGGCCGTAAGCAAGGAACTCGTCGCCTAAGTCGCAACCTACGACATGCGCGCCGGTTTCCTGAAAGATCTTCAGGATGCCACCAGCTCCGCATCCCACTTCGATAACGACCGAGCCGGGGCCGATTTTCAGCCCGTTACGACCTACGAAGTCGCGGATGATTTCCGCGCGTGGGCGGATGGTTCTGAAGTAGGCGTCATCCGGGCGTTCCTGACCGCTGTAGAGCGCGCGATAGTCGGAGTTGTAGAATGATGCGTAGGCCTCTTGGGTCATCCGCGGGTTCGTGCGGATCAACCCGCAGTCGGGACAGATCACCACCGCGAAAGGTATTCCATACCGGTCTTTTTCGGCGAGCGTTTCACCGTGGACCTTGTCGCACACGGGACACGGCCGCGACTCCGTGGGAAACTCTCCCGCCGCCAGTCCGCGCAAGTGGCTCGCCAATGCCTCGCGCTGGACGGGGCTCAAATCGAGCACGGCTTTTCCATCATTTGAATAGCGGGCGGCGAGCATGGCTTTTGAAAAGAGTCGAAAGAAGCCGGGTTCGCTTCGTTAGCACAAGCCCGCGGCGCGTTCGTCATACTCTTTCCCACCGAGCAACGGAAACGGGAATTCGGTCATGCCGTGGGTTGACACGCGTAGCGTGCATACTTCCATGACCACGTTGTCACGCCTTAGCGCCAGTGTTCTGATCAACTCATACAACTATCGTCGCTATCTGGGCGAGGCGATAGAGTCCGCTACTTCCCAGACGTGCGCGCCGTGCGAGGTGATCGTGGTCGACGACGGCTCGACGGACGGGACGGCGGAGTGGCTCCGGGCCGAGCTCGTGGGGCGCGATCCGCGTGTCCGGGTGATTTCCCAGCCCAACGCCGGCCAGCTCGCCGCCATCGAGACCGCCGTGGCGGCGGCCACCGGCGACGTGTTGTTTTTCCTCGATGCGGACGACACCTGGGCTCCGGACTATCTCGCCGCCGTGCACGCCCGGCTGGCCGCGCGCCCTGAAGTTGATTACGTTTTCAGCGGTCATGTCCGTTCCGATGGCGCGCCGTCCGACGTGCTGGGGGAAACCCGCGACCGGCGGCTTGGGCGGCGGTCCGCTCAGGCCTACGCGACGGGAAAATTCCCGATCTCGATGACCTCGACGCTGGCGATGCGCGCGACCCTCGCGCGGCGTTTTCTGCCGACCCCGCCCGGTCTTGCGCCCGAGTGGAAGACCGACGCCGACCAGGTGCTGGCGCTGGGCGCGGCCCTGGCGGGCGGATGTGGCGACTACCTTTCCCACCCTCGCGTGTTGTATCGCATCCACGGGGCCAACCATTACGCGGGCCGGGTCCGGCCGCGCGACGCTGTTTCGCGGGAATTGGGACGGGCGCGAACCGAGCGAGCCCGCGCGGCCTTGGTGCTTCGGCTGGGGCTCGGGTCCGACACCGTCAATCGCATCGGCGCGGAATTCGCCACCATCGAGCGGCCGACCTGGCGGGAATTCCGCCGCGCGCTGCGGACGGCGGCGCGGGCGTCCGGCGCGCGCGAACGCCTCAGGTTGTTGGCTGCGGTGTGCGTGCGCTATCTCTGGCGGCGTTCCGAAGGGTAGCGAAGAGCTCGGCGCGCACGCGGCGGATATCGAGGCGGTTTTCGGCGAAGGCGCGGGCCGCGTCACTCGCCTCGCGCCAGGCGGCGGGCCGGGTGGCGAGTTCGGTCAAGTCGGCCGCGATTTGTTCCGGTCCGCCGACGCCGATGCGCACGCCCGGGCGGGCGGCCCCGAGTTCGGCCAAGGCGGCGCTTCCCGCCGGGCTGTGGCCGACCACCGGCAGCCCGGCCGCGAGGTAATCGGTGACGCGGGAGGGGTAGGAGTAGCGGCCGAAGTAGTTGAGCGTCGCGGACGTCTGGAGATAGGCGACGTGGCGGGCCGCGACGAGGGCGGCGAAACGTTCCGGGGTGGGGACGAAATCGAGGCGGGTGACCTGCGCGGCCAGCTCGGGCGGCAGTTTGCGGTCAGTTTTCCCCGGGTAATGAATCGCGCGGGGGCGGGCGGACTCGGGCATGAGGCGCAGCGCGGCGGCGAGCAGGCTCAGGCTGTCCTGAAAGGGCCGTCCGGTGAGCAGAAGATCCCAGCCTTCCGGTCCGGGCGGGGCGGCCTGGGGCACGTTTAGGTTGCGGCCTATTCCGATGCGCGCGCAGGGCCGGCCGGAGACGCGTTCCAATTCTTCCGCGAGGGGATGGGTCAGGGCGATCAGCCCGGACGCCAAACGGGCCAGTTCGCAAAGCCTCGGGAAGGAGTCGATGGAATCCGCGTAAAGATCCATCAGATGGAGGACGAACGGCGCGCGTAATTCGTTCACGACTCTTCGGGCGACCCGCGCGCCTTTGTCGCTGGCCACCACGATCCAGACCAGGTCGCAGGGGGCGCTATGGTTCCGCACGCGAAGCCGGGTGCCACGGTTGAGGCCGCCGAAGCGCCACCAATAGAGCCCGAAAGCGCGAGCGAGCGACCTTAGTCGGGGATGTTGTTCCAGCCAGAGCGGCTCGGTGAGACGAAGGGAGCGAGGGTGATCCGAGTTCCAGCTCTCCCAGCCGTTGTAGTAGATGTGGGTCAGATCGAAGTCGGCTCCCGCCAGGCACGCGAGAAGCTGGTCGCCCGTGCCGTGGCGCGAATTCAAGGCCGATTCGGTAAAAAGGGCGATGCGCATGGGTTGGCCGTCAAAAACCCCGCCGAATCTTGCGTTGTGCGCGCAAGGTATCCCAGGCGTCGGCCAGGCCGATCCGGAGCGGTCGCGTCAGCCGGGCCAAGGCGGGCAGCGCGGAGTTCGCGCCGACGTGCGTGACCGGCCCCTTTTGGTCGTCTCCGCCGTTTTTTCGTCCGGTGATGTCGGAGAGGCCGACGCGTTGCCGGACCACGGAAGGGGAGACGGCGAGCACCTCCCCGTGGTCGTCGAGGTGGCGTCGATACCAGCGGTCGACCGCGCGGTGCCGGACCAGCCAGGGCCAGATCGTATCCCCCCGGGGCCAGCGCGCGAGGACCGGAGCGAGGGCGCGGCGGTGGATCAGGTAGGCGTGGGTGTGGTTGGCGCCGCCGATACGATGCAGGGAAAAGCCGGGGGCGAGGTCCGCGCGTTTTTCGAAGGGGCCGACCGGGTCGCCGACCCCGAGGTAGCAGGCGGACCAGTCGGAGCGGGCGTCGAGGTGCGGGACGAGGGCGCGTAGGACCGGGTCGAAGGCGGCGTCGAAAACCGCGTCGTCCTCGAGCACGAGCAGCCATTCCCGGTTTTCGGCCAGGGCGCGCTCGAGGGCGGACCGGTGGGAGAGGAGGCAGCCGGCGCGGCCGGCCCAGGTGCGGTCGCGCGGGCGGCCGCGAAACCAGGGTGGCGCACCATAGCCGGGCAGGGTCGTGCCGCGCACGGCGGAGTGCCGGTCGAGGCGGTTCGCGGGGAGATGAGGCGCGGCCGCGGCTAGGGTTTCGGCCCAGCGGGCCGGGCGGTCGTCGAGGTTGACGACCAACGCGAGGGGGTCGCGGTCCCAGAAGGGGTGTTCCTGGGTGGCGACGGGGTTCATGAGCGCCAGTGTTCGTTGATCCAAGGCGCCGGCAGCATGCGGTGGTGCGGTTTGTGACCGCGGAAGCCCGCGATGGCCTCGTCGGGATCCGGCCGGCCGTGGAAAACCAGCACGCGGCAGCCGGGCGGCGGGCGGGGGGCGACGAAGTGGTTGAGGGGAAAAAGCGGGCGGCAGTGGCGCTTGTAGCTGCGGCACCATTCCTCCGGCCACCAGTGGGCTTCGCGCATGGCGTAGGTCAGGAAGGCCTGCTCCGTCGCGAAGTGCCGTCGATCGACGGCGCGTTCGATTTCCGCCCGAAAGGTCTCGGCGATGTAGCCCGAGCGGCCGGCCTCGAAACGGAAGACGGACGAATTGCCGATGTGCGGCCGGGGTCGAAACAGGGTCTTATGCCAGCCCACCCAGTTGTGGATGATGCAGTTTTTCCCCGGCAAATAATCGAAGAACACGTCGAGTTCCCCCATGATCGCGACATCGAGGTCGAGAAACAGGGTGGGGCCGGAGAGCCCGCCGAAACCGTCCTCGGTGACGAGCAGCTTCACCATCACATCCGGCCAGACCTTGGGTTTGGGCATGCCCGGATCGGGCGGGAAAGGGATTACCCGGACCTCGGGATCAAGTCCCTCGGGGCGCTCCGTGCAGCAGTAAAAGCGGAATTCGCGTCGCAGGTGGCGACGAACCGCGCGATGCAGGAAATTGACGTAATGGGGGCCGTAGCGCGTGCCCCATTTGAGACACAGGATGTTGACGGGCGGTTGGGACATTGTGTTTGGCTGTTAAGGGAAGGACCTCCCCGCATCTCGAGGCTGGCAGTCCATTGGGTAAAGTTCGTTTATGGGGAAGTGTGAGCGTGCTTGGGCGTAAGGAATCGGGGAGGGCTCGTTCCGTGCTCCGGTTTCGGTGCGCAGGTTTACCGCGCGGCCGGCGAGAGGTCGGAAGGCGGGCGATTGCCGTCGCCGGTCTTTTCGGCGACGAGCATAAGGGTTTTTTCGAGGGTTTTCGCGACCACACCAAGGGCGTAGCGTTCGCGCACGGTTTGCGCGGCCGTAGCCGCCAGATCCCGGGCCCGGGTCGGGTCGGCGATCAGCGCGGCCAAAGCGTCGGCCAGGGCGGGTGCGTTCCGGGGCGGCACCAGCAAGGCGTCGTGGCCATGCGTTAAGATCGATGCCGGACCGCCTACTTGCGTGGCCACGATGGGTTTGCCGAACTTCATGCCTTCCAGCACGGTCAACCCGAAAGGCTCCTCCAGGGAAGGAATGCAAAAGAGGTCGATCCGACCGAAAAAATCCGCCTTGTCCGCGACATAGCCGAGGAATTCACAGGTCGTCTCCAGTCCGGCGCCGGCCACCTGGCGGCGCAGATTGGCTTCCTCGAAGCCGGTGCCGCCGAGCAGGATTTTATGCGGAACCCCTCGGTCCCGGAGCAGCGCGGACGCCTCGATCAAGTAGCGATAGCCTTTCACGTGATCCAGGCGTCCGAGCGCGCCGATGACGACCGGCGGGATCGCGTCCGGCCGGAACGCGGGGGTGGGGAAGGGGCCCGCGATGAAGTTGGGCACCAAATGGATGCGGTCGGCCAGCACGCCCGCGCCTGCGCACCGAGTCCGCAATTCCGGTGTGAGTGCGAGCACAGCGTCGAATTTCTCAAAATGTTTCGACTTATACATGTGGGTGACCGCGACGGTTGGGGCGAGCCCACGACAAGCCAGAAGGCCGAGCCGCACATAGTTGTGGATGACGATCACGTCCGGATCGAAACGACGCACGCGGCGGCGCAGCGACCACGCCGTCCAGAGCGCGAGGGGGCCACCCTTGGCGGCGACGCTCCCCGTTTCCAGGCCGGGAAGAATGCGCGCCTGACGGTCGGTCGCCTCGCTCCAGACACAGTCGCGGTGGCAGATGGCCAGCACCGCATGACCTTTTCCCGTCAGCGCCTCGTTGTAATCGA
Organism: Akkermansia muciniphila; assembly: GCA_945888375.1. GTDB lineage: Bacteria > Verrucomicrobiota > Verrucomicrobiia > Opitutales > Opitutaceae > IMCC26134_A. Next base: position 53,289 of record CAMCZZ010000006.1, on the reverse strand, counting down.
GGTAAACCTGGCCGATACCGCCGAAGCGGTTCGAGAGCATTATATTGGCGATTTTCACGAACTTAAGTTGCGAAGGGCCGCAGGTTCGCGGCCGGGAAGATAAAAATTGACTAGGGCGCGGAGGAGGGATCGTCCCACCGCCGCGGGCGCGAAGTCCCGGTGGGCGGTTTCACGGGCGGCCGTTCCCAGCCGGCGGCGGAGGGGCTCGTCCTCCAGTAAGCGCCGGAGCGCCGCCGCCAAGGGCGCGGCCTCGCCCGGCGGCGTCAGCAGTCCGTCGCGCTCGGGCGTGACGATCCCGAGCGGGCCGTTGCAGAGGGTGGCGACGACGGGCAAGCCGTGCGCCATGGCCTCGATGAGCACCAGCCCAAAGGGTTCGTTGCGCGAGGGCAGGCAGAAGATATCGGTGGCGGCGTAGAAGGACTCGGGCTGGTCGGTCCAGCCCGGGAAATTCGTCACGTCGGCGACGCCGTGGCGGGCGGCAAGCGCCGGCCACTCTCCGGGTGGGCCGCCCGCGATGACCAAGCGAAAATCTCGGCCCTCGGCGCGGAGCAAGCCTGCGGCTGCGAGGAGCATGTCGATCCCCTTGACCGAGTGCATGCGGCCCAGAAAGCCGATCACCGGTGGTCCGGTCCGGACGCGTTTGCCCTCCGCCGGCGGGACGGGTGGAGAGAGCAAGCCGTTCCGCGCGGCGGCGATGATTTTCCCCCGGGTTGCCGGATCCGTCTCCAGTTGTCGGCGGTAGCCTTCGCTCAGGGTGAGCAGGTGCCGGAAAAAGCGGTAAGAGCCGGGATTTTCCCGGTGCATGACCCCGGCTTGCGGGATGCCAGGGAAGAGCAAGCGGCCCCAGAGGCCGGTGCGGCCGCCTTGGTGCAGGGCACCGACGAGGCCGAGGCGGCGCAGGCGGAAGGCGGCCAGCCAGCAGCGGGGCAACAACAGCGGTGTGATGCCGCTATGCCAGCAGGGGGCGTAGTCTATTTGTGCGCCCGTCGGGGCCACGGCATCGGCGAAGGGGCGGGAGGCGGTCCAGACGACGACGCGGGCTCCGGCGGCGCTGAGAGCTCGGACGTGGGCGATGGAGGCCTTGAACACGCCGCCCCAGCCGTCGCCAGAAGCCTGTTTGCCGGGGAAAACCACCAAGACTTGTGGGGGGATCGAATCGGGCCGGGTCGAAGGGTCGGGCGTTCTCACGGTGGGTCTTGGAAAATTATTCCGCACGGTCTGGAAGCTGGTGGTTGTAGAGTTCGCGGTAGATGGCATTGCGGCCGTAAAGGGGAGCGCGGCTGGCGCTGGTGATGGACTGGAGAGGAATCTTTTTCACGCACGCGTTTAGTCGATGGTTTCGATCTGAAACACGCCAAAGACCGAGAAATCAGCCGCATTCAGGGTCAGCAGGCGCCCGATGCCGGCGGCGTAGTAGGTGGCCGCTAATTGGGTATCGAGGAGTCGTTTGCGCCCCAGGCGGTGTTGTCGCAACCACGAGAGCGTCAAGCGGGTGGAATCCAAGGTGGGGTAGGTCGGGCGAACTTCCACCGATTCCCACCAAAGCTGCGCCCGTTCGACGGCTTGCTCGATGGTCAATGGCCGAACAAATCGTTTCGGGTCAGTCGTCGCATGGACAAACTCGGTCAGGACTTGCGGTGCGAGGGCCAACGGCTGGTCGTGCCGCGATAGCATGGTGTCCAGCCAGCGTGTGGCGGCGGCGTGACCCGGGGCCTCAAGGATTTCCAGCTGAACCAGAAAAGTGGTATCGATCCCGTATAGCATCAGGGAACGGACTAATCCAAGATATCACCAAGCAGTCCCTCGCGATCCGTCCAGGGTTGGCGAACCGCCTCGACCGAAGCCGGTTGCCGATCGCGCAAGCTTCTGGAAGGACGAATGTTCGCGCGGCGATACGACTCCATCGCCTCGCGCATTAACTCCGAGGCGGGGCGATCTTGCTCGCGAGCATAACGCTGGAAATCGGCATAAACCGGTTCGCTTACGTTAAGCGTGATGGTCTTCATATAGTTCTTGATATGGTTGATCGATGGCTCTGTCAACCGTGGGTCTGATGATCGTAGAGGGTTCGGTAGAGGTTATTGGTGGTATAGAGCCCCTCATGCGGGCCGTCGGCGACGATGCGGCCCTCGTGGAAAACGAGGATGCGGGTGGCGTGGCGGATCGAGCTGAAGCGGTGCGCGATCATGAACGCGGTCCGGCCCTTCACCAGTTCGCGCAGGGCTTCCTGGATGGCCGCTTCGCTCTCCGAATCGAGCGCGCTGGTGGCTTCGTCGAGGATCAGGATGGGCGCGTCCTTGAGGAAGGCCCGAGCGATCGCGATGCGCTGGCGCTGGCCGCCGGAGAGGGTGTTGCCGCGTTCGCCCACCATCGTCGCGTAGCCTTGGGGCTGGGCGGCGATAAACTCGTGCACGTGGGCGCGGCGGGCGGCTTGCTCGACCTCGGCGTCGGTGGCGGCGAGGCGGCCCATGCGGATGTTGTCGGCGAAGCTGGCGTTGAACAGCAGGGGCTGCTGGGGCACGACGGCGATGCGGTCGCGCAGGGCAGTCTTGTCCAGCTCGCGCAGGTCCACCCCGCCGAGCGTCACGCGGCCCTCGGTCGGATCGTAGAAGCGGGGCAGCAGGGTGATGAAGGTGGATTTACCCGCGCCGCTCGCGCCGACCAGCGCGATGGTCTCGCCCGGCTCGGCCCGCAGGTCGAGGTCGCGCAGCGCGGGCCGGGCGGTGGCGTCGTCGGCCTCGCCGGGTCGGGGGGCGTAGGCGAAGCCCACGCGTTCAAAGACGATCGGCAGCGGGCCGGCGGGGAGGGGGCGAGGCGCGTTTGGCGCGGGCACGGTGTCTTCGGCGTCGAGGATGTATTCGAGGCGCTCGAGCGAGGCTACGCCGGTCTTTAGCATGGCCTGGATGGAGCTGATTTTTTTCACCGGCTCGTAGGACATGTAGAGAGCGAGGGCGAGGGCGGTGAAGGTCTCGAAGGTCATGCCGTTGCGCGTGCCGAAGTAGAGGGCGGCGACGAAGCCGCAGACGGAAACGACTTCGATCACCGGCGTGACGTAGGACTGGTATTTCACCGTCTTCATGCCCAGGTCGAACATCCGGCGGATGTTTTCGCGGAAACGGACGCGTTGGCGCGGTTGGAGGTTATAGGCCTGGATCTCAAGCGGCGACTGGAGCGTCTCGACCGTCATCGAGCCCAATTCGCCACTGCTCTCGGATAGTTGACGGGAGCGCTTCACCAGTTGGCGCGAGGCGACATGGATAGGAATGATGCAGAGGGGCACGCTCAGCATGGCGATAAGCGCGAAAAGCACGCTTTTCTCTGTCAGGCAGAGGTAAACCAAGGTCGCGAGCGAGGCCAGGAGGGTGAAGGGTTGCTTCACGATTTCGCCGGCCACATTCACCACCACGGCCTTAAGTCGCTCGGTGTCGCCGATGAGGCGGGCGTGGAGATCGCCGGCCTTGTTGCGTTGGTAAAACTCCAGGGGCAGCTCGAGGAGCCGGTCGTAGACCTCCAGGCGGATGTTTTCCAAGGTGATGAAGCCCGCTTCATTTACCCAATAGCGGTTGGCGATGGCAGCTGCGCCACGGATGAGAAAGACGACGGGCAGGCCGATGCAGGCGAGCAGGAGCAGGCTGCCCTCGAAAGATTCGCCGAAAAGGCGGCGGGCGATGTTTACCACCATGGGGTCGATCTTGTCCTGCTGGTGGAAGAAGATCGGCAGCAGATACTTCATGGCGATGGGCAGACCGGCTCCGGTGGTCAGGGCGAAGACGGCCGCGGCGATCAGGCTGCCGATGAGATGCCAGCGCGCGGGGCGGAGGTGGTGCAGGTGCCGGCGGTAGCGGCCGAGACCGGCGGTGGGCGGGGCCTTGGGGGCGGGCGGAGGGGAGAGGGGGCGGCTCACGGGGCGGGATTGGTCGTTTGCAGGTCTTGTATCGTGTTTCCCTGCTTCTGCATGGGAAGGCAATTGTTGACGCGGGTGCAGCGTTTCCGGTCTGCTGCTCCCCTTTCCCCGCCTGCCATGCTCGATCCCAAGCTCCTCCGCGAATCGCCTGAACTCGTCCGCGCCGCCATCGCGAAAAAACATCTCGAAGTCGATCTCGACGCCGTGCTCGCGCTCGACGCCGCCTGGCGTGTCCAGCTGGCCGAGGTGGAGGCCCTGCGCGCCAAACAGAAGGCGGCCAACACCGAGATGGCCCGTTTGCCCAAAGGTTCGCCGGAATTCATCGCCAAGGTGCAGGAGATGAAGACCGTCTCGGCCGAGGTAAAGGCCCGCGAGGCTGGGCTGGGTGAGATCGAGGCCAAGCATCGCGCGGCCATGCTCACGCTGCCCAACCTGCCCCACGCGAGCGTGCCTGAGGGCCGCACGCCGGAGGAGAACGTCACCTTCTCCACCTGGGGCACTTGCGAGGGACTCTCGGCCGTGGCCAAGCCGCACTGGGAGATCGCGGGCTTCGACAAGATCATCGACTTCGCGCGCGGCTCCAAGGTCACCGGCGCCGGCTTTCCCTTCTACATCGGTGATGGTGCGCGTATCGTGCGTGCCCTGCTCCAGTTCTTTTTGGACGAGGCGGTTGCGGCCGGCTATACTGAGGTCAACCCGCCTATTTTCGTCAACGCCGCCAGCGCTACCGCCACCGGCCAGTTGCCGGACAAGGAGGGTCAGATGTATGAGGCGGTAGCGGACGGCTTCTACGCTGTGCCCACCGCCGAGGTGCCGCTGACCAACTTTTTCCGCGATGAGATCCTCGACGAGGCCGCGCTGCCGGTGAAGCGCGCCGCCTACACCCCGTGTTTCCGTCGCGAGGCGGGCAGCTACGGCAAAGATGTGCGCGGGCTCAACCGTCTGCACCAGTTCGACAAGGTCGAGTTGCTCAAGTGGGTGCATCCCGAAAATAGCTATGCGGAGCTCGATGCCCTCCGTCTCGATGCCGAGCGCTTGTTGCAAAAACTCGAGCTGCCCTACCGCGTGCTTCTCATGTGCGGCGGCGATGTCGGTTTTTCCCAAGCCAAAAAATACGATCTCGAAGTCTGGGCGGCCGGCCAGCAGCGCTGGCTGGAGGTCTCGAGCTGCTCGAATTTCGAGAGTTTTCAAGCCCGCCGCGCGCAGATCCGTTTCCGCAACCCGGACGGCAAACCCGAGCTCGTGCACACCCTCAACGGCTCCGGCCTCGCCGTGCCGCGCGTGCTCGCCGCGCTGCTGGAAAACAACCTCCAACCCGACGGCACGGTGAAGCTCCCCGCCGCGCTCGCGCCGTATTTCGGCCGCGATTCGCTGCGGTTCGGGTGATTCATCAAGTCCGGATTTTTTAACCGCGGATTACGCCGATGAACGCGGATCATGACCGGGTCCACTGGGCGTTATCCGAGGCGATCATTGGCGCTGCGATGGCGGTATTAAATAAGCTCAAGCCAGGCCTAAATGAGAAGGCCTACGAAAACGCCTTGGTGATCGAACTTCGCAAGCGAGGCCACGTGGTGGAGCAACAACGGCAATTCGATGTGATCTATGACGGCCACGTGGTGGATACCCTGATTCCCGATTTGATTGTGGATGGGAAGGTCATCGTGGACCCAAAGGTCGCGGAAACGTTCACCGATACCCATGTGGCCCAAATGCTTGGCTACCTCACGATCACGGGGCTGGAACTCGCCCTGCTGCTCAATTGCAAACACGTTCGCCTCGCTTGGAAGCGGGTTGTTCGTTCCCATCCGCGCGCTTCCGCGTGATCCGCGGTTAAAAATGAATTGGTCCCGCGTCGCCGAAAACCTGGCCGCCGCCATCCCCGCCTCTGCGTTGCATCCGGCGGTGCGGCGGTGGCTGGATGCGCCGGAAAACGCTTCCGCGCGAGTCGCGGTCGGGTTGTCCGGCGGGGTCGATTCGGTGGCGTTGCTGTTGCTGCTCTGGGCGCATTGGCCGGAGCGGCGCGGGCGGTTGCTGGCCTTGCACTTCAACCACCGCTTGCGTGGCGCCGCCTCGGCGGGGGATGCGCGGTTTTGTGCGGCGCTCTGCCGCGCGCTCGGGATTGAATTGGTCGCTGGAACGTGGGTCGACCGGCCGGCCGGCGGCGATGTTTCCGAAGGGGCGGCCCGGGCGGCGCGGCACACTTTCTTTAACGCCCAGCTGGGGCGTCGCCGGGTCTCGACGCTTTGCACCGGACACCACCGGGATGATCTGGCCGAGACGTTTTTTATGCGGCTCGCCCGGGGGGCGGGCACGGCCGGACTGGCGGCGCCGAGACCGGTGCATGCGCAGCCCGCCCTGAGGCGGTTGGTGCTGCGGCCGCTGCTAAATCTCGATAAAGCGGCTCTGGCCGGCGCCCTGCGAGCGGCGGGGGGGCGCTGGCGCGAGGATGCGTCCAATGCCTCCGAAACCCATCTGCGCAACCGCGTCCGAGCCGCGTTGGTGCCGGCCTGGCGGGACAGCGCGGCCGAGCCCGGCCGGGAAGCGCTGGGCGGGCTGGCCTTGTCGCGCGAACTGTTGGAGGAGGACGATGACGCGCTGGAGTCTTGGGTGGATCGCGTCACCCGCATGGATGCGCGCGGCGGCCTCGCCTTGCGCCCGCTGGCGGGTTTACCCCGCGCCATCGTGCGCCGTGCGGTGCGGCGGTGGCTGGAAAGCACGCCCGTGTGCACGGACCTCAATCGCAAGGGATTCAATGCCTTGCTGGATCTTGTGGTTTCCGGCCGGCCCGGTGCGCGGCACAGTCTCGGGGCGGGGCATTTTGCTCTGCGCGGGCGGACGCGTTTGACCTGCGTCCGGGCCTGACGGGGTGGAGCAACTGATCGGCGAGGCAGGGAACTACCTGCGTTCGTTGACTTATGAACGTGGAACCTGCACCGTCGTCCTCTAGTCCATTCTCTGATGCCTGATCCCACCCAAGACAGTTCCAAGTCTCCGCGGCGCCCGCTCAAAAATCTGCCTCCGGACAAATTCCAGCCCCGTATGTGGCTGATTTGGATCGCATTGCTGGCGACCATCCTCGCCGTGCTGATGCTCAATCCGGCGAAGACCCAGGGCGTGGCGGTGCTCAAGATCACCGAGGTCGTCGAACTAGCCGAGAAGGGCCAAGTCAAGGAGGGCGTGCTGCGCTACAATGGCAGTGGTGCTCCCTACTGGTATGACATCACTGGCGAAGCTACCGAGGCCACGCTCGCGGTTGAGGGCGGCGGGGCCAAGACCAACCAGTTCCGCGCGGCCGGTCGTTTGACCGATGAGACCTATGAGCGCCTCGAAAAAACGGGGGTCTTTAAGCAGACTCCGGCCTCCGGTGTCTGGAGCAATCTCGTTATCAATCTACTCCCGATCTTCCTCATTCTCGGGCTCCTTTATTTCCTTTTTGTCCGCCAGCTCAAGAACGCCGGACGGGGTGCGCTGAGCTTCGGCAAAAGCAAGGCCAAGCTACTCAGTCGCGATCGCGACAAGGCGAACTTTGCCACGGTGGCTGGCTGTGATGAGGCCAAACAGGAGATTTCCGAGGTCGTTGATTTTTTAAAGGATCCGAAAAAATTTCAAAAGATGGGCGGCAAGATACCCAAGGGCATTCTCCTCGTCGGCCCTCCGGGCACCGGCAAGACCCTTCTGGCCAAGGCGGTCGCCGGCGAGGCCGATGTGCCCTTCTTCAGCGTGAGCGGTTCGGATTTTGTGGAGATGTTTGTGGGCGTCGGCGCCAGCCGCGTGCGCGACATGTTTGAGCAGGGCCGGAAAAACGCCCCCTGCATTATCTTTATCGACGAGATTGATGCGGTCGGCCGCCAGCGCGGGGCCGGCCTAGGCGGTGGAAACGACGAGCGCGAGCAGACGCTCAACTCGATGTTGGTCGAGATGGATGGTTTCGACACCTCCGAGGGGGTGATCATCATCGCCGCGACCAACCGCGCCGACGTGCTCGACCAGGCCCTGCTGCGTCCGGGCCGCTTTGACCGCCAGATCTACGTTGACCTGCCCGATCTCGCCGGTCGCGAGCAGATTCTCAAGGTCCATGCGCGCAAGATCCCGCTCGCCGATGACGTCGATTTGAACGTCGTGGCCCGCGGCACGCCCGGCCTCTCCGGTGCCGAATTGGCCAACCTGCTCAACGAATCCGCCTTGCTGGCCGCCCGTCGCAACAAGAAGCGCGTGGATGCCCAAGATGTGGACGACGCCCGCAACAAGGTGCTCTTCGGCCTCGAGCGCCGCAAAGGCATGGACGCGGAGGACCGTAAGATTGTCGCGGTGCACGAGGCTGGCCACGCCCTCGTCTCCGCCGTGATCAAGGACGAGACCATGCCCGTGCACAAGGTCACCATCATCCCCCGCGGCCGCTCGCTCGGCAGCACGATGTATATCCCCTCTAAGGACACCTACAACTACGCCAAGCGCCGCATGCTCAATCAACTCGCGACCCTCTTCGGTGGGCGCATCGCCGAGGAGACCGTGCTGGGGGACATCACCTCCGGCGCCTCGGGCGACATCCGCCAGGCCTCCAAGCTCGCGCGCCACATGGTGTGCGACTGGGGCATGAGCATCCTCGGGCCGATCGCCTTCGGCGCGAACGAGGATACGGTGTTCCTTGGTCGCGAGATTACCCGTTCGCAAAACCACAGCGAGGAGACCTCGCGCACCATCGACTCCGAGGTGAAGAAGATCGTGGACGAGCAATACGCCCGCGCCCGAGAGATCATCCTCGTTAACCGCGCTGCCCTTGATAAAATCACCGAGGCTCTGCTCGAGCATGAGACGATTGAAGGGCGCCACGTGAACGAAATCCTCGAATTTGGGGAAATCCGTTCCCCCATCGCCCTGCCCGAGCCACCTCCGATCCCGGCGAGCGCCAAGCCGGAGGTTCGTCCTGCTGCGCCACGGCAGGAGCCTGAGGCCCTCGGCGGCACGCCGGCGCCTTCGCCGGCCTGAGTTGGCTTGAAATAACGCTTCTCTCCCCAAGGAAGGGGAGAGGGAAGCGCTGAGCCGGGATCATGCAATTGCTCGGGTTACATCGAGGCGAATTGGCGGCGCCTTTCGGTGGGGCCCTCGCTCGAAATAGTCTTGGTGTATTACTTTACTCGGTCCGCACCGAAATACGCTCTCCATTCCACCCCGCAGCTCCGCCGTTCAACTGCCTGATCCCGGCTGAGTGGCCGCGTAGTTCTAGTGGCCCGGGGCGGGGGCGCCGCCGGCGGCGGTCTCGGCGGCCAGGATGCCGTCGAAGGAGGCCTTGTCGTTGGACTTCATATAGGCCTCGCGCGCGCTGATCTCGCCGTTGTCGAAACGTTTCCGCAGGGAGAAATCCATCGACACCATGCCCTCGGCCATGGAGCCCTCGATGATGTTGCGGATGGCGGAGATGTTGCCCGCGCGGATGGTGCCGCCGAGGGCGTCGTGGGGCAGGAGGATCTCGTGCACGGCGCAGCGGCCGCCGGCCTTTTTCTTGCAGAGGAGCTGGGAGACGACGCCGCGGAGGCAGGAGCCGAGGGTCACGCGGATCTGGTTCTGCTCGTCGGCGGGGAAGGCGTCGATGATGCGATCGATCGTCTTCGGGGCGTTGTTGGTGTGCAGGGTGGCGAAGACCAGCATGCCCATGGACGCGCAGCCGAGGGCGAGGCGCATGGTCTCGAGCTGGCGCATTTCACCCACGAGGATGATATCGGGGTCGGCGCGCATGGCGCCCTTCAGCGCGTCGGCGAAGCTCTCGGTGTGCTCCAGCACCTCGCGGTGGACGATGACTGACTTCTTGTTCTGGTGCACGAACTCGATGGGGTCCTCCACCGTGATGATATGGCGGGTGGAGTTGACGTTGATGTAGTCCATCATGGCCGCGAGGGTGGTGGACTTGCCGGAGCCGGTCGGGCCGGTGACGAGCACAAGACCTTCGCGCAGGGCGCAGAGTTTTTTCAGCGCCTCGGGCAGCTTCAGGTCGTCGAAGGAAAGGATCTTCGAGGGAATCTGACGAAACACGGCGGCCATGCCGAGGGCGTTGCGCAGGTAGTTGACGCGGAAGCGGGCGAGGCCGGGGATCTCGTAGGCGAAGTCGAGGTCGTTGTTCTTGAGAAAGTGTTCCCAACGGTGCGGGGCGCAGATTTCCTTGAGCAACTCCTCCATGTGTTCGGGCGTGACCTTGGGGAAATCGGTGAGGTCGCGGAGGGAGCCGGACACGCGGGCGCGGGGGTGGATGCCGACCATCATGTGGAGGTCGGAACCGTCTTTGGCGCGCATGGCGCGGAGCATGTGATCGATGGCGGCAGGCATGGGAAGAATGGGAGTAGCGAGTAGCGGGTAGTGGGTAGCGAGTAGCCGGAGGGCGGGGGCCTTAGTCGGTGGCGGGGACGGCGGCGCGGACGGCTTTGTTGAGGATGTTCACCCGGGCGACCTCGTTGGTGATTTTGCCTTCCTTCCAGAGGTCGAGGATGGAGTTATCCATCGAGATCATGCCTTCGCGTTTGCCGGTATCGAGGGCGCTGGGGATGCCTTGGGTTTTGCCGTCGCGCACCATGGAAGAGACGGCGAGGGTGTTGACTAGAATCTCGGCGGCGAGGGCGACGCCGCCGTTTTTGGCAGGCAGCAGGCGTTGGCAGAGGATGCCGCGGAGACTCTGGGCCACCATCGCGCGGATTTGGGACTGTTGACCGGGCGGGAACACGTCGAGCAGGCGGTTCAGGGTCGAGGTGGCGTCGCTGGTGTGCATGGTGCCGATCACCAAGTGGCCGGTCTCGGAGGCGCTGATGGCCATCTCGATGGTCTCGAGGTCGCGCAGCTCGCCGATCACGATGACGTCGGGGTCTTCGCGGAGCGCGGCTTTCAGGGCGGTGGCGAAGGTGTTGGTGTGGCGGCCGGCCTGGCGCTGGGTGACGTTGCAACCCTGGCTCTGGTGGAGGAACTCGATGGGGTCCTCGACCGTGATGACGTGGTCGTCGCGGGTGCGGTTGAGCTGGTCGATGAGGGAGTTCAGCGTGGTCGTCTTGCCGGCGCCCACGGGGCCGGTGACGAGGATGAGGCCGTTGTGGTAGCTGAGGAGTTTTTCGATGACGGCGGTGTTTTTGAAGCCGAGGTCGGCGGGGCTGCGGACTGTTTCTGGCACGATGCGGTAGGTGCCCTTGGCGCCTTCCTTGTGTTCCATCAGGTTTACGCGGATGCGGCGGCCGCCTTCCATGGCCAGGGCGTAGTCGTAATCGCGTTTCTTGTTGAAAATCTCGACCTCGGGTGGCGCCAGCAGGCAGGTATTGAGGCGTTGGGAATCGGCGGCGGAAAGGGGATGCGAGGAGAGGAAGCTCAGAGCGCGCATGTTACGCACGTAGGGCGGGGCGCCGGCGGAGAGGTGGAGGTCGCTGGCGCCGAGGCGTTGCACGGTGCCGAGCAGGCCGAGCATAAAGGCTTTCAGGTCGACTTCACCCAGGTTGGGGACGACGGAAAAATCCACCTGGCTGGAAACCGGCGACGGGGGCGGGGCGGCCGGGGTTGGAGTGGAGGCGGCTCTGGCGGCGGGGGGGGGCTGGGTGGCAGGCAGGCCGGCTAGAGCGGGGGGCTCGGCGTCGGAGGCGGCGAGGGTCTGTGACTCCTCGACGAGACGATTGAGTAGGTCGAGGTCGGTGGTGATGTCCTGGTCGAGCAGGGCCTGACCGAAGCCGAGGGCGTCCGTGCCGGGGGGCAGGCCTTGGGCGATGGCGGCGGCGCGTTTGGCGTCGAGGACGTTTTCCTGCACGCACAGGGAGGCGATCCAGAGGACTTCTTTTTGCATAGGGGCTACTTAGGAATCGAATCCAGGCGGGCGGCCGAGGAAAGCGCGAACATGGAATGTTTTGAGCAAGGTGGGGTGATGGGGGTAATAAAAAACCCCGCCGACTCGCGTCGGAGGGGTTGAAGTTTGGCCGGCGGAGACCGGTCCGGGTTTCAGGGCGTCTGGGTAACCTTCAGGCGCAAGAAGCGCCGGGGCGTGACCGCGAGGTCCTCGGTGTCGGTATAGACTTCGGCTCCGGCCGTTGCGAAGGGATCGAAGGTGTGGACGACGGTCCAAGAGGCGGCGGCGAGGTCGGTCTTGGCCTCGATCTCGTAGCGCAGGGTGGCGTCGGCCGGGTGGTCGAAGGCGAGGGTGAGGAAGTTGCCCGAGCGGCCGACGGTGTAGGCGGAGGCGGCGTCGTTGACGACCGGCGACTGGGCCAGCGCGTATTCACCAAAGTTGCTCAGGCCGTCGCCATCCGGATCGGAGCCGGGCAGGGTGTCGGTGAAGCCGGGGAAGCTGGCGGCCCACGTCTCGTAGGGCGAGACAGAGCCCGAACTCACCAGCGCGACTACTGCGGGCGTGGCTTCGTTGGCGTCGTCATCGTAGGCATAGTTCAACGCGTAGCCGGCGGGGACGCCGGTAACGGTGGCGAAGGTGCCGATGACGGCCGCGCTTCCCTTCAGCAGCACGTAGGCCGGCTCGGTGAGCGTCCCGGTGCCGTTCAGGCTGAGCAAAGAAGCGGCGCCGAGGGTGAAGCTACCGGCTGAGGCGGTGATGCTCGGAACGGGCGGGGTGGCGGAGGCGGCGTAGGCGATGGCCAGGTTGCCTTCGATCGACGCGCCGGTGTCGGCGGTGAGCGCGCCCTCGGGGGCGAGGGTGGCGCCGGCGGCGACCGTGATCACGTCGCTGGTGTGGCCGCCGAGACCGAGGGTGCCGGCGTTGACCAAGGTGGGCCCGAAGTAGTCGTTGGAAGGCGAGGTGAAGCGCACGGTGCCGGCGCCGTCTTTGGTCAAGGCGCCGAGCCCGGTGGCGGCGCCTTGGAGCGTGATGGTGTGGGGTGCGCCGAGGTCGTCGGCGCCGGTAACGATAGCGGGGCTGCCGTTCATGGCGACCGGCAGGGTGGTGGACCAGTCGGCGAGGGCGCCGAGGGTGCCTCCGCCGAGGCGAAGGCCGGCGGCGAAGGTGGCGTCCGAACTGCCCAGCACCAGACCTCCTGAGCCCACGTAGAGCGCGCCGCCGCCGAGGTTCAGGTAGGATTTTCCGGCGAGCGGATCCTGGCCGAATTGGACGCGTTGCACCTTGGCGACGGCCGAACCGCGCACATGCATGATCACCTGGCCGGCGAAGGGGCTGCCGAGCAACACGCCCGACGTGGTGTCGGTCGAGGTGAAGGTGCCCCCGTTGATATCGAGCACCGACCAGCGGCCGGTGTTGTTGATGCCGACGGTGACGGGTCCGCCGACGGTCAGGGAGCCGGAATCGACCCGGGCGCTGACGCTGGAGTTCGCTCCGGTGAGGGCGCCGATGCCGAGCGCTCCGGTGACGTTCACGGCGCCGCCGTTGACGTAGAGGCCTTGGGTGACCTGGCCGCTGGTCGGCTCGGACCCGATGTTCAGGGCGCCGCGGCTAAGCGAGATAGAGGAGGCGTTGAGGGTGCCGCCGGTGACATTGATGAACGGCTCGGCGGCCGAATTGCTGGACTCGGTGGTGATGCCGCCGGTGAAGTTCGCCTCGCCGCCGGTCACCTCGAAACCGATCGAGGCGTTGGTGAGGAGGGAGGCGGCGGAGGCGTTGAGGGTGCCGCCGTTGACCAAGAGACGAGCGGTCGAGGTGGTGCCGAGGTTGGCGGCGGCGGTGTTGAAGGTCGCACCAGGTCCGATGGCTAGGGTGCCGGCGGATACAGTGGTCGCGACGACGGCGGGGACGGCGATGGCGTCACCCGTGTAGGTGTGCGTGCCGCCCAGGGTCAGCGTGCCGGAGCCCGACTTCGTGAAACTCAGGCCGGATGAGGAGGGCGAGCCGGTGTAGGTGGTCGAGGCGTTATTCTGGCCGACGGTCAGCGCGAGGGGCGTGCCGAGGGTGTTGGTCAGCGGCAGGGCGCGGTCGCCGGCGAGGCCGCCGAGGGTGAGGGCGGCGACGGGATCGGCGACGATGAGGGAGCCGCCGGAAGTAGAGTAGGTCAGCGTGCTGTTCTGCAGCGCGGCCGAGTTGGCGATGATCAGGGTGCCGGCGGAAAGCGTGGTGGCGCCGCTATAGGTGTTGGCCGCGCTCAGGGTGGTGTCGCCCACGCCGGTGAACTGGACCTCGCCGGTGCCGCTGATGACGGACGCCAGGGAGATGGAATCCGCGCGGTTGAAGCGCAGGACGCCGCTGCTGGCGATGGGGCCGGCGATGGCGCCGGTTGTGCCGCCGATGCCGACTTGGAGGGTGCCGGCCGAGATGGAGGTGTTGCCGGTGTAGGTGTTGTCGGCGGTCAGGAGAAGCGTGCCTGTGCCGGATTTTACGATGCCCACGCCAGTGCCGCTGATCGCGCCGCCGAGGGTAAGGGTTTTGGTGTCCGCGACATCGGTCAGGACGCCGCCGGCGGTAAGGGCGAGCGGAACGGAGATGAGATGGTCGGCGCCGGAGGTGTTTAGCAGGGAGGCGGCGCTACTGTTGTCCAGGGTGAGTGTTGCGATTCCGTCGAGGGTCAATGCCTGCGTCGAAGTGAGATTAAGTGCGCCTACGGTGAAAGGGGCATCGAGGGTGATCGTGCGGGGCGCGGAGAAGGTGGCCCCGGCTGCCCCCGTGATGTTGGCGATGGTGCCGTTGGCATTGGGCACGGTGTCATCCGTCCAGTTGGCGGCGGTGGACCAGGTGCCGGACGAGTCGGCGTCCCAGGAGCGCTCGATGGCGGCTTCGGTGGCGATGGTGAGGGTGACGCCGTTGGCGCCGAGGCCGAGGGTGTAGATGCGGCCCGGGATCTGGGTGGCGGGATCGAGGGTGAGGTTGGTCAAGGCGCCGTTGAGTGCGCCGTTGTATTTGATCAGGTCGAACACACCGACGGCGGTGAGCGGATCGGTGGTGCCGGGGTTGTAGAGCGAGACGACGCCGCCGTTAATGGTCAGACCGTTGGCGGCGGTCACGGTGAGTGCGTCGGCCTCGATGGTATTGTTGGCCTCCCAGCTGATCTTGCTGTCGGCGGCTAGGGTGAGGGAGCCGACGGAAATCGAGCCGACGGTGGACTCGCCGGGGACGAGAGTCGCGCCGGCGTTCAGGGAAACCGCGCCGGAGATGAGGCCCTTGCCGGTCAAGGTGCCGCCGGTGTTGATCGTGACGGCTCCGACGCCGGTGGCGGAACCGGAGACATTGTTGATCACGAGGGTGCCGCCGTTGACGGTGGTTCCTTGTGCAGCGGGGTTGTTGCGCGTGTTGCCGGCCGAGCGGTTGAACTCGGCGCGACCGGCGCCGAGCACGAAGAAGCTCGGGGCGAAGTTCGCGCCGAATTTAACCGTGCCGGCGCTGGAGCCGTCGGTGTTCACGTTAATGGTGACGCCGCTCGCGTTGCTTCGGACATTGAGCTGGGCGTTGGCGCCGAAGGTCAGGGTGCGGCCGGCTGCCACTTGCAGGCTGACGCTGATGCCGGAGGCGGCGGCGCGGTAAAACATGTTGTCGAAGGTCAGGTCCTGGGTGGCCTGGGACATGTCGATCCCGCCGTTGTTGGGCACGGTCAGGGTGCGGGCGCTCGACACGCCATCGAGGGTGATGGGGCCGCCGGGGTTGAGCACGATCAGTCGCTGGATGCCGACGTCGGCCAGGGTGACGGTGTTCGGGCCCGTAACCAAACTATTCCAGATGCACACCGCGGTGGGAGTTGTGGTGTTGGTGGGGACATCCGCATCCGTAGACGTGAGGCCATCGCTCACTGCGGGCGTGGTGCCCAGTTCGTCGAGCCACCAGGAAGCCGCTCCGGTGAGGCTGGTGGTGTTATTGGCCTTGTAGAAGGTGGTGCCGTGGGCGAGGGAGGCGAAGGCGGCGAGCAAGAGCGCGGTGAGCGCGGGGCGGTGCAGGGAGCGGGAGGAGCGGGAATGCATGGGGGTAGGGGAAAGTGGGGTGAAAGCAGGGCGGGCGCCGGGGTTCAGTAGAGCTGGAACCACACACTGCGCATGATGAACACCGACGTGATGTCACCTGGAGTGGTGGTCCAGCCGACGCGCTTCACGCTGCCGTCGCCGAAGACGGCGTTGAATTTGGTGCCGTGTCGCTCGGCGTTGGCGGGCGTGACCAGGGGGGCCAAGTAGGTCTGCAGACCGGGGGTGAGATCGTCCGCGGTCAGCTGGTAACTGTCGTTGGCCATGCTATCCATCATAAGGATGAACTGGGATAGCGTGCGGGCGCGGCTGAGCGGGCTCGCGGTTTCAGGGGCCAAGGAGGCGCGTATGCCGTTGATGGAGCCGCGCACCATGCCGTAGCTGGCTCTGGGTTTCACCGCCGTGCTGTTGGCCAGGATGCCCGCCGTCGCGGGATCGCTCGGGCAAAGGCGCACGCGGTAGGTTTCCTGATTGGCCTTGGTGAAATAGCTGCGGTAGCTGATGCCGCCGGGCGCTTGGGAGTCATCCGCGCTGGACCAGTTCTTGGTGTAGTATCTTCCCTTGTTCTCCAGCGCATACATGTTGATGACCCTTCCCCACTCGCGCAGCTGCGACACGCATTGGCCGTTTTGCGCGCTTTGACGGACTTTGGACACGGTCGGGATGATGATGGCGGCGAGAATGCCGATGATCGCGATGACCGTGAGCAGCTCGATCAACGTGAAGCCGGCTCGGGAGCGGATGGGGTGGGGGAAGGACATTGGGGCGGGCAAGAAAGGCGTGTCCTCGAAGCCGAGGGGGGAGGGGGCCGACTTGAGGGGGCGCTGCGGTGGGAAATAAAACCTTACTACTGATAGGGGTTGACGCGTCCCGCCAACGGCTAGAGTTCAGACAGTCCGAACTATGGCGACCATTCGATCCCTCGCGGCGCAGCTGGGCTTGTCTCGTGCGACTGTCTCCGAGGCTTTGCGAGGGGTTCCGCGAGTGCGGGCGGAGACGATCACGCGAGTGCGGGCGGCGGCGGAGGCGGCGGGGTATAAAAGTAATCCGCTGGCGGCGGCTTTGATGTCGCAGTTGCGCCGTTCGGCGGGAGGGACCTTTCGGGGTGTGTTGGCGCTGGTGGAGGCGGTGGATGACGGGCGGCCGCAATATGCGACCGAGTTTCCGGAAAAGCTCCGGCAAGCGGCGCGGTTGCGGGCGCGGGAACTCGGTTTTGAGGCGGAGCGGTTGGCGGTATCCGCCAAGGGTGTCAGTGTGAAGCGGCTCGACGGCATTCTGAAGGCTCGCGGCATCCACGGGGTCATTCTTCTCCCGTGCTGGGGCGAGCCGGATTACACCCAGCTCGACTGGCCTAACTATGCCGGCATCTACACGGACTATGTGATCCACAGTCCGCCGTTGAACACGGTTTGTCCGGATCATCATCGAAACATGATCGAGGCTTTGGAGCGGGTGCGGGCGGCGGGCTACAAGCGGCCGGGGTTGATTTTATCCAAACACATCGACGAGCGGCTGCACCATCGTTGGGAGGGTGCTTTCCTGGTCGTGCAGAGCCATCACTTCAATCGCAGACCGGTCCAGCCGTTACGGTCCTCTGGCAACGAGGTGCAGGAGGCGGAGTTTCGCGCTTGGTTCCGCGAGGAGCGGCCGGATGTGGTGCTGGGGCACTGGACCCGGGTGATACCTTGGATGGAGGCGGAGGGCGCACGAGTGCCGCAGACTCATGGTTTTGTCTGCCTGAACCTGCTGATGGCGGAGGTGCCTTGCGCGGGCATCGATCTGCAACCGGCTCTGATTGGTCGTCGCAGTGCGGAGGCGGTGATCGCGAATCTGCAGCAAAATGAATTCGGGGTGCCGACTACTTCCGCCGTGCTCAGTGTGGCGGGGCGCTGGCAAGACGGGCCGACTTTGCGCGTTGCGGCGGGCTGAACGCGCCACCGGCCCCTGCTTATTGAAGCGCTTGGGCCAGGCCCTCGGGGGCGAGGCAGGCGTCGAGCGGAGCGCCGGGCAAGGCGCGCAAGCCGGCGACCAGGGCGCGGGCGTTGAACAGGGAGCCGGCGGCGTTGGTGTGAGTGCCTTTGTCGGCGAAAAACGCCTCCACCTCGGCCTGGGGCAGACGGTCGTAGCCGCGGCTCACGAGCTCCGCCAGATCTAGGTAAGCGGAGCCCTCGGCGCGGGCGCAGGCCTCGACCCAGCCGCGCCACTGGGCCCAGTCGCGGACGAATTTGCCGTTGGCGTCGAATTTTTTGTGCGGGATGGGCGAGCAGAGCACGACGTTGGCGCCCTTGGCGCGGGCGGTGCGGGTGAAGGTTTTCAGATACCACCCGAAGCTGTGCACGGTCTCGATCGTGCCGTCGGGTTTGGTGACGTCCTCGGTTTCGTCGCCGATGCTTTTGAGCGAGCCGCGAAACTTGCTGCGGGCGTCGAGGTGGCCGACGTCGTTGTGGCCGAATTGGATCACGACCCAGTCGCCCGGCTTGAGGGCGTCCACGATGGCCTGCCATTTACCCTCGGTGTAGAAGGTTCGAGTGCTACGGCCGCCGATGGCGCGGTTCACGACGTTGATTTTGGCCGGGTCGAAAAAGCGGGGCAGGTCCTGGCCCCAGCCGCGCATGGGGTCGTTGCTGCGCACGGTCGAGTCGCCCGCGATCCATAGGGTGGGGAGGGTGCCGGCGGCGGGTTTTTCCACGGGGACGCCGGAGTCGTTCACCACCGGGCGTTCGTCCTCGTTGGCGGGCAGCGCGGGCGCGGCCAGAAAGCTGAGGCTGAGAAAGATTAGGCGGAGAAAAGCCGGCATGGGGAGGGGGGAGGGTTAGCGGCCGGCGGGTGTGGGCGTGGCGGGGGCAAGGTCCACGGCATAGACATGGACTTCGCCATGGAGGTTGCTGCGGAAGATCAGTTTTTTGCCGTCGGGCGTGAACATGGCGTTGGGTTCTAGCCGGTAGTCATGGGCCTTCATATTCACGAGACGCGTGGCACGGAGCACGCCCGGGCGTATAAGGCCGGCGGCGTCCGGCGCGCTCAGTTCGGCCACGTCGGGGATGGGCTCGGGGCGGAAGAGGTAGAGCCACTTCCCGTCCGGCGCGTGCGCGACCATCTCGGAGTCCCCGCCGTCGCCGGAAAAGCGGACGCCGTCGGAGGCGACGTTGTAGTGGACGGACCAGGCGTTGCGCTCGACGTGGAGGCGGGTGCGCGCGCCGGTGGCAAGGTCGTAGGAGGCTAGCCAGAAACTTTCGCCGCGCGGAGTTTGCAGGTCATACCACACGGTGCGGCCGTCCGGGGAGAAGAACTCGTGCCCGGCGATCTCCATGTTCATGGTGCGTGTGTGGACTTTGTTCAGGGCGGTGCCGTCGGTGCGGACTAGCCAGAGGCGATCGACCATGTGCCAGGGGCCCTCGTGGCAAAACATCAGTTGGTCGGGGTCGGCGGGAGAGAATTGCAGGTGGTTCAGCCAGTCGGTGGAGCGATGGACGGTGCGCAGCTCGCCGGAGGCGATGTTGACGGTGAAAATCGCCATAGGCAGGCGGGCGGCGAGGCGGCGGGCGAGGCGGCGCTCCTTTTGCTCGGCGAAGGTGAAGAGGCGGCCGTCGCGGGCGCGGTCGTCGGTCGATTTCATCCACTCGCCCTGCGGGGTGTTTTGGGTGGAGGCGCCGGAATTGGGCGGGAAAACTTCCCCGGCCGGCGGTTCGGACTCGGTAAGGGTGCCGGCGAGAAGGGTTTCGTCGGCATTGACGGTGGAGAGGGTAGCGCGCGGCGGCAGCAGGGCGAGGCGGCGTTCGGTGCGGGTCGCGAGGGAGAAAACAAAGACCGCGATTTGTTCCCCCTCTGTCCGGGTGAAAAACACGTCGCCGCTGCGGCGCCCGAGCTGGATTATTTTTACGTCACCGGATATCAGGGGTTGTTGGGTGCGGTTGGTATGGTCGATTAGCGCGATGCCGTGCGGGGTGGTCACCACGACGGCGCGGCCGTCGGGGGTGAACGACCTTTGGTGGAAATACAGGCTGGCGGTGCCGGGCTCGTCGGAGAGGCGGACGACACGGTGGCCGGTATCAGAGTCGATCCATTCCCGGGGCACCTCGGCACGCCCGGCGAATGGGGCGGCAAAAGCCAGCCAAGGAGCGAATCGGCTGAGCCAACGATTTCCGGCAATCAGCCGGCAAGCAGACCAAGCAGGCGAATCCATAGGGGTGTCAGTTTAAGTAACCATGGGCAGGCCGAGACGGAGCGTCCCGCAATCGGACAGTCAGAGTCAGGCGTCGGCGCCAATGATCTGCCGGCTTGGATGCGGTCCTACCTTTTGGTGAACTAATCCGGTGTGTGGCTGCGCAAGGCGGGAGGCTCCGCAGTGGGCCTACTCCGCTGCGGAGGCCTGGGCCAAGCAGCGTTTACCTCGAAAACCCAGGTTTTAGTTGCGTCCCGAATGCCGCGTCTGGCGCGGGTCGGCTGGAGCGACGGTCTGGCCGGCAGCTCGCCGCGACACCCGCGACCAGCCCGTTCCGGATGCAGGCGGGGGATTCCGCACCAACCGGATTGCTCAATAATTAGCGCGATACTCCTTCGGAAAAAGCGCGGTAGCCTGGTCCAGGGCAGCGCCTAGTAAGCGGCGTTCAGGCGCAGGATGAAAAGGAGGGCGTCTTCCCGATCGGGCTGGGCCCCGGGGTGGCGGATGTATTGCAGGTCGGGCTGGAGGCTGAGGGCTTCATTTAGTTCGGCGGTGTAGCTCAGCTCGACGACTTGTTCAAAATCTTGAGCGGGGAGGCGGGAGGACAGCTTGGCGTGGACCAAGCCCAGGGCCACGGCGTCGGCTGGGCGGCCGGGCAGCGGGCCGAGCAAGGCGAGGGCGGCGTCGGCGGCCCAACCGACGGTGTTCCGTTCGGTGGGGGCGAGGCCGCCGCGGACATGGGCGCAGAGGTGTCCGGGTTCACCGGGTTTTCCAGCCAGATCGTGCTCCACGCTCGCATAGGTGCCATAATTGCCATCGTGCTTGGAGCCGTCCCCGAGATCGGCGAAAACCGCACTGTGGCCCCAGGCGCCGAGAGTGCCGCGCCAAGTGGATCCGGCTGGAGTATAAACGACTTCGCTGATCGCGAAGGCGCCTTGGTCGGCGTCGAGTCGATAGTGCCACCCGTAGCGGTTGGGATGGTCATCGCCGGCGGGGGAGTCGAAGCTATCACCATCGTAAACGCCCAACCGCCAAGTGGTGGTGTCACTGGAGCGGGCCACGCGGACCCCGAGGGTGGCGGCGTAATAGGCTGGGCCGGTATTGACGGTGTTGGCGGAGATAAAGGCGGGCCAGCCGAAGCCGCTATTAATCAGGTGGGCACCGGGGCTGGTGCCCGCGAATTCTGCGTCCGCGAGCAAGGCGCCGGCGCGTAGCGACCATTTTTCAAGGGAGGTCTCGGCCCACCACTCGAAAAGACGCAGGCCGGTATGGGCCTCGCTATTGCTGGCGGCTAGGAAATCGCCGGTGATTCGCTCGGTGGGGCCGTGACCTCCGACCCCCAGCACGCTGGCAAAGGCGGACCAGCGGGCGCTTTCGTAGCCGGCGGTGAGCAGGCCGATGCCGTGGAGCGAGGCGTCCTCGTCGTTATCGCCGGCGAGGCCCGCGGCAGCGTCCAGCGAGGTCGCCAAACCCAGTGCCAGTCCCGGGTTTTCCTGGGCCGTGGCGGGCAGTAAAGCCAAACTGGCCAAAAACAAAAGATGGGCGGAACCGAGGACGGAGGTTTTCTGCATTTATTTTTTTTCGTCACGGCAGAGCGGAACTTTAGGAACTGAAGTGCCTTGCCCCCGCCCTGCTTCACCCCGGTCGTCTGGGGCGAGCTGGTTTTTCTCTCCATGCCACGCCGCTATGTCTATAAAACACTCTCAGCGATTGACTTAAGGTCATTATATTCAAGTTCCTTTAAAAAGTCATTGGCCGCAAAAAGACTCAGAAAGCGCAAAATCAAACGCGGGGTTTCATGTTTCTGCCTTTATTGCGTCATTTGAGACTTTTGGCGGCCACCATTTGGTTTGGTTGATTCAAACTTCCTCGATGACGGGACACTAGGCCGATGCGTCATCCCGTGGGCAGTTGGCAAATCCTGCTTCCGAGAGTTGCGCCCGGCGGCGGGGTGGTTACCTCTCAAGTGTTTATCTGTTCATGAGCGTCCCCGCTGTCTCCTCCTCCCTTCTCCCGCCCCGGGATTTTGCCGGCATTTTTGCCCGGGTGGCTCCGCACATGGCGGCGCTAGACAAGTTTTTGCATGACCAACTGGACTCCTTTGAGCCGGAGATCCGGGCGATGGCTGACTACTGCATCGACACTACGGGCAAGCGCATCCGCCCGGCGCTGGTGTTTTTCAGCGGCTGGTCTGGCGACGAGGTGCCTTCGCCCGGGCTCGTCCAAGCGGCTGCGGTGGTGGAGCTCGTGCATCTGGCCACGCTCGTGCATGACGACATCATGGACGAGGCGGACGTCCGCCGGGGGCGGCCCACGGCGGCGCGTAAATACGGCGCGGCGGCCGCGGTTTTACTGGGGGATGCGCTGTTTGCTCATGCCCTGCATCTCGCCTCGCTTTTTCCTACCACCGAGGTCTGCCGGGCGGTCAGCGAATCGACCCGCAAGGTTTGCGCGGGCGAGATCGTGCAGACGCTGCGTCGCCGGACGGTGGGGATCACGCGAGCGGATTATGACCGGGTGATCGACCTCAAGACAGCGGAGCTCTTTCGTGTCTCCTGTGCGCTCGGGGCGCGGCTCGGCGGCCACCCGGAAGCCTTTGTCGAAGCGGCGGCGCGCTTTGGCCGGCATCTGGGCATCGCCTACCAAATCTACGACGACCTGGCGGACTTTTTCGGGCTCGAGCAGCGTATCGGCAAGACCCTGGGCACCGATCTGGCGAGCGGTAAGTTGACCCTGCCTTTGCTCTTTTTGCGTGATCGCCTGCCGTTGGAGGAGAGGGCGGGGCTGGAGGCTGAGTTGGAGGGTCGCGCGGCGCCACGTCTCGAGCAACGCCTGGCCGAGATGGGGGAATACGGGGTGTTTTTAGCGGTGACGGGCGAAATTGAGGCTCAGTTGGTGCGGGCGGAGGCCGCGCTTCTTGAGCATCCGGGACTGGTTCCGGCGGGGCATCTCGCGGCGTTGCCGCTGGTGTTGCGCGCGCAGGTAGCGGCGCTGGGTTGATGCGGCCGAGGGTTGCCACGGCGGGCAGGGTTTGTATCGTAGTGGCTTTTTCCCATGCTCAGTTCCACCTCAACTCTCGACGCCACCGTGGACGCCGGGGCGGAGCGTCGCCGGGAGGCGGAGGCGGATCGTATTCTGGTGGAACGGGTGCAGGCCGGAGAGGTGGAGCGGTTTGATCAGCTTGTGGGTAAATATCGCGAACGTATCTGGGCGGTCATCTATCACATGACTTCAAATCGCGAGGATGCGGCGGATTTGACGCAGGACGCTTTCATCAAGGCCTTCCAGTCGATCAACCGTTTCCAAGGGCAGTCGTCTTTCTTTACCTGGCTCTACCGAATCGCGGTCAATGGAACGCTTAATCATCTGCAGAAGAATAAAATCCGGCGTTTTTTTAGCTTGGAGAAAATCCGCGACGAGGAGCCGGTGGCCAACCTGCTCGACCAGTTGGCGGATCCGGGCGATGCCTCTGACCGACGGGCGTGTCTCTCCGAGCTTCAACAAAAATTGAACGAGGCGATGCAAAAACTGTCTAATAAGCATCGCACTGTGGTTACCCTTTACGAAATCGACGGCTTGTCGCACGAGGAAATCGCCGAAATCACCGGCACCTCGGTGGGCACCGTTCGTTCTCGTTTGCACTATGCCAAGCAACTTATGCAAAGTGATTTAAAGGAATATCTCGGAACATGAGTGAACCCTTGAAAACCCGCGTAAAGCCCACCTTGGACGAGCTCTTCGCCGTGAAGCGGGCGGAGCGTCCGGAGCAATCATTTTGGGATGATTTTGAGCGTGGTCTCAGGCAGAAACAACTCGCGGCGATCGTGTTGCCCCGGCCTTGGTGGCACGCGCCGAGTCTTTGGGCGCGCAAGGCCGCGCCTTATGGCGGTTTCGCGGCGGCGGCGGCGGCTTTGGCACTAGCGTTCACTACTTTGCGCGCTCCGGTGGCCTTTGAAGGATCGGCGAATACGGCTCTTTCCGCCCCCGCCCGGGGTGTTGTGGCGCCCTTGGACAAGAGCGTGGCGGTGGTCCGGCCAGTCTCTGCGCCGGCGGCGCCTGCGGAGTTGGCCTCCCCGCCTCTTGTTGCGGCCGGGTCGCCGGCTGGGGGCGCCAAAGGGGCGGCGGCTGAAGCCGTGGTCGTTGCAGCGGCAATCCCGGCCCGGTTGGAGATCACTGTATCCGCTTCGGGTGCGAGCTTGGCCGGGACGGCGACCGCGTCCGGGGGCGACATTCCGCACTTCGTGGCCGAGCCTGTAGCGGCCGAGGTTTTGCCGCTGGCCCCGGTCTTGGCGGAGGCGCCCTTGCCGGAGGGCCTGTTGATCGAGCCGCCGGCGGTTTTGCGCACGCGGCATGACCGGCTTTTGGCGAAGGCCCTCGAAGACACGCCGGGCGAGGAGGATCGTTCGTTGGCGCAAGTCCGTGAGCGGGTGGTGCATCGGCTGGCCGATGGCGAGGAACTCTACGCTTCCATCACGCGTGTCGGCGTGAGCGGGGACCGGCTTTCGTTGAAGTTTTGAGCCGGTTGGCCGGGTCGTGGACCCGGCCTTTGGCGGTGCTGGCTTTCGGCCTATTCCGCGCGCAATTCGAGGCGGGCGGGGGGTAGGTTTTCGGAGCGCACGGTGATGAGCAAAGGTCCGGTCTGGCCGGCGCGGCCGCGCACGATGGCGAGGGCGAGGCCGTTGAAGGTTTTACGGGAGGGAGACTGGAATGACTCGAAGCTGGTGGCATCGCCGTTGTCGGTCGCGATCACGTCGCCGGGGCCTTCCACGGAAAAAACGAGGGGGATTTTGGCGCGAGGCACGGGCACGCCGGAGGCGTCCACCACCTGGGCGGTGACGAAGGCGAGATCGCGGCCGTCGGCGCGGAGGGCGGGGGCCTCGGCGCTCAAGCGCAGGGTGGCGGCGGGTCCCGCGGTGCGGCGGGTGTCTTCGGCCCAGCGGGCGCCGTTTTTGTAGGCGACGACCTGGAGCTCGCCGGGTTGGTAGATGACGTCGTTCCAGCGCAGGCGGTAGTCGCCGGGGCCGCGTTTTTTACGGCCCAACGATACGCCATTCAGGAAAAGCTCGGCCTCGTCGCCGGAGGTGTAGAGGTGGACGGGTGTGATTTGCCCCTCGCGGCCGGGCCAGGACCAGTGCGGGAGCAGGTGGGCCATGGGCAACTCGGGGCGCCAGCGAGCTTGATACAGGTAATAGCGGTCTTTCGGGAAGCCGGCGAGATCGATGATCCCGAAGTAGCTCGAGCGGGAAGGCACGCGGATTTTACCCAGGGCGGCGAGTTCGGCGGCGGCGCGCGCGCGGGCGGCGGGGTCGGTGTAGTTGAGCAGGTTTGTGGCGTCGTCGTTGTAAGGGGTGGGTTCGCCGAGGTAGTCGAAGCCGGTCCAGACAAACTCGCCGGGGACGAAGGGATTTCGGTCCTGGCTTGAAAATTCCCGATCCGGGGTGGTGGCCCAGGGAGGGGCGCTCAGGTCGTAGCTGCTGACTTGGAAATCCCCCTGGCCGGCCGCTTGGTCATCGACGACCGGGAAAACGTATTCGCCGCGCGAGCTGATGGTGGAGGAGGTCTCGCTGCCCAGGACGGGCTGGCGTGGATGGCGGGCGCGGAAGACGGGGTATTCCTCGGGCTTGTAGTTGAAGCCGACGACGTCCACGGCCGTGTTGAAGCCGTTGTAGCCTGACCAGGTGTGGTTGAAGCCGGCGGTGACGGGCCGGGTGCGATCCTCCTCGCGGACGAGGCCGGCGAGACGGGTGGCGAGTTTCCAGCCCACGGAGTTGTATTGCTCCACGATCTCGTTGCCGATGCTCCACATGATGACTGAAGGGTGGTTGCGATCGCGGCGCACCATGGCGCGCAGGTCGGCCTCGTGCCACCAGGGGAAATCGACGGAATAGTCATTCTTCTTTTTGGCCAGGGCCCAGGCGTCGAAGGCTTCGACCATGACGACAAGGCCGAGGCGGTCGCAGAGGTCGAGAAGCTCGGGGGCGGGGGGATTGTGCGAGGTGCGGATGGCGTTCACGCCCATCTCGCGGAGGATGCGGAGCTGGCGGGCGAGGGCGGAGACGTTGACGGCGGCGCCGAGAGCGCCGAGGTCGTGGTGCTGGCAGACTCCTTTGAGTTCAAGGACTTCGCCATTTAGCAGGAAGCCGCGGTCCGGATCGACGGCGAGGGAGCGGATGCCAAAGGGGGTTTCCACCCGGTCGATCACGGCGCCAGCGTGCGAGAGGGTGGTGACGGCGACGTAGCGATGGGGTGCGCCGGGACGCCAGAGCTGGGGCGACTCTACGCGCAGGGAGAAGCTGGTCTGGCGCGGCAGGCCGGGCTTTACCTCCAAGTCTTGCGGCTGGGCGCGGGCGACTGGGTCGGCGGCGGGATGGCCGTCACTGGTGAGAGCGTGGAGAGCGACGGATGCGCTCAGGCGTTTGGCGGTGTCGGTCCCGTGGTTTTCCACTTCGATCCGCACCTCCACGACGGCGGTTTCGGTGGAGAGGGCGGGAGTCGTGACGAATACGCCCCAGGGTGCGATGTGGACCGGGGCGGTTTTGATCAGGCGGACGTGGCGGTAGAGGCCGCCGCCGGGATACCAGCGCGAGGACTCGGGCGGGTTGTCGAGGCGGATGGCGAGGGTGTTGTCCGCGCCGGGCCGGGCGTAGGGGGTGAGATCCAGGGAGAAGGACGTGTAGCCGTAGGGCCAGCCGCCGACAAAGCGGCCGTTCAACCACACTGCGGAATGGGACATGGCGCCATCGATCTCGAGCGCCAGTCTGGTGCCGGGGTGGGAGGCGGGGAGTGTGAAGGTTTTTCGATACCAACCGGTGCCATGCCAGGGGAGTTTACCGGTTTCGCCGGGCAAATTTTGGTCGAAGGGCCCTTCGATGCCCCAATCGTGGGGGAGATCGAGCGAGCGCCAGCTGGAGTCGTCGTAGCCGGGCTGGATGCAGGCGAGGGCGGCGCCGGGCTCGGCGCCCTCGGGGCGCACGCGAGGGACGGGGAGGTAGTTGGAGAACGCATTGGTCTGCGGCAGCAGCCAGGGGCGCAGGGCCTCGCGGGTCAGGTCGGTGCCAACGGGCTCAGGGTCATGGCGGTGGAAGCGCCAGCCGGAGTCGAGGGCGAGGCTATCCCTCGGGGCGGCGGCGGCGGCGAAACTGCACGCGGCTGCGCAGATGGTGAACAAGCAGATGGCTAAAGCAGGCAAGCGCATGGTGGTAGCGGAAGAGGGTGGCGGGGATTTAGCGTCCGTCCCCGTCGGGGATACGGACTTCGCTGGCGGGCGGGCTAGGGGGCAGGGCGAAGCTGGCCGGCGGCGAAGGCAAGTCCGGGTTGTAGCTCGGAATATCCGGGGTGAGACGGCGGGCGAGAGCGGGGACTTCGGCGCGGATGCCTTCCACGATGCAGCAGGCCAGGGAATAGGCACCGTAGGCGCTGAAATGGGTGTCGTCCTTCACGTCTTTATCTTGGCCGGGATAGGCGCCGGCGGGGAAGTGGACAAAGGCTCGTTTTGACTCTTCCGGGCCCAGCGCGGTGAGCACACGGTGGCTCAGTGCGTGGAGGTCGATCAGGGGCACGTGTTGTTCTCTGGCTACTTGCCGGACTGCTACGGGGTAGTCGCCGAGGGTATCGATCAGGGTGCCGCGATCGAAGCGGCGGCGATACATCGACGTGACGAGGACGGGTTCGCCGCCCTGGGCGCGGATCGCGTCGATATAGCTGCGCAGGTCGTGGGCGTAGGTGGTAAAGGGGCCCACGCCTTCGCCTTTTTCCTTCATATCATTGTGACCGAATTGGATAAAAACGTAGTCACCGGGTTTCAGGGTGGAGAGGATTTTCTCGAGGCGGTTCGATTTGCGGAAGGAGGCAAGGGAGAGGCCGGACTCGGCGTGGTTGGCGATGGCGACTCCGCTTTGGAAAAATCGCGGGAGCATCTGGCCCCAAGCGGCCCAGGGTTCGCCGGGTTGGTCGGTGACGGTGGAGTCGCCGGCGAGGTAGATCGTGAGGGCGGCATCATTGCGGCGGATCTCCAGGCTGGCGACGGCGGGACGGGCGCCGTTGAACTCGAGGGTGAGGCGTCGATCCCAGTGGGGCACACCGTGTTCGCGTGGTTTCAGGCTGACGCTCCGCCCGTCGGGCAAGGCGGGCGTGCGGAGGTTGACGGTGAAAGTCCTCGTTTGCACTTCGCCGGCCACGGTGGTCAGCGACTCGATCATGAGGCGGCGCGTCTCGGCTTTCACGTTGTTCTCGGCAGCGGCGGCGGGGTTCCCGAGGTGGAGGGTGACGTCGTAGTTGCCCTCGGGCAGGTCGATGGCGAACGAAAATGGACCATGGCCGGCCAGTGCGTCCTGCCGGGCCTCGATTGGCGAGGGGCTGGCGGGTGCTTGGGCAGCGGTGACGCCGGACGCTGAGACAAGGCCATAGCCGCGGCTGGCGGTGTAAAGGGTGTCGGGATTGACGGAAGTCCAGCCCGGGGCGGCGGGGCCGGGACCGAAATCGAAACGCAGGGCCGGGGTGCCGGCGGGGGCGGTGGTGCCGAGGGCGAGGCTCCCGAGGAGGAGGCGGGTATAGGCGGGGAGCATCTGCGACTCAGGGTGCGGGCGAGTGTTCACCGGCTAGGGCCAGCATTTGGATGGCAGAAAGGCCCCACTGGGAGGTGGAGTTGGTGTTCAGCGCGAAACTTTCGTCCACCGGCGACAAGACGGCGGGGCCGGTCACGCGGGTGGCGTGAAGGTCGGTGCGAATGCCGCGGGCCGAGCGGCCCCCGAGAAACTCTTCCCAAGCACGGGCGGCGAGAGCGGGGGACTTGGTTTGGCGGGCAGCGTAGGCGGTGAGGCGGGAGTGGGCGTCGCGCAGGTTGAGTTTGCCGAGGGGCTCGCCCAGTCGGGCGCGTTGCTCGTCGTCGGAGGCGTTGTAGAGGATACAGTAGTCCAGCCAGGCGGCGCGGAAGGCGGGCACGTCCACCAGCGAGATGAGTTCCGAGCAGATTTCCGGCAGGCCGAAAACGGCGCTGAGGTGGGAGACGCCTACGCCTTGCGGATCGCCCGGAGAGAATTCGCCGGTATCGAGATTGAAGGTGCAGCCGGTGGTGAAGAAGCCCTTCGGCTGAGTGCCGATGCTGCGCATGCCAGCGAGGAGTTTATCCCGCACCCGAGTATCGCCGGTGCGTTCCCACTCGGTGAGCCAGGCGAAGGCGAGCGAACCCCAGTCGGTGCCAAAGCCCACCGAGGCGGCGGCCCGGGTGGGCGGGGGGATGGGTTCCGTGCGGATCTTGCGGATTGGGTCGAGGGTGAGGAAGGCTTCGTCGGCGCCGACCAGCTCGCGCATGAGGTCGCCGGTGCGTTCATCCGCGGTGAGGTAGTAGTAAAAGCGTCGATACGCGACCGTGCTGATGCGGAGCTGCTTGGCGGAGCAGCCCCAGTGCTGGACGTTATGGCGGGTGCCGAGGCCTTTGAAGCGGCCGAGGTGGTAGACATCGACCTCGCCGGTGTGGCGGGTCATCGCCTCGGCGAGGCGGAATACGTCGGCGCGGCCCGAGCGGAGGTAGGAATACCAGAGCCATAGGTCGGGCGAGAGCTCGGAATTGGCCCAGGCGAAGCCGCCGACATCGTAGCGCCATTCGTGGCGGTCGGAGTCGTAGCTGTGCATGACATCGCCGAAGTCCCAGAAGCCATACCAGCGGCGCTGGTCGATTTGTTCGAGGTAGGTGCGGAGGAGGAAATCGAGCTGGTCCTCGACTTTCGCGGCGAGGGGGGTGGAGCGGTCGGGCAGACTCCAGTCGCCGAAGACGCCGGCGGCGTGGCAGTGGGCCGGCGAGGCGGCGAGCTGGGGCGGGCGGCGGAGGGCGGCAGCGAGGAGGGGGAAATCCTCGCGGGCAGGGGTGGTGGCGACGGCGCGGAAAACGAGTTCGTGGGAGCGAGCGATGCCGTGCGGAGTGCCGAAGCCTTTTTCGTAGTCTTCGTAGGTGATGTTCAGGCCTTCGATTTCCTCGGCGTGGTTATCCATGCCCAGGCCGTCGTGGTAAAAGCGCAGGTCCATGGGTGGGGCTTCGGGGGACCAGAGCCAGGCGGTGGCCTCGGCGGTGTCGGTGTGAGCGGCCCGCACATCCAGTTGCGCAGGGTATTTTTCCCAGAAATCACGCAGGCCGAAGACGAGTCCGCCCGAACTCCCCCCGATGTAGCCCAGGCCGGCGGCGCGGCGGCCAGCGGCGGCGCGGACCCAGCCGTGGCCGGGCCGGGTGCGTTTGCGGATCTCGAAGCCATCGGCCGAGAGTTGGGCGAGGGTATAGTCGCCCCAGGCAGGGATGAGGTGCAACCGGTTCGCGACGGCAGGTGCCCACTCTGATACCGGAGGAGTGGCACGACCTGCCACCTGGGCTTGGCGCACGGCCTCGCCGGGGTCACGCCGCAGGCCGGTGATTCCGCGCACGGCTTCGCCAAACAGGCCGTTGTCGAGCCCGGAGAAACGCACGTGACGATCGTGGGGGGCATCGGTCAGGGGGACGTTAAAGCGCAGGCCGAGGCCGTGGATGAAATCATGTTGTTCGTCGCCGTCGTAAACGAACGAGTGCATCAAGCGCACGTCATCCCCGCCGGCATGCAGGTAGAGCCGGACGGTGAAGGGCAGCCAGGCCCGGTCGCCGGCGGCGTTGCGTTGGCGACCGTCGATGCGCACGACGGCGCGGACGGGACCGCTTTGTTCGACGATGACGGACTCGGTTTCGCCCTGGAAGGTTTCTGCGGGCGAGACGAGGTCGGGCTGGTCTTTGCGGAGGGCGACGAGCCGGCCCTGCCGGGCGATTTCCCGGCCGTCTCGCCGGAGGGTGGAGATCAGGTGCGGGCCGCGGCGGGGCACGATGCAGACGATCACGCCGGTATCGATTTCCACCGCTTCGGCCGTCTCGCGCACGACGACCGGGCGGGGAGGGTTGGCCGGGGCGCGGCCGGGGATGAGGGCAAGCGCGGCTTGGCGTCCGCTGCCGGGGGGGATGGCGTGGCCAGACCACTTCAGCGAACCGTCCGGCCAGGTGGCGAGGGGCCAGGATTGAATGGCTACCTCCGTGCCGTCCGCGGCCTGCAGGGCGAACACGGTGTCGGCGGGCAGGGTGGCGCGGGGCCAGGGCACGCCCCAAGCGCACCCGGGTTGGGCGGCGGGGGTGCCTTCCAGCCAATGAAGCGGGGTCCCGCCGGGCGGTGGTGCGACCACGGGAAGGGTCGTGGACGAGGCTGGTTGGGCGCGCAGGGCCGACACGAGGGGCAGGGTAGCGGCGCCGAGGGCGCCGGCTTTTACGAAAGCACGACGGGAGTAGAGGGGCATGGCAGGAGCCCGACGGCCGGGTGGGGCACGCGCGGGCGGGCGGGGAGGGGTGGAGGAGGAGGCGGCGGGCGCCTCAGGAAAGGTAAAACACCTCGGTCAGCGAGGCGGCGACGGGGCTGGAATCGGGATTGGCGGGCATCACATCCGCCATGTGTTTCCACCAGCGGCGGCACACCTCGGTGTTCGCGATCGCCGCCCAGCGGGCTTCGTCCTCGATCTCGGCGTAGGCGAAGAGCTGGCGGGTTTCCGGATGGAGGTGGATGGAGTAGTTGTGCACGCCGTGGGCGCGGAGCACTTCGGCCAGTTCTTCCCAGATGGGTTGGTGGCGGCGGGCGTATTCAGTTTCGCTGCCGGGGTGGACGGACATCACGAAGGCTTTGCGGATCATGCGGGTAGGGGGGCTGGGCGGCTGGTTTCCAATACGCTGGCGAGCGGGAATTTTTCCTTGAATGCCAGACCTAGTGCCTCGGCCAGACCCCGGACCACGGGGATTTCCGAGTGGGTATCCCCATCTTGTTTCCAGTCGATGCTGGTTTGGGGGAATGCGCTGACGCGTCCGATGTGCTGCAAGTTCTCGATCAACTGGGTGTGTTTTTCTGCGATGGCGGTGGTGCAGACGGGGGCCCGGGGGTCACGCAAGCGGGCGAGCATGGCATCGAACATCAGCTCGCGGGCCTGCTCGGCGGTGGGCAGGGCCAAGACCTGACGGCGGCCGTCGGGGTGGACCACCGTGCAATGTTGTTCGTGCCACCACTCGATGCGGCCGGTGCTGCCCTCGAGCACGATCTCGGGTTGGCGCGTGGTCTCGATCGCGTGGCTGACGCCGAACCAGCAGCGGGTGCCGGACCGGGTGGTCCCGCGGACCACGGCCGTATCAAACATCTCGATCTGATGGGCGCGGAACAACTCGGCAGAATCGATGTGGATGGTGGCGGACTCGCCGGCGGTTTCGCCGGCGAAAAACAGGGCAAGATTGACGAAATGGGCGAAGGCGTTGTTTAGCGGTGAATCGAGCACGGCGGCGCCATCGGCGGCGGCGCGTCCGGCCCAGGTGGTGCGTTCGAAATAGGCGCGTGAGCGGGGCCAGAGGCCGAGCATGGAGATTTCGCGCAGTTCGCCGATCCCGCCGGCGAGCAACTGGGTTTTAACCCAACGGGCTTCGGGGGTGTAGAGGTCTTGAAACCCGACGGCGACCCAGTGGCCGGTGGCGGCTTCCGCGGCGCGGATGGCCTGTGCGTCGGCGGAGGAGCCGGCCAGGGGCTTCTCCACCAGCACATTCATACCGGCCTGCAGGGCGGAAATGGTGAGGCGGGCGTGCCATTGAATGCCGGTGGGCACGAGGCAAAGGTCGATCTGGCCGGCTTCCTGGGCGAAGAAGGCGGTCGCGGTCGGGTAGATCACCGTGCCGCCCGCCTGTAGTTCGGAAACGAGGTCGGGAACCTTGTCCGGATTGATGATCACGGCCGCCTTCAACACGATCTCCCGGCGTTTAAGTGCCTCGCGGATCAGGTGGAGGTAAATGGCACCGTAGCCCGTGACGCCGATGAGGGCGATATGGGGGAGACCTTTTCCTGAAGAGTGGGGCATGGACGAGGAGTAAGAAAACGCGGAAGGCCGCGGATTGGGGAGAACATTTATTCATAATCCGCTTGTCCCCTGAGGCCACGCAGCGCTGCTCTTACAGTAAGACCCCGCTATGCCCGCCCCCTCGCTTCGCCAGTTGGCTCAGGAACTAGGACTCTCGCACACCACGGTTTCCGAGGCTCTGCGTGGCAGTGCCCGGGTGAAAGCAGCCACGCGGGAGCGGGTTTTACAGGCGGCGAGCTCGGTCGGTTACCAACGTAATCCGCTGGCTGGCGCGCTCATGTCGGAGATGCGCCGGTCGCGGGCGGGGACCTTTCGCGGCGTCCTCGCGGTGCTGGATATGGATGGCCCGGAGGGCCGGCCGGCCGGGCCGACGTGTTACCATCGCGAGCTTTCGCGCGGGGCGACCGAGCGGGCCGAGGAACTCGGGTTCAAGGCGGATGCCTTCACGGTGGGCAAGGCGGGCCTTTCCTTGGAGCGGCTGGATACTATCCTGCAATCGCGGGGTATCGGTGGCATTTTTCTGCTGCCGGTGCGGGAGACGCCCGATCTGACGCGGCTAAACTGGGCTCACTTTTCGGGCATTTATTCGGATTATGTCATTGAGCGCCCTGGGTTGCATTCGGTTTGTCCCGATCATTACCGGGCGATGTTGACGGCGCTGGACCGGCTCCGCGCACTTGGTTACCGGCGGCCCGGCTTGGTTTTAAATGCCTCGCATGATGCCCGTCTGCTTTTCCGCTGGGAGTCCGCCTACCATGCTTACCAGACCCACCATGATGGCATGACGCGCCTGCCGCCGCTCATACTTTCCCGGCCCAACGAGGCGGATTTTTCCCGCTGGTTCCGCACGGTAAAATGCGACGTCGTGCTCGCGCATTTACCGGAGGTGGCGGACTGGATGAGGTCGGCGGGCGCGCGGATTCCGGAGACCCACGGATTTTGCTGTCTCAACGTCATGAACAGCCCGGTTCCCTGCGCGGGGCTCGACTTGCAGCCACGGCTGCTCGGTCTGCGCGGCATCGAGTTGCTGATCAGCCAGGTGCTGCGCAACGAGTGCGGTGCGCCGGACCAGCCCACGATCACCACGGTGCCGGCAGCGTGGGTGGATGGTCCCACGCTGCGGAGCTGACGGGCTCGCTCAGGCGAGCAGGTAGGGCAGGGGGTAGCGGGAGGTGAGGGTGCCGACGAGGGTGCGGGCCTGGGCGAGGGCTTCGGGCTCGGCGGGGCTGCCGATGGCCTTCAACACGAGGTCGATGGCTTCCGCGATCACGGGCATGTCGGCCTCGACCAGGCCACGTGAAGTGACGGCGGGCGTGCCGAGGCGGATACCCGAGGCCTGGAACGGAGAACGCGTCTCGAAGGGGACGGTGTTCTTGTTGCAAGTGAGGTGGGCCAGATCCAGGGTCTCTTGGGCCTTCTTGGCGGTGAGCTCGGGCAGGTTATGCCGTAGATCGAGAAGGAAGAGATGGTTATCGCTGCCGCCGGAAACGATCTTGTAGCCGCGGCCCAGGAAGGCGGCGGCGAGGGCCCGGCTGTTGGCCACCACTTGGGCGGCGTAGGTTTTGAACGAGGGCTTGAGGCACTCGGCGAAGCACACCGCTTTGGCGGCAATCACGTGCATCAGGGGGCCGCCCTGGCTGCCGGGGAACAAAGCGGAGTCGATCGCCTTGGCATGGGCCGCCTTGCACAAGATCAGGCCGCCGCGAGGGCCGCGCAGGGTCTTGTGGGTGGTGGTGGTGACGAAGTCGGCGTGGGGGACGGGCGAGGGGTGGACGCCGCCGGCGACCAGGCCGGCGATGTGGGCGATGTCCGCAAAAAGGTAGGCGCCGACCGAGCGGGCGATCTCACCCATCCGGGCGAAGTCAATGACCCGGGAGTAGGCGGAGGCGCCGACGGTGATCATGGCCGGTTTCTCGCGCGCGGCGACGGCGGCGAGCTCGTCGTAGTCGATCAGCCCGTTGTCCTCGCGGACGCCATATTGGACAAATTGATACTGCTTGCCGGAGAAGTTGGCCGGGTTGCCGTGGGTGAGGTGGCCGCCGTGGCTGAGGTTCATGCCGAGGATTTTGGCGCCGAGGGGGAGCACGGCGGTATAGACGGCGAAATTGGCCTGCGAGCCCGAGTGGGGCTGGACGTTGGCGTGCTCGGCCCCGAAGAGGGCCTTGGCGCGATCGATGGCGAGTTGTTCGACTTTGTCCACGTGTTCGCAGCCACCATACCAGCGTTTGCCCGGGTAGCCCTCGGCGTATTTGTTGGTGAGCACGCTACCTTGGGCCTCCATGACGGCAGGGTAGGTGAAGTTTTCCGAGGCGATGAGCTCGATGTGGTCCTGTTGGCGGGTGAATTCAGCCGTGATGGCGGCGTGGATCTCGGGATCGAGGAGGCGGAGGGCGGTGGCGTCGATGGACATGTGGTAAAAAGTGGCCGGGGGGGCTATTCAGGATGAAATTGCGATTCGGAGGACTGGGGGAAAGACGTCAATACGGCGTCGGAGGCGGGCCGGAATAAAGGGGACGCGGGACGGCGGTTGCGCTGCGTCCTATCTACCTCGGAGGTAGGCGAGCAGACTGGGGATGGCATCGACCATCTCGTCGCGACACGCTTCGTATTCCTTCAGGGAACCGCCGTAGGGATCGCCGATTTCCCGGTCGGCGGGTGCAGGCATGAATTCGCGCCAGAGGAAGACGTTTTTCGGCGGCGAAGCAAAGCTGATGGCGATGACGTCCCGGTGGCTTTCCGTCATGCAGAGGATGAGGTCGGCCTGGCTGGCGAGCTCTGCGGTGAGGGGCTGGCTACGGTGGTCGGAGGCGCGCAGGCTGACTTTGGCGAGGGCTTCGACGGAGTTGGGCGAGATCCGCTCGCCTTTGCGGGCGGCGACGCCGGCGGAGACTACGCGGCAGGAGCGGAGCGGCTCGGCCTCGGCTTGCAGGGCGTGGCGCAACAAGGCCTCGGCCATGGGGCTCCGGCAAATATTGGCGGTGCAGACGGTGACGATGAGCTTGGGCGCGGGCATCGGTGTAGTGCGGCGCAGTGAAGCTCTCCCCGCGCAAATGTCCAAGGGCAAGTTTGGTTCGTTCGATCAGGCGCTTATGATTTGGGCGGGTTAGCACCTGGGCAGCGGGGCGCGCGGTGGCGCTGGGGGCGACGGTTGATGGAGGGAAGCTTAAGCGCGGATACCGCGCTTATTATGGTTCGGTTTGCGCAACTTGTGGTCTGTCCTTTCGCCGCGTCACCCGCGACCAGCACCTTTAGGCGCAGGTCGGGGATTCCGCACCGAGCCCCCGTCTTAACCAACTGGGCGATACTCCTCCGCGATAACCGCGGTATTTGAACAAAGTAGTATTGTAAATCTCGTCTCTCGGGGTGATTCCCGCCAAGCGCGGTTGCTTTCGGCGACCCTTGCTTGTCAATCAGAGGGTTTTGACAGCGCTGCTCGGAGGCGTTTGCTCTCAAGGTTGCTGATTTGAATTGGCACATTGGCGCCCTGCAACTGGAGCTCCCAAGTAAGGAGATTTTTTTTCACCAGCTTGGCAACGGATTGAGAGTTCACGAGCAGGCTGCGACTGACTTTTATAAAGAGACCCGTCGGCAGTTGGCCTTCCCAACGGGAAAGGGGTTTTTTCATCGTGAGACTTTTGCCTTCATTGAGCTGTATTCTAGAGTAGTCGCCATGAGCCTCAATGGCGATGATTTCCCCTACTTTTACCATCATGGCGAGAGATTTATCCCGAAGTAACACGAGGTCTTCTGCTGCAAGCCGTTCTCCGGCTTTGGTAGCCGGATAAGGCACGCCCGTTTCAGAAACCGGCGGGTTGGACAGGCGCAGGATTGTCTTGGCGAGCCTCGCTGCGCTGACCGGCTTGGTGAGATAGTCCAAGGCATTGGCCTCAAAGGCCCGAATGGCATACTCGTCGTATGCGGTAACAAAAACGATAGCGGGCTGCGGGGTGAGATTCTCGAGCTTTGGGAGAAGGTCGAAGCCATTCGTTTTTGGCATCTGGATATCGAGAAAAATCAGGTCCGGTTTAAGCCTTTGCACCAAATCGTTTGCCGAGGGGACATCTTCCGCTTCTCCCACGATCTCGAGCTCGGGGTGGGATTTGAGGCGGTTTGTGAGCTGGACTCTGGCCGTGGTCTCGTCGTCCACCAGAATAACGCGGAAACGCGGTGATGAAGCTTGGGTTTCAGTATAAAACTTCATAGCTTTATAAATCGAAGCGTCTATCCTCGGTAAAAACGATCGGAAGCGTGACGCGAGCGAGCACCTGCCCTAGGGGGGTTTCATAGGTCAGGGACGCGCTTTTGCCGTAGATCAAATAGAGGCGGCGGCGGAGATTACTTATTCCTATACCCATGCCGTTACCTTTTTCACGAGATGTTGCGGAGGAAGGCTCTACCCACGATCCCGTGTTCTCTACGGTGAGCTGGAGTTCTCCATTGGCGAGTTGTGCCTGGATGAGGATCGAGAGTGGCATCGGGCTGGTCTGCTGGCCATACTTAATTGCATTTTCAAGAAGCGGTTGCACCAGATGCTGGGGAGTTTTCAAGCATCGCGTTTCATTATCCGCATCGATCCTGCACACCAGATTTGCACCGAATCGGATCTTTTCTACATGGAGATAGTTCTCCAGGGCATTCAGCTCCTCTCCCAGCGGTGCTTGATCTTCATTACTCGTGATCAGCGAGAAGCGGAGATAATCAGAAAGTGACTGGGTGAGCCTCTCCACTTTCTCTTTATCATCACTCACGGCCATGATTGCCGTGAGGGCGTTGAAAAGGAAGTGGGGCTGCATTTGATTTCTGAGAAGCGCAAGCTCGCTGTTCTTCTGGCGACGAATTAGTTCAACAAAGTCAAAAAAGAGCGATGCAGAGAAATAGAAACCGATCCAAAGTGCTAAAAAGAAGAGATCCATATAGAATCCCAACGCCATCACACTAGTTCCAATCGAAAGCGTGGCCGTCAGCGGTCTAAAGTGTTCTCGTAGAAAGGGAATCTGGGTCGTAAGGAGGATTTGAACCGCTGTGAATGAGAAGGAAATCCCGAGAAGTAATATGGCGATTCGCAGGGGGGGCCACTTCCTCGAATGAATCCAAATAAACAAAGGGCGAAGAGCGCTTGTGATGATCAATCCGTAGGCCGACTTGAGGATTAGCCATTCCAGTAGCAATAATTCTGATCCGCGCTGTATGATCCCGGCGGTGATCAGCAGACCAATTAAGATTCCCTGAAAAAGCGTGTAAGCGACCCAGAAGCTGAACTGTAGTTTCCAAAAGTAGGAAGACTTACCGCCCTCAGTCAACCGATCGGCCAGACGTAGGTTGGTCATCGCTTGGGCTCCTTGGCGTCTTGCAAAGCGTTCATTCCTCAATTCTTCGCTCCTTTCAAACGAATAGCCGCAAGAGTCACGAGAAGAAAATCCCCCGCGAGCCCACAAAAACACTGCGGAATGGCAGACCATGCGATTCGTCGACGTTTTCGTGCGATTCGTCGATTTTATATTGCGGGCCTATCAGATCGGAAAGGATGTGCGTAAGACGTTATTAGAAATAGCAATTAAACCATAATCTAAAGTAAGAGCAATGCTCTCAAATAAGGCTAGTCTAGGAACTTATCTCACACGTGTTCTGCGTTGCTTGTGCAGCCTTCCGTTAGTCATGGGTATCGCCAGCGCCTTCCCGCCGGCGCCCTATTACACGCTCTACGGCATGGTGCGCGACCAGGTCGGCCAGACGATCACGGCGGAGGGCGCCGAGGTCATCCTGTTGAAGGGTGGAGTGGAGGTAGGCCGCACGCCGATCACGTCCACCATGATCGACCAGAACTATGAGCTCCAGATGCGGCTCGATCAGAATCGCAGCGGCACTACTTTTTACACCGACAAGGCAGTCGCCGCCGGCGGGCTCTTTAGCTTGGTGGTCTCCATGAATGGGGCGGTCTTCTACCCGATCGAGGTCTCCGGAAACCTGACCGCCGGCAAGGGGGGGGAACGCGTAAAGCTGGACCTCACGCTCGGCCAAGACTTTGATAGCGATGGCCTGCCCGACGTCTGGGAGGCTTGGCAGCTTTATCAGGCTGGGCTTTACCCGGATGCAAACGGCAACTGGGACCTCACGCTTATCGATAAAAATGGTGATTTCGACCAGGACGGTCAGAGCAACCAAATCGAATACATCGCGGGCACCTTCGCGGGTGACGCCACCGAGAGTTTTAGCCTGAAAATTATCGAGAAGCTAGAGCACAGCGTGCGCTTCGAATGCTACGGTATTACGGGCAAAGTTTACTCCCTAGAAAGCAGTCAGGATCTGCAAACCTGGACGCGAGTGCCCTTCAGCATCGGTGCCTACGGCATCGGCAGCCTCGCCTATCAGGCGACCGATGTGGGGATCATCTCCATTTTCACCACTCCGCTCGCTACGGACAAAGAATTCTACCGCCTCACCGTCCGATGAAATCCCTTCGCCTCGCCTTCATTTTCCTTTTTTTCGCCGGCAGCGCCCACGCGCAGTGGAGGACCGAGACCTACACACTCAAGGGCGGTTGGAACGCCATCTACCTGCACGGGGATGCCAGCTACGACACGATAGACAACCTGCTGCCGAACAGCGGCAGCACCGCCAACATCACCGAAGTCTGGAGCTGGAACCCCAATCCCGACCAAGTCCAGTTTACGGACTCGCAGATGATCCCCTCGGGCGGCACGTCCGAGTGGAGTGTTTGGAAACGCGGCGACGCTGCCTCGACCACGCTCTCCAGACTGGCAGGGCAGCGTGCCTATTTGCTTAAGTGTCTCGGCACTTCGGGCAACACTTACACGGTCACGCTCAAGCAGGCGCCGCAGATTCCCAGCAATTCCTGGGTCCGCAACGGCGCCAACCTGCTGGGTTTTCCCACTTTTAAAAACGGCAGCACGTTTCCGACCTTCGCCAGCTATTTCGCCACCTTTCCGGCGGCCGTCGCGAGCAGTTCCAAAATTTTCAAATACGCGGGCGGTGATTTGGGAGCGACCAACCCGGTCCAGCTATTCTCGACCTCCTCTGAGCGGGTCGATCGGAATCAGGCGTATTGGTTCTCCGCCAAGGTGGCGGGCGAGTATTACGCGCCGCTTGAGTTCAGCCTGAGCACCAGTGGCGGTCTTCGCTTCGGCCGAAGCCTCTCGGATATCAAACTTCGCATCCGCAACCGCACCGCCGCTTCGGTTACGGTCACCCTCACCCCCACGGTCAGTGAGGCGGAACCTTCCTTTCAAACCGCCATTGCTGGTTCGGTCTCGCTCAAGCGCCGCACTTTTAACGCGGCCACCGCCACTTGGAGCGAGGCGGCCTTCGGCGCTTCGGAGACCGAGGTGGTCGCGCCGCAGACCACCGTCGAGCTGAGCTTCGGCATTAATCGTGCGGCCATGACGGGCCCGGTGGGGGCCTTATACGCCTCGCTCCTACGGATCACGGAAAGCTCGAATTTGATGGATGTCTATCTTCCCGTCAGCGCGAAAAAGGATTCGCTCGCCGGGCTGTGGGTGGGGGACATCAGCTTAAACAGCGTCAGCAACAAGGTATCCAACCCCGCCAGCGCCACCGCCACCTTGACCAATGGGGTGGTTACCGGCTTGCAGGTGGAAGGCTCGGGTGGCTCGGGCTACACCTCGCCCCCCGTCGTCACCATTACCGCGCCAGCGAATAACGAGATGAAGGTGGCGACCGCGACCGCGGCGGCCAACGCCACCACCCGAGTCGTGAGTTCGATCACCTTGGCGGACGGCGGATTTGGCTATCCAACCGCCCCGCTGGTGACGCTTAGCGCGCCTACACCCGCGGTTACGGCGACGGCCACCGCTGTTCTGTCAGCCGGAACAGTGGCCTCTTTGACGCGAACTCTCGACGGTTCCGCGTATCTGACCCAGCCGACGATCACCGTCGCCGCTCCCCCTGCCAGCACCACCGCCACCGCAACGGCGCTACTGGCGGGCAAAAGCGTGGGTGTCATCGAAGTGAATAATGGCGGTGGATACTACTCGTCGGCCCCTACGGTGGGGATTGCCGCGCCGCCTGCGAGGGTGAGAGCCACCGCCACGCTCGGCGGCACCGCGGCAAACTGGACCATTACCAAGGCCGTGGCCGTGGTCGGCACGGGTTATGCCACCGTGCCAGCGGTGACGATTTCCGGCGGATCGGGTAGCGGAGCGACGGCCACCGCCACTCTCGGACTGACTGCGGACAGTTTTTCAATCACCTCGGGAACCATGAGTTATTCGGTGGCGCCAACCGTCACCATCACTGGCGGCGGCGGCACGGGTGCCACCGCCACAGCGGTTCTTACCGGCGGGTCGGTGACTGGTATTACCATCACCAACTCTGGATCCGGTTACACCACCGCACCCTCCCTCGGCTTCACTGGGGGAACGACCACCGGCGGCGATGTCGCGCCTACCGCGGTGGGAAATGCCACCCAATTTACCGTCAGCACCGTGGTCAAGGGAGCGAATGGCTCTTACACGGTGATTCCGAGCACTGTCGTCATCGACGCACCACCCGCTGCGGTGCAAGCCACGGCGACGGCGTCGATCGCGAACGGTCTGGTGACGGGATTCACCGTAACGAATGGCGGGACCGGCTACACCAGCCCCCCGACGGTGAATCTCAGCGGCGGAGCTTTCGTCCAACCTTCCACGGCGACGTTCACCGCCACCCTCTCCGGCGACAAGGTAACCAGCACCACCCGAACGAATGCCGGGGCCGGCTACACCACCCCGCCGACGGTCACCTTCTCGGCTCCTCCGGCCTCGGTGCAGGCGACCGCGACGGCGTCGGTCAGCAATAATCGCGTGACGGGCTTCACCCTCACCAACGCGGGCTCCGGTTACTTTTCCACGCCGACGGTGACCCTGGCGGCGCCGAGTCTTGGGGCGCAGCCGGCATCCGCAGTGGCCCGATTGAGCAACGGCAGCGTGACGGGCTTCACCATCACTGCCGGCGGCAGTGGCTATGGCGTGATTCCCAAGGTGGCGATTGCCGCGCCGCCTGCCCAGACGGGGACGGCCACTCCCGGTCGTTTCAAGATGCGCACACTGCTCCATGTGGCGGATAGCGGCGTGACCAAGCTGCTCTCGAAGGCCTATCTCGGCCCCCTGGCGGTGGCGCCAAATGACCTTGGAATCGCCACCTCACAGAGCTTGTTGAAAACTTCCGACCTGGCATCTGCGAAGCGCATTTCTGCGGCTCATTTGCCCGCCGGGCGGGTGTTCACGGGCAGCGGCAGTGTCACCAGCGGCAGCAGCTTAGCCTGCACCATTACGCTGCCTTACAACGACCCGACCAACCCCTTTGTCCACCCCTTTCATCCAGACCACGACAACAAGGACGCCCGTTTTGCGCCGGTGGGTGAAGGGGTGGAGAGCTACACCGTGAACCGCGCCGTTACCTTTACTTTTACCAGCACGCCGCCATCCGGCGGGGTTGTCGCTGGCTGGGGTAGCAGTGTCATTGGAGGCACCTACCGGGAGATCATCACCGGCCTCCACAGCAGCTCGATCCAGCTGGATGGCATCTTCGAACTTCGCCGTGTTTCGGAAATCGGAACTCTTTCGCAGTAAAGCAGAAACGTAAACGTCCAACTCTAAACCCTTCACTTTACCATTTTCCAAACCATCATGAAAACCACCGCTCGTAACCTAGCCTGCCTGCTCTTTTCCGGCGCATCGCTGATTGCTGCTGTTCCAGCCACCATCAACTACCAAGGCGTCGTCGCCGACTCCGCAGGGAACCTGCTCGCACCGACTACGCCGATCAACCGCAAGGTCATCTTCCGGATTTTTGATGCCTCAACGGGCGGCACCCGCCTCTGGACCGAGGAGCAAACCGTGACGATTTACAAAGGCGAGTTCAGCGTGCTTCTGGGCGCGGGCACCACCGCCACCGGCACGGCCGCCTCAGAGACCCGCCCCGCGTTCGACACGG
Organism: Akkermansia muciniphila; assembly: GCA_945888375.1. Classification (GTDB taxonomy): domain Bacteria; phylum Verrucomicrobiota; class Verrucomicrobiia; order Opitutales; family Opitutaceae; genus IMCC26134_A. The sequence goes on along the minus strand of CAMCZZ010000006.1, from coordinate 10,528 downwards.
TTTTCACCGCAGCTGCCACCAGCCGTTTCATTGAAATCATGGTGGACAACGGCGATGCCACCATCAACGCGAGCGATTCCCCGATCAGCCCGCGCCAGGCGATTACCTCGGCAGCCTTCGCATTCCGTTCACAGGTGGCTGAATCGATCCTCAGCGGTTCCGACCTGACCATCACGCCCACCTCCGGCACCGCATCCAACTATGGCCTCGGCTGGTATGGCAGCGGCCGGCAATGGAACGGGTTCTCAGTTGATGGACCGGTGCTCTATGGAAATAGCGGTGGTGTTTTAGGTTCCAATGCGAGTGGAACCCGCAATACCGCCTTGCTTTGGGATGCGTCCGGCCGAGTCGGCATCGGTGCCATCGGTGACTTTCGGGACACGAACAAATTAGTTTTACAAGGGAATGATGCCAACACTCCCGCCCAACAAATCATGATCCGTGGCAATTCCGACGCCAGTAAGCGGCTTCTCATCGGATTCGACACCACCAACAATCGCTCGACCCTCCAGTCCTACACCGCGACCAGCACCACCGGCCCGTTGTTGCTCAATCCCAGCGGCGGTCTGGTCGGCATCGGCACCAGTGCACCCTCAGCTCGCCTCACTGTCGAAGGATCGATCAGTGCAACCGGCGCGGGCGGCTACATTTTCGGCACGGGGGGCGATGTTGACGGTGGCTTGTTCTCACCCTCCGACGGGGTGGTCACGCTCAGGACCAATGGCAGCGAGCGCCTGCGCGTGGATGCGGGCGGCAGCGTTGGGATCGGCACCAGCACGCCAAGTTCATGGGGAAAACTCCATGTCAATGGGGGTAATCTTCTTGTTCAAAGCACCAACAATCCAGCGATGGGTTTGAGGGCTAACGATACTACTGCGGACTACGTCCTTGTCTCGTCTGCAGGCGGATATACGACATCGTCTGCCGTCGGAGACTTGGTGATAGCGGCCAATTCAGGAAAGCTCCATCTGAGGTCCATCCTATCGGATGCAGCGCTGACGGTCTCCACCGATAACAAGGTCGGCATCGGCACGTCTACGCCAGGCGCCAAATTGCAAGTGGCGGGTTCATTTCAATCAGATGGGGATGCGGCGTTGATGAGTCATCTCACCTTGGGAGGTAATATTTACATGCGACACGACCAGACGGTGTCGGCCAAAAACTCTGTGGGTGACTATGAGAATTGTTTTTGGCCACGGGGCGCCAACAACGGCACTTACCTTAACTACGGCTCCGGCGGTCTTTTCATCCGTGACAATGGCAATAATAGTAAGGTGCAAATAACCAATGATGGGATTGTCCAGATTGGCACGACCGGGACTTCTGCCAAGCTGTGTATTGGGACGAAAACTACGAATCCCATTTATATCAACGGTTACCTCGACACCAACGGCGGCCAGTCGGGTGATTCGAACCATTCCCGCGAAATGTCCATTACGGCTGAAGGGATGATTCTTGGACAAATTGTCGCCGTTTACTCGGATGTCCGGATCAAAACGGATCTTCACGTGAGCGATACGTCTAAGGATCTGGAAACTCTGAAAGGTATCCAAATTACCGATTACTATTACAAGGATAAGATGATTAATGGTAATGGCACGCAGAAGAAGGCGATCGCGCAGCAGGTTGAGATGGTTTATCCGCAGGCGGTGATCCAAACGACAGGCGTGGTGCCGGATCTCTTCAAGAAGGCGGCGGTGAAGGGCGGCTGGGTGGAGCTGGCGTGCGATCTCAAAAAAGGCGATCGCGTCAAACTCATCGGCAAGAAGGGTGAGTCGATTCACGAGGTGCTGGAAATCCGCGACGATGCCTTCCGCCCGGATGGCCAAGTGGATGACGAACTAGTGTTCGTTTACGGCCGCGAGGTGAAGGATTTGCGCACGGTGGACTACGATGCGATCTCGATGCTGAATGTATCCGCCACCCAGGAATTGGCCCGCAAGCTGGAGACTGTGCAGGCTGAGAACGCCGCGCTGCGTCGTGAGCTTGCGGAACAGGGCAAGCGCGCCGCCGCCCAGGCGGATGCGGATGCGGCCCAAAATGCCCGACTCATCGCGCTCGAGAAACTGCTGACTGAAAAGGCGAGCGGTCTCCAAACCGCCACGCTCAAGACCGGAAAGTGAAGATGGATTTCCGGATGCCTGGGTCCAAAGGCCCGCTCGTCCCACCCGCCACTCACTAAACAAACTCCACTTACTGCTGTGAATCCGCTCTCCCGTAATCTTGTTATAAACCTAGTGCTTTTGGCGTGTGCACCGCTGGCGCTGGCGCAGAACTACTCGTTGAACGTCTCGCAGCAGAACCGCTTGTATTATCCCTTCAACGGTTCGGGAACGGCCGCCACTGCTTTTGGGCCGCCTGGAAGTGTGAGCCTGCCCATCAGTAACGCCGGCGCTTTGCCTGCCACGGTTGGCAGTAACAACCAGGGCATGGGCCAGAGTAGCGGTTCGTCCCGAGCCAGAACGACTACCGCACCCTATTATCCGAGTAATACCACCCGCGACCTCAGCACACCGGCGGGCACCACGCTGGTATTGCGCAGTAGCACGTTTGGCGGCGTTTTCGCCTCAGGCCTGCCTCGCTATATGATGGGCGATGAAATCACGGCGCCTCTCACTAGGGCGGATCTCACCACGGTGGCACCCGCCGGCTACTGGCGTCCGATGCCCGTGCAGCCCGGCGAAGGATTTTTAACTGCAGGGACTGTCCCCACGATCACGATCCCTACCAGCAGCGTAAACGTCACTTCCAGTAGCACGGACTCGCGCTTGGTGACGGTGGCGAGCGTGCCTGCTGCCTTGGTGAAGGGGGCTACCTTACTGGGGCAGCCGATCATCGATATCACTGGCACTACGGTGACTTTGGCGGATTTTGCCAACACCAACATCACAAGCAGCGTCGCCAGCACCATCACACCGGCGCTAAATTATTACTACAGTCCGCACGCTGAGAAGTGCTTCGCCTCTCAGCCCGGGCAGGTCAGCGTCAGCTGGGTTTCCAATGTGGCCAGCGGCGGATTCTACGAGATCATGACCGAGACCTTCTCGGTGTCATCCACCACCTCCAAGCCGATCCGGACCATTTACTGGAACCAGCGTGGATTCGACGCGCCGCCCGTGACCATCACCGATCCCAATATCATGGCGGTGAATCCGGTTTACAATCTATTCGTGCCTAAAGCCGTGACCAACGAGGTGATCTCACCGGGTGATAGTCCGTCCGCGCCGCCAATTTATAGCACGCTGAAATTCACCAAGGTGGGTGCGACGGCTCAATTGAGCGCCTACAACGTGGAAGGCCGGATCTTTGTCGAATATCTCGGCAAGGCCCGGGTCGGCAACACCGTGTTTACCTTCATCGGATCGGACATCGTAGAAATCGTCCGTCAGGCGGATACAAACTACTCCATGGTCAGTCTCGGCAAGGAGATCCTGCCGCATGACGGCAGTTCGGGTGAGCTCATCGCCTCGCCGGTTAACAACGGGTCCACGACCGCCTACTACGCGGGTGTGACAAAAAGTGATGGTTCGACGAGTTATTATGCCGAGCGAGCCACCAGCAGCGCCAATGATCCCGATAATGGCAATGCCAGCAGCACCACCGCTTACAACGATGTGAAGTTTTATTGGCTCGAAAAGGGCGATTACGGGATCAACTGGCCGATATACAAGGATGCCTACTGGCTGCGCTGGTCGCCAGACCTGACGGATTACACCTTCCAGACGGTGGATGCCGGCGGCAGCACGGCAGACACGGGTTTGAAATTCACCAGCGGATCGCTGCCATCGATTGTATATCAGGACGATCCCGCCGGGGCCGAGGCGAGTATGGATGCGCTGTCGCAATCAATCATCGTGAATCCGGGTGCCGATGGGCGAAACCGTAGCCTACTGAAGTTCACCGCCGCGGGCACCCCGTGGTATGTGAACCTCTACACGCAGGCGGAAACGCGTTCCACCCAGCTGGCAACTTCCTTTAGGACGGACAATAACGTGACCACCGTTACTGTGGCCAGCACCGTGGGTCTTGAGGTGGGGATGCAGGTTTCCGGCACTGGTTACTCCGGCACCATCGCAAGTATCATCGATGGAACACGCTACACGCTCAATCAAGCGGTGACGGCGGTTCTTCCGACGATTCCAAATCCGAGCTTTGAGCAGTATTCGTTGGATAATTATTGGTATCAATCGTCTCAAGACATCCCCGGTTGGACATTTGTGGGGCAGCGCGGCGTGCAAAGGAGCAATGGGTATGTTATGATGGAGAATAGTATCGTTCCGGACGGACAATTTGGGGTGTTTATGCAGAATACCGCGTCGGCAACGACAACCGTGACCGGTCTCATCGCCGGTATGACCTACGAAATCCAGTTCAGCGTAGCCAGAAGAAATTATGATATCGCTGTGCAATTGCCTTACACGGTTTCTGTGAACGGAGTTACCCGGTTGAGTGAAACGTTGGTATATTCGGGCACTTCTGCTGTATTTTCAGCCAAAACGGTGTCATTCACGGCCACCGGATCCACCGCCAGCCTGAGCATTTCCACCGCGCCAGCTGGCGATGCTACCCTGCTGCTTGACAACTGGCATATTCGGTCAACCGCGACTTACACCGTGGAAAGCGATCAAACGGCGAGGATTGCGGAGACTACGGCGGCGACGGTGGGCGATCGCATCGCACCTCCAGCCGGTCACGAGTTGGGAGGCTACATTTCGAGTGGAACTTGCTACTATCCTGCCGGTTATATCGATCCCTTCACTCAAGGGATGGATGCCGCGAACAAGGGTGCGATTATTCCCGTCAATGCCAAGACGGGCAACAATACACTTACCGTGAGGTGGTTTAAGAAAGTGCCTGCTCCCTCAGCGCAGTTTGGCGATTTTTACGTGCCTGGCAAAATCGGGCGCTACACGGTTTCCTACCCAAGCAATCCCACGCAGCTCGTCATCGCCCAAGGCGTGGGCACGGGTGATCTCACCGGCGCGGAGGCATTGGGCTCAGTATATTATCAAAACGATTCGACCCAAACCGGTTACAATCCGAACGAAGAGCATGCCTTCATGCTCGGTGGCCGGGCCTATGCGTTGCGCGATGATCTCAATCTAACAGCGGCGGGTTCGACCTACACCTCGGAGCCCTACCTGCTGCTGGCACATACCAACGCGGGTGATAAGCGGCCAGCGATGAAAGCCTACAAGGTCGTGAGAACCGACGCGACTTACACTTTCAACTACACCGCCACGGCAGGCACCTTGTTAGTAAAACCCTATCCCTTGCCCCTGCTGCCTCTCGCGATGGTGGGCACGGGTGATGCGGCGACCGCCAAGGATCTTGAAATCGTCGGCGCCGACGCGCCGGTCAACACCGCGGTGCAGTCTACGGACGCTTACAAAGGATTCACCTTCAAGGACCGCAAGGGTTTTACCTGGATTCACCGGGGACCGCATGCAACGGGCACACCGACCCTGACGATGAAACTTTATTACAAGAGCCAAGATGGCTTCTTCATCCCGGGAATGAGCAGCCAACCGCCGGTGGGAACCATCCTGCCGTTCCTGCGCAACGCCTCACGCACGGGCCAATTGCTGACGACCACTCTAATTGACGCCAATCCCGCGGGTGGTGCTGGTCAGATCGATGAGCCGCTGGCCATCACCTATACTCCAGCGTGGCCTACGGCGGTGCCAGAACTCGCTGTGGGAGAGTCCCTCACTCTCGCCAAATATGGTCTGCCCCAAGTGCGTGGCCAAGCCAGCGCACAAGTCTATTATCAGGGCTCGATCGCCAGGGATACCACCAACAGCCCCACCGCCAAAGCTAGCGTCACGCTCCACGACCCCACCCGCGAGAAGACCTATGCCCTCAGCGATAATGGTTTGGCCAGTTTGCCGACCTCCATTTCTACCACTAACTACGAAGGTAAGACCTACTTCCAGGGACTCTCGCCATCGCTGCAAAAGCGCATCTACTTGGATCCGCTGCGTGGCGGTAAGGGGATGCTCGTTTTCAAGGGGGAATTCCACGACGCGATCGCGGGTGAAGACTACCTCGATCTCAATGTCCTCACCGCCGCCGAGCTCGCTAGGCTCAAGGCGCTGGTGCCTGCCGGAAACAGCGATAAAACCTCATGGGATGCCGCGCTCGATGGCCTATCAACGACGGTGGAAACCTTCATTGAAGACCCCGCTAAGCTGGGCACTTACAAGGTCGGTAGCACCGCCACGGTAGGCGGGACCGCCCTAGCGGAAATCACCCACCCAGACACGGCGGTCGATAGCTACGCGGTGACCGCCACTGGCAAAGGCACGGGCTATGTGACGATGGTTTTTGGTAATGGCAACGCTTTCACTCCCGAGGGTGATCCGGTGCAGGTCAAGGTCTTCAAAGTGGCAGACCGCCTCTACACGGGCGACCTCAAGGTCGTGAGTTCCAGCAACCCGCTGGACGAGCAAGTGAGCCTGCGCCATAGCGGTGACTTTGCCGCCAAGCCCCAGGAGTATGAATTCGATTGGCGGTGGACGACGGGCGCCGCGAGTGCGCCTGCGGTGTATCGTTCTGAATTGGGAAGCAAGCTGGGTGCGGCTGCGACTTGGCATATCTACACCTGCCCGGGAGCCAGTTTGCCGACCGCTGCCCAATACGCCAGCATACCCGCCAGCCGTGCAGCCACCTTGCCGCGCAGCGTGGAGATCCGGCCGGCAGCCAAGGCCGTTGGCATTTATACCCCGACAAACGTGAATGGCATCACGGTTAGTTTGGCCAATACCTCCGCAATTATGCCCGGTATGGTGGTCAGTGGCGGTAGCTTGAACGGTCTGGCGAAGGTGGTGAAAGTCATCAGCAACACGCAGATCGAACTTTCACAGGCCCCGAGTAATAACACCTCGCAGATCTCCGTGGTTACGGCGACTTACCGCGATGAGGATGCAGCCAATGGTTATCCCAGCGTGGTTTTGAAATCCAGTTCGGGTGTCGATTTCACGTCGGGTGTCCCCGGCGACGTCGTCTTTAGCGCCACACTTGGAAGCTTTGACGGCATGGTTCTTTATGTGAACGGCAACGCCGCCTTGGCTCACAATGCACCGACTACCGGGTTGGAGCAGAGTAGCGCGCAAACCGGGCTTTCTGCCGCAGGCCTCTCCAAGCAGTTTAAAATCGCGCCGAGCTTTTTCACCAAAGGTATCAATACCATTGAAGTGGCGCTTTACACCACGGCTGACGTCAACACGACCAGCTCAGTCCAGTTTTTCATCGAGGCCGCCACCGAGACCGACATGGTCTCCAGCGGCGGCAGCGTGTGGCAGATCCCGGGCGACCCGAATGGGATTCTCAGCAACACCGCGATCATCGGCGGCGAGGTCACCAATCCCTTCGGCGGTCCTCCTTTTGTCCTGAATGACCGCTGGTTCACCGTGCGCTACCGTCCCAAGGCGAGTGCGGGCAATGTGCTTGGCTCGACCAATTGGTCGCGCTGGATGCCCGCGCAGTTCAACGAGGGCTGGATCAAGCGCGTGCTCGCTGGGATCAATCCGTTCTCCCAGCGCGTGACGGATCTTTATAACAATGCGGTTAACACCGACGTGAGCGTGGTCACCCAGGCTGGCAAGCGCTGGGAAGGCGATATCGCCCTGACCATGGACAACGTGGACGATGTCGGGTTGATCGAAATTTACGAGACCGTGCTGAACCGTGCCAAGGGCATGAGTATCGACGCTAGCACCAATGATCCGGACACCAACAACGCCCTCATCTTGGCCGCCGGTTACCTCAACGACCTTTACATGATCCTCGGCAACGAGGCGTATTCCGATGCGGCGAACCCGACGATCTCGCTCGATGACGGGTCGGTTAACACCAGCCGCTTCAGCTTCGAGGGACAGGTTGCCAGCTCTATCGACGAAGAACTCGCGTTGCTACGCGGCCGCGACGACAGCGTGAGCCCCGGAGTGATCACCGCTCCGGCATACAACCGCCTTTACTGGAACTACACCGGCGGCATCAACAGCGGCGAGTCGCTCTACGCGACGAACTACAACATCAAGGAGAAGTCCGGTAGCAGCACGGCCAACGGCGTGATCGATGAGTCTGACGCGCAATCGATGTTCCCCCAAGGCCATGGTGATGCCTACGGCCATTTCCTGACGGCGTTGACCGGCTACTACCGCTTGCTGAATAATCCCAACTTCACTTGGACGCCGCGCGCCGAGGCAGTCACGGTGATGGGCCAGGCGGTGACCATCGACTATCGTGACGAGCGCAAGTTCGCCGCCACGGCCGTCAGTCTGGCCCGCACCTCGCAGCAGGTTTGCGAGCTGGTTTACCGCAAAAACTACCAAGACGACACCGCTGGTGGGTGGGCGCATTTCTCGGGCGACGCATCCGGCAGGGCGCTGGACGATACGGTGAGTCGCTCGACCCAAGGCGCGCTGTTCAATTGGGCAATGGGCAATGCCTTGCTACCGGTGGAAGATACATTCCACACCGGCGTGCAGAAGATCGACCGCTCCACGGTGCCCGAACTCGGGGAACTCGAGGCCTTGGCGACGAGCTTCCAGACGACGATGGACAACGCTGACGCGCACCTGAATCCGCTGGGTCTGAGCCCTGGCGCGGTCGCCTTCGATATTTCGCCCGACGAGATGATGGCCGGCAAATCCCACTATGAGCAGGTTTACGGCCGCGCCTTGGCCGCGCTCAATAATGCCGCGGGCTCCTTCGAACAGGCGGGCCGGATGACCGCTTCCCTCAGGCGCCAGCAGAACACGGTGGATGATTATAGCGCGGCCATCAGCGACCAGGAGACGGCTTACGTGAGCCAACTAATCGAGATTTACGGCGCGCCCTACGCGGGCGACATCGGCCCCGGCAAGGTTTACGCCCAAGGCTATGCCGGGCCGGATCTGGTCAATTGGTTCGTGGTTGACCGGCCGTTCGCGTCCACCCCGATGGCGATTACCGATACAGTCAGTCCCGCCACCGTTGCGATCAAGGTGCCGACGCCCACTGCCATCGATGATTTCACCGGCAAATCGATTCAAGACATCGTCAGTCAAAGCAATGATTCGACACAAGTAGTGGTTCAGGAAGTGACCGTGAATCCCAATGAGTTCATTCAATACTCGGATGTTTACCGCACAGGCATGGGAGCGCGTTCCGAAGCGGGCGAGCTGCAGACTGCCTTGATGGAGTCACACCTAGCTTACCTTGATCTGCTCAATGCCATCGGCGGGATCGAAGACTGCAACCGCGATTTCGTCCGCGAGGCGCAGCTGCTCATCGACACCATCGACAATCACGCCAACCAATTGGCCACTAGTGACAGAATAAACGCCAACCTGCTGCTCAAAGCCAAGGTGATCACGGCGCTCGAAGCCACAGCCGAAGGAACTGAAGCGCTAGGTGAGTTTTATGGAGAAAATGCCGATGCTTTGGCGGAATCCCTGCCGAAAGTCGCGGGCCTCTCGTTCGACGCCACCTCGGCGGTGCGGGGAGCGATCAAACTGAGCGGCGTGATGTTGGACAATGCCCTGGTCTTCACTTCGCTGGCTTTCAACAACACCATCCGGGGGCTGGCGACGGAAATGGAAAGCCAGCAGATGGATCTCGATTCGTATTTGGTCGAACAGGAATACAAGCTCGAGGCCGTGCAACTGGCCTATGAGGTCGAGCAAAAGTATCGGGAAATGACCGGCATGCTGTCATCGCTGGCCGGCCCTGCAGCCAAGCTGCAAATGGCCAATGAACGGGTGCGCGGCGTGCTTGCCAAGGGGATGCGGGTGCTCGCCGAGCGCGAGTCATTCCGGATTCGGGCTTCCGCTGTCATCCAGGGCTATCGCACCAAGGATCTGTCCTTCCGCTTGTTCCGTGACGAGTCTCTCGAGCAGTATCGCAGCCTGTTCGATCTCGCCAGCCGCTACAGCTACCTTGCCGTGAAGAGTTACGACTATGAAACCGGGTTGCTCGGCAGTAGCCAAGGCAAACAGATCTTCAATAGGATCGTGGCCTCACGCTCGTTGGGCGACCTGACCGGCGGAGTGCCGCAGGCCACGACCAGCACGCTGGGCGACGCCGGTCTCGCGGGCACTTTGGCCCAAGTGAATGCGGATTTCTCCGTGGCCAAGGGCAGGCTGGGAATCAACAACCCCGACCAATACGGCACGGTCTTCTCGCTCCGCTCCGAATTGTTCCGCTTGCTGGACAGTCCCGACACAACGAGCGACGACGATGCGTGGCAGCAAACGCTGGAACAGCACATGGTGGCCAACCTGGCGGGAGACAGTGATGTGGCCAAGTATTGTCGCAACATCACCAAACCGGACGGAACGGCGGTTCCCGGGATCATCATTCCATTCAGCAGCACCATCCAGCACGGCTTGAATTTCTTCGGCTTGGATTACGCGGCGGGTGATCACAACTACACGCCGAGCAACTACGCCACCAAGATCTACCGGGTCGGCATCGCCCTGCCGGGTTATGTCGGGATGGATAGTTTTGCCGCCGGCAATCCGGGCTCCGGCGCGGCGGATAC
>CAMCZZ010000005.1:0-174240 GCA_945888375.1 Akkermansia muciniphila | reverse complement strand
CGACCCGGCCCGCAACCTCTACCTGAATTGCGACTCCATCCGCAGCTTCGACGCGCCCATCGGCGGCAACGCAGACGGTTTCAGCGCGAAGTGGAATCTCGGCCCGGGCAACGTGTTTCGTGGTTGCCGGGCGATCGAGAATTCCGACGACGGCTGGGACCTCTGGATGGGCGATGGCAGCGTGCTGATCGAAAACTGCCGCGCCATCCGCAGCGGCATCAACGTCTGGGCCAGCCCCACCTTCAACGGCAACGGCCAGGGGTTCAAGCTGGGCGGCAACAACGTCGGCGCCCCCCACCGAATCGTGCGTTGCCTCGCTTGGGGCAACCGCTCCTACGGCATCGACCAGAACAACAACCCCACCGGCCTGACAGTCGATCAAAACGTATGCTGGGACAACGCCGGCGGCGTGCTGAACCTGAAACACGTCGGCGTAACACTGGTCGGCAACCACACCGTCCGGAACAACGTGGGCATCGCCGGCACCGGCTCGGCGACGGTGTCCATCGGCGGCACCTCCCCCGTCGTGCAAAACAACGGCTGGCAACTCTTCACCGGCACGAGTGTCGCCAAGCTGGCCGATTTTATCGACAGCAACGGGACTGCCGCCATGAACGCGACCCGCCGCGAGGATGGCGGCCTGCCGGAGGACTTCTTTATGCGCCCCGTCTTCGGCAGCCGTTTCATCGACCGGGGCGTGACGATCACCGGCGACACTTGGCTCGGCACCGCGCCCGACCTGGGCGCTTACGAAGCCCCGGCGTGGTGAGGAAGCAGCGGCCCACTCTCCCGGGCGAAGGGGCCTCGGCTTCGAGGTGTTCGAAGCGAGGGTGGGCGAAGATGGGGGACTCGACCGAGTCGCCGCGTTCTTCGGCGGCGTCTTTGAAGGCGCCGCCCAGTCCGGCGAAGAGGGGGTGGTAGCCGGCGAGGTTTTGGCGAAGGCGGGTCTTACTCCGGCCGGGCCATTAGCGGCCTTCGTCGATCAACCTTAGGTCGCAGCCGAGGCGTTTCCAAACGAGGGCGGCGGTGATGACGAGTTCGTGGCAGGTGTGGAAATGGTCCCAGCCGATGGTGTCGGAGTATTGGGTCTTGCAGCAGCCGTGCAGGCGCCAGCGGTGGAGGCGGGTGCGGATAGGCGAGTGGTTCCCGTAGGTCAGGGTGGCGGGATATTTGCAGAGGCCGAAATGGGCGCTTTCGCATTCGCCGCCGGGGTCGAGCTCGAAGGCGTAGCCGCGCAGGGGCGGGATTTCGAGGAAGCAGGGTTTGCCGTCGATCTTGCGGTTTTGGGTGGCCCAAAAGGAGTAGGCGTCGGGGTCCACCTGGCCTCTTTCCACGATGGCTCCATGTCCGCGCTTCTGGATGAGGACGTGGACGGCGTTGGCGGCGGTGGACACCAGCCGGCGGGCCTTAAAATCGGTCAAGGCGCGGCGCGCGGTGATCGTGTAATGGATGGTCAGGCCCATGCGGAGGGGGGCGAAGGCTCAGGCTTCGGTGGCGTAAAACATCTTATTCTACGTCGGGAACTATCTCGCTGCCTCGGACGCGATGTGACCGGCAAAGCTGGTGACGAAAGTTCGGAGGCTGGTCATTTCGCTCACATCCAAGAATCTTCCGCTTGTAATCGCTGTCTTCGGCGAGGCCAAAACCGCCGTCGTGGTATAAAGCTGCTCCTGCACGAGTTTTTTGCACAGCAAGTTATAGCGTTCGATATACGACGCGCCTTGGAATTCTGGCCTCACTTGGAAGTGTTGGCTGCGGTCACGGATTGGACGACGAGAACCAGGAGCATCTTCCACCAGCATTAACCAGCCGACGAAGGGACGGGGGGTGTCGCCGAAAGAGCCTTCGCGGAAGGCTATCCACAAGTCATGTGCAGTGCCGATGGCTTCCTCGGTCCGGTTATTAAAATTATTTCCGAAAGATCCGACTTGGGACTTCAGTTCCACTGCGGCGACGAGGCGATTTCCTCTAAGGACAAGCATATCCCACTGCTTTGTTGGTCGGAAGTAACCGGGAAGCGTGAGCGGAATACGACCTTCTCGCACGATGGTCGCGCGCTTGAGTCCGTTGGCTTTTACGAGATCGATCATCAGCTCGACGAAACCGTCCATGTTTTTTCCTGCCGTGACCGCGCCCCGACTACCGGCATCGGCTTTCCCTGCATCTACCTGTTTTTGATGGGCCGCCCCTCGATTCCCCCAAAATGCTTTCACCGATTGTGCCGCCTTTTTTTCGTAGTTTGCTAGGTTTAGTGGCATGAAGGGAACTAGTTTGGTATGGAAGTGATGCCGTAGGCTTGTAGCGCGGCGCGAGTCGCAAGCGCGGTGTCCTGACGATCAAAAGCGTCGCGCAGTTGTTCTTTAATCTCATCGCTCAAGTGGGCGGGGTTTGGAACCCGGATGCGGCGAAGATACTGGGCTTGAAAGCGCAGGAACCCACCACGCATTCGCACACCATAGCTGTGAATGAAAAACTCTCCCACGGCCGACATTAGTAATGCCCCGAGAATACGAAGATCCCATTTATCCGAGGTGATCCAGTAAAGGTTGTGCTGCGGGTAAGTTTGTCCGAGGTCGAGCGCGGGAAGCAGGCGATTCTTTATGTCTGCGATATAAAGTTTGGGCTGGGCTACGCGGGACAGAGTCACCCGGTCGATTGTTTTGTGCCAGTGGTGTGGACGCTCCCTTGCTGTGTGGCGATCGCCAAGAAGGTCTCGGTGAGGCTCAAGATAGGCGGCGAGGCGTGGGTAGTCTGAGAGGTTGATTAGGCCGTGCTCGTTCCAGGGGTTGACCAAGTAGTGGCCGGACCAGTTAACGCGCCCAGCATTCAGGTCGGAGGCGAGGGCCAGGGGTAGAAGGCGGTCGGGTTCGACGTCCGGCTTTTGGGATGTGATGAAGATACGATCAGCACCAGTGGCTACGCCGATGCCTATCTTTGTCCCGGTCGATTTATCTTCGATTGGCAGGCAGGTAGCTTCGAGATGCTTTAGAAGTTTTAGTGCCTCAGGCGAGGAACAGGGCCAAGGGTCTCCGTCTTGGAACCAGTCGGCGAAGCGGGCAACGCGCAGAACAGAGCTGGAACGAGCTTCCGTAAGCTGATCGAGCACAGTTTCGCGAGCTGTTGTTTCGATGCCAGTGAGCGCCTTCGCAACTATCACCGAGCCCTGCGGTTCGCGGGCGATCACTGTGATAGCGGGGTAGGCGGATACCTCTGTCTCGAAGGCATCGACATCGTGCGCCTCGATGACGGCACGGACATTGTAACCCTGCGTGGTTATGAACTCGCGCAGCCCGCTGCCGTAATCGTTCAACATCCATCGGTCTGCACAGATGTATGCACATAGACCGCCGGGCTTTAGTTGCATCAGTGCAGCCTGATAAAAGGCGATGTAGATGTCGGCGCGTCCGCGCATGGCGCTGAAGGAGCGGTAGAAGGCGGCTTTGGACGGAGGGATTTCCTCGAGTCGGATGTAAGGTGGGTTGCCGACCACGAAGTCCGCGAGGGGAAAGCCGAGGGATGCCTCCAAGAAGTCGGCTTCCAATATCCAAGATGACGCGAGTTCAGCCGCTAGCGAATCGGATAGATCAAGTTCGATCAAAGTATGGGTTACGAGCTCGACTGCGCGTCGGACGGCATCGGGGCTTATCTCGTAGGCGCGAATGGCATCTCCGGAGGCGGCCAAAGGCGAGTTATGACGTCGGCACGCGGAGACGAGGCGGCGAACCATCGCGACAAGGAATGCACCGTCACCGGCGGAGGGCTCGACCGCGACTAGGCGGGCCAGATCGCGGTCAGGGGTGTAGCCAGCGAGATCCAGAATTAACTCAACCATCCAAGGCCTGGTGTAAACCACCCCTGCTTCCAAAATGGGCGGGAACTGAATCATGCGAGCAAGTGAGGTTCGAAAGCCGAAGAAGGCGAAAGATCACGCGTTTTCCTCCGGTTGCTAGACGGAGAGCCGTCGAGTTCGGCCTGGCAGGTATCGAAAGTCTCGGTGGGAACCATGCGTGAGAGATTTGTGGGCGGGCGGGACGCGGCCGGCAAGGCGCGATGGGGCGAAAGCAAAGCTGCGCCTGAGGTTGGATATTGGCGCGGCTGCAGAAAATGCGCAGGCGCGGGCGGGGCGATTGTTTACTGGCATGAAAAAAGCCCGCGACTGTTGCTGGTCGCGGGCTTTTTCGGGTTTGCGGGCAGGCGGAATGGGCCTGCGTCGCGCGGGGGATGCACCACACATACCCCGCGCGCGACCTCGTCACCACGACGAGGCCGGAGTCTTTTTGAAGGACTCAGCGCAGGAAGGCTTCGTGCAGGCCTCCGTCCACCGTCACAATCTGGCCGGTGGTCTTGCTCAGGCGTTGCGTGACCAGGAGGAAATACGCCTCGGCCTGGTCGGCGGGCGTAATGGGGGCCTTGGTCAAGGTGCGGTCGGCATAGAACTGCGCCAGCTTCGTGACCAGCGACTCGGTGGCCTCGTCGTCCTTGTAGGGGATGGCATACTTCGCCAGCGAACCGATGACGCGGTCGCGCGGGAACATCGCCGAGCCCTGGACCACGGTGGCGGGGGCGACGCCGTTGACGCGCACCAGCGGGGCCAGCTCGATGGCGAGCTCGCGGACGAGGTGGTTGGCGGCAGCCTTGGACGTATCGTAGGCGAGCGAACCCTTCTTGGCCACGGCGGCGTTGGCCGAGGTGGTGAGCACGAGGTTGCCGCGCAGGCCCTGCTGTTTCCAGGTCTTAAAGGCCTCGTCAGCCACGAGGTAGCTGCCGGTGACGTTGATATTGAAGGTCAGCGCCCACTTGTCGTCGGGGATGTGGCCGGTGGTATCCGAGGGCACAAAGATGCCGGCGGTCACGCAGATGGAATCGAAGCCACCGTAGGCCAGCGCCACCTGGTCGAGCATGGCGCGGATGGAGGCGCGGTCGGTGATGTTGGAGGCGAGGCCGATGGCCGGGCCGCAGTTCGAAATACCGGTGCCGGCAACGCCGATGCCCTGGCCGAGCTTGGCGGCGAGTTCCTTGGCGGTGGCCTCGGCGGCGGCAGCGTTGAGGTCAACGCACACGATCTGGGCGCCCTCCTTGGCGAGGCGGTGGGCGGTCTCCTTGCCGATGCCGGAGCCGGCGCCGATCACGACGATGACTTGGCGGGCGAGCTCCTTCTCGGCGGGCATGCGCTGGAGCTTGGCCTCCTCGAGCAGCCAATACTCGATGTCGAAGGCCTCCTGCTGCGGCAGGGCGATGTATTTGTCGATGGCCTCGGCGCCGCGCATGACCTCGACGGCGCAGTTGTAGAACTCGGCGGTGACGCGGCTCTCGGACTTGTCCTTGCCCCAGGCGATCATGCCCAGGCCGGGGATGAGCACGACGGTGGGGTTCGGGTCGCGCATGGCGGGCGAGTTGGCCCGGCGGCAGACGTTGTAATAGGCGGTGTAGTCCACGCGGTATTGGTCGAGCGCGGCGGCGAGCTTCAGCTTCAGCGCGGCGGCGTCCTCGGCCTGTGGGTTCCAATCGACGTAGAGGGGCTTGATCTTGGTGCGGAGGAAGTGGTCCGGGCAGGAGGTGCCGAGTGCGGCGAGGCGCGGGGCGTCGGCGGAGTTGACGAAGCGGAGGATCTTTTCGTCGTCCTGAATGGTGCCGATAAAACGCTTCTGCTGGGAAACCTGGCCACGCAGCCAGGGCAGGATGGCGGCCAGGGTGGCGCGGCGCTGCTCCTCGGGGAGGGTCTGGTATTTCTGGCCGCCGAAGGCCTTGGCGTCACCGCCCTTGGCCTGGTATTTCGCCTCGATGAAGGCGGAGGCCTTCTCGATGCAGTCGAGGGTCCAAGTGTAGCAGGCCTTGTCGTCGTCGGCCCACGAGATAAAGCCGTGCTGGCCCATCATAATGGCCTTCACGCCGGGCTGGGCTTGAGAAACGGCCTGCATGGCGAGGCCGAGCTCGAAGCCGGGGCGCATCCAGGGCACGTAGGCCATCTGGCCGCCGAAGATCTCCTGGGTGAGGCGCTGGCAATTGGCCGACGCGGCGATGGCGATGATCGCGTTCGGGTGCATGTGATCGACGAACTTGCCCGGCAGGAAGCTGTGCAGCGGGGTGTCGATCGAGGAAGCACGGGGGTTGAGGTTGAAGGTCGCGTGGGCCTGCATGGCGACCATGTCGTCCTCAGCCTGAGATTTCAGGCCCTTGTCGGGGCGGGCGTTGTAAACGCTTTGGAGGGCGAGGAGTTTTTGCTGATAGAGGGAGGAGAAGAACTCACGTCCGGCGGTGCGGAGATCGCCGCCGGAGCCCTTGACCCAGAGGACTTCGACGTCCTGGCCGGTGATGGGGTCCTTGCCGGTGAGTTTGGAGGACGTGTTGCCGCCGCCGGTGTTGGTGATGCGCTGGTCGGAGCCGAGGATATTGGACCGGTAAACGAGACGGCCGACGGGATCGAGGGAGGCAGCCTTGGCGTCGTCCCAGGAGTAGTTAACGTGGGTGTAGTTGGACATGGTTGTGGAAATTCTTCGGAGTCTGAGTTTCGGATTTTTTAGCCACAAAAAGCGCAAAAAATCGGAGCGCGAATGGGGCCGGGAGGGCGCCCATAGGCGCGCGGGAGTTTATATTTAAGGAGTCTGTTTTGCGCCTTCTGCGCCTCTTGTGGCCAATCTTCCGATGCCTTAGCGCTGGGAGAGGACGGTCTTCTCGTAGGCTTGGATCTCGGCCATGAAACCGAGGCCGGCGGGGGTGTTGTGGCGGCGGCAGAACTCGTCCCAGACCGGGCCGAGCGGGAGGGCGCGGCTTTCCTCGAAGAGGGCGAGGCGGAGCGCGTTATCCCCGTATTCCTCGGCGCCGCGCAGCAGGGCGGCGGGCTCGAGCAGGGCGGCGAGCAACGCCTTCTGGGCGGCGCGGGTGCCGATCACCCACGCGGCGATGCGGTTGATGGAGGCATCGAAATAATCGAGGCCGATGGCGGTGCGGCCGAGGAAATCACCGCGGACGAGCTCCTCAAAAATAGCGCGGGTGGGATCGTCGCAGGTCACGACATGATCGCTATCCCAGCGCACGCCGCGACTCACGTGAAGGAGCAGGGCGGGAGCGAATTGCAGGACGGAGGAAATTTTATCGGCGAGCGACTCGGTGGGGTGGAAGTGGCCGGCATCGAGGCAGTAGGCGACGTCGCCGCGTTTCAGGGCGTAGCCGAGGTAGAACTCGTGCGAACCGACGGTGTAGGACTCGGCGCCGATGCCGAAGAGTTTGGATTCCACGGCGTCGAGGTGGTGCTTCGCGTTGAGCTTTTCGGCGAAGACTTTTTCGAGCGAGGCGGCGAGGCGGGCGCGGGGCGCGGCGCGATCGAAAGGGGTGTCTTTCGAGCCATCGGGGATCCAGACGTTGGTGACGGTGCGGGTGCCCATCTTTTTGCCGAAATAGGCGCCGATGCGGCGGGAGGCGGCGCAGTGGGCGATCCAGAACTCGCGGATCTTTTTATCCGGATGAGACAAGGTGCCCTCGGCGGAGAGGGGGTGGGAGAAGTTGGACGGGTTGAAATCCAGTCCGTGAAGCTTGCGGTCCTGCGCCCAGTCCACCCAGGAGGCGAAGTGCTTCGGCTCGATGGCGTCGCGGTCCACGGGTTTGCCGGCGAAGTCGGCGTAGATGGCGTGGAGATTCAGGCGATGGCGGCCGGGCAGGAGTTTGTAGACGAGGTCGAGGTCCTGGCGGAGCTGGTCGATGGTGCGGGCCTTGCCGAGGTAGTTACCGGTAGCCTGGATGCCGCCGGTGAGGGTGGCGTCGGCCTTTTCGAAGCCGCCGACATCATCGCCCTGCCAGCAATGAAGGGAAATCGGCGTGGCCGCGAGGGTGGCGAGCGCGGCCTCTACATCGACCCCGAGGGTCTCATAGGCCTCTGCAGCGGCGACAAAAGCGCGGGATGAACGGGGAGCCATCTTGGCGGAGGAGGACTTGGACATGGAGGGTTTGGACTAGAGCTCTGGTAGATTTTGAGAGATTTCGATCGTTTTCTTTCAAACGGGTCAACAGCAGCCCGCGGAGCGATGAAAATCTTTTAAAGCAGAGGCTAGCAGGGAACCGGCGCCGTTCAGAACTTCCGACGCACGGAGGTATCGGCGGCACGGGGGAGTTTCGCGGGAAACTCGGCGACGGCGTGGAGGCCGCGGCTTTCCTGGCGCTGGAGGGCGCAGGCGACGATGAGCTCGGCAACCTGGATCATGTTGCGCAACTCCAGCAGCCGGGAATCGACGGAGAAGTTGGCGTAATACTCCTGGATCTCGCGGGAGAGATTGGCGATGCGGGTGCGGGCGCGCTCGAGGCGCTTGGTCGTGCGCATGATGCTGACGTAGTCCCACATGGTGCGGCGCAGCTCTTCCCAGTTGTGGGTGATTACCACGCGCTCATCGAGATCGCCGCCGCCGAAATCACGCCACTCGGGAATGGCGGCGACGGGCGCATCGGCTTTCCGGATACGGCCTAGGTAGGCCGCGACCGAGGCGGCGCCGCGGTGGGCCATGACCACGGCCTCGAGCAGGGAGTTGGAGGCGAGACGGTTGGCGCCGTGCAGGCCGGTGCAGGCGACCTCGCCGCAGGCGTAAAGACCGGCCAGGGTGGTCTCAGCGGCGAGCGTGGTGGCAACGCCGCCGCAGGTGTAGTGGGCGGCGGGCACGACAGGGATCTTGTCCTTGGCAATGTCGATGCCCTCGTCGGTGCAGAACTTATGGATAAGGGGGAAGCGGGAGCGCAAAAAGGCGGAGTTGCGATGAGTGATATCGAGCCAGACGTGGGGCGAACCGGTGCGCTTCATCTCGGCGTCGATGGCACGGGCCACGATATCGCGCGGAGCGAGGTCGGCCTGCGGATGGTAGCGCGGCATGAAGGCCTCGCCCTCGGCGTTGCGCAGGATGGCGCCCTCGCCACGGACGGCCTCGCTGATGAGGAAGCGTTTTCCCGAGAGCGAATACAGCGCGGTGGGGTGGAACTGGATGAACTCCATGTTTCGCACCTCGACGCCGGCGCGGTAGGCCATGGCGATGCCGTCGCCGGTGGCGATGTCGGGGTTGGTGGTGTAGAGGTAAACCTGGCCGGCGCCACCGGAGCTGAGCATGACGACCGGGGCCTGGAAGGTGACGACGCGGCGGTCGCGCACGTCGAGGGCGTAGACGCCGACCACGCGGTCGGCGTCGGGTGGGAGGGTCTTGCGCTGGCGGCGGGCGAGTTTGCCGGCGGTGATGACGTCGATTGCGAAAAAATGCTCGAACAGGGCGATGCGGGGCTCGCGGGCGATGGCCTTGATGAGGGCGGACTCGATGGCCTTGCCGGTCATATCCTTCACGTGCAGGATACGCCGCTCGCTGTGGCCGCCCTCGCGGCCGAGATCGTAGCCGCCGTCGTCGTCGCGGGAGAACTTTAGACCAAGATCGATCAACTCCCGCACGCGGGCGGGGCCGTCGGTGATGATTTGTTTGACGACCTTGCGATCGCAAAGGCCGTCGCCGGCGACGAGGGTATCGGTGACATGCTTGGCGAAGTCGTCGGTCTCGGCGGTCACGACGGCGATCCCGCCCTGGGCCCAGTTGGTGTTGGAGTCGGCCTTGTTTTTCTTGGTCAGGATGGCGACCGAGCGGCCCTGCTGCGCCACCTTCAGGGCGAAGCTCAGGCCGGCGATGCCGGAGCCGATCACGAGGACGTCGTAGGCGCGGGCGCGCGGGGCGACGGACGAGGGGGCGGGAGGGACGCTCACAGCACGATATTGTCGATCAGGCGGACCTCGTCCATCCAGGCGGCGATGGCCATGACGGTCTCGCCGGGGACGACCTCGCGGGCGGGCTCCATGGTCGTGCGGTTGACCAGCGAGACGTAGATCACGCGGATGCGGCGGTGCTGGCTGAGGATGTGGGTAGCCTCGGCGACGAGGCGGTCGGAACGGATCTCTCCGGCGGCGGCCATCTCGCGGGCCTTTTCGAGCGCGCGGTGGATGGCGAGGGCCTCGACGCGCTGGGTGGCGGAGAGGTAGCGGTTGCGAGAGCTCAGCGCGAGGCCGTCGGGCTCGCGGAGGGTCGGGGCGACGACGATATCGACGGTGAAGTTAAGGTCGGTGACCATCTTGCGGATGACGGCGACCTGCTGGGCGTCCTTCTGGCCGAAGACGGCCAGATCGGGACGGCAGATGTTGAACAACTTCGCCACCACGGTGGTGACGCCGCGGAAGTGGCTGGGGCGGGAGATGCCTTCGAGGGGTTTGGCGACGTGTTCCTCGGTGATGTAGGTCGAGTAGCCCTTAGGGTAGATCTCCTCGTTGGGCGGGGCAAAGACGTAATCGGCCCCGGCGGCCTCGCACTTGGCGACGTCCGCCTCCAGCTCGCGCGGGTATTTGTTAAAATCCTCGTTCGGGGCGAACTGGGTGGGGTTCACGAAAATAGTCACGACCACGGCATCAGCACGCCCGGCGGCGGTGCGGATCAAAGTGAGGTGGCCTTCGTGCAGGGCGCCCATGGTCGGGACGAGCCCGATGAGTTGGCCTTGCACGCGGAGGGCCTCGGCGAGGGCCTGCATTTCGGGCACGGAACGGATGATTTGCATGCGGAGACAGGGAGGCCGCGAGGAAGACGCGGGGCTTGAACAAAGGCCTTTCCCGCCCCTTGTTCAAGCGTTTCACCCATCTCCACGCCCATGATCCGCATCAACGAGAACTTCCTCAAACTGAAGGCCAGCTACCTCTTTTCCGATATCGCCAAGCGTGTCGGAGCCTACACGGCGGCCCATCCCGACAAGCCCGTCATCCGCCTCGGCATCGGTGACGTCACCGAACCGCTCGCCCCGTCGGTGCTAAAAGCCTTCCACGCCGGCGTGGACGAGATGGCGGTCCGCGCCACCTTCAAGGGCTACGGTCCCGAGCAGGGCTACGCCTTCCTCCGCGAAGCCATCGCCGCCCACGATTACGCCGCCCGCGGCTGCCCGATCGCGGCCGACGAGATCTTCGTCTCCGACGGCTCCAAGTGCGACTGCGGCAACATCCAGGAAATCTTCGCCACCGAGGGCCTGAAGCTCGCCATTCCCGACCCCGTCTACCCGGTCTACGTCGACACCAACGTCATGGCCGGCCGGACCGGCGCCAACCTCGACGGCCGCTACGCCGGCATAACCTACCTTGATTGCACACCAGGCAACGGCTACGTCCCCGCCATTCCCGCGGGTGCGTCCGACCTGATCTATCTCTGCTTCCCCAACAACCCCACGGGGGCCGTCGCCACCCGCGAGCAGCTCGCCGCGTGGGTCGCCTACGCCAAGGCCAACCGCGCCATCATCCTCTTCGACAGCGCCTACGAGGCCTACATCCGCGACCCGCAGGTGCCCCACTCCATCTACGAAATCCCCGGCGCCGACGAGGTCGCGATCGAGTTCCGCAGCTTCTCCAAGACGGCCGGCTTCACCGGCACGCGCTGCGCCTACACGGTGGTGCCGAAGAAACTAGCCGCCTACGACGCCGCGGGTAATGCGCACCCGGTCCACGCGCTCTGGAACCGCCGCCACACCACGAAGTTCAACGGCGTCTCCTACCCGGTGCAAAAGGCCGCCGCCGCCATTTTCACGCCCGAAGGCCAGGCCGAGGTGAAAGCGATGACCGACTTTTATCTGGCCAACGCCGCGCTCATCCGCACCGCCATGACCGGACTCGGATTCTCCTGCATCGGCGGGGACAACGCGCCCTACATCTGGGTCAACACCGGCACCGATTCGTGGGCCTTTTTTGACAAGCTGCTCAACGAGGCGCAGGTCGTCTGCACGCCGGGCGCGGGCTTCGGCAAATGCGGCGAAGGCCACGTGCGCATCAGCGCCTTCAACAGCCGGGAAAACGTCGAGAAGGCCCTGGCCCGCATCGCGGCGGCGCTGAAGTAAGGCCAAGCGGACAAAAACAAAAAGGGCGGCGCACCGGAGCGCGCCGCCCTAAACTACACGCCGGTCGTAGCCGGGCAGCAGCTCAATAGCGGTAGTGCTCGGGCTTGTAGGGGCCTTCGACCGGGACGCCGAGATACTCGGCCTGGGCGGGGCTCAGCTTGGTCAGCACGGCGCCGATCTTTTCGAGGTGCAGGCGCGCGACCTCCTCGTCCAGGTGCTTGGGCAGGCGATACACGCCCACGGCGTAAACATCGCGGTTTTTCCAGAGATCGATCTGGGCGAGGGTCTGGTTGGTGAAGCTGTTGGACATCACGAACGATGGATGGCCGGTGGCGCAGCCGAGGTTCACGAGGCGGCCCTCGGCGAGGAGGTAGATGGTATTGCCCGCCGGGAAGGTGTAGGCGTCGTAGCCGGCCTTGATGTTCACGTGCTTCACGCCGGGCGCCTTTTTGAGGCGGTCGACCTGGATCTCGTTGTCGAAGTGGCCGATGTTACAAACGATGGCCTGGTCCTTCATCGCGGCCATGTGCTCGAGGGTGATGATGTCCTTGTTGCCGGTAGTGGTGACGTAGATATCGGCCCGGCCGAGGGTGCTCTCGAGGGTGTTCACCTCGAAGCCCTCCATCGCGCACTGGAGGGCGTTGATGGGGTCGATCTCGGAGACGACAACGCGTGCGCCGAAGCCCTTGAGCGAGTGGGCGGAGCCCTTGCCGACGTCGCCGTAGCCGGCCACGAAGGCGAGCTTGCCGGCGATCATCACGTCGGTGGCGCGCTTCAGGCCGTCGGCGAGGGACTCGCGGCAGCCGTAGAGATTATCGAACTTCGACTTGGTGACCGAGTCGTTCACGTTGATGGAGGGCACCAGGAGCTTGCCCTGTTCGTGGAGCTGGTAGAGGCGGTGCACGCCGGTGGTGGTCTCCTCGGAGACGCCGCGCCAGGCCTTGACCAGGCCGGTGAACACCAGCGGGGTCTCGGCGTGGATCTTTTTGAGTAGGTCCTTGATGACTTGCTCCTCGTGCGATCCGGAGGGGGTATTGACCCAGTCGCTGCCGTTTTCGAGTTCGTAGCCCTTGTGGAGCAGGAGGGTGACGTCGCCGCCGTCGTCCACCACGAGCTGGGGCCCGAGGCCGTCGGGACCGACGATGGCCTTCCAAGTGAGGTCCCAATACTGCTCAAGCGTCTCGCCCTTCCAGGCAAAGACCGGCACGCCGGTTGCGGCGATGGCGGCGGCGGCGTGGTCTTGGGTGGAGAAAATGTTGCACGAAGCCCAGCGGACAGTGGCGCCGAGCGCGGTCAGCGTCTCGATCAGCACGGCGGTCTGGATGGTCATGTGCAGCGAACCGGTGATACGCACGCCGGCGAGGGGCTGGGAGGGGCCGAACTTTTTACGAATGGACATCAGGCCTGGCATCTCGTGCTCGGCGATGGAGATCTCTTTGCGGCCCCACTCGGCGAGGTTGATGTCGGCGACATGGTAATCCAAGCCGGCGACGGAAGGAGGAGGAAGGGTGGCGGTGCTCATGGTATTGGAAGAGGGTCGAAGGGTTTAAGGTCGAAGGTCGAAAGGGCTTTGGGGCCAGTGGCGCCTGTCGGCTCGAGACCAGCGATGGGGAACGATTTATTTGGCGAGTTTCTTCACGGCGGCCTGCAGGGCGGCGACCTTGCCGGTCTCCTCCCAGGGCAGGCCGGCCTTGCCGAAGTGGCCGTAATTGGTGGTCTGGCGATAAAAGGGCTGGAGCAAGTCCAGTTGCTTCACGATATCGGCAGGCTTGAACAAGAAAACCTTCTGGATGGCCTCGGTGATCAGCTCGTCGGCGATGGCGCCGGTGCCGAAAGTATTCACGTAAACGCTGACGGGTTTCGGATGGCCGATGGCGTAGGCGAACTGGACCTCGCACTGTTTGGCGAGTTTGGCGGCCACGATATTCTTGGCTACCCAGCGACCCATGTAGGCGGCTGAGCGGTCAACCTTGGACGGATCCTTGCCCGAGAAAGCGCCGCCGCCGTGGCGACCCCAACCACCGTAGGTGTCCACGATGATCTTACGGCCAGTGAGGCCGGAATCGCCCTGCGGACCGCCGATTACGAACTTGCCGGTGGGATTGATAAGGAACTCGGTTTTAGAATTTAAAAGCTTGGCGGGCAATACTTTACGAATAACGTTTTTGATCAGGAAGGCTTCGATCTCGGCATGGGCAACGTCGGCGGTGTGCTGGGTGGAAATGACGACGTTGACGATCTCGGTGGGCACGCCGTCGACGTAGCGGACGGAGACTTGGGTCTTGGCGTCGGGACGGAGCCATTTGACCTTGCCGGACTTGCGGATGGCGGTGAGTTCGCGGCCGAGCCGATGGGCAAAGATGATCGGCGAGGGCATGAGCTCCTCGGTCTCATCGGAAGCGAAACCAAACATCAGGCCCTGGTCGCCGGCACCCTGCTCGGCGGTCTTCTTACCCTCGGCTTTTTTCGCGTCCACGCCTTGGGCGATATCGGCGGACTGGGCGGTGAGGTAGTTGTTGATGAATACGGTGTCGGCGTGGAAAACGTCGTCGTCGTTCACGTAGCCGATGTGGCGGATCGCGTCACGGATGGCCTTGTCGACGTTGAAGGCTTCGCTGATTGGGAGG
The DNA here is from genome assembly GCA_945888375.1 of Akkermansia muciniphila. Taxonomy (GTDB): domain Bacteria; phylum Verrucomicrobiota; class Verrucomicrobiia; order Opitutales; family Opitutaceae; genus IMCC26134_A. The sequence continues at coordinate 159,739 of CAMCZZ010000005.1, read as the reverse complement.
GTCTTGCCGGTCTTTTTGTCCTGGAGTTTCGGGAGGGTGATCTCGCCGCCGACCACGACGACGTTCGACTTCACGAAGGTCTCGCAGGCCACGCGGGCGGTTTTATCGAAGGCGAGACAGGCATCGAGGATGCTGTCGGAAATGAGGTCGGCGACCTTATCGGGGTGGCCCTCGCCGACTGACTCGGAGGAAAAAACAAAGGTGTTTGCCATGGGAGTTATTGGACTCGCCCAGCCTCAACTGCCCACAAATCTAGGCAAGTTAAATATCAACATATACCAATCCCTTGATATGTTTTATATTATTCACGTTTTTTGCTTAAAACGAAGCCCGCACATATCCTAGGTTTATCTCGCAACTTGTTGGCCGGCATAATTTAGATTCATCTGCGGCCAGCAACTCACGAGTGCGGGGAGGGTGTTCGTCGCCGACCCTACGGCTCAACAACTCGCTCGATCCCCCACTTGGAGAATCGCGGTTATCGGGCTTAAAAAGGACTATTTTAAAAAACGGAGGGGGCTGGGGTGTTTAGGGAAAAGCGGCGTAGCGCCGGGAATGCCGTTGGGCGGGGGCAAGGCGGGGCGAGGGCACCCGCTCCACCGTCCCGTGCCTGCGGCGTGGTTTTCTCTCTCCGCGCCACTCCCCATTTTTTCCACTAGGCTGGGATGCGCTTGCACCTATTCACAATTTTTTGATTATTTAGAATTAGCCTGGATAGAGCCCCTACCCCCTTATGAACGATGCAAAGAATGATTTGGTTTTGGACCCTGTCGCCATAGCCAACCTGCGCATGCTTGGGGAAGAGGGGGATGACACGTTTCTCCGAGAGATTCTTGCGATTTACCTTAAGGATGTCCCGCAGCGCGTGAAGGACCTGAAGCTGGCCTTGGCGCGGAACGACCAGCCTTTCTTTACTCGCAGCGCCCACACCATCAAAGGAAGTTCGGCGAATGTGGGGGCCAGTGAATTAAAAAATCTAGCAGAGGCGCTGGAGGCGCGTTCAAAAACCGAGGCGCTGGCGGAGTTGCAACCGGCGGTGGCGGAGCTGGAACAAGCTCTGGGGCGGGCCGAGGCACAAATGCAGGAACTGATGGGCTGATACGGGTTAATTCAGTTGAACGGCGGAGCAGCGGAGCGAGGTGGTGGGCAGATTTCGGCGCGGGCCGGGCGAAGCCCGGAGCGGTAGGCGGAAGGTGAGTCTGCAGGGCGAATACTGCCCGGAGGATATTTCGAGCCGAGGGCCCCACCGAAAGGGTCATCTGCGACCCGGGCAACGGAATGATCCCGACTGAGGATCATCCGAAGCGTCGCAACGGAAAGGGGCGAGGTATCAAGCCGGCGAGCAGGCTGTGCCCAGGCGATCGCCCATCCGTGCATAGACTTCGCGATGGACCGTGGAATGAGTGACCAAGTCTTCGTCGAAGCGGATGCGGCCGCGTTGAAAAACCGTGACCACGCACGAGCCACCAAAGGCGAAAAGCCCCTTTTCATCCCCCTTGGCCGCCGGGCGGCCGGGAATAAAGCTCTGCAAAATGGCGCCAACCATGGTGGCGCCGATCTCTAGGATCGCGACCTCCCCAAAAACCGGGGAATCCACCAGCGTGACCATGCGTTTATTTTCCGTAAGGTAACCGGGGTTGACCCGCAAGGCGAGCGGGCTGACGGAGTAGAGCCAGCCATTGATCAGACGGGACTCGCGCGGGGTGCCGGCCACGGGAAAATGAAAGCGGTGGTAGTCGACCGGGCAAAGCCGCGAAATCAGCAGGGAGCCCCCGGCGAAACGGGCGCCGAGTTCCTCGGAACCGAGCAAGGCGGAGAGGGTGAATTTTTTCCCCTTAACGTAGAAGCCGTCCGCCGTGTCCACATCGACATAGGCCAGATGACGGCCGTCGGCCGGCAGCACCGCGACGTCCTCCCCCGGCGAAATCGGACGAGCGCCGGGACGGAGGGTGCGGTAAAAAAACTCATTGAAGGTGCGGTAGGCAGTCGCGGGCTTGGCGAACTCCTCCGCGTCGAGGTCGTAATCGACGACAAAGGGGAGCACGCGATTGACGCTCTCGGGGCGGTTCATGCGCCAGCCATACCAGGCCGAAAACCAAGCCCGCCGCACGACGGCCGAAAGGCTGAGCCGGCCGAGGGGATTGCCGCCGTAGATGAAACGCAGCCAAGGCTCGCCGTAAATGCGCTCCCGTTCGATGCGGCCGTTGCGGCGGTTAAAAAAATCAATCGGTTCGTCGGCCATGACACCAACAGCAGGCCGGGGGAAGGGGTCGACGAAAAGCAAAAAGCCGCACGAACGGGCCTTCTGCGTCAGCGTCTGGTCTACAACACCTCAAGTAGCTTGCGGCGGCGCTCCTCAAACTGCTGAAAACGCTGGGCAAAGCCGGCGGCCTCGACGTCGAAGGCCTCGCGCTCGGCGGTGAGCTGGATGCGGGTCTGCGCAAAAGCAGCCTGTTCGTCGAGCAACCGCGCCCGGTCGTCGGCGAGCTCGGTGAGACCGGTGTCGAGGGTGATTTGCAAGGCGGAGAAACGTGCCTCGGCCTGCTTGAGCTCCTCCTCGCGGAGAAGCAACTGGCCGGAGGCTTGCTGCAGGGAGGCGGCTTGAGCATCGAGCTGCGCGCGCTCGGCGGAGAGGGTCTTGCGCTCGGCGACGAACTGCTTCTCGGTCTCGCCCACGGAGGCCACGCGGGCATCCAGCCGGATGTCGCGCTCCTCAAGGCCCTTGGCCCGGAGGTCCAATTGGCTGTTAAAGTGGGCGGCTTTTTGCTCGGCGGCGGCCAAAGCGGCGGTGCGCGCGGCCAGATCCGCCTCGCGCGCGGAGGCGGTGGCCTCGAGGGCGGAGAAGTCGCGAACCACGGCGAGATGGGAAGCGCGGTCTTGCTCGAGGCCGGCTTTGACCAAGGCAAGGGCATCCTGGTCCTGCTTGAGTTGCCGACGATCGGCATCGATGCGGGTGCGGATGGCCTCGAGTCCGGTTTCGATCGATTTTAGCTCAGCCGAGCGTTGCTCCAGATCGATGGAGGCCGCTTCACGGGCAGCCAGGATGGCTTCGGCGGCGGCGATTTCTTGACTCCGCGCAAGCGAGCGGGCCTCGGCGGCGGCTACGGCGGCGCGCGTTTCCTCCACCAGGGCGCGCGCTTCCTCCAGAGCGGCGCGCTCGGCAGAAACGCGGCGGGCTTCCTGCTGGATGCGGGCCTCCTCCGCCTCGATTTCGGCCTGCTTGGCCGCAAGGGTCTCCTCCTCGGCACGGACGCGGGAGAGCTGGGCGGCGGCCTTTTTTTCCTGCGCGAGAACTGTTTTCTCGCGAACGAGGAAATTCTCTTCCCGTTGCTCGATCGATTTCCCGAGCGCGGCGAGGCGGGCCTGCTCAACGGTCAGCTCGGCGCGGGCGGCCTCGAACGCGACTGGGCGGGATTCAGAGTCAGTGTTGGCCGGGTCTGCTTTTACTCGCTCCAGCTCGGAACGAGCCTGGACCAGCTCGGCGCGGGCGGCCTCGAGGGCGGCCTCGGAGCCGGCCATGGCGCGCTCGCGCTCGGCGAGGTGCAGGAGTTTGGTCTTGGCTTCGGACTGGATGGCGGCGCCACGATCGACCTCGGACTGTAGCTGGAGGGAAAGTCGGTCACACTCCGCGCGAAGGGTCTCGAGTTCCTTCACCACGCTAAACGGATTGGCCGGAAACTGGGCGGGGCTTGTTTGCTGGCGAGAAGACTCGCCCGCGAGAAACGAGGTCAATTCCTGCCGGCAGTGTTGGGCGATGACTGCGGTGTGCCCATTGAGCTTGGGCTGGAGCAGTTCGGAGGCACGGGCAAAAAAAGCGCCCAGATTCAGCGGGGGGTGAAAAAGATCCCGCACCCCGAGGCGGATCGCCCGCACAATCACGTCCATCTCGGGCTTGGCGCAGAGCAGCAAAATCGGAGCGGTGCGCTGGTGGGTGCGGATGTTTTCCGACAGTGTGAGGGGCTCCTGGGTAAGCTTGCAGCCGTCATGGATAACGAGGTCAAACTGCTCGGTTTTTAACGTCTTCTCGAGCTCGGCCGGATTGGCTAGATCCCGGGTATACAACCCCGACTCCACCGCGACGTAGGACTTGGCCTGGAAGAGGTCGGGACCGGTGCGAACCAGAAGAATTTTCGCGGACACGGTGGGAGCGGGTAGAGGGTGGAGAAGACGGACGACAGGTAAAAACTTGGCCGGAAGGTAAAAGAGGCGATAATGTAAAATACACCTTAAAAAAGGCCCGTCATGTAAAATTTACGGATAAAATCCCTGAGGGGTAGCACCCTAGGGAATAGTTAATACTGCTGATACTCGCTACCCTGAAACGTAAACTAACGGTAAAGAGCAGTTTGAGGGGCGGGGGCGAGCACGTTATAGGCGCGGATCGCGGTGCGCCACCACGTGGACAGGCGCTCGGCGGGCAGGGACCAGAGATCGCGGTGGAGCGCGGCCATGGAATCGGCGTCGAGCAAAAGGGCGAGTTTGTCGCGCGGCGTCAGGGCGGAGGGGCCCTCGCGGAGCAGGCGCTCGCGGAGCGGGGCGAAGCGATTTTCGGCGGCGGGATCGGGGGCGTGGTCGCGTTCGCGCAGAAGGGCGAGGTGCACGGCGTTCACATAAGGATCCAACACGGCTTGCATGAGGCCGTAATCGGGAGCGAGTTCGGGCAGGGGCGGGGTGTGGCGGCGGCAGGCCTCCAGGTTGCGGGCGAGGCGGGTTAGCTCGGGAGGCGGGGTGGTTTCCTCGGGAGTGGCGAGCAGGCGCAATTTACGGATAAACTCACCCGGGGCGAGCTGGCCGGTGATGAGCGACAAGGGTATGGACGTCATCATGCCAAACAGGATAGGAGCCAGCCAGGCGGCGAACGCAGGGTTGATCCATAGCGCGGCTACGCCCCATCCGGCCCCAAAGACGGTGTGGCCGGCGTGGGTGAGGATGGCTTCGCGCCACTCGGGATCACCATCGGCGCCTCGCCGCTGGGCCACCCAGGCAACCCCACGGCCGGCAAGAGTCAGGAAAATGAACTTGGCATGAAACAACATGAGCACCGGCGCAAGGAGCGTGAATATGGCCGTCTCTCCAATCGCGCCACCGATCACCCGCAACCAACCACCGAAACGCTCCACCTCGCCAGGAATACGTCTCAAGTCAATCAGGGCGAGAACTTTAGGGAGAAAAAGCAGTCCCATGGTGCCGGCGAAAAGCAGAAGGGCCTGGGACTGGAAATCGAGCCTCAGGTAACGCGCAAAACTATCCACCGGAAGCGGGGTAAGGCCCGTGGAGGCATAGCGCCAGGCGATGATCGTCGAGACGATCAAGAAGGCCAGCCACAGCGGGGAGGCGAGGTAGGCGAGGATGCCGAGGGCGAGGTGGAGACGGTTGGCGGCGTGTAGGCCGCGGGCGGTGACGAGCCAGGCGTGCTGGAGGTTGCCCTGCAGCCAGCGCCGGTCGCGCTTGGCGAAATCGATCAAGTTGCCGGGACATTCCTCGTAGCTGCCTTCCAATCCGACCGCGAGCCACACCGACCAACCGGCGCGGCGCATGAGGGCGGCCTCGACGTAATCATGGCTGAGGATGCGGCCACCGAAGGGCTCGACGCCCGGCAGGTCGGGCAGCGAGCAGTGTTCGATGAAGGGCGCGACGCGGATGATGGCGTTGTGCCCCCAGTAGTTCGCCTCGCCCTGCTGCCAGAAATTCAAGCCGGCGGCGAAAACCGGGCCGTAGAGTCGCGAGGCGAATTGCTGGAGGCGGGCGAAAATAGTCTCGCCGTTCACCAGACGGGGAACCGTCTGAATGATGCCGGCCCCGGAGTTTTTCTCCATCAGGCGCACGAGCTTGGTGATGGCCTCGCCGGTCATGATGCTATCGGCATCAAGCACGACCATGTAGCGGTAACGTTTCCCCCAGCGGCGGCAGAAATCGGCGAGATTACCCGCCTTTTTGTTCAAGTTAACCCGGCGTTTGCGGTAAAAAATACGGCCGCGGGCGCCGAGCTGGCGGGTAAGCGCCACCCAGGCCGACTCCTCCTCGATCCAACGGTTGGGATTGGTGGTATCGCTCAGGATGAAGAAATCGAAGGCCTCGAGTTGGCCGGTGGCTTCGAGCGAACGGTAAATGACACGCAGGCCCTCAAGGATGCGGGAGGTATCCTCGTTAAAAACCGGCATCACGATCGCGGTCGGGGCGGTGACAGGCAGGGCCTCGTCTTCCGGGGAGAGAGAATTAAGGATGCGATTAGGATCACCCCGGCCCAGGCGGCAGAAAAAGCCAGCCACGGCCTGCACCGCGCCGAAGGCGACGAGGGAAAACAGGATGGTAAAGAGCAGGAGGTGAAAAATCTTCAGGGCATCCATGGCATCCACGCGCCAGTGCAGGTCGGCCATGAGCAAAACGGCCGGGCCGGTGAGCAGCAGCGTGAGGCTGGCGACGAGGATGCGACGCTGGGTGATGCGGGTGCCGTCGAGCAGGGCGGGATCGAAACGCAGGGGAACGGACATGGTGCGAAGGGCGGGAACCGGGAGCGGACTCAGTGGGTAAAAAACCAAGCGGCGGCGAGCAGTCCAAGAAAGAGCAACCAGCCGAGCGCGGCGCGCAGCAGAGGCCAGCGGGCGAAGGTTTTCCAAGCCTCGTCGGCCACGTTGGCGATGGGGCCGAAGTCCATCGGACGAGGAAACATGCTGGTGATCTCGATCTCGGGACCGGCCTCGATGTAGGCGGCGCGCATGGCCTCGATCAACTCGGGGGGCGGCGGTGCGTCGGCGAGGAAATGCTGGGGCCAGCGCGCGGGAACATCACACAACACGAGGGCGATGCGGCCCCGCGTGCCGAGGCGCTCGTCATCGGGATCCGCGGCGTCGCCGAGGACGCGGGCGAACCAGGCGTTGGTGCGACGCTCGGCCTCGCGCATGGCCAAGGCGACCGGGTCCGCACTGGGAAGGGCGGCGGCGCGAGCCGCCATAATCACCTCCATAACGAGGCGATTCAGGAGAATACGGCTCTCGATCTGGTGGGCGCGGAAGTAACTCTCAACGCGCAGAAACGCCTCGTCCCAAGCCGTTCCAGCGGGATCGATCGAGGCAAGCTCGGTCGTGGAGACAATGACCGGGGAGGGATTCATTGCAGCCAAGTATAGACCCAGGTTTCGGAAACAGGCTCATAACCGGCGCGGAGACGCACCCGCAGCTCGACCGGGCGGGGTTTGGCTAGGCCCTCGGGCGGGGCCTCACCCTCGACCTGCAGGGCGACGCGCCAGCCGTCGATGCCGGGGTGGCGGATCAGCGTCTGATGCAAGAGCCTGGCCCCCGGCCCAACGTCGATCTGGGGAGCCAGGTTGTCGGGCTTGCGCTGGCCGAGGCCGGCGCCGGCAAAATCAATCCAGTATAGCTGCCCCCAACCGCCGTGCGGCAGGTTGCCGATACGGGTGGAAACGACGCGGGCAAGCTTCTCATCGACGGGCTGGTCGAGCGACCAGAACATATTGTAGGCGATAGAGAAGGGCTGGCCGGGGGCGGGTTTCTGGTCCGGCACCCAGTAGGCGACCATGTTGTCGCCGTATTCGTTGGCGGTGGGCAACTCGGCGAGGCGCACCTGGCCGCTCCCCCAATCGCCGACCGGTTCGATCCAGCAACTGGGGCGCTCATGATAACGGGCCTCGAAGTCCTCGTAGGCAGCGATGGACCGTTCGCGTTGGAGCAGACCGAAGCGGAGCGGCTTCACCGCGCGCAGATCGGTATTCAAAATCACGCGGGGGTTTTGCAACGGTCGCCAGAGCCGGGCGCCGTCGGCAGTATGCACCAAGAGACCATCGGAATCGTGCACTTGAGGACGGGGATCACCGGAGGGGCGGTCGGAGTTTTTCCCGAACCAAAACATACTGGTGAGCGGGGCGAAGCCAGGGAGGTCGATGGCTTCGCGGGCATGCAGCTCTGCGCGCACCGCCACCTTGGTGGGGCGACCGGGATGAATGATGAATTCATAAGCACCGGCGAGGCGTTTGCTATCCAGCAGGCCGTAGAGAGTGATGGTGGTGGCGCCGGGGCGCGGCTTACCAATCCAGAAATCGGTAAACACCGGAAACTCCTCCGGCACGCCAGGCACGCCGGAGTCGATGGCCAACCCGCGCGCGGAGAGACCGTAGATCTGGCCGGCGCCCAGGGCTCGGAAGTAGGAAGCGCCATGAAAGACGACCAGCTCATCAAAGATATCCGGCCGATTCAGCGGGTAGTGCAGACGGAGGCCGGAGTAGCCCAGGGAGGAACGCAGGGAACCAAGCGTGGCGAGTTTACCGTAGTCAAAAAAATCACGGATAAAGGGTATGGTCTGCACATGGGTGGCACTGAATTCGCGGATCTGCACCGCCTCGCGCACCGCGGCTGAGCGATGGAAAAGATGGAGCTGGAACGGCAACCCTTCGTTGCGCCACAACGCCTGTTCGGGCTTGAAACGGATATCCCGGATCTGGTCGTAATTCAGCTCGGCAAGGCGCTTGGGCAACTCGCGGTCGGGCTCCTGGTAAGGCGCGGCCGCGCGGACGGCGGCTTGCTGGCGAACGTAGTCATAAGTGACTTCAAGCTTCTCGATCGCGGCCCGCACCGGCCCGGCACAGACGACTGCAGCCAGAACGCAGGAGGCGAGACGAGACGGGAAAACGCGGCGGAAAAAACGGGTGTTCACTGGTGGGTGCGAATAAGATCGTTTGGCAGCATCACAGGGCCGGAGCCAACTTGGCAAACGCGGACACGCGACCCGTAGTCAGGTCCAAAGCCGGCCTAAAGCGGCGGGGTAAAGAGATCCCGCTCCGGCACACGCTTCACCGCGACAAAACGGACCCTCAACAGTTCCTCCATCGTCTCGCGCAGCCCGGCGGGCAGACGCGCGAGCAAGTCGTCGAGCTCCGGCAGCGGGGTGTTTTTCCCGGCTTCCTCCAAAGCCGCTTCGCGACGGCTGGGCTCGCGGCGGGCGGGCCGAGGGCTGGACGCCGGCGCAGTGGCCTCGCGCGAGGCCACCTCGCCGCCCATCTGCGCCTCCAGATCCTCCAAGGACGGACCTTCATCGAAAGGCGGAGGTCCGGGCACAAAGGCGGCGACGGCCTCGTCCTCCCCCGCCCCGCTACCCTCCCCGAGGCCGGCGGCGAGGCGGTCCAAGGTGCCCCCGGGGGCCCCCGCCGGGCCGGCCGAGCCGCGCGCGGCCGGCGGAGCAAGGGGCAGGCCACGGGGCAGCGGCGCGCTGGCGGCGGACGCCGCGACGTAAGCCACCACAGCGGCATCAAGCCGATCGATCAGGGCTTTTTTTTTTCCTCGCCAGCACCCGAGGATGTGGCGGACGCGGACAGTTCGGCGCCGAGCTGGGTGAGTTCCCGCAACAACGAATCGATGGCGCGGGCGCGGGAGGCATCGACGGCCTTGAGCAGGGTGACCTCGAGGTTGATTTTGTCGGACAAACCGAGCTTCACCGAGTCCTCCCCCAAGCGGAGCACGTCGAGCATGCGGGTGAGTTGCTCGGTAGTCAGGGGCACAGCGCCGAGACGGGTGCTGCGACCGCCCTGAGCGATGGCGTCGAGCAGGGCATCGCGGATAAACTCCTGTAAATCGGTGAGCAGGCGGGACAAGTCGCGGCCCGAGGCGTAGCATTCGTCCACCAAGCGCACCAACTCGACGTGATCTCCGGAGGCAAGGGCGGCGGCGAGCGCGGCGAGTTTTTCCGCCGCGACCAGCCCGTAAACATCGAGCACGTCGGGCTCGTCGATTTGCACGCCGCAAAAGGAGATCATCTGATCGAAGATCGATTGGGCGTCGCGCATGCCGCCATCAGCCATGCGGGCGATGCAGGAAAGGGCGCCGGGCGAGACCGTGATCCCCTCGGCGGTGGCGATGCGGGCCAGCCGCTCAATGACCAGAGGGGCCGGGATGGGCTTCAGGTCGAAGCGCTGGCAACGCGAGACGATGGTGGGCAAAACCTTCTGCGGGTCAGTCGTCGCGAAGACGAATTTGACATGCGCGGGCGGCTCTTCGAGGGTCTTGAGCAGGGCGTTGAAAGCCGCCGCCGAGAGCATGTGGACCTCGTCGATGATGTAGATTTTATATCCCCCCTGAGCCGGCGTGTATTGCACGGTTTCGCGCAGGTCACGGACTTGATCGACGCCGTTGTTGGAGGCACCGTCGATCTCGATCACGTCGAGGTGGGTGCCGGCGGCGATGGCTTGGCAGGCCGGATCGGCGGGATCGAAGTCGGCCTTCGGGCCGCCGGTGCAGTTGAGGGCCTTGGCGAAAATGCGCGCGGTCGAGGTCTTGCCGGTGCCGCGCGGCCCGACGAAGAGGTAGGCATGCGCGATGCGGCCGCGGGCGATGGCGTTGCGCAGGGTGCGGACGACGTGATCCTGGCCGACGACGTCGTCAAAGGTCTGCGGACGCCATTTGCGGGCGATGACTTGGTAGGCGGCTTGCGACACGGATGAGGGCAAGCAAAGCACGCGCTCCGGAGCGAAGCGCAAACCCGAAAACGCGGCGCTCGCGGAATGGGGGGCTTAATCCCGGATATCAGGATATTGAAAGTGTCCGGATTTATGGCAAGGCCCCCGGTCAGGCAGGTCGGCCGGCGCACCGGTCCAAACTTGGAAGCGAAGGCTCCCGCGGGATTTTAAAAAAGTGGCCAGGCACTCCACGGCACTGGGAGAACGTCGTCACCGTTGCTGCCTTCCGGCCCTGGCGGGGTTCACGCGCCTGCCCATGCATGGCACCTGGCCACTGGCACCGTGCGGGGGGGGCGGAGGAGGTTCAACGAGAATCTTTAGCCGGCTCACCCGAAGGGGGGACGGGGGGCGCTCCCTCGGACCGCGCCTCCGGACGGCGGCCTGGCTCCGCGCCTTCGCGGCGCTCGCCACTCTCGCCGCGCCGGCGCAGACGCTCTTCCATCTTGGCCTTCATACGGGCGCGCTGCTCAGCTTGGAGCACGACGAGTTTTTCGCGCTGCACGGGGGTGAGTAATTCGCTCACGGCGGCCTCCATCGCCTCGATAATAATCGTGGTCTGGTGAAAACTCTCCCGCCGGAGTTGGCGGAGTTCCTCCCCTGCTTTGTCCATGATGGGGGCAAGCGCGACCTTTTGCTCCTCGGTAAGATCCAGCCCGGAGGAAAAGCGTTTCAATTGTTGCGGACCAAAGCCGTCCGGCTGCGCGGGAGCCGAGGCACGCGGGGTCAACGGCGGGAAATGTCGCGAGCCAACCGCGCCCACGACCACGCCGCAAACGAAGATGCCCGCGCACACCAGGGAAAGTTTAAGGGTGCGGCTCATGTTTCCACCGCTTCGAGAAGGCTGCCGACCGGATCAACGTAGGCGTCGACCAGAACAGAACTATCCAAGGCCGCCCCCGCGCCACCACCGACGGGTAAAATCGACCAGAGGGTCACCGCCAGGGCCCCGGCGCAGGCGAAACCGAGGGCGCGGGCGGCGAGGCGTTCGAAGGACGCCCCCCAAAAAAGACCGGCGGAAGAACCCAGAGGCGAGAGCGCGACCACGCGGGTCGCAAAGCCGGCGGGGGCCTCGACGCCGAGATCGTCCACCCCGCGGGCGGGGGCGCGGCGGGCGGCGGCGGCGAGACGCAGCCAAGGCGTGGCGGGACGAGAATTCATGAGCGTTCCTTTCTACTGAGTTGTTGAAAAAGTTTTTGCAATTTCCGCCGTGCACGAAAGGCGCGGACCTTGATCAAGGTGGTATTCCACCCGGTAATCTCGCGGATCTCGACGAGCGTTTTTTGCTCAAGGTCAAGTAATTGGATAACCAGACGATCCGGCGCGGCGAGTTGGTCGAGGAGTTTGTGCACCAGTTCGTGGGCCGCGAGGGCGTCGCCGGTATCGGCCGCGTCGTCACGGGTGAGGACTGCGTCGAGCACATCGGCCTCGCCTTGCGAAAGGTCGGCCCAGCGCAACTCGGGCCGGCGCCGCTGGGCACGCAGGGCGTCTATGCAGGTCGTCACCGCGATGCGCGATACCCAATGGGCGAGCGGCACCTGCCCCTGATATTGATCGAGACGTGTGAACATTTTTAAGAAGATGTCCTGGGCCAAATCCTCCTCCCCTCCCCGGCGAGGGAGGCGGGCGCGAACGATGCGGATGACCTGCGGGTAAAGGTGATCAACGAGGAGCCGCGCGGCTTGCTGATCGCCCATTCGGACGCGCGCCAGCCAGCCCTCGACATCGGTCGGCGATTCGTCGTCGGCTTCAGCGGGCGGGGGCATGAGGTGATTGAGGGGAATGCATGCACGAAACTCAAGACGCGCGGGATCCGCCCCGGTTACGACCGGCCAGACCACGGGGAGGTCCGCGATGCCGCGGACGCCTTGACTAGCCGCCGGGGCGGGCGTTTGCTGGGGACGGATGCAACGCATCGCCCAGGCTCTACGACTTATCTAGACGCACGATCCGCGAGACCGCGCGAGCGGTTGATTGTGCGTCCCCTAGCCGCCTGCATCCCCGCCCCGGACCACTCCGGGATCGCGAGTTTTTCCTTCACCCTACAGATTGTATCCATCCGTTTATCTTTTTCCGTCCATGTCCTTCTCTCCCGCTGGCAAATACACTCCCTTTCCGCCGGTCGCCCTGCCCGACCGCCAATGGCCGGATCGTGTCCACACTCGCGCTCCCATCTGGTGCTCGGTCGATCTGCGCGACGGCAATCAGGCCCTCGCCCAACCCATGAGCGTGGAGGAAAAACTCGAGTTTTTCGCCCTGCTGGTCGCGGTGGGGTTTAAACAAATCGAGGTGGGCTTCCCCTCGGCCTCGCAAATCGAGTTCGATTTCTGCCGCCGCCTGATCGAGGAAAACCGCGTTCCCGCCGACGTCTCGCTCCAAATCCTCTGCCAGTGCCGCGAGGACCTCATCGTGCGGTCACTGGAGGCCCTGCGCGGGGCCAAAAACATCATCTTCCATCTCTACAACTCGACCTCGCCCAAGCAGCGCGACTACGTCTTCGGCGCCACCCGCGAGGACATTAAAGGCATCGCCGTGCGCGGCGTCTCCTGGCTGAAGCAGCACATGGGCCCGCTGGTCGCGGAGGGCGCCCACATCCGTCTGGAATATTCGCCGGAGAGCTTCACCAGCACGGAGCTCGATTTTGCCTTGGAGATTTGCGAGGCGGTGACCGATGTCTGGCAACCGGCGGCGGAGAATAAGATCATCCTCAACCTCCCTGCGACGGTCGAATACGCCACCCCAAACGTCCACGCCGACCAGATCGAGTGGATGTGCCGCCACCTCACCCGCCGAGCCCTCACCGAGGTCTCGCTGCACACCCACAACGACCGCGGCACCGGCGTGGCCGCCACCGAACTAGCCCTGCTCGCCGGGGCCGACCGGGTCGAGGGCACACTCTTCGGCAATGGCGAACGCACCGGCAACCTCGACGTCGTCACGGTCGCGCTCAACCTGCACACCCACGGCATCGAAACGGGGCTGGATTTCTCCAACCTCGCCCACATCCGCGAGGTCTACGAGCGCTGCACCCGCATGGAGGTGCCGCCCCGCCAGCCCTACGCCGGCGACCTGGTTTTTACTGCTTTCAGCGGTTCACACCAGGACGCCATTAAAAAATCCTGGCCCCACCAAAAACCCGGCCGCCCGTGGGATGTCATCTACATCCCGATCGACCCCGCCGACCTCGGCCGCACCTATAAGGCCATCATCCGCATCAACTCCCAATCCGGCAAAGGCGGCGTCGCCTACATCCTCGAGACCGAGTTCGGTTACCAGTTGCCCAAACTCATGCACAAGGAGATCGGCAAAGTCGTCAACGACCTCGCCGACCGCGAGGGCAAGGAGCTCGCTCCCGCCGAGATCCTCGCCGCCTTCCAAAACGAATACCTCGCCCAACCCGCCGCGCCCATCGCCCTGCGCGCCTTCCGCACCACCGAACGCGGTGAACAGGTGACCTGTGAAGCCGCCCTGATCGTGCACGGCGAGGCCGTGGCTTTAACCGGCCAAGGCAACGGTCCGATCGACGCCTTCATGCGCGGCCTCGCCGCCACCGGGCGGGTGCCCGCCTGCGATGTGCAAAGCTACAATGAGCACTCCCTCGGCGGCGGGGCCGAGGCCCGCGCAGTGAGCTACATCCAGCTAAAATTCGCCGGCGGCCACAGCCTCTTCGGCGCAGGCGTGGACACCAATATCGAGGTCGCCTCCATCCGCGCCATCGTCAGCGCCCTCAACCGGGCGCTGGTCTGAAGCACATTTCCATCTCGTGGATGCCTCGCCGCGATTTCGCGCGGGAAAATCTTGCCAGACCAGACTTGGTCTGGTCTGGTCTGGTCTGGTCATGAAGACAATTAACATCCAAGCTGCGAAGACTCACCTGTCCAGGCTAGTCGAGGAAGTGGTGGCGGGCGAGCAGATCGTGCTCGCCAAGGCCGGTAAACCCCTCGTGCGGCTCGTGCCCTACGCTCCGGCGCGGGCGGTCCGGGTGGGCGGCCAGTTGGCCGGGCAGATCTGGTCCGCCCCCGATTGCTGGGCCCCGGACGAGGATGTGTTCGCTGCCTCGATCGAGGCCCCGCTGCCCGCGCCCCAGCCTTACCGGTATCCGACGGCGCAGCCCTATGATCTGGCGGGGCAGTGCGTCGCCGAATCCACCCCTCCCCCCACCGCCTGAGCCATGCGCCTGCTGGTCGATTCGCATGCGCTCATCTGGTGGGCGGAAAACCCCGCCCAACTGACCCCGGCGGCCCGCGCAGCCATCGCCGATCCCGAGAACGAGGTGTTTATGAGCGCGGCCTCGCTCTGGGAAATCGGCCTGAAGGTCGCCAAAGGCAAACTCCGCGTGCCGGCGAACTTTGCCCAAACACTGCGGTTGGGAGGCTTCGCCGACCTGCCGGTGCACGCGCGCCACGCCGAGCGTTCGCTCAGCCTGCCGCCGGTCCACGGAGACCCTTTTGATCGCATGCTGGTGGCGCAGGCACTCGAAGAAGGGCTAACTCTGGTGTCCAGCGATCAGTGGATCGCGGCTTATGGCGTGCGCCAGATCGTCGCCTAAGCGCAACGTAGCCGAGAGCACCCTCAGGCCCGGTCCACGCGCTGAAACAACCAACCGCCCACCACCGCGTAGAGCAAAGGCGGCACCCATACCCAAATCTCCGGGTGGAGGGCGGGGCTGCGCTCCAGCATCCGCGCCAAGGCGTCGAGGAAGTAGTAGCCCAACATCAATGCCACCGCGATACCGAGGTTGGCCGAGGTCTCTTTGCGCGAGACCTTGATGCCGAGCGGCACGGCGATGACGGCAAAAGCCAGCACGGCAAAGCTGCCCGCGGCACGCGCACTCAAGGCCACCGTGATGCGGGTAATATCGCGCCGCTCCGTAGCACTGGCCGCGGCCCCCTTGGCGAGCAGCGCGGTCCGCCGCGCGCGCAGTTCATGGAAGGTCATGAACATAATTTTCTGCCCGGCCTGCATCTGCCGAAACACCCCTTCAAGGGGGAGCTCAACCGTGAGGGAGTCCGAATTACCGATCGGCTGGGGCTTGGAAAAATCCTCCGGATCGGGCCGGGCCCGGGTCTCGGCGCTGGCCTCGAAGAGCGTGAGCACCAAGCGGTCATCCGCCTCGCGCAGGGCGATGGTTGCACGCCGGGCGCGAACCAAGCCGGTGACCCGCTTCTGGGCATCGAGTTTCCAAAGCCAGAAATCCTTCAATTCCGATCCTTTGCGCTCATTGACGTAGACGACGAACCCATCGAAATCCCGGACAAACGTCTTGGGCACGATGAAGTTGAGCGGATTCTGCCGCACTGCCTCGACGAGAGTGGCGCGATATTCCGTCTGGGCCCTGGGCATGATCTCGAAATTCAACGCCAGAGATAGCACCACGCCCACCCAGGCGATCCACCACACCGGCCGCGCGATATAGCGGAGGCTCAAACCCGCCGCCCGCATGGCGGTGATCTCATGCTGGCTCGACATCCGGCCGAGCACGAGGAGCACGCCGGTGAGCAACCCGATGGGCAAGGCATAGACCGCCACAAACGGCACCAACAGGCCGAGCAGGCGCGCCGCCGTAGCTGGTTCCAACTGGCCCGCTACGACATAACCGAGCAAGTCGCGGAGGGCCTGGCCCGCGATCAACACGAAGCCGAAGAGCCCCACTGCCGCCGCGCACGCCGTCGCGACACTGGCGAGAAGGTGGCGTTGCAAGAGTCCCATAGCGAGGCAGAGCAGAAAGATGGAAAAAGAGGCGACCGCGGCGCGAGGTTGCCGTTGCCAAGCATCCGGCGCGTGCGACCTTGTTTCCAAGCATGAAGTTCGCGCCCGCCAAGCCGGCCCTGACCGGCGAGACCCTGGAAACCCTCTCCGCCCGCCTAGGCGAACGCGGCGAACCGGCCTTTCGCGCCCGCCAGATCCTCGACTGGGTCTACAAAAAACGCGCGCGCTCCTGGGACGAGATGAGCAACCTCTCCAAGCCACTCCGTGCGTGGCTAGCGGAGACTTTCGAGTTGATGCCCATCGGACTGCTCTTCGACAAACAGTCGCGCGATGTCACCGACAAGCTGCTCTTCGAGCTCGGCGACCGCGCCCTGATCGAGACCGTGATCATCCGTGCCCCGCAGGAGGGCGTGGGCCTCGACGAGTCGCGCAAGACGATCTGCATCTCCACCCAGGTCGGCTGCGCCATGGCGTGCAAGTTTTGCGCCTCCGGCCTCGCCGGTCTGAAACGCGACCTTGAGGCCGGCGAGATCGTCGCCCAGCTCCTCCACGTCTGCTACCGCGAAGATGCCCACGACCCCCGCGCCCACGCCGGCCTCGCCACCTTCGACAACATCGTGGTCATGGGTATGGGCGAGCCCCTCGCCAATTACGACGCAGTCCTCCGCGCCCTGACCATCGTGAACGCCGAGTGGGGCCTCGGCTTCGGCGCCCGCCGCATCACGCTTTCCACCAGCGGACTCGTGCCGAAAATCCTCCGCCTCGCCGAGGAACCTCTGGGCTTCCGCCTCGCCATCTCCCTCCACGGCGCGACCGACGAGGTCCGCGAGAAAATCATGCCGGTGAACAAGGCCTACCCGCTGGATAAACTCATCCCCGCGATCAAAGTCTTCACCGAGAAACACGGCCGCATGGTGACGCTCGAGTTTATCCTGATCGAGGACGTGAACGACTCCCTCGAACAAGCCGCCGCCCTGCGCGATATCGCCGCCGATCTGCACGCACACGTGAACTTGATCCCCTACAACACCGTCGAGGGGTTGCCGTGGAAACGCCCGTCGGGTAATCGCATGGAGCGCTTCGCCGATATCCTGCGCGAGGCCCGCGTGCCGGTGACCCTGCGCCGCGAAAAAGGCCACGATATCGACGCCGCCTGCGGACAGCTCCGCCTAAAGACCGAAAAAGACCGGGCAGCGCTAGCAGGCCCGGCCTAATGCCGACGCCCCCGGTCTGCCACAGCCGGGAGCATTCCGTTACCCGGGTCGCGTCGAGGCGGCTCGGCGGCCCCTTTAGGTGGGCCCCCGGCTAGAAATCTGCCCGCCACCTCGCCCCGCTGCTCCGCCGTCCAAAGAAATGATCCTGGATCAGACCAGGGCGTTGCGGGCCATGACTTCGGAATACCAGCGCGCGCTCAGCTTGGGCGTGCGCTTCTGGGTCTGGAAGTCGCAGTAAACCACACCAAAGCGGCGCTGGTAGCCGTCCTCCCACTCGTAGTTATCCATGAAAGACCAGAGGAAATAGCCGGCCACGGGGACGCCGTCCATGGCGGCACGGCGCAGCTCGCCGAGGTAGTTGCGCACGAGATCGCGGCGGTGCAGGTCGTTGACCTCTCCCGCCACCGGCGGGGCGTCGTCGTAGCCGCAGCCGTTTTCCGTGATGTAGATTTTTTTCACGCCGTAGACTTCCGCCGCCAGACGCGGCCCCCAGTAAAGGGCCTGCGGGGCGATCTTTAGCCAGACGGCATCGGCCTTGGGATAACTCTCGGGAAAAGCGAGCTTCTCAACCGCGCCGCGTTTGCCCGCGCGGACGAATTCGCCGGTGTAGATGTTGAGCCCGAGAAAATCCGTCGGCTGGGCGATGAGCGCCATATCGCCTTTCGCCACGACCGGACGGTCCGCACCGGCAGCCTTGAAGTAGGCCGGATCGTAGGCACCTCGATAAAGGGGCTCCAGCACACGCCAGTTGCCCTGACGGAAGGCCTTCCTCGCCGCCGTGATGTCGGCCTCGGTCTCGGTGACCGGGATGGGGCAGTAGGAGTTGTCGGTGATGCCGACTTTTGCCCCGCGCCCGCCGTGCTCGCGCACCGCCCGCACACCGTGGCCGTGGCAAAGCAGGGCGTGGTGGTAGGTTTGGTTAACCACCCCGGCGCCGAGCTTCAGGCCGGGGGCCTTTTGGCCGTTGCCGTAGCCGAGCTGGGTAAAACACAACACCTCGTTGAGGGTGATCCAGTTTTTCACCCGGTCGCCGAAGGCCTTGACAATGGTGTCGGCGTAGGTGGCGAAGGCATCCGCCACGCGGCGATCCCGCCAGCCCCCGAAGCGCGTCTCCAGTGCCTGGGGTAAATCCCAGTGAAACATCGTCACCCACGGCGTCAGCTCGTGCTTTTCCATGGAGTCGAAGAGCCGGTGATAAAAATCGAGCCCCTTCTGGTTCAGAGCGCCGTCACCCTCGGGGTAGATGCGCGGCCACGCGAGGGATAGCCGGTAGTGGCGCGCCCCGAGGGAGCGCATGAGCTTAAAATCCGCAGCGTATCGGGTGTAGTGTTCACAGGCGGTGTCGAGCGTGTCGCCGTTGAGCACCCGGCCGGGCTCGCGCGCAAAGGTGTCCCACACCGACGGCCCCTTGCCATCGGTGAAAGCGGCACCCTCGATCTGCGGAGCGGCGGCGGCAAAGCCCCAGACAAAGTTTTTTGGGAAAGAGAGGGAACGAGGGCGGATCATTTTAATTGCATAGAATTACAGTTATTAAGGCACACGGCTGCAAGTCTGCATCTAGGCAGACAGGGCGCCTCACACGGCGAAGCCGAAATGCCGGAGCAGCGTCCGGGCCGTCGCCTCGGGCGCATCGATCTCGGCGTCGCTGAGCGGCAGGCTGCGAAGACCGATCTCGTGGTGGTAGAACCAGAGGGTGTCGGCCGTGACGTGCGCGGCAAAGGCCGTCTGGCAACCGCCGCCCAGCGCGGCCTGGAAAGCCCGCTCGAGGGTGACCGCCCGGAAAGTCCTGTGGTCCAGCACAGCGCGGAACCGCTCGGCATCCGCTACCCGGGTCTGGAGCGCGATGGCGGCCTGGCCGACGGCGGGGACCATGTGTTCGCAGCCGAGAGCGTGAAAGCTGACGCCTTGCCAGCCACCGATGCCGAGGCGGCGCAGGCCGGCGGCGGCGAGCACGGTGGCGTCGGCGACATGGTCCTGGCCGATTTTGCGCAGGCGGGTGTCCACGTTGCCCCGGATCTCGGTGAAGGTCGCGTCGGGAAAGAGCATCGCGAGTTGCAGCCGGCGGCGCGGACTGCTCGTCGCGATCACCGCGGGCGTCTCCACGCCGTCGCGGAGGACGAGGATATCGCGCGGGTCTTCGCGCGGCAGATAGCCCGCGACGGCCAGCCCGGCCGGCAACTCGCCCGGCAGGTCCTTGCAACTGTGGACGGCGACGTCGGCCTCGCCGCGCAGCAAGGCTTCCTCGAGTTCCTTGGTGAAAAGACCCTTGCCGCCCTGTTTTTCGAGGGACCACTCGACGCGCTGGTCGCCGGTCGTGACGATGCGCCGCAGCTCGGGCTCGACGCCGAGCGCGGCGCGCAGGTGCTCGGCGACCTGCCCGGTCTGGGCGAGCGCGAGCGGGCTCTGACGGGTAGCGAGGATGAGTTTGGGCACGGAAAAGGAGCTAAAAGCGCGGAGATGGGAGCTAGAATAAAAAGAGGCCGAGGCAATTACGCCTGCGGCCTCGAGAGCTAGATTCCAGATTCTAACTTCTAGCTTCTTTTTAGCCTTAGCCGGCGTAGGCGCCTTGCACGCCGCCGATGTTGCGCTTGGGCATCCAGGGCATGAGGCTGCGGAGACGTTCGCCGGTCTTCTCGATCGGGTGGGCCTCGCCGGCCTTGAGCAGCTTATTGTAGTTCTTCAGGCCGCCCTTGTATTCGGCGACCCACTCTTTGACGAACTTGCCGGACTGGATCTCTTTGAGGATCTTCTTCATCTCGGCCTTGGTCTTGGCATTCACGACGCGGGGGCCGCGGGTGATGTCGCCGAACTTGGCGGTCTCGGAGATGGAGAAACGCATGCCGGAGATGCCCTTTTCATACATCAGATCGCAGATGAGCTTCAGCTCGTGGAGGCACTCGAAGTAGGCCATCTCGGGCTGGTAACCGGCCTCGATAAGAGTCTCGAAGCCCGCCTGCACGAGGGCGGAGGCGCCGCCGCACAGCACGGCCTGCTCGCCGAAAAGATCGGTCTCGGTCTCTTCCTTGAAGGTGGTCTGGAGCACGCCGGCGCGGGTGCTGCCGATGCCCTTGGCCCACGCGAGGGCGTTTTTCTTGGCCTTCTTGGACTTGTCCTGGGCGACGGCGATGAGGGCGGGCATGCCCTTGCCTTCAACGTAGAGGCGGCGGACCATGTGGCCGGGGCCCTTGGGGGCGACCATGATGACGTCGATATCGGCCGGCACCGTGATGAGGCCGAAGTGGACGGCGAGGCCGTGCGAGAAGACGAGGGTCTTGCCCTTGGACAGGTTGGGCTCGATGTCCTTCTTGTAGACGTCAGCCTGCTTCATGTCGGGGAGGCCGACGAGGATGATGTCGGCGAGGCGGACGGCCTCGGCGGTCGAGACTACCTTGAAGCCATGCTTCTCGGCGACGGGCTTGGACTTGGAGCCTTCGTAGAGGCCGATGATCACGTTCACGCCGGAGTCCTTGAGGTTGAGCGCGTGGGCGTGGCCTTGGGAACCGTAGCCGAGAACGGCGATGGTCTTGTTGGTGTAGAGGCCGAGATCGGCGTCTTTGTCGGTGTATACTTTGGCGGGCATGTTGGGAAAAAACAGCGGGGTTTGAGGTTTGGGGAAAAGCAGGGACGCGGGCGACTCAGCGCTTCAGCGCGAGGGTGCCGGTGCGGGCGAGCTCCAGGATGCCGAAGGGCTCGAGCAGATCGAGGAAGGCGGTGACCTTAGCGGCGTCGCCCACCAGCTCGACGATGAGCTCGTTGTGGTCGACGTTGACGATCTTCGTGCGGAAGATCTCGCAGATCTGCATCACCTCGGAGCGGGACTTGGCGGTGGCCTTGACCTTCACCAGCACGAGCTCGCGCTGCACGGCTTGGCCATCCTTGAAGTCGGTCACCTCGACGACGTTTACCAGCTTACGCACCTGCTTGATCGAGAGGTCGAGAGCGGTGTCGTCGCCCTTCAGCACCACCGTGATGCGCGAGAGCGAGGCGTCGTGGGTGGGCGCGACGTTGAGCGAGTCGATGTTGAAACCACGGCCGGAGAAAAGGCCGGTGACGCGGGCGAGAACGCCGAACTTGTTCTCAACCAGAATCGAGATCGTGTGACGCATGGGCGGAGGGTGTTGCGGAAAAGAAGAGGGAAAAAGGCTGGTGGACGCTGAGGGACTCGAACCCCCGACACCCTCGGTGTAAGCGAGGTGCTCTAACCAACTGAGCTAAGCGTCCGAACCAAAGGAGCTAGGAAAGCCAAGGCCCGCGGCGGCTGACAAGGGTTATTTGCTGGGAGCGGCAGGGACGTGGTAGGCGCCCACCGGAAATAGACGGGGCATAGAACCGCGAAAATCAGACGGCGGCGACGCCCCGCTGGCTAAGCAGCCAGCCTTCGCGGCACATCAGCTCGGCGTTTTGCACCGCGTTGAGCGCGGCACCCTTCCAGAGGTTGTCACCGCTGACCCAGAAGGAGAGACCGTTGTCGAAGGCCGTGTCCACCCGCAGGCGGCCGACGCCGCACTTCACCCGCTCGGCAAAAGCCAGCGGGGTCGGGTATTGGCGCGCGGCCGGGTCATCCACCAGCTCGGCGCCGGGGAAAGCGGCGATGGCGGCCCGGGCCTGCTCGACGTTGACCGGACGCTCAAACTCGGCCGCCACCGAGACCGAGTGGGCGCGCACCACCGGCACACGCACGCAGGTGGCGGAGACCCGCAGCTCGGGCAAATCCATGATCTTGCGGCTCTCGAGGCGCATTTTCTCCTCCTCGCCCGTGTAGCCATCCGCCCCGAAAGAATCGATCTGCGGGATGCAGTTAAACGCGATCTGGTAGGGATAAACCTTTGCCACGAGGGGCAGCCCGGCGGCATGCGCCGCGATCTGGTCCGCGAGCTCCTTCACCGCCTCCGCGCCCGTGCCGGACACGGATTGGAAAGTGGATACAAAAATACGCTTCAGCCCAAACAAGCGGTGCAGCGGGTAGAGCCCCATCAGCATGACCGCCGTCGAGCAATTCGGGTTAGCCACCAGGCCGCGATGTCCGCGCAGGGCCTCCGAGTTGATCTCGGGCACCACCAGCGGCACATCGGCTTGCTGGCGATAGGCCGAGCTCTTGTCGATGACGGTGCAGCCGCTGGCGATGGCATCCGCCGCCAGCGCACGGGTGACCGGCCCGCCGGCCGCGAAGAAGGCCAGGTCCACCCCGGCGAAGGCGCCCGCCTTGGCCTCCTCGATCACGAGGGGCTGGCCGCCGACCGTTACGGTCTTACCCGCCGAGCGCGCCGAGGCAAAAAGCCGCAGCCGGGACACCGGAAAATGGCGTTCCTGCAACAGGCGGACCAGTTCTTGACCGACCGCGCCAGTGGCGCCGACGATACCGACAACATATTTACGCGTGCTCACGATGGATGAAAATAGGGAGTTGTTGAACAAAACCCGCCTGCGCCTCGGCATCAAGCCCGCAGACCGCCTCCTCTTTGTCTGCATCGCCACCCAGACTCTCCAGCTTTTTCGTGGCGATACCCTCGTCCGCGCCTACCCCGTTTCCACCTCCCTGCGCCCGCCGAGCAACGTGAAAGACTCGCTCGGCACCCCGCGCGGCCTGCACGAGATCGCCGAGCGCATCGGCGGCGAACAACCCGCCGGCATGGTTTTTAAAGGTCGCCGCCCCACCGGCCGACACTTCTCCGAGCACCCGGACGACGGCAATCTCATCACCAGCCGCATCCTTTGGCTGCGCGGCCTGGATCCCGGATTCAACGCCGGCCGCGCCCCCACCGGGGAGGATATCGATACCCACGCCCGCTACGTCTACATCCACGGCACCAACCGCGAAGACCGCATCGGCCAACCCGCCAGCGCCGGCTGCGTGCTCCTGCGCAACCTCGACGTCATCACCCTGCACGAGGAGGTCCGCGTCGGCGACCACGTCTTTATCACCGACTGAGCACAACCATTCGACTGAACCCAACACCACCGCTAAGGGGTCAGGCCGAGAAATGTTAAATTTTACGCTGGTTCCGTTGTCGGCTGAGCAAGCTGCGCGCCGCATCGGCCGAGCCCAGATTCATGTTTACCCCCAACCAGGCCAACGACGCCCCGCATGTTTCTCGGACCGCGAGGGCGAGTTCCAATTTCCACGGCGCGGACCGATTCGACGTGCGCAGATCGTCCGGCGACCGCCCCGCCGTGACAAGAGCATCCGCCAACGTGGTTTGCCAACGGGCTTCACGTAAAGCCCGCGCCTCGTTTGCCGACAGGCCGGGGGTCAAGGCCAGAGAGCTATGATCCTTGGCCACCGCCCGCCGCCAAGCCTCCGTGCCGATCGCCCAACCCCGCGACATGGCGCCGAAGCCCAGCCTCTCCTGCTCCTCCGGCCGCCCCGCCAGTTCGCGCAGTCGCTGCACATAGGTAGTCCATCCTTCGGTGTCGTCCGTTAGCCCCGCCGCCCGCAGCCAGGCACCCGCCTCCAGCCCGGCGAAACGTTCCCCGCCCACCAAAGCACGCAGACTACTCCACCGAAAAACCGCCACTTGCTCGGCCGAGATGATGCCCGCACGCACCGGATTAAGATGAATGTAATTCACCAGACGCCCCAGCGATGCGTCATTTTCGACCAACAAAGCCTGGTAACGCCCCTGAAACAGGTGCCCGCGCTCGCCATGCAGGCGATTAAATCTCGTCGCAAAAGTGCTTTGCAGCCAATGCATACCATCTTTGAGATTCGGCTCCGGTGTCTGCAGCGCGAGATGGTAGTGGTTTCGCATCACCACATAGGCGTGCAACCGCCAACCGTAAAGTTTGACTGCTTCACGCAAGGCCCCGATGAACGCCTGCGCCTCCCCGGCATTGGTAAATAAATCCCGCCGGTAATTCCCTCGGTTGAGGACGTGGTAAATCGCCCCCTCGAACTCAATTCGTAACTTGCGCGCCATGTTGTAGCGATTTCTGCAGTCCCGTCTTGCTCACGCAAATATATTTTATACTTCTCGGCCTGACCCCTTTGAATTGGCCCCATAGGTTAAACATTGCTTGTTTCGGTGGTTTAGGTTTCGTCTCCCAACAACCTACCATGACCCGCCTTTTTGCTGAACTCTTCGGACGCTACCAAAATTCTACCTCGCTCGCACGATATCTGCTAAAGAAACAGCGGCTTGGGGCCCATCGTGCGAGCCGGCCACCCACACACATGAAACCCACTCAATATTCGGTCTCCGCCGTGCTTTCGGCGTTTGTTTTGGCTTCCGGTCCGGTCCTCTCCGATGCGCACGCCGAGGTGCTCACCCAAATCGATTTCGAGTCCATGGCCACGGGGCCGGGAGTGCTCACCAACGCCGGGGCCTTCACCGGCTTCGCCTTCTCCCTTTCGTCCGATCTGGCGCTCAGCTCCCCGAGCCTAGATGGGGACAAACTGCAGGGCGTCATCGCCACGGGCGGGGATAAATCGGGCTATCTTGGCGGCCAGGGCACGGATCTGACGTTCACGGGATCGGGTGGGGCGATGATCGCCGGTCTCTACCCTGGAGTTTTCGACCAGCCGCTCGCCTATTTTCCCGGGTCCAACCGCTCCCTTTTGACCGTGTCGCTTGATTTCAGCGTCCAGCGGGTGAGCAGCGTGAACCAGCAGACGTTTTCGATCTACCTGTTCGACGCACTGGATGCGACGGATTTGGACACCTCGGCTTTTCACTCCTTTCTCAACATCGGCACGGATAATCGCCTCTACGTGCAGGATTATTCCTTTGGCGGGGGGAGCTCCCCTTGGGTGGACACCGGAGTGACCATCCTTTCCGGGCGCGAATACCACGCCGCCATCACGGTGGATTACGACGCCGATACCTGGTCGGCGACCTTGGACGACCTGATCTCGGGCACCAAATTTGTTCTCGCTACCGATCGCTCGACCAACGGCGGCGGGTATGAGCTCAGCGGCTGGACGGACGCGGACGGCGGTTTCGACGTCCAGATGTTCGCCGGCTTTGTTTCAGATGCCAACAAGGCGTTCGCCGACAGCATCACCTTTGACAACCTCACGGCGAGCGCGGTGCCGGAGCCTTCGACCTTCGCCGCGTGGGCGGGCCTAGGAGTGCTGGCTCTGGGCGCGGCGCGCCGCCGGCGTCGCTAAGCGGCGCGGCGGGTTTGTGGAGAGTTTTATTACCGGCCGCGCAAAGGTGGCGGCACCAAGCCAAAGGGGTCTGGCCGAGAAATGCTGAAAAGTTGACCTAAAGAGTGTTCGTGGGCGTGCAACCGTTGATTGTTATGATACAGGGATATACGGAACAAGTTGCCCGGGAATGTTGGTTGAAATCCGCCAGGCAACAGAACTATCACATGCCGCCTAAAATCAACGATTCTCGGCCCGACCCCATAGGCTAGACTTCACACGACAATGTTCCACCTAGTGTCGAAGCCAAAATAGTATAGAACCGAGAAAGTAGGTTACACTCTGGGGCATATGCCGTATCTGCTCGCCCGCATCAGGCCCCCTTGGCGAAAAGTAGGCGGAGCGAGTTTAGGCAGACCAGCACGGTGCTGCCTTCATGGGCCATGACGCCGAGGGCGAGCGGCACCCGGCCGAAGATCGTCGCCAGCGCCATGCACGCCACCACGCCGAGCGCGATAATCAGGTTTTGCCGAATCACCGCCCGGGCGCGGCGACTCAGGTCGAGCGCGGTAAACACGCCCTCGATGCGGTCATTCATCAGCACGATCTCCGCCTGCTCCAGCGCGGCGTCGCTACCCCGCGCGCCCATGGCGATGGCTACGTCCGCCGCAGCTAGGCTGGGGGCGTCGTTCACGCCGTCGCCCACCATGGCCACCCGGCGCCGGCCGCCATCCTTTAGCGCGGTCACGCTCTCGACCTTTTGCGCGGGAGAAAGCCCTGCGCGCACTTCGTCCAGCCCCAGCTCCGCGCCCACCGCCTCGGCGGTCGCACGGCGGTCGCCGGTCAGCATGACGGTGCGCAGGCCGGCGCGGCGTAGTCTCTCCAGCACCGGGGCGGACTCGCGGCGGATCGCGTCCTTCAGCAGCACCCGCCCGAGGTAGCCCGGCCCCACCACCCAGACTTCGGAAAACTCCGCCGCCGAATTGGGCAACTTCTCCGCCCAGCCCTTGAGCGGCCCCTTTTCCAGGAGTTCCCGCCGTCCCAGCATCACCGGTGCGCCGTCGAGCCGCCCGCGCACGCCCTGCCCAGTGAGCGACTCGAAACCCTCGAGCACCCGCTCCGCCAAGCCCCGCGCGCGGGCATCGCGCACGATGGCTCGCGCCAGCGGATGCTCGGACCGCGCCTCGAGGGCAAAAGCCAGCTCCATGACCTCACGTTCCCGGCCCGGGGGAAAACTCTCGTAGGCCTCGACCACCATCTCGCCAGTCGTGAGTGTGCCCGTCTTATCGAGCGCGATCACGTTGACCCCGGCCAGCTTCTCGAGGGCGGCACCACCGCGAAACAGCACCCCGCGCCGCGCGCCCCAAGCTATGGCCGCGAGGATGGCCGAGGGGATGGACAACACCAGAGCGCACGGACTCATCACCACCAGCAGGGTCATCGCCCGGTAAAAGGCCGACGGAGCCGCTGGCGTGCCGTGCCAAGGCTCGATACCGAGGCCCAGCCACCACACGAGGAACATCGCCGTGCTGATCCCCAACACCGCGTAGGTGTAGCTGGTGCCGAATTTATCCGTGAAGCGCTGGCTGGGCGCCCGCATTTTCTGGGCGCCATGGATCAGGCGGATGATTTTCTGCAAGGTGCTCTCGGAGGGCAGGCGGACGACGCGCCAGTCGAGGGTTCCCCCGAGGTTGATCGTGCCGCTGTAAACGGGGTCGCCCTTGGCCTTGTCCACCGGGGCCGCCTCGCCGGTCAGGGCCGACTCATCCGCCCCGCTCTCGCCGGCCTCGACCACGCCGTCCGCGCAAAACGCCTCGCCTGGCCGCACCCGCACGAGGTCGCCTACCCCGATCTCCTCGACTGCCGCCACCCGCTCCAGGCCGTCGACGCCGACCAAGGTCGCCTGTTTCGGCGCGGTTTTGAGTAACGCATCCACCTCGCAGTGCGTGCGCTCGTTGGCAAAGGCCTCCATCGCGCCCGAAGCCGAGAAGAGAAACAACAATAACACCGCCTCGCTCCAAGCCCCGATGGCCGCCGCGCCCACCGCGACCGCGAGCATGAGAAAATGGATGTCGAGCCGCCCCCGGCGCAGGTTGGCCCACGAATCGATGGCCGCATCCCAGCCGCCCGCGATCAAGGCCCCGGCGAACAACGCGGTCGCGAGCCAAGGCAGCCCCCAGCCAAAGGCCGAGCACGCCCAGCCCGCCAGCCCCAGCCCGCCGCAGGTCGCCGCAAAGACCGCCAGCTCGCGCCAGTCCTCTTCCTCGTGTGCCTCGTCCTCGTCGTCCGCGCCCGGCGCCGGCCAGGCGTATTCCTTCCACCGCCAGAGCTTGGGCGCGGTCTCGCAACCCGGCCCGCTGAGCTGCACCACCCCGCCCTCACGGGTCAGGGTAAACCCGGCCGGCGCCGCGGCGTCCTTCGCCAACTCGGCGGCGATGGTCGCCAGAGTCGCATCAAGCCGGACGCGCAGAGCCTCCACGTCGACCTGGCCGAGAGTGGCGAGCTGCACGCGCCGCGCGCCGGCATCGAGCCGCACCGCCCCCACGCCGGGCTCATTGCGCAAAAACTCCGCCAGCGTCTCCGTCCAGTTGGCATTCATGCGCCCATGATTGGCGGCCGGAGGCGGAGCGTCCAGCCCGAGCGCGGGACCTCTCTGCGCACCGGGCTTGCGCCTCCGACTGGCGGGCCCACGCTGCCCCTCCCGCCATGATCGGTCTGCGCGACGAAAACGAAGCCCTCCCGCCCGACTCCGACGACGCCCCGCCCGCGCCGCTGCCGGTCCGCGCGCCCGAACTCGCCGCGAAGCTCTTCGGCGAGGGCGGCATCCTTCACGTCGCCCTGTCCCTCGAACACCGCCCTCAGCAAGCCCGCATGGCCGCCGCCGTGGCCGACGCGGTCGCCAGCGACACGCCGCTGGTTTTCGAGGCCGGCACCGGCGTGGGCAAGTCCCTCGCCTACCTGCTGCCCGGCATCATCCACGCCTTCGACCAGAAGCGGCAGTTGATCGTCTCGACCCATACCATCGCGCTTCAGGAGCAACTCGACCAAAAGGACCTGCCGCTCTGCCGCCGCGTTTTCCGCGCCGACCCCGCGACCGCCAGCTACGCCGACTTCAAGTCCGCCGTGCTGGTGGGCAAGGGCAACTACCTCTGCACCACCCGCCTCGCCACCGCCCTGCGCGACAAGCACGAGCTGTTCGCCACCCCCGAGCACGCCGAGCTCCAGCGCGTGGCCGCCTGGGCCGAGCAGACCGAGACCGGCCTGCGCCACGAGATCACGCCCGCGCCCTCGCCCGATGTGTGGGAGTTGGTCAATGCCGAGTCCTCCGCCTGCGCCCGCAAATACTGCGACCCCGAGCGCTGTCCCTACCAGCGCGCCCGCGCCCGGCTCCGCTCCGCCCACGTCATCATCGTCAACCACTCCCTGCTCTTCGCCTTGATCGCGGCCGGGGGCGCCACCGCCAACGGCTCGGCCGACAAGGGCGTGCTGTTCCCCGACGACCTCGTGGTGCTGGACGAGGCCCACACCGTGCCCGAGGTCGCGACCGACTACTTCGGCCTGCGCCTGTCCAGCTACGGCGTCGAGCGCATGCTCCGCCATCTCTACAACCCGAAAACCAAACGCGGCCTGTTGCAAAAAATGGGATCGCCCGAGGAGCGCCAGCTCGTGCAGGACGCGCTCGAGGCCTCCCACCAGTTTTTTTCCGCCCTGCAAGAGAACCACCTCGCCCAGCGCTCCATCGTCCGCATCCGCGCGGAAAACTGCGCCGAGTCGTGGCTCGACGGCCCGCTGCTGGCCTTGCAGAAAGCCGTCCGCACCCGGGCGGACAAATTCGACGAAGGCCGCGAGCGCGAGGAATTGATTGAGCAGGCCGGCAAGCTGCGCGGAGCCCAGCTCGGCATCCGCCGCTTCCTTGCCTTGGAGGAGCCGGAGAAAAACGTCTACTGGCTGGAGCGCACCGGCCGGCGCCAGACCGTGGTGGCGCTACGCTCCGCCCCGATCGACATCGCCCCGCAGTTGAAGGAGACCCTGCTCGACCGCCAGACGGCCGTCGTTTTTACCAGCGCCACCCTCGCGGTAGCCGATGACCTGAAACCCTTCCTCGCCCGCATCGGCGGACCCCGCGTGCGCGCCGAGGTGCAGCACTCGCCCTTCGACTACGCGAAGAATATGCGCGTTTACCTCGCCGCTGATGTGCCGCTGCCGACCCGCGACGAGGCGCGGCTGGCGCTCGACGTGCTCGCCGACCACATCGACTTCTGCACCCGCCGCACCACCGGTGGCTCGCTCGTGCTCTTCACCAGCTACGCCGACATGCAGCGCGTGGCCGAGCTGGTCGAACCGATCTACCAGGGCGCCCACCGGCCCTTTTTTATGCAGGGTCCGGGCTCAAACCGCACCGAGCTCGCCCGGCTGCTCCGCGAGGCCGGCAACGGCGTGCTCTTCGGCACCGAATCCTTCTGGACCGGTATCGACGTGCCCGGCGACGCCCTTTCCCAAGTCATCCTCACCCGCCTGCCCTTCCAAGTCCCCACCCACCCGGTGCTGGAGGCGCGCACCGAACACATCGAGGCGCGCGGCGGCAACCCCTTCGCCGAGCTCACCCTGCCCGATGCACTTATGACGTTCCGCCAAGGCATCGGCCGGCTGATCCGCAGCCAGCGCGACCGCGGGGTGATCACGATTCTCGACTCCCGCATCGTGCAAAAAACCTACGGCCGCCAATTCCTAGCCTGCCTGCCCCAGCCCCGCCACGTCCGTTTCAATCGCGGCAACCGCGCCGAAGTCTTCCAACCTTTTATTTGAAGCCAGCCGCGTTCCGGACAAGGTAACCGACCTCCATGCAGCTCTCCTCCGCCGCCCAGACTGATATTGGCCTTCTTCGTTCAGAAAACGAGGACCGGTTGCTCCGCGACGATGAGCTGCGCCTTTACGCGGTGGCCGACGGCATCGGCGGCCTGCCGGGCGGGGCCGAGGCCGCGGCCACCGCGATTGACGCTCTGCTGCACGAAGCCCGGACCGCCCGGGGCACCCGCAAAGCCCTCAACCTCGTCCACGCCCTCGACGAGGTGAACGACACCGTGCGGCAACTCGCCGACCGCTTGGCGCCCGAGACCGGTCTCGGCACCACGCTTTGCGTCTTCGCCATCACGGAGAAGGACAAAAGCCTCCACCTCGCCAACGTCGGCGACTCGCGCTGCTACTTGTTCCGCGCAGGCCGCCTCCAGCAACTCACCGAGGACGATACGGTGGAAAACGAGGTCCTCCATCGCCGCGCCAGGGGGGAAGATGTGGTGCTCGAAGCCCGGTATCGCAATGCCCTGACCCGCTGTATCGGCCAGCCTATGCCCCTCGAGACCAAAGTGAGCCACCACGCGTTGCAGTCCGGTGACCAGCTCTTGCTCTGTTCGGACGGGATTTCTCGCCAGATGGAGGACGCCGACATCGCCCGCCGCCTCGGTGCCGGCCTCGCGCCTGCCGCCGTGCTCGCCGCCCTCATCGCCGACTCGCTAGCCGCGGGCGGTGTGGATAATGCCACCGGCGTCTTGGTGCGCATCGACGCGATTTAATCCGCCCCGATTTTGATGAACGACCGCGTCACCCGCTTCAGTGCCTTGGTCGCGAGCCAGCCGGACAATCCCCTTTTCCGCTTCAGCCTCGCGCAAGCCCTCGACGCGGCCGGGGATTCCGCTGCCGCCGTCGAGCATTACCGGCTTTGCGCCGCCACCCGCGCCGACTGGATGATGCCTCGCATCCTCCTCGGCAAAGCCCTGCTGCGCACCAGTGCCCCCGGGGACCGCACCGCCGCCCGCCCAGTGCTGGAGGAGGCGCTGGCGCTGGCCATGGCCCAGGATCACCGGGACCCGGCCGCCGAACTAAGCGCGCTGCTGGCCTCTCTGGACTAGGCCGGGCGGCGTCCCTCCGGGAGCGCCGCCGCAGACCTGCCGCTCAATCCTCGGCCTGGAGCGCCGCGATGACCGAAAAATCCTCCAGCGTGCTGGTGTCGCCCTTCACCTCGCCGCCGACGGCGATCTGCTTGAGGATACGGCGCATGATTTTACCGGAACGGGTCTTCGGCAAAGCCGCCGCGATGCGGATCTGGTCGGGCTTGGCGAAGGAGCCGATCTCCTTGCCCACGTAGGCGCGCAGCTGTTCCTTGAGCTCCTCGGAGGCAACCACGCCGTTTTTCAACGACACGAACACCACGAGCGCCTGGCCCTTGAGCTCGTCGGGCTTGCCCACCGCCGCCGCCTCGGCGACCGCCGGATGCGAACCCAGCGCGCTCTCCACCTCAGCGGTGCCGATGCGGTGGCCGGAGATGTTGAGCACGTCGTCGATGCGGCCGACGATCCAGAAGTAGCCGTCCTTGTCCTGCTGCGCGCCGTCGCCGGTGAAATACCACTCCGGGTGCTTGGGGAACTCGGAGAAATAGGCCTGCTTGAACCGCGCATCGTCGCCCCAGAGGGTGCGCAGCATCGAGGGCCAGGGCTTGGTGATGACGAGTTTGCCGCCGGTGCCACGCGGCACTTCCTTGCCGGACTCATCGACCACCTTGGCGTTAACTCCGAAAAAGGGCAGCGTGGCCGAGCCGGGCTTGAGCGGGGTCGCGCCGGGCAGCGGCGTGATCATGATGGAGCCGGTCTCCGTCTGCCACCAGGTATCCACGATGGGGCAGCGGCCTTTGCCGATGAGTTTGTGATACCAACGCCAGGCCTCGGCGCTGATCGGCTCGCCCACGCTGCCAAGCAGACGCAGCGAATCAAGGCGGTGCTTGAGCACGTAGTTATCGCCCCAGCGCATGAAGGCGCGGATGGCGGTCGGCGCGGTGTAGAGGATGGTCAACGCGTGGCGGTCAATCATTTCCCAGAACCGGTCCGGCTCGGGCTGGTTGGGCGCGCCTTCGTAGAGGAACACGGTCGAGCCGTTCGAGAGCAGGCCATAAACGACGTAGCTGTGGCCGGTGATCCAGCCGATGTCGGCCGAACAGAAGTAACGGTCGGTCTCCTTGAGGTCGAAAATGTAATGGGACGACACCTTCGCGCCCAGCAGGTAGCCGGCGGAGGTGTGCAGCACGCCCTTGGGTTTCCCGGTGGAGCCCGAGGTGTAGAGAATGAAAAGCGGATGCTCGGCGTCGAAGGCTTTGGCCTTGTGCTGGTTGGGTCCACCCTTCCAGGCGTCGTGCCACCAGATGTCACGCCCCTCGGTCATCTTGATGTCCTGGCCGGTGCGTTTGACCACCAGACAAGCTTGGATGGAAGGGCAGCCGGGCAGGGCCTTGTCCACGGCCGACTTTAACTCGATGATCTTGCCGCGCCGCCATCCGCCGTCCGCGGTGATGACGAGCTTGGCCTGGCAGTCGTTGATCCGGTCCTTGACCGCCTCGGGCGAAAACCCTCCGAAAATCACGGTGTGGATCGCGCCCACCCGGGCGCAGGCGAGCATCGCGATCATGGCCTCCGGAATCATCGGCAGGTAGATCGCCACGCGGTCGCCCTTGCCCACCCCGAGGTTCTCAAACACATGCGCCAGCCGGCATACGTGCAGGTGCAACTGCTTGTAGGTGATGGTCCGGACATCGCCCGGTTCGCCCTCAAAGATGATCGCGGCCTTGTTCTCGCGGGCCGTGCCTAGGTGGCGGTCGAGACAGTTCTCGCAGACGTTCAAAGCTCCGCCCACGAACCACTTCGCGTGCGGCGGTTTCCAGTCAAGGACCTTGCGGAAGGGCTTCCGCCAGACCAGATGCTCCACCGCCATTCGCTTCCAGAAAATTTCTGGAGCATTGACAGACTCGGCATGGAGCTTCTTGTAAGCAGCCATATTGCCAAGGTTGGCTTGGCGCTGAAACTCAGCAGTTGGTTTGAACACCCGTTTTTCACGGGGCACGGAAGTGATGTTTTTATCCGACACGTTGAGGTGCTGGTTGAGGTTAGGGTATTCGCAAGTGTGCCGTCCATCGGCATGTCCACAAACGCGTCGCCCTTATCCAGACCGCTTTAGGCAGCGTCAAGCCCCGCAGAAAACATTCTCCGCGACCACCCCGGCTCCAACCTACGACTCTCCGAAATGCCCGCCAAGAAACCCGCCACCCGCCGCGCTCCCGCGAAAAAGAAGGCTTCCGCCAAGGACGCCGCCTCCAACGCACCCGAACTCGCCCTCAACGCGGAACCCGCACCCGCCCCGGTGGCCGAGGTCGAGGCTGCCCCCGTCGCAGCCGCTCCGATCACCCCCGCTGTCCCCGCCCGCCGCCGGGTGATTGCCGCCCCCGCCGAGCATCGTCCCGAGCCGGCCCCGATTACGCCCCCCACTCCCCCCCCGGTCGTGGCTGCCCCCACCCCCAGCCCTGAGCCCGCCCCGGTGGCCGTCGCGGCGACCCCGGACCCAGTCCCCGCTC
The DNA here is from genome assembly GCA_945888375.1 of Akkermansia muciniphila. Classification (GTDB taxonomy): domain Bacteria; phylum Verrucomicrobiota; class Verrucomicrobiia; order Opitutales; family Opitutaceae; genus IMCC26134_A. The sequence continues at coordinate 125,879 of CAMCZZ010000005.1, read as the reverse complement.
CGACCGCGGCAACTCCGGCCCCGGCCCCGGCTCCGGCCCCTGTGATCGCACCGCCGGCGCCCTACCAGGAAAACCTGGTGAAGGTCGAAGGCATCCTCGACATCGATCTGCAGCGTGGCGGCGGCAACGGCGCCCTGCTCGACCCGACGAAAAACGGCCGCCGTCGCCCGTCCGACACCTTTGTGCCCAAGGAAATGATCCGCCGCTTCCGCCTGAAACAGGGCAGCATCATCAAGGGCATCGCCTGGCCCGCCGAAGGCCGCTTCCCGAACCCGAAGATGAAATTCATCGAGTCCGTCGATGGCATCGATCTGGAGGAACGTATCCGCAAACTGGATTTCACCCAACTCACCACGATCTCGCCCGAGCAGCAGTTAAAGCTGGAGACGAAGGACGCCCGTATGACCACCCGTGCGATCGACCTCTTCTGCCCGGTCGGCAAGGGCACCCGCGGCCTTATCGTCGCTCCGCCGCGCACCGGCAAGACCACCATCCTCCGCGATATGGCCCTCGGGGTGATCGAGAACCACCCGGAGTGTCACGTCATGATCCTGCTGGTCGACGAGCGCCCCGAGGAGGTCACCGACTTCCGCCGTAGCGTGGGCGCCGAGGTCTGGGCCTCGTCCAATGACGATCCGGTGGAAAACCACATCCGCGTGGCCGACCTTGCCATCGAGCGCGCCCGCCGGCTCGTGGAAGTCGGGCGCGACGTCGTGCTGTTCATCGACTCGCTGACCCGCCTGTCACGCGCGCACAACACCGCCAAAAACTCCGGTCGCACCGGTTCCGGCGGTCTCGACGTCCGCGCCCTCGAAAAACCCCGCCAGCTCTTCGCTTCCGCCCGCCGCACCGAGGAGGCCGGTTCGCTCACCATCATCGCCTCCATCCTGGTCGAGACCGGCTCGCGCATGGACGACGTGATTTTCCAAGAGTTCAAGGGCACCGGCAACAGCGACCTCATCCTCGACCGCAAATGCGCCGAACTACGCCTCTGGCCCGCGATCAACATCCAGGCCTCCGGCACCCGCAAGGAGGAGTTGCTCATCGAGGAAAAGCACCTCGAGACCATCCATTTTTTCCGACGCGCGCTCGTGCAAGCCAAGATCGAGGAGGCTTGCGAAACGATGATCGCGCGCGTCGGCAAGACGCGGAACAACGACGAGTTCATCAAACTCATCGCCCGCTGAAGACCGGCCCCGGCCGACTTCAGGCCACGGCCATGTAGGGCAGACGCGCGGCGGTGGCCTGCACGGCGGGAAGACCGTCGATCAAGTCGCCGATGGCGTCCCAGCGTCCGTTCACCAGCGCATCGCGGGCGGACTCACGCTGGGTGATGGCGATCTTGTCGCCACCGAAACGGACTTCGCGCGCGGCGACATCGACGGTGATTTCCAAGGCGGGATTTGCCTCGATGGCGGCGGCGACCTTCGCGATGTCCTCGCGGGTGGCATTCACGCACGGGATGCCTAGGGTGGTGCTGTTACCAAAAAAGATTTCGGCAAAATTCTCGGCGATCACGGCCCGGAAGCCGGCCTTGTGAATGGCCTGGGGGGCGTGTTCACGGGAGGAACCGCAGCCAAAATTGGCACCGGAGAGAAGGACGGTGGCGCCCTTGTGCTCGGGTTTGTCGATCGGATGGCCGGTCGGCACGCCCTCGGGGGTGTGGCGGACGTCGTAGAACAAGAATTCGCCGAGACCGTCGAAAACCACGCACTTCATGAAGCGCGCGGGGATGATGCGGTCGGTATCGATATCGTTGCCGGGGACGTAAACGCCGCGTCCGGAGACGGAGGTGATTTTTGCGAGAGCCATGTTTGTTAAGAAGTCGGATTTATTGGCCCACGAAACACACGAAATGACACGAAATCAGAGGTTCGGGTTTCGTGCTCTTTCGTGTGTTTCGTGGGCAACTTGAATTGATATTCGTTTGATCAGTTGACCGCGAAGACTTCGCGGGCGTCGGCGACCACGCCGGTGACGGCGGCGGCGGCCACCATGACCGGGCTCATCAACACGGTGCGACCGGTGATGGAGCCTTGGCGGCCCTTGAAATTGCGGTTGGAGGAGGAGGCGCAGAGTTCGTCGCCGATGAGCTTGTCGGGGTTCATTGCGAGGCACATCGAGCAACCGGCAGCGCGCCACTCGAAGCCGGCCTCGGCGAGGATCTTGTCGAGGCCGAGTTTTTCGCACTGGAGCGCGACGATCTGCGAGCCGGGCACAGCGATGGCGCGCACGCCCGGGGCGACTTTGCGACCCTGGATGTATTTGGCCACTTCCTGGAAGTCAGAGAGACGGCCGTTGGTGCAGGAGCCGAGGAAGGCGACGTTGATTTTAGTGCCTTTGATGGGCTGGCCGGCGGGCAGCTTCATGTAGGCGAGGGCCTCGATGATACCGGCGCGATCGTCGTCGGAAAGGGCGGTCTCGGGACTGGGGATGTTTTCGTTGATCGAGATGCCTTGGCCGGGGTTGATACCCCAAGTGACGGACGGGGCGATGTCGGCGGCGTCGATGACCATGACGTCATCATAGCGGCACCCGGCATCGGAGGCGAAGGAACGCCAGCGGGCGACGGCAGCATCCCAAGCGGCGCCAGTCGGCGAGTAGGGACGGCCCTTGAGGTAGGCGAAGGTGGTCTCGTCGGGATTCACGTAGCCGACGCGCGCACCGCCTTCGATAGACATGTTGCACACCGTCATGCGCTCTTCCATCGAGAAGCCGTCAAAGGTGGAGCCGGCATACTCGTAGGCGAAGCCAGTGCCGCCATTCACGCCGGTGAGGCGGATGATATGGAGAATGACGTCCTTGGCGTAAACGCCGGGGCGGAGCTTACCGTTTACCTCGATACGGCGGACCTTGAGCGCGCCGAGCGCCATGGTCTGGGTGGCGAGCACGTCGCGCACCTGGCTGGTGCCGATGCCAAAGGCGATCGCCCCAAAGGCGCCGTGGGTGGACGTATGGGAATCGCCGCACGCGATGGTGGTGCCGGGCTGGGTGATACCCTGCTCCGGGCCGACGATGTGGACGATACCCTGTTTGCCGGAGGCGCGGTCAAAAAAGGTAACGCCAAACTGGGCGCAGTTCTTGCGCAGCTCGTCCATCATGGCCTGGGCGAGGTTGTCCTTATACGGCTCGACCAACTCGTTGGTGGGCACGATGTGGTCCACGGTCGCGAAGGTGCGGTGCGGGAAAGCGACCTTTAGGCCGAGATCGCGCAGCATGCCGAAGGCCTGGGGCGAAGTGACCTCGTGAATCAGGTGGGTGCCGATGAGGAGTTGGGTCTGGCCGTTGGCAAGGGTGCGGACGGCATGGGCGTCCCAGACTTTTTCGAAGAGCGATTTGGGTTGGGCGGACATGGTGGGCGGAGGTTCGTTTAAAAAGAGAAAGGAAGACGCGGGCAGGAGAAACTGGCTTTGAACGCGACCATCCTAGCAGGAGATTGCATTGCGAGGAAATACTTGTTTCCCCTTCGGTGATGCCTCGGGAGTATCAATTTTCCTACGAACTACGCCACCTGGTGTATTTTCGCGAAGTCGCGCGCACCCTGCACTTTCGGAAGGCGGCGGAGGCACTGGCCGTGGCGCAACCGGCTTTAAGCAGGCAAATTGCGCAACTCGAATTGGCGCTGGGCGCGGTGCTTTTCTTACGATCTCGGCGCAGGGTGGAGCTCACGGCAGCGGGTCGCGCGCTGGCGGAGCGGGTCGAGCCGATTCTGCGGGGTTTGGCGGCGGTGCCGGGCGAATTGCGGGCGCTGGCGGAGGGAGAGACCGGGCGGGTGCGGGTGGGGTTCACCGGATTGGCGATGGCGACGGTGCTGCCCGGCATCCTGCGCGAGTTTCACCGGGCCTATCCACGGATACGACTGGAGCTGAATGAGTCGCCTACTTCCGCGCAACTCGCGGCGCTGGCGGCCGGGGATATCGCGTGCGGTTTTTTCCATCCCGATGCCACCACTCCGGGCCTGAAGACGCGAGAGCTCCTGCGGGAGAAAAACGGGGTGCTGCTGCCAGCCGACCATGCCCTGGCCGCGAGCTCGTCGCTCCGGTTGCGCGATCTGGCGGCGGTGCCTTGGGTGCTCTTCCCGCGCACACACAACCCCGGCTTTTACGATCGGGTGCTGGCGGCCTTCTCCCGCGCCGGCGTGACGCCGCGCATCGCCGAGGAGGTCTGGCCCAGGGCCAATGCGGTCGGCCTGGTGCGCGCCGGACTGGGGGCGACATTCATGTGCCCGAGCGAGGCCCGTCCACTGCCGGAGGGCGTGACCTTCCGGCCGCTGGAAGGGCCAGCCCCGGAAAGCCGCCTGGTCATTGGGTGGCGGGCGCCGGAGACAAACCTCGAACCAGCTCTGGCGTCCTTTCTGGCGGTGGCGACCCCGGAGGGTTAACCGGCGGTGCGGTTTGTTAATCGGCAGTGCGCAGCAGGTTGCGGGCGAAGATAATGCGTCCACTGCCGGAAGGCATGACGCTGATAATCTCCGCCGCGGCGATCTTGCCGATGGCTTCACGCGCATCATTGACCACGACCATCGAACCATCCGGCATATAACCGACCGCCTGGCCCTCTTCTTTTCCAGGCTTTAACAGTTCTACATCAATGATTTCTCCCACCAGAAAAGTCGGCTGCAAGGCACGGGCGAGATCACCGGGGTTGAGGCAGATCACACCGTGAAAACCAGCCATTTTGGCGAGGTTTTGATCCATGGTGAGGAGCTTGGCCTTCATCGAGGAAGCGAGAAACACCAGCTTGGCATCGACCTCGCTGCGGCGGGCCTCGCTTTCGTGAATACGGAGATCGAGCCACTTGATCGCGCGCAGTTCACCCAGGGAATCCAGACCGCGCCGGCCCCGCGCACGCCGCATGGAATCGGGCGAGTCCGCGATGGCCTGTAGCTCTTGCAAAACGAATTGCGGGATGATCAAGGCGCCGGGCACAAAACCACACGCGCAGATCCGCGCCAGCCGGCCGTCAATCAACGCACTGGTGTCCACCAAGACGAGGGGCACATCGACCTCGTGCGGCACGAAACGCACGTAAGGGATAACAAGATTAAACTCATCCTTCCCTCGTAGGGCGATGACCGTGCAGAGATAAGTGACGCCCAAAAAAAGCCCCATTTGGGCGAGAAACCGCATCTGGGGATCTCCCTTTTCCAGTAGGGGCGAGACACTCAAGAAATGGGAAATCAGCAGACCTGCGCCCAAGCCAAAAGTGATCGCGGAAAGCCCGCGCAGGGAGAACCCCTTGAGCAGGATATCAACCAGCACAAAGAGCAGACCGAGCAGCAGACCGATGGCGGTGGCGACCAACCTGTGGCCGTCCCACTCCCGAATGCTCAGACAGACCAGAAATCCCGCCGCCGCACAGATCAGGACGAAAAACAGGCGGATGGGGAGCAAAGTCTTGTTCATGGTCGCGACTGATCAGGTATGAAAAAAAACGAACAGCAAGACCGGCAACAGAGCCATCACCGCGGTGACGATCCATAACACGGCGCGGGCGCGTTCAGCACGAGCGGCCAAGGCAGGATCTGTTTTTTCAGGTGGTGTTGCGTCCACGCCCTTGAAGGCATTCACCTGAAGGTAGTATGACAACCGGATATTGGCTGGTGAAAACCGAACCCGAAGCCTACGCGTGGGAAACTTTCCTCCGCGATAAACGCACTGTCTGGGACGGAGTGCGAAACTACCAGGCCCGCAACCACCTCCGCGCGATGAAAAAAGGCGACCAAGTCCTCTTCTACGCCAGCGTGACGACCAAGGCCGTGCTGGGCACCGCGACCGTGGCCAAAGAACATTTCCCCGATCCCTCCGCGGCCGAGGGCGCGTGGTCGGCGGTCGAGCTCAAGCTCGGCGCCTCGCTCCCCCGTCCGGTGGAACTGGCCGCGATCAAAGCCGATCCCCGCCTCGCGGAACTGCCCTTGCTGCGGCAGAGCCGCCTGTCCGTTATGCCTCTGGCAAAAGCCGATTTTGAGCGAATCATCCAACTAGGCTCGGCGTGAGCCGGATCAAGTTGGTGCGGGTGGAGGGAGTCGAACCCTCGTCTCATGCTTGGGAAGCACGCATAATAGCCGTTATACTACACCCGCAAACCGACGTGACCCACACTGCAACGCGGCCACGCCCGGCGCGCAATCCCCTTTTGGCCCTGAAGTCACGGCGACGCCTTTTCCGGCGGGCCCACGGGCAGACCGATCCTCGACAACCCGTTTAAGGTCTCCGCCACCAGCGCCTCCCCCGCAATCTCGGACCACTCCCGGTTACTCGATAGCCGGATAAACATCTGCGGCTCGTCCCGCCGCACTCCGCGCTCGAAAAACAAACGCAGTTGCTGCCGCCACGATTTCGGTTCGAAAGGCCCCAGTGGAGCACCCTCCACCAAGTGCCAGAACCACACGTGCTGCGGGTAACCATTGCCGATAAAGGCACGCTGCTCGGCCTCGCCCGCCACCCGGCCATCCGCCAACGCCAGCGCGCGCCGCGCCGTGCCCTCGGGCAGAAGCGTCCAGCCGGCGCCCGGCCAGCAGGCCTCGGGTGTATGCGTGGCCACTTCGCTGACCGATGAAGCCCCGGCCGGCCACCAGGCGGTATAGACGGTCAACTGCACGCGCCGGCCGTCCGCCCCCGGCTTGGAGTAGGAACGCTCCAGCAGGTGGCCGGTGCGCAGGATGCCGGCGAAGCGCCCCAAGTCCGTGCGCGTAGTGACCGTCCACCCGTCGGCTTTGGCCGGCACCAACCGCTCCAGCTCAGGCGGCGGCGAGCCCCCTGGCGCCCCGAATTGGGTGCGCGCCAGCAGTTGCCCGACCCAGACGAAGGCCAAGGCCAGCGCCGCCAAGGCGAGGACGCTCGCGGGTTTCCAAGCATTGCCCGCCGGCGCGCGCGCGCAAGGCGCCGGCCGCAAAGGCGGCTCCTCCAGAAAAAAGGCCAGCGCGGCCAGCAGTCCGGTCGTGATCACCAGCACCGCATAACCGAGCGCATCGTGCCAGAAACCGCCGAGGTCCACCCCGCCGCGCGCCAGCAGGGTGAGGACGAGGGAACGCGCAAAGTTCGCGGCCAAGGCCAACGGCGCGGCGAGACCGACCAGCCAGACGCGGCGCCAAGGCGAACGCAGCAGCAACGCGGACAACACCAATCCCGCGAGCAGACAGGAGACGAGGCTGCGCACCCCGCTGCACGCCTCCTCCACCCCCACCGAGATCGTGCCGAGATTGATCACATTGCCCGAACGCATGGCGGCGATGCCAAAGAGGCGCAGCGTCTCCACCACCCCGATGGTAATCCCGTTTTGCAGGCCCAAGGTGAGTCGCGCATAGGTGCCGGGCGGCAGCGGCGCGCTGAGCAGCACCACCGCGGGAAGCACGAGGACCGGCCAGCCCGGCGCGATCCACCGCACCGCCCGTCCCGCCGCTAAAACGACGGCCAGCGTCAAAGCAGCCGCCACGGCCATGCTGGTGAGAAAAAGCGTCGGGGCCGCGGTCCAGCCAAAGGCCGTTGAATAAATCGCGACAAACAACGCGGCCCCGCCGAGGACGAGCGCCGCGGCCAGCGTCAGCACGGACTGGGCCGCTGCCCCGAGCCCGCGATCCGCCGGCGCGTCCTCCCTGGCCCGGAGCCAGAGCAGCACCACCGCCGGGACCGCCAAAAACCCATGGGAAAGATCGGGATTGCGACTCCACTCCGGCCAAAGACGCAGCGCCCATACGAGCAGGGCCAATCCCGCCGCCAGGCCGGCCGCACCGGCCGCCCGCTCGGCCTCGGTCCACGCCCCCAACTTACCCCGAATGGCCCCGAAGCGGCCGGCCGCCCGTCGCCGCGCATGAAGCTCCGGCGCGGCGCTCACGCGTATTCCCGCCGCCCCTCCAGGGCACTGCGCAGCGTTACCGCATCGGCGTAGAGCACGCCGCCGCCGCTCGGCAGCCCGAAGCCGATGCGCGACACCTTGACCGCACCGCCCGGCGGCAGGTGTTGCTGGATAAAGTGACAGGTCGCCTCCCCCTCGACGTCATTGCCCAGCGCGAGGATGAGTTCCCGTATCTCGCCGGCCTCGAGACGACCCAGCAGCGCGGACCAGTTTAATTCGCCCGGACCGATGGAATTAATCGGGGAAAGCCGGCCGTGGAGGACGTGATAACTGCCTCGGTAGGCGCCGGAACGCTCGATCGCGACGAGATCCGGGACGTGCTCGACCACGCAGACCACCGCACCATCTCGGCGGGGATCGGCGCAGACCGCACAGGCCTCGCCCTCAGCAAGGTTGCCGCAGCGTGCGCAACGCCGCACCGCCCGGGACGCCGCCTCCAGCGCACCGACGAGGTCGCGCAGGCGCTCGGGTTTTTCCACCAAAAGATGGAGAGCCATGCGCTCCGCCGAGCGATAGCCGACGCCGGGCAGACGTTTGAGGGCCTGCTGAAGCTGCTCGAAGGCGGGCGTCACGGGACGGACGGGTCGGGCGCGGCGCGCGCGGCCGGCCTCAGAACATGCCGGGCATCTGGAAGGCGGAGGTGACCTTCTGCATCTCCTCTTCGTTGAACTTCTTCGATGCGGCCGCCGCCTCCTGGACCAGCGCGAGAATCTCGGACGACACCGTCGCGGCGTCCTCCTTCAGAAACTCGGCGTCGATCTTCAGGGCGACGAACTGGCCGGCGCCATTGACCTTCACCTGGACCGCGCCGCCGCCGCGCGAGAAATCAAATTCGCGGGCCGCCAGCTGGGCTTGGAGCGTCTCGATCGAGCGCTGCATTTTCTGGGCTTGTTTGAGCAGTTTTCCGACGCCGGCCATGGTGGGGATGGGTTGAAGTGGTTTGTTTCCTGAACCGAGAAGAGGGGAGTGCCGCGCAAGCCGGGCGCGCTTTCAACTCGAAACCGCACCCGCCGCCCGCGTTTCCGCTCTTGCCGCCGCCCGTCCGGCCCGCCGGCATGAGCTCTTCATGTCGACTTCCGCCTCCGCCCCCACATCCGAAACCTGCCCCTGCGGCTCCGGGCTCGCCCACGCCGATTGCTGCGGCCCCATCCTCGCCGGTGCCCCCGCGCCCACCGCCGCCGCGCTGATGCGCTCGCGCTACACCGCCTACGCGAAGCGCGATTACCGCCACTTGGAAAACTCCCTGTCCGCCGAGCAGCGGGCGGATTTCAGCCTGAAGGATGCCCGCGACTGGGCTGAGTCCGCGCAATGGCTCGGCCTGGATATCACCGCGACCGAGGCCGGCGGCCCGGAAGACCAGGAGGGCACGGTGGATTTCGTGGCCCGCTTCAGCGTGAACGGCGAGGAACGCAAACACGTCGAGAAGGCCCGCTTCATCCGCGAGGAGGGCCGGTGGGTCTACGCCGGCGTGGTTGTGCCGGTCGCCCAACCCATCCGCCGCGAATCGCCCAAGGTCGGTCGCAACGACCCCTGCCCGTGCGGTTCGGGCAAGAAATTCAAAAAGTGCCACGGCGCCGCCTAAGCCTCCGCGCCGCTTTCCCCCTTCCTCCCCCCTTCTTCACATGTCCACCGCCACCCTCCGCGACGTTTACCTCGGCACCGACTCCGGCGCCACCACCTCCAAAACCGGCGGCGTCTTCGCCGACGGCGAGCCGATTTCGCGTCAACTCCGCCAGAGTTCGACCAATTCCCAGCTCGGCACCGCCGCCGTGGTCGCGGGCTGGATCGAGGGCGCCGAGGGTTTTCTCAAGGACAACGGTCTGTCGTGGGATCGCGTCGCCGCCGCCGGCCTCGCGTTGCCCGGCCCTTATCAGCGCTACGGCGTGCTGGCCAAGTCGGCCAACCTGCCGGAGAGTTTCGTCGGCTGGGATTTTCATGCCGACTATGCCGCTGCCCTGGCCACGGCGGCCGGCCGTCCCATCCCGCTCCGCTCGGGCAACGACGGCGACTTCGGCGGCGTGGGTGAAGCCTCGCGGGTGCGCGGCGACACCAAGGCCACCGTGCTGCTACTGGCCCCCGGTTCCGGGCTGGGAGCGGCCTACATCGACGCACGCGGCCTGCCCCTGACCGGCGACCAGTTCGCCGGCATGGAGGCCGGCCACATGCCGGTGCCGTTGCACTTGCTCGGCAGCGGCCTGGAAAAAGCGCCGGCCTTTCGCTGCGGTTGCGGGCGCGACTGGGGGTGCATTGAGGCCTACTCCACCATCTCCGGCCTGCCCCAATACCTCGATTTTTTCCTGCCCCGCCATGCCGGCCACGAACTCGGCGCCTCCGCCGATACCCCCAAACACAAGGCCCTCTCCCTCCGCGGCCGGGCCCAGAAGGGCGACGCGCTGGCGCTGGAGATTTTCGATACCCAGGCGCGTGCCCTCGGGCTCCACGTGGCCAACCTCGCCATGGCCCTCGACCCGGGCATCGTGGTGATCGGCGGCGGCCTGATCGATCCCGAGAGCACCACCCCGGAGTTTCGCCAGCGCTACCTCGACGGCATCCGCCGGGCGGCCGAGCCCTATTTCTTCCCCGCCCAGCGAGAGCGGTTGCGCATCGTGCCCGCCACCCTCGGCGAGCTTTCACAGTCCATCGGCGCCGCGCTGGTCGCGCTCTATTCGACCCGCGCCTGACGACGGGAAATCACTTCTCGCGCATCACATAAGCGCCGTCCCAGCCCGGTCCGGGCGGAGCGGCGCGAAGCTCCGCGACGATGCGCTGGTAAACTCGGGAGGGATTGCTCTCCAAGCCGGCGGCCGGGTCCGGCTGGCGGGGCTCGAGCGCCGCGCTGGCCTCGAACTTCGCCAGGGCACCCTCCCAGTCCTGTTGATAATAACGCTCCAAGCCGGCTTCGAAAGTGGCGATCGCCTCCCGCGTGCGGTCGGTCACGTCCCCCTTGAGGCAGACCAGTTCATGGATGGGCACGGCGGTCTTCCGCCCCTTGACTACGATGCGACCGAGCGAACGGAAAATCACTTCGCCGCCATCCACCGCTTGGCAGGCGACCCGGGTGGGATCGGCGCACATGGTGTAAACGCCCCAGCTCTTCGCGCCGGACTCCATGCGCGCGGCGAGGTTCACGGTGTCGCCCATCATGGTGTAGCTGAAGCGCGAGACGCTGCCCATATTACCCACCACCGCGCGGCCGGAGTTGAGACCGACGCGGGTGCGCATGCGGGTGACGAGATCGGGCCAGTTTTTCTGCGGGATCTCGGCACGCCACTTCTCCCTTAGCTCCGCGCAACGTTTGTCCACCCGCAGGGCCGATACGCACGCGCGGTGGGCATGCCCCGGCAGGGCAAGCGGGGCGCCATACATCGCCACCACGGCGTCACCGATGTATTTATCCAAGGTGCCTCCTTCCCCCTGCACGATATCGGTGCAGGCGGTGAGGTATTCATTCATCAACTCGACCAGCTGATTCGGCGAAAGCACCTCGGCGAAGGCGGAGAACGATTGGATGTCGCTAAAGTAGGCGGTGATCTCCTCCTCCACCCCACCGAGCTTTGGCTCCTGCCCGGAATCGACCATTTGGCTAACGAGGGAAGGCGCGAGATAAGCGCCGAAAAGCCCCTTGATGCGACTCTTCTGTTTCTGCGCCAACACCAGCTGGGCCGCGCCGACGACAAAAATGGTGGAGGTGGCCGCGCCCAGCGGAGCCACCAGGGGTAGCACCCAGTCAAACCAGCTGAAGACCGCGAAGGCAGTCGCCACGTAGCCCGCAAATAATCCGCCCGCCAGCAACCGGAGCCAGGCTCCGCGCCGCCCTTCGGCCGACAAGGCCAGCCCCACCACCAATCCGTTGAGACCCAGGATTAGCAGAGGCAGGACCCAAGGCGGCGGACTCTTCAGGAAACGGCCGGAGACGATCGTCTTCACCAGATTGCCATGCACGCCGACCTTGGGCACGGGTATGCGATCGAAGGGCGTGGGCGCCAGATCCTGCATTAGCGGATCCACCGGGCCGATCAGGACGATCGCATCCCGAAGCGTCTCCGCTAGCCCGGCCAAGGCCTCCGCGCCGATCTTTTGCTCCTCGGGATCCTGCGACTTTAGCGCCAGGGCCACGCCGTAGATTCCGACGATGGGAAAGCGGGGATTACCGGTGTCGAGCCAGGGCGAGAACCAGTTGATATCGAGCATCTGGCCTTGGATCAACGGGATGGTCTGCGCGAGCGTCCCGTCCGGCCGGACCAGCTCGATTTTATCCGGAGCCACCCGGAGGCCATCCGGCTCCACCCCGAAGTAGAGCCGGGCCAACTCCAGCGAGATCTGGTAGTAGGGCCGCTCCTCGGCCGAGGCATAAAGGGGCACCCGGCGGGTGTCGCCATCGAGCGTATCGATCAACCCGACCAAGGGCGGGGTAAACACCATCTGGCCGAGGGGCCACTCGGGCACTTCCGGTCGATTCCGCCGGCTGGCGGGATCCCTCACCAGCGGGAGACTGCGAGCCTCGATGCTGCCATCGGCGGCCACTTGGGACCCGCTGGCGTAACTGGCGGCCAAGACGACCGGGGGTTGGTCAAAAAGATAGGTCCCAAAGGCGGTCTGCCCGGCCTCGAAACGGCTCATGTCCGTGAGGTTGGGCACGCCGGCGGAGGAAAAAACGACATCGATCCCGATGGCCTTCACCTTGCCTTGCTCGACCAGCATCTCGCAGACCTCCTTAAAAATCGCCCGGTCCCAGGGGAAGTTGCCCAGGTCGTTGAGCGACGAGGTGTCGATGTCCACGTAGACCAGTTTCAACGGCGCGGGCAGGGAACCGCGGACCTTGAAGCGGGCGTTGACGGAAAGGTTCTCCAGCGGGCGGAGCACACCAGCCTGATCGAGCAGGAACCAAACGAGGGAAAAGGTGATCAGGCTAAAATAGAGCCAGAGGCTGGAGCGAAGATGCCGGCGAGTTTGGGTTTTGCTCATGCGCAACGCTTGCCCGCCCGCCTCGCGCTAGGCAACCGCCGAGGCGCCGGGATTGCCACTTCGTCCCGATCCCGAAAACTCAGCCTCTCTCCCATGACCCTTCGCGAACCCGAAAGCATCGATCTCCCCACCCCCTCCGGCCCCATGCGCACCCTCGTGCTGCGGCCCGAAGGCGACGGCCGCCACCCCGGGCTGATTTTCCATTCGGAAATTTTCCAGCTGACGGGCCCGATCCGCCGGACCGCCGCCTTTCTTGCCGGCCACGGCTTCATCGTCGCCTTGCCGGAAATCTACCACGAGCACCTGCCGGCCGGCACCGTGCTCGGCTATGACGCCGCCGGCTCGGAGACCGGCAACCGGCTGAAAACCACCAAAGCGCTCCAAGGCTATGATGACGACAACCGCGCCCTGCTCGCCTATCTCCGCAACCATCCCGCCGGCAACGGCCGGGTCGGCGCCTTTGGCCCCTGCATCGGGGGCCACCTCGCCTTCCGCGCCGCGCTGCTGGAAGGCGTCGGCGCGACCGCCTGCTTCTACCCAACCGATTTGCACAAACGCGGCCTCGGCGCCGGCCAGAACGATGACTCCCTCGCCCGCGCTGGCGAGATCCGGGGTGAAGTGATGATGATCCTCGGCCGCCAAGACCCCCACGTGCCGGCCGAGGGCCGCGACCTGATCCGCCAGACCCTCGCCGCCGCCCGGGTGCATTTCACCTGGCACGAGGTCAATGCCGCCCACGCCTTCCTGCGCGACGAAGGCCTGCGCTACGACGCGGAGCTCTCCCGCCAGTTACTCGGGCAGGCCCTCGATCTTTTCCGCCGCCGCCTGGGCTGAGCGAGGCGGCCGGACGCTTACTCCGGTTTCTTTTCCGGCAACTTCACCGGAAATAGGCAACCGCAGCCTTTGCCGCAGCAGTTGGGCCGGCGGATGGCGATATGCCTCCGGCCAAACCAGAATACGGCGACGACCAGCAAGACTGGGATAAGAAGAAACCAGATCACGCCACCTACGAAAACGGCCGCGGGGCGTTTGGCAAATCCCCGTTCAACAATTTCCCTGACCGTAATACGCGCCCGGGCCGTGCTTGCGTTTGAAGTGCTTGTTCAGGAGCTCCGGCTCGATGGCCGGCAACGCGGGTTCGAGGGCGAGTGACATCAACGCCAGATGCGCGATACACTCGGTGGCGACGGCCACCTCGACCGCCTTGGCGACCGATTTGCCCCAGGTGAAGGGAGCATGGCGGTTGACCAGCACGGCTGGATAATCGGCCGGGTCGAGGGCGCGCCCGGTGAACAGCTCCACGATGACATTACCCGTTTCCCACTCATAGGCTCCGCCACCGATCTCGGCCGGGGTCATCTTGCGCGTCACGGGCACGTTGCCGGCGAAGTAGTCGGCGTGGGTGGTGCCGAAAATCGGGATGGCCCGCCCGGCCTGGGCGAAGGCGGTGGCGTGCGAAGAATGGGTATGAACCACTCCACCGATCTCGGGGAAGGCGAGAAACAGGCGCCGGTGCGTGGGAGTGTCGGAAGAGGGACGCAGCGAGCCCTCGACCTGTTTGCCGTCGAGATCGATGAGGACCATGTCGGCCGGTTTCAGATCGGCGTAGGCGACGCCAGAGGGCTTGATCGCGAAAACCCCGGCGGCGCGGTCAATGGCGGAGGCATTGCCAAAGGTGAGATTGATGAGGCCATGGCGCGGTAGGGCGATGTTGGCCTCGTAGGCTTCGGCTTTAAGAGATTCGAGCATAGGAAGGTCGGATTGTCTAACCACGGAGAGCACGGAGGACACGGAGAGTCGGAGCAGAGCCGGACACCTTGGTCTCGGTATTCCACTCCGTGATCTCCGTGTCCTCCGTGGTTAAAACATCAGGCGCGGAAGCCGTTTTCTAGATGGTAATAGACCTCGTTGTTGCGTAAGTCCTGCTTGAGCTGGGCGAGGCGGGTATCGGCATTGATATGCACGGTCTCGATACCGGCGATGGTCGCGAAATCCTCGAGCATCTCGCTCGTGACGGAGTAGCTGTAACCGGTGTGGTGGGCGCCGCCGGCGAGGATCCAGGACTGGCAGGCGGTCTTGAAGTCGGGCTTGCACTCCCAGACGGCACGGGCGACGGGCAGCTTGGGCATCTTGGGCACCTTGACCGCCACGACTTCGTTGATGAGCAGACGGAAGCGGTTGCCGAGATGCACGAGGGAGGCGTTCAGCGCCTCGCCGGTGGGGGCGTCGAACACGAAGCGCACCGGATCTTCCTTGCCGCCGATACCGAGCGGGTGGACCTCGACCCTGGGCTTGCCGGCCGCGATGGTCGGGCAAATTTCCAACATGTGCGAGCCGAGCACCTGGTGTCCGCCGGGCGCGAGGTGATAGGTGTAGTCCTCCATGAAAGAGGTGCCGCCGGGCAGGCCGTCGCCCATGACTTTCATCGCACGGACGAGCGCGGCCGTCTTCCAATCGCCTTCGCCGCCGAAGCCGTAGCCCGCCGCCATGAGGCGCTGGGTGGCCATGCCGGGGAGCTGGCGGAGACCGTGGAGATCCTCAAAGGTATCGGTGTAACCCTTGGCGCCGATGCTCTCCAAAAACGCGGAAAGACCCAGCTCGAGACGCGCGCTGTAGCGCAACTCCTCGTGGCGTTTGCCGCCCTTTTTCAACTCGGCGGAGACGGCGTAGAGTTTCTCGTAGTCGGCGCAGAGGCCGGTGACGGTCTTGTCGGAGATGGCGTTCACCTGGGCGACGAGGTCGCCTACACCGTAGCCGTTGACCTCGAAGCCGAACTTGATCTCGGAGGCGACCTTGTCGCCCTCGGTCACGGCGACGTAGCGCATGTTGTCCCCGAAGCGGGCAAACTTGGCGCCCTGCCAGTCGTGCCAAGCGCGGGTGGCGCGCATCCAGGCGGAGATGCGGTCCTGCACCTCGGCATCGGACCAGTGGCCGACCACGACCTTACGGCCGAGGCGGAGGCGGGTGTGCAGGAACCCGGCCTCGCGGTCGCCATGGGCGGCCTGGTTGAGATTCATGAAATCCATGTCGATCGACGACCAAGGCAGGTCGCGATTGAACTGGGTGTGCAGGTGCAGGAAGGGCTTTTTCAGCGTGGTGAGCCCGCGGATCCACATCTTGGACGGCGAGAAGGTGTGCATCCAGAGCACGAGGCCGGCGCAGTTGGCATCGCTGTTGGCCTCGACACAAACCTTGGCAATCTGGTCGGCATCCACGAGGAGGGCCTTGAACTTCAGGGGAAGCGCGAGACGTTTGGAGGCGACGAGACCGTCGACAACAGTCTGGGCGTTGGCCGCAACCTGCTTGAGCGGGCCGGGGCCGTAAAGGTGCTGCGAACCGCAGACGAACCAGATTTCGGGAGTGGAGAGGTTTACGAGGGACATGGTGAAAAAAGTAGTGAGTAGGTGGGAACGGAGTGAGGGGAGCGCGAAGCAGGGGGCAAATTTGGCGGCTGGTATGCTCGCTACTCGCTACCGGCTGCTCGCACCTTTGATTTCCAGCAGGTCTTTCATGATGCGGGAGAGGTCGGCAGACTTGTTCAGGCCGCCAAAGCTGTCGTGGAGTTGCCGATACAGCGCGTAGAGCTGGTCGTAGACCTTCACGTTCGCGGCCTTCGGCTTGTAGGCGACCTTCTTGAGGCGGGTCATCTTCCTCTGGGCCGTGGCGAAGTCCGGATGTTCTCCCGCGAGCACGGCGGCGGAAATGGCGGAACCCAGCGCGCAGGCCTGAGACGAGCCGGCCACCAGCATGGTGCACCCGGTGACATCGGCGTATATCTGCATGAGTAGGGGGTTCTTCTCGGCGATGCCGCCGGCGCAAACCACGCGTTCGATGGGCACGCCGTATTCCTTGAAACGCTCGATGATGGCACGCGCCCCGAAGGCGGTGGCCTCGATTAACGCGCGATAGAGCTCGGCCTTGGTGGTGTAGAGCGTGGCGCCGACGGTGAGGCCGGTGAGGAGTTGGTCGACGAGGATGGTGCGGTTGCCGTTGTTCCAGTCGAGGGAGAGCAGGCCGGACTGGCCGGGCTTCAACTTGGCCGCCTCGGCGGTGAGCCGGGCATGGAGCGAGACGTCGCCGAGCACGCCTTCGACAAACCATTTAAAGATGTCGCCCACTGCGGATTGGCCGGCCTCGAGGCCATAGTAACCGGGCAGAATGGCACCCTTGACGATGCCGCAGATGCCGGGGATATCGGCCACCGTCTTGCCGGCCGAAACCACGCCGCAATCGCAGGTAGAGGTTCCGATCACCTTGACCAGGGTGCCCTCGGTCACGCCGCTGCCAATCGCACCATAATGAACATCCATCTCACCGATGGCGATGGGGATGCCGGGGGGAAGACCGAGCTTCTTGGCCCATGCCGCGGAAAGCCCGCCGGCCGAGGCCGTGGCATCATGCGCGACGTCGTAGAGCCGGTCGCGTAGATCGGCGAGGGCGGGGTCGAGCCGGGCGAGAAATTCCTTGTCGGGCAGACCGCCCCATTCGTCGGCGTAGAGGGCCTTGTGGCCGGCGCAGCACACGCCGCGCATGACCGCCTTCGGATCGCTCACACCGGCGAGCACGGACGGTATCCAGTCGGCCAACTCCACCCAGGAATAGGCGGCGGAAAAAACCTTCGGGGCGGTGCGTTTACAGTGCAGAATCTTGGCCCAGAACCACTCGGAAGAGTAGGTGTTGCCGCACTTGGCGATGTAGTTCGGGCGGATCTTGGCGGCGAGGGCGGTGATCTCCGCGGCCTCCTTTACCGAGGTGTGATCCTTCCAGAGCCAGCAATGGGCGGCGAGGTTGCCCGACCATTTCTTGTCGAGCGCGAGCGGCGTGTTCGTGGCGTCCACCGGAATAGGGCTGGAACCCGTCGTATCCACCCCCAGGCCCACCACCCGGCGGGCATCGAAGCCCTTCGTCTTTTTCGCCTGCGCGAGCGCACCCTTGATGGTCTTTTCCAGGCCGAGCAGATGGTCGGCAGGGTTTTGCCGAGCGAGGTGGTGATCCTTCGGATCCAGCAGCACGCCCTGATGGCCGCTGGGGTATTGGAAAATGGCGGTGCCGAGCTCGGCTCCATCCTTGGTGCGAACGACGAGCGCGCGCACGGAATTAGTGCCGTAATCAATGCCGATGGTGAACATGGGGACGAGGGTGGGGTGCGACGGGAAACGGTGCGAAAACGATACCCTCGCAACGAGATCCAGGCTCGTAAACGCCGGAGTCACTTGACAGTCACATAACATGCCTCGCGTCACCATGACCACCCTCGCGAATCACGCGGGGGTTTCTAAAAACACCGTCTCACTCGCACTCCGACACGACCCGCAGATTCCATCCGCGACCCGTGAGCGGGTCGAACGCGCGGCCCGCGAGCTCGGCTACGTGCGCAACCCGGTGGTGGCTCAGCTGATGGCGGAGTTGCGTAAAACCCATTCCGGAAGCCGGCGCCGCACCCTGGCCCTGCTCAACGCCAACCTCGACCCGCAAGCCTTTACCCGCCACCCGACCATCCCGGCCTACGTCGCGGGCTGCCGTCGGAGGGCGACCATGCACGGCTACGCACTCGACGAATTCTGGCTGCACGACCCCGCGCTGCACGGCGAGCAACTCAACCGCGTGCTCCGCGCCAGAGGCATCGCGGGGTTGGCGGTGGTCGGTTTGATGAAGGAAAACCGCCTGCCGGCGCGCTTCGCCGTCACTTGGCCACGCCACGCCGTCGTGGTCACCGGCGTGCGCACCCGGGAACCCACCCTTTCCTTTGCCTGCGTGGACCACCATGCGCTCGTGCTGGAAGCCATGGAGCGTGTCCGCGCACTCGGCTACCGGCGCCCGGCTCTCGTGCTCGAACGCAGCATCGACCGGCTGGTGGATGGCCGTTTCAGTGCAGGGTTCTGGTTCGCTGGGGAAATCCTGCCCGAGGCCGACCGTCTGCCGGCGTTTCTGGACGTCGAGAGGGCGCGCACCGATCCGGCTCTTTTCCAATCCTGGTTTCGCACCCGGCGTCCTGACGTCGTCTTCACCCTGCACACCGTGGTGCGTGAATGGCTTTCCGCCATCGGCCTGGAGGCACCGCGCGACATCGGCCTGGTGCAGCTCGAAAGGCGGCGCGGTTGCGAGGGGTGGTCGGGCCTGGAACAACACAACGACCTGACCGGAGAGGCGGCGGTCGACATGCTGGTTTCGATGCTCCATCATCAGGAACCGGGCATGACCGCATTTCCGCGCGCCACTTTGGTCGGCGCTTCCTGGGCCGACGGGAAAACCACGCGCGACCGCCGCACGGACTGAACCCGAGCCGAAGCCTCAACCCAGCCCGGCGAGCAAACGGCGCAATACGGGCGCGGCCCGGCGGGCCAAACGGGGATTGGCGTAGCCTACCCAGGACACCGGGGTGGTAAGATCCAGCCGGGAGGCAAGCGCCCCCCCGCCCGGCTGGGCGACGACCCCGCCCGCCGCCTCGAGCAACAAGGCCGTGCAAATGTCGTAGGGATGGCAGCACAGCGCACTCGCCAGCCCTACTTTGGGAAGCAACAGGGGCCGGAGGTCGGCAATCAACCGGTCATGGCCGACAATGAGTTCGTAGAGCTGACCGCCGGTGGACGGATACTGGTCGTCAAAAACCCGCGCCCCGCCGTTCCAGCCATGCAGACCCAACCCGCGCCAGAGCTCTTCCTCCAGCGCGGCCGTGGCCGCCTTGGCTTCAGGGAAAAACTTCACCAAGGAGGCAAACCCATGGTCGCAATCACCCGCCGCGCTCGGGCGGGGCGTCCAACGCCGGCTCCGGCCATCCCGCAGATCCCGCCGCGTAGCGCGCAGGGGCCCGCCGCGCACCGCACTCAACTGGTCGGCCCACCCCGCCTTCGAAGTCGGCAACTCGGTCATCGCCGCGACAACGATGTCACGAAGTGAAGTCCGCACCCCCCGTTGGGGCGCCAGCCCGGCCAGCGCCCAGGCACTGCGCTTGTCGTGCATCAGGCAACGCGTGCCATCAATCGGATCGAGTATCAGTTTCCAGCGGGTCGCCTTCAGCGGCACGCCGCGCGGGAAAGTCGCGCCCGACGGCAGCCCTTCCATGACCAATTCCACCGGCCAGGCCCGCGGCCAGTTCTGCTCCAGCCAGCCTAAAATCGCCTCCTCGGAGATTTTATCCACATGGAAAATGGTGTCCTCCGCGGTCACCTCCGCCACCTCGGCAAAACGCCGGCCCTGCCGGCTCCGGGCCGCGGTCAACGTGCGCTGGATGTCATCCTGCAAACTGCACAAAAGTCGCCGCGCCCGCTCCAGAGTTCCGGTTTCCATGCCGGGAATCCTGCCGCTCGCGCCCCCTCAAGCGACGCGAAAAAACCGATCCTGCGGCCAATCAGCAAAAGAATGCCCTCGCCCACCCTCGCGGGGGGGTTGTAAAAGGTTTAACAATATTGCAACCTGACACCCTAAATGGCCCGCAAGCTCGCATTCATTAACTACAAGGGCGGCGTCGGGAAGACCTCCCTGATTATCAATACCGCCGCCTGCCTCGCCCGCCTCGGGCAGCGGGTTCTGATTTGCGATTTCGACACCCAGTCCAACGCCTCCATCTGGCTGCTGAAGCTCGACCGTTGGAACCCGATCAACTCGACCGGAGAAGGCGCCCTTCTCTCGATTTTTGACCCCGCCAAGGTCCGCCTCCGCGACCTCGTGATCCGCGACGTCGTGACCGATAAAACCAGCGGCAAACCCCTCCACGGTCTGGATCTGGTGCCGACCACCTTCAACCTAGTCGATTTGGAAAGTGAATATACCGGCGACCCCAAGCGACCGCCCTACCTCATTTTCCAGGAGCAGATCGCCGAACTCGAAAAAGACTACGACCTCATCCTGTTCGACTGCCCGCCCAATATCCTGCGCGCCTCCCAATGCGGCATCTTCAGCGCCAACGAGATCTACGTGCCCGCCAACCCGGATGCCCTTTCGCTCATCGGCTTCACCCTGCTGATCGAGAAACTCGGTCGCTTCCACCAGCTCTCCGCCAGCTTCCGCCAAGCCAGCATGGGACCCGCCCCGCAGGTCAACGGCATCATCTTTAATGCGATCAAAACCGGCGTGGACATCGAAGTGCCGCGGATGCGGATGCAGCTGCGCCTGAACCAGTTTAAGGCCGCCAAACGCACCGCCAAGGACGCCCGCATCCTCACCGCCTTCGTGCGCGATGCCATGGTAGTCCGCCGCGCCGTCGCCCTTGGCATGCCTGTCGCATTGCTCGGACAAGAGGCCGCCGGCGATAACGTCGTGCGCGACTATGAGCATCTGGCCGAGGAATTGCTAAACAATCCGCCCATCGCTTGACCGGCCAGCCCGCGCCCCACCGACTTCCAACCCCGCTATGGCCACTCTCCCTCCCCTGCCCGCCAACGCCGCCGCTTGGGACCAAGCCCGCAACGCCTTCGCGAAGTCCATTCTCATGGACACCCCGCTCGCCACGCTAGCGGAGGATCTCGACGTCCCCCCCTGGCCGGTCAGCGCCCCGGACGAAACCCCCGCCGCCTACGTCTACCTGAGCTACGGGCAAGCCATCGCCGCCCTCGCCGCCCGCGGCCTCCCGCCCGCCCAACTCGAGGCACTCATCACCATCCTCAACGAGACCAATGCCTTCGACCAACCCTTCGGCGAAATGATGGATGAGCTCGAGTCCGCGCCCGACGGAGCCTTGGACGAAGGCTCTCCCCTCATCAGAAACCTGCATAAACTGAAATTGCCGGATGCTTTCCCCCTAGAGTTTTCCGGCCTTTCGCCCGCGACCTTGGAACTTTGCCGCCAGGAAAACGTGGTCACACTGGCGGACTTTGTGGGCTTTGGCTCGCGTTTGGCGCAATCCGTCATCGTCAGCGGCGACGTGCGCGCCTTGCTCAACGCCCTCGCCCAAAAAGATGAGGCCGCCCTCGCCCAAATCCTACCACTCCGCCCCGGCCACCCCGGTCTCCACCTGCTGGAAGCACTCGCCTTGATTCTCCGCTCGCTCCCCCCCGGACGCCCGCAAAGGCCTTAAAACCTCCCCGTCCACCATGCCGCCCGGACTCGAAGCCCGCGTCACCCGCCTCGCCGTTTACTTTAAAGCCGATCTGGACGCCGCCCGCGATGCCCTAGCCAAGGGCACCCCCCCCGCCCGACTGGTGGCGGCCCTGGCCTCGCCCGAGCTTGAGGAACTCGCGCTCCTCCTGCTCCGCCCCCACCTCCCGCTCCCAAACCCCGCCACCAGCGGCCAGACCAGCTCCTTCTGGTCGCGCCTTTGGGGCCGCAGCTGAAGGCTGACTGCCCCCCCCTTCCGCTCACCATGTCCGAGCCCGCTCCGACGCCTTCACCGACCCCGCCGCGACCCCGCCCTCCGGTCGTGCCGCCACCGCGACCGGCCCTTAAACTTACCCTGCCCCGCCGCCCCAACCTCGGTGGCTCCAGCCAACCCAGCGGCGGACTCATTTCACTCGCCTGCGCCGGCGCCTCTCCCGCCATGCAACGCCGGCTCGAGAATCGGATGCTGAGCCGGGCGCCGTTCGGCTACTCCTCGTTGCCGGGCGCCTCCTCCGGCCCGGCGGACCAGCAGAGACTCATCGAGTTGGAACAACTCCTACGCCAGCGACAGATCGAAATAAACGAACGCGAACAAAGCCTCGAAGACGTCCAGGCCAAACTCGCCGAGCGCGAACGCGAAATGGCCGAGCTGGAAAACCTCCTCCTCGCCCGTGAACATGTGATCTCGGCCCAACGCCGGGCCCCCACCCTCCCGCCCGTCGCAGCCAGCGCCGAGGAGACCGCCGCACTGGAAAAACTACGCGCCACCCTGCTATGATGGCGCGTGGTCAAGAGTGGATCGTATGCGGATCTGATGTTTTTGTTTTCTTAGGGTTTTAGTTACCCCGCCTGGGGTGCGGGGGCGGCGAGCGCCCCGCGCGAAGTCTTGATGGAAGTGTCTCGCGTCCCAACCCAAGGGCGACGCCCCGGGCCAACCTGCTATCCGCGCGTGGTGGTGCCAGCGCAAGTTACGTTATGCGGTCCGAAAGCGGAGCCGAAGTGGGACGGAGTGAGCGGCACAATCTAAAGGGCGGGTTTGGCACCCAAGGGTAGCAACGTGCGCGCTCCACTCCGAAAGTGATTTAGGCGGGGTCAAAGAACAGGGGTGGTTTCGAGGCGGTTTTACGCGGGCACGAGGTTGAGCTTCTCAAGCGTGGTTTTGCCGGTTGCCAGTCGCCACAGGTCAATGGCCAACCGTCGCGCCGCCGCCACCGCGAGTTTGCGCCGGGCCGCGCCACGGGCGATGCCGTCGGCGAGTTTCTTCACCGGCGCGTATTGCGGCTGCCACATCGACAAGCGCCAGACCGCCTCGATCAGCAGCGCCCTCACCCGCGGGTTGCCGCACCGGTTGATGCAGCCGTCGCGCTGATGTGTGCCGGACTGGGAGACGCCCGCACACAGACCGGTGTAGCCCGCAACCTGTCGCCGATTTTTGAACCGTGACCAATCGCCGAGCTCGCGACTGAGCATCGTCCACGTAAGCGCTCCAATCGCTTTGGGGCGTGGGGCGTTCTCGGCGTCGGCTTCGAGTTCTTTGCGCAGGGCCTTTTCCTGCTCGTCGGCTTTCAGCAAGAGGGCTCGAATCTCCTCTAGGCACGAGACCAGCCAAGCGGGCAGTTTTTCCTTTAGCTGCTCCCATTTACCCCGGCCCCACCAGATGCCTTCAACGTGGTGGCCCTGGCTGAGCAACAGACTGCGGCCTCTGGCGGCCATGCGTCCGCGCTCTTGCTGAAGCTGATTGCGAACGCGGCCACGGACTCGTTTTTGCTCCGCCTCTTCGCTGGGCACCGTCACCACGGTGAACGCCTTCACGTTGCCGCGCACGTAGCGGTCAAGCGCGTCGCACAAGGCCATCGCGTCGAGCTGATCGGTCTTTTGCTGTCTGGCACCGCCCAGCGGCTTCGGCACGATGACGTAGGCGGTGGCACCGGCGGCGACCAAGGCCCGATGCAACCAATAACCGCACGGGCCGGCCTCGTAGCAAGCGAACACCTTGACGCCTCCTCCGACCAGCCCGCGCACCAACGCGAGCAGATCGTCGGCCTGCATCTTCTGCGCGCGTTGCGGCACGCTTCCGTCTTCTTGCATGCTCACCACCACGTCGCGGGCGTGTTGGTCGATGCCCAGCTTCACCTGCGCACTCTTGCTTTCGAGCACCCGTTTAACCTGCTTTCCGATGTTGTTTTTGGTATTCATACGGCTGACGAGTTTGGATCACCGATCCCAACTTGTCGCCGTCATGGTATCTAGACGCCCAGGAAGCCTCCCTGCAAGAGGCCCGCGCCGCCCTGAAAGAACGCGAAGCCTTCGTCGAACAATCCGAAGCCGTCCTGATGGATAAAGTCGCCGAACAGCAGGAGCACGAGATCATGCTCGAACAACGCTACGAGGATCTCCGGCGCAAGGAACACGATCTGCGCAAGCGTCTCGCCGAACACGACCCCGTCATCGCCGCCGAGCTCGAGGCCGAACGCGTCCGCAAGCGCGACGAGTTCAACGACTGAGCCGCCCGCGCCGCCTCTTCCGGTTCAAGGCCGCTCCACCCGGACTCGCAGAAACCGCCGCTCCCCCGTGAAAGGCGTCTCGACCGTCACCCGGTCTGTCAATCCGTCCACATACACGGTCGCGGTCGTCGCCGGGCTGAAGACCGCCCACGTGGCGCAATCCGCCGAAGCCTCGTAAGTCACCACCAGATCGGTCGCGTAGCGCTGCCGGCGGTGGCTCAGCGCCAGGCGCGCCGTCCCGCCCCCCCCCGCCGGCGGCAACCAGGCCACCGTCGTCGCCGCCTCGCCCGAAGTCTCCGCCAGCAGCGGATTCGTGTTAAATAAATACTCCAACCGATTCGGGCATCCGTCCCCATCTGGATCCGCCGCGTCGCCCGAGACCGCCGTGCTGGTAAGCTGCGCCGCCGTGAAGCGCGCCCGCTTCCACGCCCCTCCCGGCGTATCGTTGGAAAACACCTGATCGACGAACAGCGGGTTGTCGATGAACGGGTTGCGGTTGAACTGATAGGTCGTGTAGATCGTGTGGTTGCGTTTCCGCTCGGCCTCGGTGGGCGGGAATTCGCGGTGCCAGGCGAGCAGGGAGGAGAGCTTGCCAAGCGTGGTGGTGCCGGCGGTCTCGGCCAGTTCGAGATTCACCGAGTCATCACTCTCGTAGCGCACGGCCATGTAAAAAAGGGCCCGCGCGATGACCCCCTTGTCCGCATCGCGGGGATTCCAAGAGGAACCATTACTTCCCGAAGAGGACGCCTCGGGATCAGGTAAAAAGGATACCTCATCGTAGGGCTGGTTACCCCGGTTCGCGTTCACCGTGGTGTCGCACGCAAAGAGATGGAAAACATCCGTGCCGGGCACGGTAGAAGTGGTTCCCGGGCCTCGGGAAAGAGCCCATACGTGCTCGCGATTCCACGTGTTCCCGGAAGCGGAACCCTCCCGTAAGGCGTTGCTCCGGCTTTCGCCGGAATAAAGCAGCAACACATTCGCGAGGTTCTTCGGATCGGCATCCAGAACCGTCAACGCGTCCCATACATCGGTAGAGCCGGACGTATAAGGAAGGACGGTGTGCCCCTTGATCCGGTTATGCAGGGCCGTTTTTAGGGCGGCCCCGCTCAAGCCAGCAGCGGTCGAGTAGTAGCCCGCCGGTGGATCATAAGCAGCGGAAACGGTCGCAGGGACGGCCAGGAAGGTAACCGAAGAGCCCAAAGAGAAAATGCCATGCAGAGATCTCAAGCTGCCAAGACCTCGACCGATCTCGCAGGAGTCGTCAAAGTCGGAGTCGCAGCCGCAAACCGGCAGGCAGCGATTTTCCAAGGCCAACGGGCCTACTTTTAATCGCCAAAAGCCTCTCCTGTCCTACCATTCGCGCTCATGCCCCAACCCCAAACTGCCCCAAAACCCGGCGATAAAATCCACAGCGAAGCCTTCCTAGGCGACCTGATGCGCCGCCAACTCGCCCTGTCCATCGGCTGCGCCCTCGCCTTCCTCGTCGCCCTGCTCGGGTTGCCCCTGGTAAATTACCTGGCCCCGTCGATTATGGCAAAGCGGGTGGGCGGCTTCACCCTAGCCTGGCTGATCCTGGGGGTCTTATTTTTCCCCTACGTCTGGGCCATCTCGTTCCACTTCATCCGTCGCTCGCTCGCCTTGGAAGCCCGCGAGGTTGAGGAGGCCCGCCGCTAATGCCGACCATGACCTTACCGCTCCCCGCCCTTGCCCAGGCCACCGCCGGCGGCATCGATCCTTGGATCGTCGCCTTCTCCCTCGTTACCGTCGCGGTGACCGTATGGATGGGCTTCCGCTCCGCAAAGACGTCGAAGACCGCGGGCGACTTTTTCGTCGCAGGCCGCTCCGTCTCGGTCGGGTGGAACGCCTCCGCCATCTCCGGTGAATACCTCTCCGCCGCCTCGTTCATGGGCGTCGCCGGGATGGTCATGGCCATCGGCTACGACGCGCTCTGGTATCCGGTTTGCTACGCCTGCGGTTACCTCTTCCTCCTGCTCTTCATCGCCGGTCCGCTGCGCCGCTTTGGTGCCTACACCATCCCGGATTTTGCGGAGGGCCGCTACGACTCGCCGCTTTTCCGCAAGATCGCCGTGTGCTTCGTGCTCTTCATCGGCTTCTTCTACACCATGCCCCAGATGAAGGGCGCCGGCACCACCCTGGCCTACATCTTCCCCGGCCTGCCCTACTGGGTCGGCGTCGCGGTGGTCGGCGCGGTCATCACCCTGAACGTCGCCCTCGGCGGCATGAAGGGCATCACGCTCGTCCAGGCTATGCAGTATTGGATGAAGATGTTTGCGATCAGCGTGCCCGTCTTCGTGCTCGCGGCCGTCTTCGGCGGCTACGGGAAAAATCTTTCGGTCAACGCCGCTACCCCCGCCGAGAAAGCCGCGTTGGTGCAAAACGTCGAGCATCCCCGCCTCGAGCTCCCCGCCAAGGCCCCGGCCGACGAGGCCTGGATCTCGCCCTTCGGTCCGCTCACCACCAAGGCGGCCAAGGCGGCCAAACTCTCCCCCGAGGAGGCCCGCCCGCTCTCGCTGCTTTACACCTATTCGCTCATCATCGCGCTGGTCTGCGGCACCGCCGGCCTGCCCCACATCCTCGTTCGCTTCTACACCAACCCCGACGGCGTCGCCGCCAAACGCACCACCATGTGGGTGATGATCCTGATCGGCGTCTTCTACGTCTTCCCGCCGGTGATCGGCGTGCTCGGCCGCAACTTCATGCCCGAGCTCTACAACGGACTCGGGGCCAAGGGCACGGACAAGATCGTGCTCGAGCTGCCCACCCTTATCCGCGAGCAATACGGCGTGCTCGGCTCCGTATTGAGCGGCATCGCCTGCGCCGGCGCCTTCGCCGCTTTCATGAGCACGTTCTCCGGCCTGCTCGTCTCGATGACCGGCGCGGTCGCCCACGACGTCTACGGTCGCATGCTCCGCCCGGATTCGACCCCCGAGCAGCGTATGAAGATGTTTAAATTCGCCGCCATCGGCATCGGCGCGGTGTCGGTCGGCCTCGGCTGCTGCGTCGAACCGCTGGAGATCAACTTCATGGTCGGCCAGGCCTTCGCCATCGCCGCCGCCAGCTACTTTCCCCTGCTGTTCATGAGCGTGTGGTGGCGCGGCATGACCATGAAGGGCGCCGCCACCGGCATGCTCTCCGGCGGCGTGCTCGCGCTCCTCGCCGCCGCGCTGACCAACGCCAGCAACCTCGCCCTCGACAAGGGCCCGATGGGCAAACTCTTCGCCCCCTTCGCCCCGCTCAACGAGTTCTGGGCCCAGCACCCGCTCCTGCGCATCCTCTGCGAACAACCCGCGATCTGGACCGTGCCTCTCGCCATCGGCCTGATGATCGTGGTGTCAAAGGCCACCGCCCGCGACGTGCCGAAGGATATCCGCATGAAGATGCTCGTCCTCCACGCCCCGGAAGCCCTCGGCCTGAAGAACGAATACATCCAAGAACACCAGGCCGGCGCGGGGCACTAGTTGCCGCCGGCGGATTGCCAACGCGCCCACGCGCTTCTTTGCTGAGCGCGTGAGGAAGTCCACCGAATCCCCGCTCGCGACTCGCGCCGCCAAACCGAGCATGGGGCTCGGTTACCTCGTTCCCTTCGGCCTCCTGTTCATCGCCTTCGGTTTGGCGGCGGGCTGGGCCCTCGCCCTCCGTCCGGTTTTGCTCGTGGCCGAGAGCCGGCACTGGGAGTCGGTGCCGTGCGAGATCGTCTCCAGCAAGCTCGACGAAAGCCGCGACTCCGACGGCTCCACCTTCCAGGTCGAGATTCGCTACCGCTATACCTACCAGGGCCGCTCCTACACGGGGGATAGCTACGATTTCGGCACCGGCCACACCAACGTCGGGGTCGGCGCCATGCACGACGTGGTCAAGGCGCACCCCCCCGGGGCGCGGAAATCCTGCTGGGTTGATCCCGATCATCCCGAGCAAGCCGTGCTCCAACGCCGCCTGCCCTCGGGCATCTGGTTGGGCGCGTTGTTCGGGCTGGTTTTCCCCGCCGCCGGCGGCGGCGTCATCTGGTCGGCTATCCGCGCGCACCGCCAAGCCCGGAACGAAAGTCTAGATGCCCCCAACCCTGCCCCGGCCGCCCCAGCCGGAGGTGAAGCGGAGATCAAGCCGTCCGGTGGCCGCCCTGTCGGGGCTGTCGTAATGGGGCTTTTCGCCTTGGTCTGGAATACCGCGGTCGGCTACCAACTGCGCGGTTTCCACGGTGGGTTCGACTGGTTTTCCCTCTTTTTTCTCCTCCAGCTCGTTCCTTTCGCGCTCATCGGGCTGGTGCTTTTACTTTTGGCCTTTAACGCCATCTACGCAGCTTTCTTACCCCGGATGGAACTCCGGCTCGATCCCTCTCTCCTGCGGCTCGGAGCGAACGTGCCCTTCCGCTGGAATTTTAAACGCATGGTCTTTAAGCGCCTGCAACTGCAACTGGAGGCCCGAGAGGAGGCTACGTGGGGCTACGGCGGGGAAAAACAAACCGCCCGGCCCCGTTTCCACCAGACCGCTTTACTGGATTTGAACGACCCGTCCGCCCTAGTGGAGGGCCGGAGCGAGTTTACGCTGCCCCTGGAGCACGTCCTGCCGACGCTGACGGGCAAGCACCGCAGCATAGTCTGGGAACTGGTGGCCAGATGCACGCACCGCTGGGGGCTGGTGGTGACGGAGCAGTTTCCCCTGCCGGTGCGAGGCCCGGAACGAATCCAGCCCAGCCCCGCCAACCCTGCCTTGGCGGTGCAGACTGGCGGCGGCATCAGCCTGCTGGCGCCCGGTGCTCTGGCCCCCGGGGAAACTTTGGTGGGCAACATCATCCGCGAGGCCGTTGCCCAGCCGGGCGCACTTACCCTGAGGCTCGGCTGGTTTCGAGAAATCCGTGACTCCCGCGAAGCCGAGGTAGTCTGGGCCCGGTCCTTGCCAGAGCTCGCGCCGGGGACGGATGTCGATTTCGAGGTGACCCTACCCTCCGAACCATGGACGACCAAGGGCAACCTGATGACCGTGGAGTGGCGGCTGGAGGTGCTCGATGCCGCTGGCGTGCCCTTGGTGACGACTCCGCTCGTCATCGCCCCCGGCGGTGTGCCCGTGACTCTGGAATCCCCTGCCATAGCGGGTGGGCCCAGGAGTTGGAAAACCCGTTTGCGCGGGGGCCCTTGAGCAGCTCTGGCCCCGGCGTCTGCGTCGCAGGCCGCTTACTCGCGCTTCAGCCCGCGACCCATGAGCGCGGCGAGGGCCTCGGCAGGCGGCTTGGCGGCGTAAAGGATGGCATGGATCTCCGCCAGGATCGGCGCATCGATAGACCGCGCCATGCACAAGCCATAAAAACTCTCGGTGGTGCGGTGGCCCTCGACCACGCCCTTGCTCTGCGCGATGAGATCGGCGGCAGTCCGTCCCTCACCCAGCCGCTGGCCAAACGTGCGGTTGCGCGACCATACTCCGGTGCACGTCGCCACAAGGTCGCCAAAGCCGCCCAGGCCATAAAAAGTTTCGGCCCTCGCGCCGAGTGCCACGCCCACCCGGACCATCTCGGCCAAAGCGCGGGTGAGCAGGGCGGCCTTGGCGTTGTCGCCCAGCCGCAGACCGTCACAACACCCGGCGGCGATGGCGTAGACGTTCTTCAGGCACCCGCCAAACTCGACCCCGGCGACGTCGTCGCTGCGATACACCCGCAGGGTGGGTCCGCTGAGCGCAATCTGCACGGCGGCGAGCAGGGCCGCATCGGCGCCGGTCGCGGCGAGGACCATGGCGGCGGGTTTGCCCGCCGCGACCTCCGCTGCATTGGTCGGACCAGTCAGGCAACCGACGGCGATACCCGGCAAAACGGTGGCCAGGACCTCGGTCGGGCGCAGGTGTGTGTCTAGTTCGAGCCCCTTGGCGAGCGACAGCACGAGTTTGAGCTGGGTAGCCAAGCCGAGCCCGGCGGCGACCCGCGCACCGGTTTCCCGCAAGGCCTGGGAGGGACAGGCGAGCAAGACCAACTCGGCCTCCATCAGCACCGGGGCAAGCTCATGGGCGATCTGGATGGACTGCGGCAGGCGGTGCCCCGGCAGGTAGTCCGGGTTTTCCCGGGTGGAAGCCAGCGCGAGCGCTTGTTCAAAACGCCGCGGGACCAGCGTGAGGGTGTGGCCGAGCCGGGAAAGATGGAGGGCAAAGGCCGTGCCCCAGGCTCCGGCGCCGACGACGACGATGTTCATGGTTTAGAAGTGCAGAGATTGCCCGCCAAACGCACGGAAAACACGGAAGAAACACCGGGGGTCGCAGAAAAGGAGGGGCCCACGAAACACACGAAAGGACACGAAAGCGAAACTCCGGCTTTCGTGTCTTTTCGTGTGTCTCGTGGGCGCTCTTTTCCGACGTCGCCTTACTTGGTCAAAAACATCGGCACCGTCTCGTTCTGGATCTGCTGCTCGAAGGTTTCGCGGGCGTTGATCAGGTCGCTGGCGGCACCTTGAACCAACACTTCGGCGGCGAGGCTGCGGGTGTTATAGCGGCTGGCCATGGTGTAGCCGTAGGCGCCGGCGCTGAGAAGGGCGATAAATTCGCCCTCGCCGACCTCCTGGAGCGTGCGGTCCTTGGCGAAACAGTCGCCGCTCTCGCAGACCGGGCCCACTACGTCGGCGGTGAGTGCCGGCCGGCCGGAATCGCGGCGCAGCGGGACGATCTCGTGGTAACTGTCATACATGGCGGGCCGCACGAGGTCGTTCATGGCGGCATCGACGATGAGGAAATTCTTCCCTTTGCCGCGCTTCAGAAACTCGACGCGGGAGAGCAGCACGCCGGCGTTACCCACGAGGTAGCGGCCGGGCTCGAGGAGGATTTTCAGACCGAGGGGCGCGAGCAGCGGCGTCAGGGCCTCGCCGTAGGCCTCGGGGGTGAGTGGGCGGGTCTCGGGCGATTGGGCGCTCCACCAGGCGGGGTCGCCGCTGGCGAGGGCGTCCTTGTAGATGATGCCGATACCGCCGCCGATGGACCAGTAGGTGATGCCATACTTCGCCTTCAACTCCTGCACGAAGGGGGCGACCTTCTTCACCGCCTCCACGAAGGGCGCGAGGCTGGTGAGCTGGGAGCCGATATGCATCTGCGCACCCTTGATCTGGATATGGGGGAAACGCGCGGCGGTCTCGTAGGCGGCGGCGGCGTGGGCCAGCGGGATGCCAAACTTGTTGTCCGACTTGCCGGTAGTGATCTTGGCGTGGGTGTGGGCATCGACGTCGGGGTTGATGCGGATGGCGATGGGGGCCTTTACGCCCAGCTTTCCGGCGACGTGGTTGATGCGGGCGATCTCGGGCTCGCTCTCGACATGGAAGGCGAAAATCCCGTTCTTCAGGGCCAACTCGATCTCGGCCTCGGTCTTGCCCACGCCGGCAAAAACGGAGCGCTTGATGTCGCCACCGGCGGCCAGGACGCGACGGATTTCGCCGCCGCTCACCAAGTCAAAACCCGCCCCGAGATTGGCGAAGTGGCGGAGGATGGCGAGGGAGGAGTTCGCCTTCATCGCGTAGCAAATCTGGAGATCAAGCCCTCGCAGGCCACCGGCGAGACGGGTATAATTATCCGCCATGGTGGCGGTGCTGTAGACGTAAGTCGGGGTGCCGTAGAGGCGGGCGATCTCGGCGAGATCGACGTTTTCACAGTGGAGATTCTGGCCGACGTGGCGGAAGTGGTGCATGGCGGATGAACTGAATGGACGGAGAGCGTTGGAAAAAGGCGAAAAGTGGCCGATTGCCCCTTGCGAAGACCATACAAATTTCACTCTTTGCTCGGCTACTTCTCGCTGTGTTGCGACTCCTCCAAAATCTATTGCGCCGTCCCGCGGTCCGTATGGGCCGGGTGGACAACGCACGCATCCAGCGCACGGCGATACGCAACGCCCAATTCGTCAGCTTTGTGGACGCCAGCGGTTGCTGCGACCGCCGTCAGCCGGACCGTTTTGACCGCCGTCTGCGACGCCTGAAACTCATCAAACGCGTGCTCTCCCTAGCTGCGGCCGGCGGCTTAGGCTGGGTGGTGCTGGAAAGTGCTCGCGCTATTTCGCGGTTCTAGGCCCGCAAGCCAGACCAAGGCGGGACGAGACAGCTCCCAGCCGATCACGACCAGCGGTAGGCCTTAAACTCTCTCAGTTAAGGGCTTAACCGTTTTAAAAAAAAGAACGGGGCTCAGCCGGGGGCATTCAGTTGGACGGCAGAGCAGCGGAGCGGAGGAGCGAGCAGATTTCGGCGCAGCCGGAGCGAAGCGGAGAGGGCGCAGCCGGGTGCCATAACTGGAGGGTGAGCCCGCAGGGCGCACAATACTAGGAGGGTATTTCAAGCCGAGGGCCCCACCGAAAGGCGCCGCCAAGTCGCCTCGACGCGAACCGGGCACCGCTAGGATCCCAAGCTCAGGCGCCGCCGCCGGCAGCGTTGCTCTTGGGCTTAAAGGCCTGGCGGAAGGTGGCGCCGAGGTAGTCGCGGTTCATGCGGGCGATAAAATCGTGGCTGATCAACTTGGGGCAGGCGGCGGAGCACTCGTATTGGTTGGTGCAGTTGCCGAAGCCGAGCTCGTCCATCTTGGCGACCATGTTGAGCACGCGGGAATCGCGCTCGGCCTGGCCTTGGGGGAGAAGGCCGAGGTGGCCGACCTTGGCCGAGACGAAAAGCATGGCGGAGGCGTTTTTGCAGGCCGCCACGCAGGCGCCGCAGCCGATGCACTGGGCGGCGTCCATGGCGAGGTCGGCGTTGTCCTTCGGCACGGGGATGGCGTTGGCATCAGGCGCGGAGCCGGGGCGGACGGTAATGAAGCCGCCGGCCTGCTGAATGGCATCAAAGGCGGAGCGGTCGGTGATGAGATCGCGGATGACCGGGAAAGGTTTGGCACGGTAGGGCTCGACCACGATGACATCGCCATCGTTGAACGAGCGCATGTAGGTCTGGCAGCTGGCGATACCGCGGTGGGGACCGTGGGGTTTGCCGTTGATGACCAGCGAGCAGGTGCCGCAGATGCCCTCGCGGCAGTCATGGGCGAAGGCGATGGGTTCCTCGCCCTTGGCCTCGAGCCCGTCGTTCACCACGTCGAGCATCTCCAGGAAGGACATGTTCGGGTTGAGGTTCTTGGCGGGATACTCGACGAACTTGCCGGACTGGTTCGGGCCGGCCTGGCGCCAGACGCGAAGGGTAATGCTGATCGGCGTGGAGGAGGGGGCGGAGTGAGCGGTGGCGACCATGGCGGAGAGGATAAAAGTTGCGGGTGGTGAGTAGCGGGTAGCGAGTAGATCTGAAACGGAGCGGGGAGGCTGGTGGTGATTCGCGAGATGCTCGCTACTCACTACCCGCTACTCGCTGCTAGGAAATCATTTATACGAACGCACGCTCATCTTGACCGTCTCGTAGTTGAGCGGCTCGATGTTGCGGAGGGGCGGGTTGCCCTCGCCTTGGAATTCCCAAGCGGCGACGTGGGCGAAGTTGACGTCGTCGCGCAGACACTCGCCGTCGGGGTGTTGGTATTCCTCGCGGAAGTGGCCGCCGCAGCTCTCCTCGCGGGTGAGGGCATCGCGGCACATGAGTTCGCCGAGCTCGATGAAGTCGGCCACGCGGCCGGCCTTTTCGAGGGCCTGGTTAAGCGACTCGGCGGAGCCGGGAATGTTTACGTTGCTCCAGAACTCCTTTTTCAGCGCCTGAATCTCGGCGATGGCCCGGGTGAGGCCTTCCTTAGTGCGGGACATGCCGCAGTGGTCCCACATGATCTTGCCGAGGCGCTTGTGGTAGTGGGCGACGGGCTCCTTGCCCTTGATTGAGAGGAGTCTCAAGATCAGCTCGGCGACATTCTTCTCGGCGGCGGCGAAGGCAGCGTGGTCGGTGGAGGGGCGGCTACCGGGCTTCTGGCCGGCGAGGTAGTCGCCGATGGTGTAGGGAACGACGAAGAAACCATCCGCGAGACCCTGCATGAGGGCGGAGGCGCCGAGGCGGTTGGCGCCGTGGTCGGAGAAGTTGGCCTCGCCCAGCACGAAGAGGCCGGGGACGTTGCTCATGAGGTTATAGTCCACCCAGAGGCCGCCCATGGTGTAGTGGACGGCGGGGTAGATGCGCATGGGCTGCTTGTAGGCGCTCTCGTCGGTGATCTCCTTGTAGATGTCGAAAAGATTACCGTAGCGCTCGGCGACGGCGGCCTCGCCGAGCTCGAGGATTTTCTCGGCCGTGGCGTCGTGAAGGTTGGCGCGGGCGGCGGCCTGCTTGCCGTAGCGCTGGATGGCGTCGGCGAAGTCGAGGTAAACGCCGAGGCCGGTCTCGCCGACGCCGCGACCCTCGTCGCACATGCGTTTGGCGGCGCGGGAGGAGACGTCGCGCGGGGCGAGGTTGCCAAAGCTCGGGTAGATGCGCTCAAGGAAGTAGTCGCGGTCGGCCTCAGGGATGGCGGCGGGAGCTTTTTTGACGTCGGCCTTGTTCTTCGGCACCCAGATGCGGCCGTCGTTGCGCAACGACTCGGACATGAGGGTGAGCTTAGACTGGTAATCGCCGGAGACCGGAATGCAGGTCGGATGGATCTGCGTGTAGCAAGGATTGGCGAAACAGGCGCCGCGCTTGTAGGCACGCCAGATGGCGGTGGTGTTGGAGCCGCGGGCGTAGGTGGAGAGGTTGAAGACGTTGCCGTAGCCGCCGGTCGCGAGGATGACGGCATCGGCGGCGATGCGCGCGAGTTTGCCGGTCTTCAGAT
This sequence comes from Akkermansia muciniphila, assembly GCA_945888375.1. Taxonomy (GTDB): domain Bacteria; phylum Verrucomicrobiota; class Verrucomicrobiia; order Opitutales; family Opitutaceae; genus IMCC26134_A. The sequence continues at coordinate 90,840 of CAMCZZ010000005.1, read as the reverse complement.
CGCGGGCGATGATGCCCTTGGCGTGGCCGTCCACGACGACGAGGTCGTTCATCTCATGCTGGGTAACAAGCTTCACGGTGCCCTGGCCGACGCAACGGGAGAGGGAAGAGTAGGCTCCGAGGAGGAGCTGCTGGCCGGTCTGGCCGCGGGCGTAGAAGGTGCGCGACACCTGGGCACCGCCGAAGGAGCGGTTGGCGAGCAGGCCGCCGTATTCGCGGGCGAAGGGCACGCCGAGGGCGGCACACTGGTCGATGATGTTGACCGAGACCTCGGCCAGGCGGTGCACGTTGGCCTCGCGGGCACGGTAATCGCCGCCTTTGATGGTATCGTAAAAGAGACGATACACGCTGTCGCCGTCGTTTTGGTAGTTCTTGGCCGCGTTGATGCCGCCCTGGGCGGCGATGGAGTGGGCGCGGCGGGGCGAGTCGTGGAAGACCACGCAGGTCACCTGGTAGCCGAGGTCGGCCAGCGAGGCGGCAGCCGAGGCGCCGGCGAGTCCCGCGCCGACCACGACGACGTGGTATTTGCGCTTGTTGGCCGGGTTGACCAACTTAATGTCGATCTTGTGCTTGCGCCACTTGTCGGCGAGCGGGCCGGAGGGGATCTTGGAGTCGAGGGTGGCCATGTCCGAAAAAAGGTTGGGTTTGAAAGGGCTGGATTACGCGGCGCTTAATGGGCGGGACCGGACTCGCAGGACGAACAGGTCGAGCAAGCAGAACGCTCAGCGGCGGCGGTGCCGGAGGCAGGTTTCAAAAGCCCCGTGAGGATAGAGCCGGGGATGGCGAGGTTGCCGAGGAAGTAGCCGAGGGCGAGGAGGGCGACGAACTTGCGCAGGCAGCAAGACCACTTCGCGTTGCGCAGACCCAGGGTCTGGAACATCGATTCGACCCCGTGCAGCAAATGGACCGAGAGCAGACCGGTCGCAAAGATGTAGAACCCTGCGAGCCACGGGCAGGTGAACCCGATAAAAATCATGCTATAGACGTCGTGGACCACGGTGCCCTTGGCGGCGAGCGGGATGCCGAATTCACGGACGTCCTCGGTCAGGGTCCACTCCGGCAGGGCGGCCTTGAAGTTGGCCGGATCGGTCACGCCGACGGTAAAATGCAAAATGTGGTAGATGATGAAGACCAAAACCACCAAGCCGCTCATGCGCATGTAGCGGGAAGCCCAAGCGGCGGCCAGCCAGCGGTGCACGCCGTAGTTCTGCGGACCGCGGGCGGCACGGCTTTCCAACGTGAGGGCGACGGCCGCCCAGACGTGGACCGCGACCGCGCCGAGCAGAAAGAGGCGGACCACCCAAAGCGCCGGCCCGAGGCCCTGCAGGAAGTGGGCGTAGCCGTTGATCTGATCGGGATGGCCGAAGATCTGGAGGTTACCCACGAGATGGCCGAAGACAAAACCGGTCAGGACAAGGCCGGAGACCGCCATGAGGATTTTGCGGCCGATCGAGGATCGAAACAGGTTGGCGAGGAGGCTCATCGCGAAATAGCGGGTAAAATGGGATGTTGAAACGCGGAAAAAAATACCGTGTGCATGCACGTAACGGCTCACGCAGGCGCTTGTAAAGGGCGGCGCACGGACAGGACCGGAGCTAACCATGGTTATAAGGTGAACTGAGACCCGCCCTGAGTCGCCAACATGACCACCCGGGTGCGAGGGAAAAGAGCAGAACCGGCGACTGTTCAGTCCTCACCAGCTCCCCCCGCCAGCGGCGCTCAGCGCGCGAGCGGCTTGAGCAGGGCGAACTTGCCGCTCGCGGCCGGCGCGATCAGACGCTTGCGAAAAGTCGCCACGCGCGCGCCATCGCCCAACACGGCCGCCAGAGCGGAGTCGAGCCCGGGGGGGGCGACTTCATCCGCAACATATTCAAAATTCCACCGCGCCTCGCCCGACTGCACGAAGCTGTAGTGCCAGCAGCGAAAATCCGCCGGGATGGCGGCGTCGATCTCGGTCGGGGAAACCACCGAGCCGTCGGCCCGGAAATGCAGCCCGCCCTCGCGCCCGAGCACGCGATAACCCGTCGGCAGACGCCGCACGACGTCGCCCGTGTGGTAACGTAGGAGCGGCATGGCCTCGCGGCCGCGGGTCGTGACGTAGAGCTGGAAAACGTCGTCCAGGCCCCGGTAGGGTGCGAGTTCGACGAAGACATTGTCGTCGATCACCTGTGAGTCGTCCTGGAAGGCGCCGCCGACAAAAATGTAGCCGGCCTCGGTCGAGCCATAGAGATCGACCTGCGCAGCGGACGGAAACGCCTCCGCGATGCGCCGGCTGTGCACGAGACTGGCCTTGCCGTAGGTGAGGATGACCACGCGCAGGGAAGGCACCGACACGCGCCGCCGCAGGGCCGCCCGCGCCAGAAGCGCGAGGTAGATCGGCTCGCCCTCGAGGATCTCGGGCTGGACGGCCTGCAGCTCGGTCACGATCCGGTCCCACTCGGTTTCGGGAAACACGAAGGGATCGCTCGTCAAATTAAGATAAACCACACCGTCGAAATAGCGGTGCGGGAAGGGATGGTCCTCGTAGGGACAGAGGTTCGAGGAGCAACCGACCGGGGCCAGCACGCACTTGCGGTGCGGCCGGTCCGCGTAGGGCGCGAGCAAAGGGTGGGCGCGGTAGGCGCGCGCGGTCTGGGCGTTCCACCAACCCTCCTCCATGATCACGGTCATCGGCCCTTGGGTGGTGCCCGAGGTGGACTCATATTCGTAGCGCTTCTCGTCGAGACCTTTCTGGATGAGCCGGTAGTCGTCGAAAAACGCCTCGTGGCCGTGGGTCACGATGTCCTTTTTGGAAAGCGCTGGAATCTCGCGGTAACAACTCCAGTGCAGCGGATCCGGGTGCAGCGGGAAGCGTTTCGCGTAAAGCGGGCTCAGCTCGTAGATCCGGCGGATTTCCTGTTCCAAGAGGGGCGGCAGGCGCGTAGCCGCTTCGCTGGCGAGGAGCGCGGGAGAATTGGCGAAGACAAGCGAGGCAGGCATGGAGGCGATAGACGCAGGCAAACCGAACGGTGTGGCGAGTCAAACGGCCGAACACGAGCCGCCTGCCCGCCAGATCGGCTCGAAAAAAAACAAGGCGTCCAGCACCAGACTGTGCGTGATCTCCCCGGCGCGCGCCCGCGCCAAAACCTCCGCCACCGGCAGGGCAGATACCGCAATCTCTTCGTCGGCATCCCAGGCTAGCGGCGCCGCGAGCCGGCAGTTCTCCACCAGCACGAGGTGGCAACGGTTGCTCATAAAAGCGGGGTTCGGATGCACGCGGGCGAGCAGGCGGGCCCGTTCGCCGACGTAGCCGGTTTCCTCGGTCAGCTCGCGCAATCCGGCCGCGACCGGGTCCTCGCCCGGCTCGACCACTCCGCCGGGGATTTCGAGCGAGAAGTCGTCGATGCCGTAGCGAAACTGATTCACCAGCACGAGCCGGTCATCGACGGTGTGGGCCAGCACGTTCACCCAGTCGGGCGCGTTCACCACGACGAAGTCCCGCGTCACGGCGCGCCGCGGATGGGTAAACGCAACCGCCTGCAAATCCAGGATCCGGGTCCGGGCCAGGCTACGCGCCCCGCCCCGCTGCCAGCGGGCGGGCGCGGCGTCGCCGGCCGTCGAGGAAACGGATGGGAAAACGTCAGGCACGGGCAAAAAAAACCTCCCGCTGAAAAAGCGGGAGGGAAAGGGAGCGATTTAGGGAAACCCGAAAACCAAAATTACTTTTTGGCGGGGAGCTTCACCTTCTGCCCAACCTTGAGACCGTTCCAGTTGACGCCAGGATTGACGGAAACGAGGTCGGCCAGGGCGACACCCTTGGCGCGGGCGATCTTGGCGCCGGTATCGCCACCGACGACGATGTATTCATCGGGGCCAGCCACGGCGGGACCAGCGGACTTGGCGCCGCCCGCCTTGGCAGCGGGGGCTTTGGAAGCGGCCTCTTGGAGCTTAGCGAGCTCGCCATTGACCTTGCCAATCTCGCCGGCGACGGCGGTGAAAGCATCCTGCGTGGAGCGCTGCAGGGAGGCGACATTGGTCGCCGCGCGGTCGGCAGCGGAACTAGCGGCGGTCGCCGTAGCCTCCACCCCGTCCACCTTGGTGGAAAGCGTGGTCACCTGCTCGACGGCACCGGACGCAGCCTTGTTGGCCTTGGAGGCATTGGCGAGGGCGATTGCCCCGAGAAGCAAGCCGACCAAGCCGGCGATAAGACCCGCGATTGGCAGGTAGCTGGGGGAGGATTCGCGCGAAATCGTGTCCATTTGTGTAAAATTTAAAAAGATTGGGTAGGCGGTGAACGCGGGGGATTCAAGCAGAGATTAGGCCCGCGCCGTGAATAAAAGTGCTCCGATGCGATACTAAACAAGCATTGGTCGGGGCGATAGGATTCGAACCTACGACCTCCTGGTCCCAAACCAGGCGCTCTACCAGGCTAAGCTACACCCCGATACCACATGCAAGAAGAGCATGGAGTGGCCGGTTTGCGAGCAAGTCAATGCCTAGCATCGAGACATCTGGACAAAACGAAACCCGCCGTTTGGGGCCGCGGCGGGCTCGTCGGGTGTCCCCCAGAACCAGTGGGAGAAAGGGACTGGAAAAACGTTTTTATTGCTTTCCAGGAAAGGTAACTGAACTCGACTCGGCCCCAGCGGGTGCGGCTGCCGGTATCGCGCTCCCCGAGGCGGCTGCAGCTTCGGAAACCGCGGGAAGGGATTCACGGAGCTGGTTGGCGCGGTTTGCCCAGGCGCCTTGCGGCTCGACCGTGGTTACAAGCTCGATCCAGCGGGTCGCGTCAGCGGTCTGGCCGGTATCGCGCGCCACGATGGCGAGATGATAAGCCGCCTCGGCACGGTAGGCGCGGGCCAGCGCGGTATCATTCGCCAGAGCCTCCAGCGCGGTTTTAGCCGCCGCCGTGTCGCCGGTTTGGAGAGGCGTAAAGGCAACGCCCAACCGGGCACGAGCTGCGAGAGGATTATCCACCAGCAAGGGCACGGCCGCCGAGTAAGCCTCGCGGGCGGCGACATAGTTACCCGCGGAGTAGGCTTCATCGGCCAGCCTCAGCTGGGCGACACCCGCAAGAATGGCGGAGGGGTGCGTCTGCACGAAAGCCTGCAACTGGGCGGTCGTGGTGGCAGCGGCGTAATCGGCCTGCACCTGGCGCTCACGATAGGTGGCATAAGACTCGAAGGCATACCGACCAACGAGCACCGCCGTCACGAGACCCGTAAGAGCCCAGACCTTACCGGAGTGCTTCGACCAAAAAATCTGCAGCCGGTCCTCCAGCGTGGGTGCGAGATAATTTTCGTCGATGGTAACGAGGTTGCGATCGTCGCCGGCGGGGGACTGTGGAGCGTTTGCGGCCATGCGGAAGAAAAAGGGGGGAACGTGAACAAAACACCCCGCCGCCTCCCGGTAAAGCCGCGATTTTTTAAGTTTTAATTACTTTATAATAAATAACTTAAAACCAATCAGGCAAACACGACAGTGCGCTTACCGTAAACCAAGACCCGATTCTCCAGATGCACGCGGACTGCCTGGGCCAATACCATACGCTCAAGGTCACGGCCCATGCGCACCAAATCCGCCACATCATGGCGGTGGGTCACCCTCGCCACGTCTTGCTGGATGATCGGGCCGTCGTCCAAAATCGCAGTGGCATAGTGGGCGGTTGCGCCGATCAATTTCACCCCCCGCTCGTAGGCCTGATGGTAGGGCCGCCCCCCCGCAAAGGCGGGCAGGAAGGAGTGGTGGATATTAATCACCGGCGCCGGGCTGTGCTCCAAAAACCACGCGGACAACACTTGCATGTAGCGCGCCATCACCACGAGGTCCACCCGCAGCTCGTGCAGCAGCGCGACTTGGCGGGCTTCGGCTTGGGCCTTGGTTTCAGCAGTCACCGGGATGTGATAATAGGGCAATCCGTAGCCTCGCGCCGCCGCTTCCAGATCAGGGTGGTTGGAAACGACCGCCACAAAGTCCGCGGCAAAGTCCCCCGTGCGCCAGCGAAGGATGAGATCATGAAAACAGTGGTCGAACTTCGAAACAAAGAGCGCCACCCGCGGCCGCACCTCGCTGCGCGCCACCCGCGTCTGCATACCCAGGCTGCGACCGAAGGCCTCAAACTCGGCGGCCATCGCCATGCCGTCGGCGGCAGGGCCGGGCTCCCACTCGACCCGTTGAAAAAACACCCCGGCCTCCATATCCCGGTGCTGGTCGGCGTGCAGAATATTACCGCCACGCTCAAAAATCCAACCCGACACCCGGGCCACGAGGCCGGGTTGGTCGGGACCATGAAGCAGGGCTACGAGACGGGGAAGGTCGAAGGCGGACATGGGAAGGCAAAATAAACTCCCCCCACGCACGCGCCCCCGGCCACGAGGCGCAAGCTTCTTGTCACACGAGATGCCGCGCGGAAGCGGCCGCACCCGCCGGTAAAAGTCTCTGAGATTTGGGGTGGCTACGGCGGCCAGGTTCGCTTTTCTCGACTCCGGTGTGCCTCGGCCCGAGTGGCGGAACGGTAGACGCTCCAGACTTAAAATCTGTTGTCCGTAAGGACGTGCGGGTTCGAATCCCGCCTCGGGCACCACGCGGTAAATTAGCGGGACGGCAAAGCACCGCCCCGCCCCAAAGCTCAAAGCACGTAGCCGTCCGGCACCGCCACGCCCTTCGGCACCACCAGCACGCCGTCGCGGATGATGATACCATGCGGATAAGTCCCGTCGGCGTTGCCATGAGCGCTCAGTTTCACACCCGCGCCGATGCGGGCATTTTTATCGATGATCGCATGCTCAATCCGGGTCCCGGGGCCGACCCCCAAGTGCGGCCGCCCGCGCTTCACGTTGTCCTGCAACTGGTCATCGCTCTCGTAAAAATCGGCACCCATCATGACCACGTCCTTCAAGACCGCCCCGGCTCGCACGAAGGAGCGCATGCCGAGCACGGAATGGAGAATGGTTGAATCCTCGATGATCGAGCCATCGCCGAACACGGCATAGTCAACCTGGCATTTATTCACCTTAGAAGGCGGCAGATAACGATCCTGCGTGTAAATAGGCGCACCGGGATCGAAAAAATTAAACGGCGGCAGCGGTTGCGCCAGCGCGAGGTTGGCATCGAAAAATGCCTTCACCGTGCCAATATCCTCCCAGTAGCCCTCGAAGACGTGGGCGTAGAGCTTTTTAAACCCCAGCAGCCCTGGGATGACCTCCTTGCCAAAGTCGGTCATCTGATTGTCCAGCGCATCCGCCAAGGCCTTGCGGTTAAAAACATAGATGCCCATCGAAGCCAGGCAGTGCTTTTCCCCGGTGCGGTTCACCAGGCGGGCCTCGACCGCCGGGGTCAGGGTGAGACTGTCAATGACCTTGGGGTCCTTGGGTTTCTCCACAAACTGAGAAATGGAGAGATCGTCGTTAACCCGCATCAAACCCAAACCCTCCACCTTGGAGACAGGAAAAGGTATCGCCGCGATGGTGACGTCGGCTCCGGTCGCGATGTGTTGATCGATTATCTTCTGAAAATCCATCCGGTAGAGCTGGTCACCCGACAGGATCAGCACCAAGTCGTGCGGGAAGTTGCGAAAATGCTGGAGATTACGTCGCACCGCATCCGCCGTGCCCTGATACCAATCCGTGCTTTTCTCCGTCTGCTCCGCCGAGAGGATATCCACAAAACCGCCCCCAAAAGGATCAAAGTGGAACGTATTTTGAATGTGCCGGTGCAAGGAAGCCGTATGGAACTGCGTGAGCAGGAAGATGCGGTTGATCGCACTGTTGATGCAGTTGCTGATCGGGATATCGACTAGGCGATACTTGCCGGCGAGCGGCACCGCCGGCTTGCAGCGCTCTTGGGTAAGAGGATGCAGACGCGTGCCGCGACCGCCGCCCATGATTACAGCCAGAACATTCTTTTTAGAGGTCATGATTATGAGGCTAAAACCTTGCGGAGCTTCTCGGGCGGCGAGTAGGTTCGCCAGCTAAAACCTTAAAAAAACCATGTGCGGAATCGTAGGTTACGTCGGTCGCCAGCGCGCGGCCACCATCATGATCGAAGGCCTGAAGCGCCTCGAATACCGCGGATATGACTCCGCTGGGCTCGCCGTGCTTCAAAACGGCGGCCTGACCGTGGTGAAAACCGTCGGCCGCGTGGCCGCCCTGGCCAAACTCGCCGCCGGGAAAAAACTCTCCGGCACCGCCGGCATCTCCCACACCCGCTGGGCCACCCACGGCGGCGTGACCGACGCCAACGCCCACCCCCACCTGTCCAGCGACGGCCAGATCGCCCTCGTGCACAACGGCGTGATCGAAAACTACGTCGCGATCAAAAAGTTCCTGCTCACCAAGGGCTACACCTTCGCCTCGGAAACCGATACCGAAGTGCTGGCCAACCTGATGGCCTACCACCTCGCCAAGGAGCCCGAAAATTCCCCCGAGGGCCCCCGTTTCCTCAACGCCGTCCGGAAGACCCTGCTGCACGTCGAAGGCACCTACGGCATCGCAGTCCTCTCCCCCGCCCACCCCGAGCAGCTCGTCGCCGCCCGCAAGGGCTCGCCGCTCATCCTCGGCGTAGGCGATCAGGAATACCTCATCGCCTCCGACGTCTCCGCCCTGGTTTCCCGCACGCAAAACGTGGTCTACCTGAAGGACGGCGAACTCGTCCACATCTCCACCGCCGGCTTCACGCTCAACACCCTCGACCTCGCCGATATCTCGCCGGTCATCGACAAGGTCACTTGGGCCGTCGACGAGGCCGAGCTCGGGGATTACCCGCACTTCATGCTGAAGGAGATTTTCGAGCAGCCCCAGGCACTCGAAAACGCCATGCGCGGTCGCTTTTCCGCCGACGGCTCCTCCGCCAACTTCGGCGGCCTCAACCTCAACGCCGCCGACTTCCGCCAGATCGATCGTTTCGTGTTCACCTCGTGCGGCACCGGCTGGCACGCCTGCCTCGTCGCCGAACACCTGATCGAGCGCTACGCCCGCATCCCGGTAGAGGTCGATTACGCCTCGGAGTTCCGCTACCGCAACGCCCCGCTGGACCGCAACGCCCTGTTCTTCGTCGTTTCGCAGTCGGGCGAGACGATCGACACCCTTGCCGCCCTTCGCGAGGCCAAGCGCAAGGGCTACAAGTGCATGGCGATCTGCAACGTCGTCGGCTCCACCATCGCCCGCGAGGCCGACGGCGGCATCTACCAGCACGCCGGCCCCGAGATCGGCGTCGCCTCCACCAAGGCCTTCACCAGCCAACTCCTCATCTCCGCCATGTTTGCCCTTTACGTGGCCCGCATGCGCGACCTCTCCTTCGCCGACGGCGTCGAATACGTGACCGGCCTGCGCCGCGTGCCCGACCTCGCCCGCCGCGCCCTCGAACAGGCCCCGCACATTCGCGAGATCGCCCTGCGTTACGCGCGTTTCAACGACTTCCTCTTCCTAGGCCGCCTCTCCCTCTTCCCCATCGCCCTGGAGGGCGCCCTGAAGCTGAAGGAAATCTCCTACATCCACGCCGAGGGCTACCCGGCCGCCGAGATGAAGCACGGCCCCATCGCCCTCATCAGCGAGGAATGCCCGAGCGTGTTCCTCGTGCCGAAGGGGGAACTGTTCAACAAGGTCGTTTCCTCGATGCAGGAGATCAAGGCGCGCAAGGGCCTGATCATCGCCATCGCCCCCGACAGCGTCGAGCTGCCCGAAGGCCTGGCCGACGAGGTCATCACCATCCCCGACTGCCACGAAGCCGCCCTGCCCATCCTCGCTACCATCCCGGTCCAGCTCCTCAGCTATTACATCGCCGTGGCCCGCAAGTGCGACGTGGACAAACCCCGCAACCTCGCAAAATCGGTCACGGTGGAGTGACCCGCCAACCAAGCCGTCAAAAGCCCCATGTCCGAAAGTCACAGGTCACCACCGCATTTCGCGCCCCACCAAAGGGTCGCGGCCCCAGCTGCGCCGGACTCGACCTTCAGACTTTAGACCTTCAGACCTTCGGCCTCTTTCCGCCCATGACCATCCTCCCCTCCGCCGCCGACTTCGCCCGCCTCGCCGCGCAGGGCAACCTCATCCCGGTCTACGCCGACCTGATGGCTGACTTCGAGACGCCCGTCTCGGCCTACGCCAAGCTCCGCGCCCACGGGCCCTCCTACCTGCTCGAATCGGTCGAGGGCGGCGACACCCTCTCGCGTTACTCCTTCATTGGCTGCCGCCCGCGCAAGACCCTCGCCTGCGGCCCGGTCACCACGCTGATCCGCGAGCCCGGCCAGCCCGACCGCACCGTCCCCACCCCGCCCGATCCGCTCACCCTGATCGAGGCCGAGCTCGCCGGCCACCAGCCGGTGAAACTCCCCGGCCTGCCGCGCTTCACCGGCGGCGCGGTGGGCTTCATCGCCTATGAATACGCCACCCGTATCGAACCCAGCATCCCCGCCCCCGGCAAAGACGAGCTCGGCACGCCCCTACTCTACTTCATGCTGTCGGATTCGCTGCTGATCTTTGATCGCGCCAAACAAACCCTGCGCCTCTGCGTCAACGCCCGCATCGCCGCCGGCGAGGACCCCGCCGCCGCCCACGCCCGCGCCGTCGCCGAGCTCGAGGCCCTGCACGCCCTCATCGCCCAGCCCAGCACCCTCGCGCCCGCCGCACTCATCGACCCAGGCTTCGTGCCCACCCCGCGCGGAAATTTCACCCAGTCGGCCTTCGAACACGCCGTGACCGCCGGCCAGGAATTCATCCGCTCCGGCGACATCATCCAATTCGTCCCCTCCCAGCGCTTCTCGAAGGATTTTGATCGCACCCCGCTGGAGCTCTACCGCGCCCTGCGCACCGTCAACCCGTCGCCTTACATGTTCATCCTCGACGCCGGCGACTTCGCCATCGTCGGGGCCTCGCCGGAGGTCCATGTGCGCCTGACCGACGGCCTGGTCGAGATCCGTCCCATCGCCGGCACCCGCAAACGCGGCGCGACCGGGGCCGAGGACCTTGCCCTCGAAAAAGACCTGCTCGCCGACGCCAAGGAACGCGCGGAACACCTCATGCTGGTGGACCTCGCCCGCAACGACATCGGCCGCGTCTGCCAGTTCGGCTCCGTCACCGTGCCCGAGAGCTTCGTGATCGAACGCTATTCGCACGTCATGCACATCGTGTCGCAGGTCGAGGGCCGCATCGCGCCGGATAAAACCGCCTTTGACCTGATGCGCGCCACCTTCCCCGCCGGCACCGTCAGCGGCGCGCCTAAGATCCGCGCCATGCAGATCATCGCCGCCACCGAGCCCGTCCAACGCGGCTTCTACGCCGGCGCCCTCGGCTACTTCGGCTACGACGGCAACAGCGATACCTGCATCATGCTGCGCACCGCCCTGCTGAAGGACGGCCGCATCCACATCCAGACCGGCGCCGGCGTCGTGGCCGACAGCGTGCCCGAGAGCGAATTTCAGGAGACGGTCAACAAAGGCTCCGCCTTGTTCAAAGCCGTCGCCATCGCCGAACGCCTCTGAGGTTGGCAAAAGCCGCCGCGGCGGAGAATCCAGAGCCCGCAAGGCGGCGAACAGCCCCGCTAGGCGCGGACCTCGAAGGGAAGTCCGCGCCCGCGGCAGCTTAATCGTCGCCGGCCCGATCAGACTCAGGGCGCCGGGACGAAGTCGACCGAGAGGTGGAGGAAGCGCTTGGGCTGGCTGGCGATCACGACGGTGTCGATGACGGTCTCGGAGCTGCTCTCGGTCACGCCCGGGGTCGAACCCACGAAGCCGAAGCTGGGATTGTTCGCGGCAGCCGGGGTGACGGCGGCCCAGGTGCCGGAAACGAGGTCATCGCGGCCCTGGACGGTGTAACGCAGGGTCGGGTCGTCGATGCGCGGGAAAGTCAGCGTGAGACGGCCGGCGTTCGTGCCTTGAACGATCGGGGAAACATTGGCGGCCCTAGGCGAGGTGTGGGTGGCGTATTCGACCAGGTTGGCAATGCCGTCTGCATCCGCATCCGCGTTGTTCGCGCCGATGCCGGTGCCGTCGTTGCCTTCGGTCGGGAAGTAGAGATCGCGCCAGGCCTGTATCGGCGTGATCACGACGCCACCGGAGACGGCGAGCGTGGCGGTGGCCTCGGTGAAGGTGTAATCGAGGCCGGCGATCGAAGCGGTCCAGACGTCCGGGGTGGCCTCGGTCAAAGCGACGCCGTTGACGGTGACGCCAGTGACGCTGCCAGTGACGCCACCGGTCGCGGTGGCAAAGGCGAAGTTCTGTCCGGTGGCAAAGTCGAAGCCGGCCGCCTCGGTGATCGCAATCGTGCCGCCCAAAGCGAGGACGCCGTCCACCGTGACGGCGGACGATGCCGCGGGTGTGGCCCCAGCGACCAAGGTGGTCGCGGTGCCGGTGGCCAGAGCGAGATTGCCGGTCACGGCAAGGGCGCCGGGGGCGAACACGGTGGATACGGTGACGTTCTTGCCGGTGGCGGTCAGCGTGCCGGACCCGGAGAGGCCGCCGGAGAGGGCGAAATCGGTGCGGGGTTCGGCGAGCGACCCGATGCCCGAGACATCCAAAGTCGCACCCGCGAAGAGCGTCACCGGGGTAGCCTGAAGGAAACCGATGCCCACAATGGCGAGCGTGCCCGCCTCGATCGTGGTCGGGCCGGAGTAGGCCTGGATACCGTCAAGCGTCTGCTTAAAGGTGCCCTTCTTAACCAGCGACATGGTGCCGTTGCCGTCCGCGAGAATGGTGAATTCCGCTTCGAGATTATTGATGCCCGCCACGCTGGAAAAGTCTGCGGTGGAGGTATCCAAGGTGAGCACCGAGGTGGTCCCGGTGTTCAGATTCACGATCTGCAGGTGACCGTCGCTCTCCACCAGGCCGGGCAAGGTCTGGTTGTAGCCGTTCATATCCAGAGAATTACCTAAGCTAGCGAAGGTGCCGCCGGCCACGATCGAAGCGTTGGTGGGCAGGGCGTTGTGGGCCCCGAGCCGGACGCCGGTGGTGCCCCCATCGCTGGGGTTACTGTAGATCGCGGCGGGGGTGTCCCACCGGTTATTGGTTCCCGCAAGGATGATGTAGTTTCCGTCGGCGTTTCCGGCCCGGAAATAAACGGTGCTATCCGTCACTCCGGGAGCCGGTTCGATGGTGCCGGTCAGCGTCAAAGAAGCACCGGCGATCGACTGCACGCCCAAGCGGGCGCCGCCGGCGGCGAGCCGGACCGGGCCGGAATAGGTCGAGTTGCCCGAGAGAGACTGCAAAGCGCCGCGCAGGCGAGCCGAGGTGGTCGAATCGAGGGTCGTATCGTAGCCCGATCCGGAAAGGGTCAAAGGCTCTGCCGTGGAGTAGGTAACGCCATTGGCCAAGGCGAGGGAGCCGCCGCTGGCCACCGAGGTGCCGGCATCGGCCGTGCCGAGCGCTCCATCCGCCGACACAGTTACCAAAGCAGGTCCGATCGTGGTGGCTCCGGTGTAGGTGTTGGCCGAAGCCAAGGTCACCGACCCGGTCCCGGTCACCGCCATCGTAGCGGCTCCGGAAATGGCTCCGCCGGTGAATGTATAGGTGCTGTTCGACGCCGGAGTCGCGTTGTAATTGTTTTGTATAGTCACCGAATACGGCGAGCGACCGGACGGCAGAGTCACCGTATTGTTGCCCGCGATGTTCGGAAACACCGCCACGCTGCCCTCGGTGTAGGTCTGGCTGGTCCAGTTGGCCGTAGTGGTGTCCCACGCGCCCGTGCCGGCCGACCAGGTGTAACTCGGCACCTGCGGGGTCAGGACATTTAATACAATCGCCCCGGCCGTATCCTGCACCGTGGCGGTGACGCCGGGCGGCAGTAGGCCCACCGTGGGCTGGCCGGAACCGGTTTTGCTCCCATAAGAGAGCACGGTGAAGCTACCGACCGGAACATTGGAGCCGGACAGATCGATAACGTAATCTCCCGCCGGGTTAAACGCCGTCACGGACGCGGCGGAGGTGGTGCCGGCATTGTATAGGCCGATATTCAAATCGACACCCGCGCCGGCCTCCAGGTTCAGCTCGGGCAAAACCGAGGGGGTCGCGCCGGTGTTGATCTGGAGCCGAGCCGAAGTCGCCACGGTCGTCGCGGTCAGGGCCGAAAACGGCGCCGTGATGGCCAGTTTTCCGGCCGAAACCGTGGTGGCACCAGTGTAGGTGTTCGCACCGGACAGGGTGAGCGTGCCCGCGCCGAGTTTGGTCAGACCGCCACCGGTCGAGACAGGGTGGGCCAGCAGCGCCTGGGCGATGGTAATCGCGGCGCCGTTGGTGTCTATGAACGCGCCGCCCGCCTTCACATTGGCGGTATTCAGCGTTTGCATAAACGTGGCGCCGTTGCTGGTATTGGCGACCGCGCGAAGCGTGCCGCCGTTGAAATTGAAAGTGGAATTATACCGGGTCGCGAGCGTGCCGTTCGATTCGAAGATGCGCGCGGCGGTGAGCACGCCGCCGTCAAGGTTGAACGTGCCGTTCACATTGCCATTATTCGTCTCCACCGCGCCCGATCCGCCGAAACGCACGCCACCGCCTACGGATGAATTGGTGATGCTACCAGAGGAGAGCGTCACCACCGTGTTCGAATACTGTCCGCCGGTGCCGTTGGAGTTGGATAAAATAAAATTCAGGTTCGCGCCCGCAATATTAAAGCTGCCGCCTTCCACCGTGACCTCGGTGGTCGAGCCGTCGGTGGCCTGCCCGCCGATGATGGCAGACCCGCCGCTGGTAAACACCGACCCGGTCTGTAACTTCACCTTGCTGCCGATGCCGAAGGTCGGGTTGCCCGCCGGATTCAGCTTGGCCCCGTCCCGGGCGACCAAGGTGCCATAACCGGTAAATTGGTTGACGTTCGTCACGTTGTTTAAGGCCAGGGTGAGCGGGCCAGCGAGCGTGGCGACCTTACCAGGGTTCACCGAGATCTGGCGAGCGGTGACCACCGGCGCGGTCCCCTCCGCGGCGGTAAGAACGTATCCGTTGTTTGAGAATTTGAACGATGTCCCGGTGGCGGTGCCGGCCGCGAGGGACGTTCCAACGGTGACCGTGTAGGTCGTGCCTTCCGGCGCATCCACTCCCGCAAACTCGGCGGCGTCACCGGTCGTCGGGTTGCTCACCGCCTGGCTCCACGCCACGTTGGTGCCGCCGTTGTTCCAAACCGTGTTGCCCGGTGCCAAGTCCCAGACCCCCGAACCGGCGTCGATCACCGCTCCGTTGGAAGAGTTAGCGGGGTCCCAGACGAGAGCTGCGGCATATACCGGGGATAAAGAGGCGAAACCGGCAAGGAGCGCACAGGCGGCGCGCCGATGAGACAGGGAACGGGATGCGGGGGATTTCATGTTAGGGGATTACTATTAAACCAAGAGAAACAGAGAGGAGGAAGAGGACGGGAAGGGCACCGAAAAGAACCCGAGCAAACACGATTCCTGGCAAACAGTAAGCTCGGCGACTGGTTACCAAAGGAGGCCTAGCGGATGTCTTCGGTTTTAAAGTAATATTGAGAGCCGCCGGAAGAGAGCGCCGGAGTCTGGCTAAAGGCTTGGCCCTCGATCCACTTGACCGAACCATCGACATAGAGGTGATTACCACCGAGCAGGTTGTCGTCGTTCGAATGGTTTACACCGCCCCCCCAGTTACCCTCGAACTTACGATTAATATCCGCCGCGATCAGGCGATAGCCGAGGGGCTCGGCAAGCCGTTTGTATATGGAGGTCGAGGCCCCCTTGCTCGTCGCCACCGTGACCGAGGTGCCCGGAAGATAGAGATAGCCTATCGGAATATTTGTGCCGGTCGTAACCCTATTTTCCTCAATCATCCAACGGTCGGTGTAGGCCTTGTTACCGGGACAAAACAACATGCCCCAAGTCAAACCATAGCCGGATTTTGCCTCAGAAGGTTTGCCGATTAAAAGATCCCGCAGATTCGCCCCGATGCGCTGGAGATCCGCACTGTTATCCGAGCCTACCCCATCGATGCCGTGACCATCGGGCAGACGGTTGCGATTGTCGGCCCGGTGAAGATTTACCGCCACGCCAAGCTGGTGCATGTTGCTAGCGCACTGCGCCTTGTAGGCGCTGCGGCGCACCGCCCCGACGGTCGGGATGATGATCGCAGCCAGGATCCCGATAATCGCAATGACCGTCAGCAACTCGATGAGCGTGAAGCCAGCGGCCCGACGGTGCGCGACCAACCCCTTAAGATTGGACCCCAGCGCGAGTCCTGAGGGGCGTTTTGAAGAATTCATGGTGGAGTAACGTAGGGGATGGCTTGGGCCTCGGTCGCAACCTTAGTGCCTTAAACTGTTTTAAAGGAGAAACTAAAGATCAACCTTCCAAGGATTAAATACTTTTGTCCGCAATCTGTCTGAAAAGCAAGAGAGAAACCGTCGCGACCCTGTAGAAACTGAATTACAACGACTAAGGCATCCCATACATCGCTTTGCGACGGGACCGAAAGGGAGGCAGCCACAACAACCAAGGATCCGCCGGCGGAACCGGCGGGCTTTTAGTTAACTGGGCCCCTGTCCGGTCCATCCTGACCATGGGGATTTAATACAATCAAACGACAGGACAGGGCGACCGCAAACAGTATAAAACGTGTTTGAACTACACGCTCCGACGTTGGCGGCGCGAGGCGGCCAAACCGAGCACCGCAGCGCCACCGAGCAGGGCAAACGCGCCGGGCTCCGGTATGGCCGCGCCGACGATCACGGAAAGATTCCCGTTGGTGGTGTCAAAATAGGCGGCCATCCCGTCCCCAAGCGACACGGCTTGGCCCGGGCCGACGTTGGCCACATTGGTGAAACTGATATTCGCACCCGAACCATTCAAAACGGTATAGGTCGCGGCGATCGTGGAGGAATTCAAACCCACGAGATTGGCGATTCCAAAGCCGCCGAACGACACGGCGCCAGTCATGTTCAGCGCGGCCGAGGTGTTGAAGATCAGGTTGGATCCTGCGGCGAAGGTGAACCCACCGTCAACCGTGCCCGTGCCCCCAATGCTACGTCCGCTCGCGAGGGTAAAGGGACTGGCGCTCACGTCAAACGTGCCCCCGGAACCAACGTCAATCGTCGCGCTGGCGAGGGAAGAGGACGATCCCAAGATCAGGCTGGCGCCCGGACCGATATTGGTCGCTCCCGTGTAAGCCTTGTTGCCATTCAGGCGAACGGCGGATCCGGCGATGGGATGCGGGCCGACAAACGTGACATTCAGTCCGCCGGAACCAGTGATATTACCGTTTACGTTGATCGACTCGGTCGCGCCCAAGCCGGCGTGATCAAGGGTGAGGTTGCCGTCGAGTGTGACGGCTCCGTTGAGCGTGATTTCGTTGCTGCTACCCGGGCCCGAATTGTTGCGGATCAGGCGCACCCCGCCCGAGGTGACGGTGATGTTGTTACTCACCGTCGCATCGGTCGCAACCTGATTAAATCCGAGAGCGGCTCCAAAGGCACTTCCGGTGGTGCCGAGGGTGATGGAACCCGCCGCCGGAACTAAGGCGTTAGTCCCAGAGAACTGCGCGGTCCCCTTGGCCACCACCAGATTTCCTGTCCAAGCGGTGTTGTCTCCGCTGAGCTGAACCCGTCCGTTCGAGAACGCGACGGCGCCCGAGGCCACATTATTGTAGGTATCGACGATCAAGTTGCCGCTGCCGGTGAGATTGCGGGATACGTTAATGATATTGTTTCCGGCGACAGAAGAAGAGATATTCTGGACGGTGAGGTCGGCGTTGAGGGCCATCGACCCGGTGCCGACGGTAAGACTTTGGTCGGTGGCAGCGGTGTTGTTGTAGGCGAGCGTGCTCGCGGAGGAGACCGTGGTGTTAACAGCAAAGTTCTTGTTAAACGCGGTCGTGGTCCGCACCTCCATGGTGCCACCGCCAAGATTGATCGCGGTCGTGGCGCCAAAATCATCAGAAGCCCCATTCACCGCGTTAAAGATAAACCGACCTTGGTTAATGTTGATCGTGCCGGTGTAGCTGGACGGCGTAACGGTGGGCGCGTAGCGAAACGTTCCGGTTCCGGTCTTGGTAAGCGCGCCGGCCCCTTGCAGAGGACGATTGAAGAGAAGCTCCCCGGTTCCGTTATGGACGACGTTGAGGTCGCTCGTGAGAACAATCGCGCCACCGCCGGCGGTGTGCCCAGCTGCCACACCAAAAGTGACCAAGCCCGCCGCACCACTATCGACGGTAAGGGAAGAGGTGCCAGTGCTCGACGAGAAAGTCAGATTTCGAGCGGTTCCGCCAGAGGTTGTTATCGACCTTAAGGTCGCTTCAAACGCGGTATCAACCAGCGCACCAACCGTGATCGACCTGACTGTGGGAATGGCGTTGCCGAAGTAACTCTGGGTCGAGGTCGCCAGATCGAAGGTCAAATCGATGGTATTGCCCCATACGGGAACGGTGTTTGGATTCCAATTGGTATTCAGATTCCAACTAAAGTTCGGCGAACCGCCGCCATCCCAAGACTGGGCTTGGATTGACACAGGGAGTGCAAGCATCGACACAAGCAGAACAGTAGTGAATTTGCTGTAGGGTAAAACTTTAGGGGTAATATTCACGAGAAACAGGGGTAGGGGTTAAACAGGGTAGAAGCCGGGGCAAAACAGCTGCTAAAATATTAAAAACGAACTTTGCATCAACAAAGGCACGGGAATAGTCAATCAAAATGTCTGAAAAGTGTCTGAATGCAAATAGTCGCCGCTATCTTTTCTGCCTTTTAGCCATTTCGTCTTCGAGCCGGTTGCGCAAGGCACTCACCATTTCCGGACGCTCAGAAGCGACATTCCAAAGCTGTCCAATATCTACCTCCAAATCATAAAGTTGAACCTGGGAGGAGTTGCCTGATTCGATGGCTTTGTCGCCAAAAAGCGGCGCCCCGGGATGGGCCGGGAGGTAGACCCAGCGCCCCTGCCGAAGGACCGTCTTGGCCCCGAAGCCCTCCACCACCAGGTGGTCGCGACCCGCCGGGCTGTGCCCGAGGAGCGCACGGTCTAGCCGCAGGCTGTCCGCGAGCTCGGACGCCGACAGCTCTACGCCGGCCAGCGCGGTAAAACTGCCAAGAAAATCGACCTGACTAAGGAGTGCGTCCGATACGCCTGACTTGACCCGTCCGGGGCCCCAGACCAACGCCGGCACGCGGGTGCCACCGTCGAAGAGGCTATACTTGGCGCCCCGCAGCGGACCGGCAGGGCGATGGGCTCCGTTGAGTTCGGCCGCTTGGTCGAGGTAGCCATCGTTCAAGACCGGGCCATTATCGCTGGAAAAGACGACGATGGTGTTTTCCGCCAAGCCGAGCGCCTTGACCTGGGCCAAGACCTCGCCGACCACCCAGTCGAGTTCCAAGATAACATCCCCCCGCGGCCCCATGGCGGAGACGCCCTTGAAGCCGGCGGAGGGAAGCCGCGGCACATGTGGTTGGTGTAAGGCAAAATACAGGAAAAAGGGCTCGTCCTTTCGACGGGTGATAAAATCTTTTGCCCGGGCCAAAAACTCCTCCGTCATGGTCTCATCGTTCCAGGTCGCAGCCTTGCCGCCACGGCTGAAACCGATGCGAGGGACGCCGTTTACGATGGTGTCCCAATGCTGGCGGTCGCTATGCGCCATCGCGAGCCGCTCGGGATGCGCGCGCCCGGTAAGCACCTCGGGGAAAGGATTTTCCTTGGCGTAGGAAACCTCCAAAGGATCGCTCGGATCGAGCCCGACCACGCGGCGGTCCTTCACGTAGACACAGGGCACGCGGTCGTTGGTTGCGGCCATAATAAACGATTCGTCAAAACCCACGTCGACCGGCGAGGGGCGGATCTCGCCGTTCCAATCAATTTTACCGTCGCCCAGGCCGATATGCCACTTCCCCACCACCGCCGTGGGGTAGCCCGCCCGCTTGAGCGCGCGAGGCAAGGTGAGTTCTTTCGGCCCGATGATCATCGGCGCATCCCCCGCGAGAATCTTCGCCCGCGGATTCCGCCAAGGGTAGGAACCAGTAAGCAGACTGTAGCGCGAAGGCGTGCAGGTGGCCGCCGTCGCGTAGAGGTTGGTGAAACGCACGCCCTCCGCCGCCATCGCGTCCAAATGCGGCGTCGCCAGTCCTTGCGCCCCATAACAGCCCAGATCACCATAACCTAGGTCGTCGGCATAGAGCACGATAATGTTGGGCGCACGCCCAACGCCCGTCCCGGTCATTCCTTCCGTCGCCGAAATACCGGCGCCCGGCGCAGCAAACACAGCCAAGCCACCCAACAAAGCTAACGGCCTAGAAGCACGGAAGGCCGACGAAAGTAATTCAGGAACGGTAATAAACATAACGCAAGAAACGGGACCAACCCACCCGTTGAGCCAACTGGGCGGTCTGAGCGAAGTTCGTTTTAGGATTTTGTTTGAAATTTGTCTGCTTAGCATTTTAGGTCGTCAACCGCGAAATGCCATCCCTTCTGCGCTAGCTAGTAGAAAGGATGATCGCCGAAGCTCGCTCCTCCTGCGCCCTTTCTGCTCTGATCGACCGCGGTCCAAGACCCGCCCTCTCCTCGTTTTCCCCATGATGCCCCTCCCCCGGCCGACGACCGCGCGCCCCCTTTGCGGGCTCGCATTCGTGTTGTGCCTGGTCCTAGCCGGGAAGGGCGCCTCCTCCTCGCCCGCCGGCCCCGGCCCTTCGGCTCCTCCGGCGCCCTCGGTAAAAGTCACTGGAGCCGAGCAAATAAAGCACGGCGTGGAAGGCGCGGTGGACCTGACGCTGCCTGGCACCGTCGGCCGGGCAGTGATCGAGTTTTCCTATCCAGGGGAGGTGCTGGATCTGTCCGCTTTTCGCGATCTCGCCGTCCAAGTGCAAAACGGATCAGACGCAGAGCTGGACGTGCTGGTGAGCGGCACAAGCAGCCGGAAGGACGACTACACGAAGCGCGTCGAAACGCGCTTTTTAGTCAGGCCGGGCGAGCACACCGCTCTGCATGTATTCATGGTCCGCCCCGCTCTGCCCAAAGATCACGCCTTTGTTCGTCGGCTGGGTGACCTCTACGCCTTCCCCTGGGGCCATCAAAGCCACTGGCGCCACTTGGATGCCGCCGCGATCGTGCGGGTGACGGTCGAGGTAACGTGGCATGGCGCGAGAAGCGGACAAACTCTCCGCCTCAAACACCCCGTCGGCCTGGCGGAATACTCGGTCGACCCGGCGCGCCTAGATACTCTCGCGTTTCCCCTGGTGGACGAGCTCGGTCAGGATTGCGGCAAGACGTGGCCGGGCAAAGCCGAGGACGCCGCCGAGCTCCGGGCGGATGCCGGGCAAGACCAGGCCTTGGTCGCGGCCACCAAGGGACCTCGCGCCGGGCGCAGCCGTTTCGGGGGCGACCTCGGCAGCCCGCCGCGGGCCGCCACGGGCTTTTTCCGGGTGGAGAAAATCGACGGGAGGTGGTGGTTTGTCGACCCAGA
The DNA here is from genome assembly GCA_945888375.1 of Akkermansia muciniphila. Lineage (GTDB taxonomy): Bacteria > Verrucomicrobiota > Verrucomicrobiia > Opitutales > Opitutaceae > IMCC26134_A. Next base: position 69,501 of record CAMCZZ010000005.1, on the reverse strand, counting down.
GGGACATCTCTTCTGGTCGCTCGGCATCAACGGCGCAGGCACCAGCTCCACGACCCGCGTGAAGGGGCGGGAACACCTCTTCCCCAAGGCGGTGCGCGACCGGGAGGAACTCGACCACTACACCGACAACGTGAAGGCGAAGCACGACCCGGCGAACTGGCGCGGCGACCACGCCGAGGTGTCGATCGCGCGGATGTTGAGCTGGGGATTCAACACCGCCGGCGCTTGGTCGATGGATGATATGACCGCGTCCCGCCGCATCCCCTACAGCCTCATCGTTCACGTCGGCTACCAGCACATTGCCGAAAATAAAAAAATCGCCGACCCCTACTCGGCCGAGTTCAAAAACGACCTGGAAAACAACCTCGCGAGCCTCGCCGCGCTCCACGGCAACAGCCCCTGGTTGCTCGGCGTGTTCATCGACAACGAACTCGATTGGAGAGGCGGCACCGAGCTGGTCGCCCAGATCCTCCGCAGCTCTCCCCGGACGCCCGCTCGCCAGGCGCTGGTGGCTTTCCTCCGTCAACGGCACCCCACGCTCGCCGCCCTCAACCAGGCGTGGGGCAGCGAATTCGACTCTTTCGAAAACGTGCGTCCGCATTCCGGACCCGACGTTCCCGGAGCCTACCTAAAGGACCTGGAGGACTTTCTCGCCCTGTATGTGGACACCTATTTCGCAGCCTGCGCGCGGGCCATGGATAAACACTTCCCCCGACACCTTTATCTGGGGTGCCGATTCCACGTGTGGAATCCCGTGGTCACCGCCGCCGCATCGCGTCATTGCGACGTGGTCAGCGTGAACGCCTACCGCTACGGCGTGGCTGGTTTTTCCATCCATACCGTCGTCGATAAGCCGATCCTCATCGGAGAATTCCATTTCGGCACCCGCGATTACGGCGTTTGGGGCGTCGGACTCACCTGGGCCGCCGATTCGCGCAACCAAGCCGACCTCGTCCACGCCTACCTCTCCGACGCCCTCCGCCACCCGCAGATCGTCGGCGCCCACTGGTTTCAATGGTCCGGCCAGGCCGTCACCGGCCGCTACGATGGAGAAAACTTCGGCGTCGGCCTCGTCAGCATCGTGGACCGCCCGGTCGTCTCATTGGTGGAGGCTTTCACCGCCGTTTCGGACGAACTCTACGACTACCGCCGCTCCCCCCGCCCCACCCGCATCGGCAGTCCGCCTCCGCCCCGGCCCGCCGGGGAAAAGTGACGCCCCACCCGCCCGAACACCACCCCATGCCCCACCCCGCCGCCCTCGTCCTCGCGTTTTTCGCAGTCGTGCTCGCCCCGCACGCGGCACCCGGGGCCGCTGCCGCTCCGACGGCTCCCGCGCGGACCGAGTTCCAGCCCGGCCAGGTCTGGCGGGACGGCGGCGGACAACCGATCAACGCCCACGGCGGCGGCGTGCTCTCCCACCAGGGTCTGTTTTATTGGTATGGCACGCACAAGATCGAGGGACTGTCCGAAGCCCAGCACGCCGACGGCGGAGTGCATGCCTACGCGTCGCACGATTTGATGAACTGGCAGGATCTGGGCCTGGTTCTGCCAATCGACGCCCCACCCAGCCGGGACCTGACCCCGGGAGTCAATTTCGACCGGCCCAAGGTGGTGTATAATTCGACGACGCGCCGCTTCGTTTTGTTTTTTAAACTTTATCTGCGCGGCCATGGCACCCGGGTCGGGTTTGTCGGAGTGGCGACCGCCACCGGCCCGGCCGGCCCCTTCGTTTACCAACACAAGTTTCTCGGCGGCGGCTCGCCGGAGGGCACGGGCGATTTCGCGATTTTCCAAGACAGCGACGGCACCCTTTACCACCTGGCAGTCCGTAAACCCGACAAAGCCTTGGTGGTGGGAAAAATGCAGGACGACTACCTCCTCCCCGCCGGTCCCTATGAGGTCGCGGCCGGCATCACCCGGGCCACCGAAGCGCCCGCCGTGTTGAAGCGCGACGGACGCTATTGGCTGCTCGCCTCGGGCTCGACCGGCTGGGCCCCCAACGCCGCCCGCTCTTTCTCCGCCTCTTCGCTTTTCGGCCCCTGGGTGGATCACGGCAACCCCTGCGAAGGGGTAAATCCCCACAACGGTCTCGGCCCCGAACTGACCTACGGCGGCCAGTCCACGTTTATCCTTTCCCTGCCCGGACCGACCGCGACCCACCTCGCTTTTTTTGATATCAACAAGCCCGACCACCCCTACGAGAGCCTTCACGTCTGGCTGCCGATCTCGTTCGAGACCGGCCGCATGACCATTCCTTGGCGCGACCAGTGGTCGCTCGGGGCGCTCCCGCCTGCGACCGATTGAGGCCGTCCCTTCGCCCCAAAACCGCCCTTTACCCCAAGACACCCACGGTGAAAATTCCTTCCCTGCTCTCCCGTTTTTTCGTTCTCGGCGTGACCACCGCACTGAGCGCTTTCGCCGCCTCCCCGCGACCCGCTAGCCCGCCGCCCCCGGTCGAGGTCGCCCCCAATATCATCGTGGTCCTCGCCGACGACATCGGCTGGGGCGATGCCGGCTGTTACGGCGCCACCCAGATCGCCACCCCGAATATCGACCGGCTCGCCCGCGAAGGCCGACGCTTCGACCAGGGCTACTCGTCCGCTGCAGTATGCACCCCGACGCGTTATTCCCTGCTCACCGGGTCCTACGCTTGGCGCAGCGATAAGGTCGGCGTGAACCGCGGGGTGGCCAACGGCGCCTCCCCGCTGCTCATCCCCACCGACCAACCCACCGCGCCCGGCCTTCTCCGCCAGGCCGGCTACCGCACCGCGATCATCGGCAAGTGGCACCTCGGCTTCGGCCTGACCAAGCCGGACTACAACCAAGAACTTCGCCCCGGTCCACTGGAGGTCGGCTTCGACGAGTTTTTCGGCATACCCGCGACCAACGATCGCATCCCCACCATGCTGGTGCGGAACCACCGCGTGGAGGGCCTCGATCCGGCCGATCCCGTTTCCTACACCTACGATAAAGCCGAGGCCGAGGCCGCCGGGATGTCACCCTGGGCCGCCGGCCGCAATCGCATCGGTTGGGCCAAGGGCGGCAAAGCCGCGTGGTGGAAAGACACCGAGCTGGCCGATATCCACACCCGGGAAAGCATCGCGTTCATCGAGCGCAACCGGGCCAATCGATTCTTCCTCTACTACGCCCCCCACAACGTCCACGCCCCCAAGGTCCCCGGCCCGCGCTTCAAGGGCCGCAGCGGCCTGGGCGACCGCGCCGACCTGCTGCTGGAATTCGACGCCTCGCTCGGCGCACTTCTGCAGTCGCTCGACACCCTGGGCCTAGCGGAAAACACCCTCGTCATCTACAGCAGCGACAACGGCGCCTACATCAACGAGGAGCAGGGTCACCGCCCCACCGGCCCGTTTCGCGGCATAAAATCCGGCCTCTGGGAGGGTGGCAGCCGCGTGCCCTTCATCGTCCGCTGGCCCGCCCGGATCAGCCCCGGCGAATCAGTCGATCTCGTATCCACACTGGACATACCCGCCACGATCTGCGCCGCCGCTGGAGTCACCCCGCCGGCGGAGGCGTTTGCCGACAGCTTCGATTTCCTGCCGCCCCTGCTCGGCCGCACCGATGCGCCGAAACGGGATTCCCTCATTCTCCAGGATGGCAACGGCCGCCTCGCCCTGCGCAGCGGACGGTGGAAGTATATTCCCGACCTAGACACCGCCGACGGCTGGAAGTCCGCCCGCAAGGCCGCCGACACCCCGGCCCGCCCCGGCCTGTTCGACCTCTCCGCCGACCCTGGGGAAAAACAGAATCTTTTCGCGCTACGCCCCGCCGAAGCCCAGCGCCTCGCCGAGCAACTCGCGACCGCCCAGGCCAGCCCGCGCACCCGCCTTTGATCCGACCTCCCTCGTCTAATAACCCACCCATGCCTCTCCTCCGCTCCCCTCGCCGGCCAGGTCTCGTTCAGTTCCTGCTGGCCGGCCTTCAGGTCTGCCCCTTGCTCGGTCTAGCCGCCGTCGCTACAGAGTCCGATCCGGCATTCGGCCAGCAGCCCATCGCCGTAAACCAGGTAGGCTACGAGACCGGACGCCCGAAGCGCTTCACCGCCCCCAAAGCCGCCGACGACACGCCGTTCACCCTCCACGCCGCGAACGAGAGCACGGCGGTGTTCCAAGGCCGAATCACCGGCAGCATCGGCGATTTTTCGGCGTTCCAGCCCGCCGATTCCTCCGTGCGATACCGAGTCAAGGTGCCAGCGGCGGACGGCGCGCCCGCCGCCAGCGACCCCTTCTTGATCCGGGCCGATCTTTATCGAGAGCAGTTCTGGCAGCCCGCGGTGGACTTCCTGAACGATGCCCGCTCCGCGACCGGCACCCACGCCAGCGCCTACGGCGGCTGCCCCTGGCGCGACGGCACCTACTACGACGCCATCCTTCCGGCCTTGGTGCTGTTTTACCTCGCCGACCCGGCCCGCGTGGAATCCATGCCGAAACAAATCGACTGGGCCGCCGACAAGCCGCGTGCGATCGCACCGGAATTCAACTTCATCGACAAGGACCCGGGCGGCAAGGGCTTCATGAATTCCGTGCGGGCCTACTATGATCTCGAAGCGCCAGCCGCCGATGCCCCGGACGTGGTGAAACTTATCCACTGGGGCGCGGGATTCTATCTGGTCAATCCCCTGACCCAGGACCCCTCTAGCGATCCGGACAAATGGAGGGTTCACCCCCAGACGGTGGAACAGGTCGCCTACGTGATCTGGGCGTGGCCGACGCTTAAAAAATGGCTGCCCGAATCGTTCTATCAAAGATGCCGGGATTTTTGCTTTGGCAATTGGAGACCTTCCCTCGCAGTCAGCCCGTGGTGGGAGCCGAAAACGTATCTGACCCCGGCGGATCTTAAGGAGGGAAACCCGATGGGTGGCTTGCTTCACCCCTACAAAGGCAGACACGCGCCGGGCCATTCCATCGTCCCAAATCTCCTCATGCATGAGGTGGCCAAACGGGAAGGCAGGGATGACGCCGCAATCTACCTCGAAGCCGCCGTCAAGCAGGCCGACTGGTGCATAATGAATCTCGATTGGAACGATCCGCGCACGACCAAGGGGCACCGGATGAGCGAGCACCGCACCATCCCCAACCTCGTATGGCTGCTGCAAAAATACCCTCGGGAGGCCCCCGCCGGCCTGAAAGAAAAAATCAACGCTTGGGTGGACGTCGCGCTGAGCCGGTCGGACAACCTCTGGGACTACCGGAGGTATGATCTGCAAGAGCACTGGTCGATTCCCAAGCTCAACGATGTCGGCAATCTGATATCGTTTCCCGCCATCGCCACCGCCGCCGGTTGGGTTACAGACGATCCGGTTAAAAAAGCCCGGCTGGATCAGATATCCACCGCCGCCATCGACCACATCTTCGGTCGCAACCCCCGCCTAGCGGCCGCACCCGCCAAACCGGAAATGGGCTTTCCCGAGGTCGAACGAGGCTGGCCGAAACATCACAAGGAAGGTATCTGCGCCCGACTTGAACTATGCCGCGGATCCCTCTCCGCCGCGCCCGGCAGCGAGATGTTCCCCTTCAACCCGGAAGGCGCCTATCGCCACGCCGAGGGCTGGGTGAACTACGGCGCCGCCTGGTGCCTCAGCCTGGCCTACCTGCGGTTCGACTCCGCTTCACAAACCACCCCTTCCCTATAACTCATGAAAATCAAAGGAATGCGCTGGTGGATCGTCGTGCTGGTTTTCCTCGCCGCGGTCCTAAATTACGTGGACCGCCAGGTCCTCTCCGTGCTCGCCCCGACCATCCAGGCCGACCTCGGCCTGGATAACCGCGACTACGCGAACATCCTGAACATCTTCCTAGTCGCCTACACGCTCGCCTACCTCGTTTCCGGCAAGCTGGTGGACAAAATGGGCACCCGAAACAGCACCCTGCTTTTTGTGGTCTGGTGGTCACTCTCGAATCTCGCGACCGCCTGGGCTCAGGGCATGCGCTCGATGAGCGCGCTGCGGTTCTCGCTCGGCCTGGGCGAGGCCGGCATCTGGCCCGCCGCCTCGAAGATCGTCTCGGAGTGGTTTCCCTCCCGGGAACGCGCCCTCGCCATCGGTTTCTACACCATGGGCGCCACCATCGGCGCCACCGTCGCGCCCTACATCGTGATTCCCCTGGCCGCCTATGATTACGCGGAGAACCTGCCGTGGGTTAATTCGCTCTTCGGCCACGGCACCGGCTGGCGCATGGCGTTTCTGATCACCGGCGCGCTGGGCGTGCTCTGGGTCATCCCGTGGCTTCTCCTTTATCGAAAGCCGTCCGAGAGCCGGTTTATCACCCCGGTCGAGAGGGACTATATTCAGGACGGCGCGCCTGCACCCAACCCCACCACCGACGAGAAGGCCTGGTCGTGGGGAAAAGTTCTCACTTTCAAACCCCTCTGGCTGCTGCTGGTCGGCCGCCTGCTGACCGATCCGGTCTGGTATTTTTATCAATTCTGGTTCGCCAAGTATTTGCATACCGACAGAGGCGTCGCCCAGTCCGACCTCACCATCACCTGGATCGTCTACGCCGCCGCCGGCGTCGGCTCCCTGGCCGGCGGCTGGCTCTCCGGCGTGTTGATCAAGCGCGGCGCCACCCCCATTCGCGCCCGTCTGTGGGTCATGCTGGGCTGCGCGTGCATAACGCCCCTCTCCCCACTGATCGCCAGCGTGAGCGGTCTGCCTCCCACCATGGTGCTGACCAGCATCGTGGTCTTCGCCTCCCTTTCCTGGCTGATTAACATCAGCGCCTTGATCGTGGACGTCGCCCCCAAGCACTCGCTCGGGACGATTTTCAGCGTGGTGGCAGCGGGCAGCACGCTAGGCGGCATCATCATGAACATGATCGTCGCGGTCATGGTCTCCGGCCCGTCCACCAAGGCCGCCGGCTTCCTCGACGCCGCCTTCCAGAAACTGCTCGGTCCACTGCTCGAGATGGTGTCCGGCCAGGGCTACGGCCCGTGGTTCCTCGCCATGGCCGCCCTGCACCCGCTCGCCCTCGCTCTGCTCTGGTTTGGCGGCATCGCCCGCCCATCCCCCGCCCCCACCCCGGCCTCCCCATGATTTTGCTTCGTCCCCTGCTTGGTCTGCTCCTCTTCGCCGCGCCGGTTTTTCTCCGGGCCCTCGAGCTGCCCAATATCTTCTCCGATCACATGGTCCTCCAGCGGGACCAACCCCTGCCGGTGTGGGGCCGGGCCGACGCCGGTGCCACAGTGAAAATCTCCTTCGGCCGGCAGTCGGTCGAGACCGTCGCCGACGCCGAGGGCAAGTGGCTCGCCAAACTCGCTCCCGAATCCGCCAGCGCCACCCCAGACACGCTCACTATCACCAGCGGCGAAAAAACCCTCGTCTTCTCCGACGTTCTTGTCGGCGAGGTCTGGCTCTGCTCCGGCCAGTCCAACATGCAGGTAAAGGTGGAAAGCAGCCTGAACGGCGACCTCGTCACACTCGGCGGCGGCCACCCGCTCATCCGGTTGTATCAAGTGGAGATTACGCCCTCCACCACGCCCCGCTTTTCCGCCAAGGCCACCTGGACCCAGACCGACGCGCAAAGCATCGGGAAATTCAGCGCCGCCGGTTTCCACTTCGGCACCGCAGTCCAGTCCGTCCTAGGCGTGCCGGTCGGCTTGATCGGCGCCTACGCCGGCGGCACCCCCGCCATCGCCTGGACCCGCCCGTCCGCGTTTCCGCAACACCCGCTCCTTTTGCAGCACGCCGCCGATTGGGAGGCCGGCATGCCGTCCTACGCCGAACGCCAAGCCGACTACAAAATCCGTTTTGCCGCTTGGAAAAAATCCCGCGGCTTCTCTCCAAACGCTGATATAAATGTCTGGGCCTACGACGACTCGCCCAAACCCGAACTCTACGATCCCCGGGGGACCAAACGCCCCGGAGTGCTAGCCAACGGGATGCTCGCCCCCGTGGCGCCCTACGCGCTGCGCGGCGCGATCTGGTATCAGGGCGAGGCCGACGCCGGTTGGGTGCCCGAACGTTACGACGAGCGCCTCGCCGTGATGGTGAACGATTGGCGCGTCTGGTGGGGCAATCCGGACCTCGCTTTCGGCATCGCCCAGTTGGCTAATTTCAAAAAACCGGTCGCCGAACCCACGGACGAGAACTGGTCCCGGTTGCGCGAGAGCCAGCGCCGCCTGGCCGAAAAGGATCCCCTCGTCGGTCTCGCGGTGACGATCGACACGGGCGAGGCCAACGACATCCACCCCTGGGACAAGCAAACCGTCGGCCAGCGCCTCGCCCGCTGGGCCCTCGCGGATATCTACAAGAAGATCAAACTACCCGGCGGCCCCGAGCCGGTCGAAGCCACCTTCACCGGGTCCGTTCGCATTCGCTTCTCGTCGATCGGCGGTGGTTTGTGGGTCTTTAATGGCGGCGCCTTGCAAGGCTTCACCGTCGCGGGCGCGGACGGCGTGTTCCACCCTGCCGTGGCCGAACTGAAGGGCAAAGACGCCGTCGAAGTCACCTGCCCCACCGTGCCCGCCCCCGAGACCGTGCGCTACGCTTGGGCCATGAACCCGCGCGGCGCGAATCTCTACAACACCCAGCGCCTGCCCGCCGGCCCTTTTGAGCTGAAGCAGTGAGCCTAGCGTAACCATAAATCCTTTACCCCGCTCCGCTCCATGCCCCGCCCCGATTCTGTTTCCGTCCCACCTCCGGGCCTCCTCGCCCAGGCCGCCTGGTGCTTGCTGTGGTCCGCCGTCGCGCTGCTGCCGCTGCGCGCCCTCGAGCTGCCGACCGTTTTTTCCGACCACATGGTGTTGCAACGAGATCAACCGCTTCCGGTGTGGGGCCGCGCCGCCCCCGGCGCCGCAGTGACCGTGATCTTCGGCCGGCAGTCGGTCGAGACCGTCGCCGACCCTGCTGGTGCCTGGTCGGCCCGGCTCGCGCCGGAGCCCGCCAACGCCACTCCCGCCGTCCTCCAAATCCGCAGCGGAGAAAAGACCCTGTCCTTCACGGACGTGCTGGTGGGCGAAGTGTGGCTGTGCTCCGGCCAGTCGAATATGCAGATCCAGGTTCGCGAGAGCCTCGACGCCGACCTGGTCGCGCAGGGCGGCGGCCATTCGCTGCTGCGACTCTACACCGTGGACCGGGTCGCCTCCCCGCGACCCCGCTTTTCCGCCAACGCCTCTTGGACACCGTCCACCCCGGCGGCCATCACGCACTACAGCGCCGTCGGCTTCCACTTCGGCGCCACGCTGCGAAAAACGCTCGGCGTGCCGGTCGGCCTGATCCACGCCTCCTGGGGCGAGACGCCCGCAATCGCCTGGACCCGCCCCGCCGTGCTGGACAAACACCCGCTGTTCGTTGCCCTAGTCGCGGAGTGGGAGAAGGGCATGAAGACCTTCCCCGAACGCTACGCCGCCTACAAAACCAAGTGCGAGGCCTGGAACGTGGCTAAGGGGTTCCCGCCCCAAGCGAAGGTCGACCACTGGACCCACCGCGACGCGCCCAAGCCCCCGCCCTACGACCCCGAGGGCTCGAAGCGCCCCGGCAACCTAGCCAACGGAATGCTGACCCCCGTGGCTCCCTTCGCCCTGCGCGGGGTTATTTGGTATCAAGGCGAGAACGACACCAACTGGTTCCCCGAGCGCTACGACGAGCGCCTCCGCCTGCTGGTGGAGGACTGGCGCGTGTGGTGGGAAAATCCCACGCTCGCGTTCGGCGTCGTGCAGCTCGCCGCCCACGGTCAGCCCGTGGCCGGTATAGGCGACGACGAGTGGGCCCGCCTACGCGAGAGCCAGCGCCGTTTTGCCGCCAAGGACGGCCATGCCGGTCTCGCCGTCGCCATCGACATCGGCGAGGCCAACGCCATCCACCCCTACGACAAGGAAACCGTCGGGCAGCGGCTGGCCCGTTGGGCCCTTACCGACGTTTACAAGAAGCTCGAACTGCGCGGCGGCCCCGAACCCGTCGAAACCGCCTTTTCCGAGGTCGCCCGCATCCGTTTCGCAGCGGTCGGGACCGGCCTGTGGGCTTTGGACGGCGGCCCGCTGGAGGGCTTCACCCTCGCCGGGGCCGACGGCGTCTTTCACCCCGCCAGCGCCGCGATCAAGGGCAAGGACACCGTCGAGGTCCGCAGCCCCGCCGTGCCCGTCCCGCAGTCCGTCCGCTACGCTTGGTCCCGCAATCCACGCGGCGCAAATCTCTACAACCGTCAACGCCTCCCGGCCGGCCCATTCGAAATGACCAAGGCCGCGCTGTCGCCCTAACCCTGACTTTACCCGAACACTCCTCGCTACAATGCAAATGACCCTACATACCCTACACTGTGATCTTCTCGTCGCTGGCGGCGGTCTTTCCGGCGTCTGCGCCGCCCTCGCAGCGGCCCGAAACGGTGCCAGCGTGGTCCTCGTCCAAGACCGCTCCATCCTTGGCGGCAACGCTTCCAGCGAAATCAAAATGCACGTCGTCGGCGCCGATTGCCACGGGGCTAAACCCGGCTGTCGCGAGTCCGGGATCATCGAGGAACTCCGCCTTGAAGACGCCGCCCGGAACCCGGCCGGGGTTTACTCGCAATGGGATCTGCTGCTTTACGAAAAAGTCATTCTGGAGCCCAATATCCGCCTCCTGCTCGATACCGATGTAGTCGGGGTCGAGGTCACGGATAACGTCATCCATACCGCCCGCGCCCTCCGCATCTCCACCGAGGACGAGTTCCGCATCCATGCCCGCTTCTTCGCCGACTGCACCGGCGACGGCCGCCTCGGGGCGGAAGCCGGCGCAGACTTTCACGTCGGCCGGGAGAGCAAGGCTGATTACGGCGAATCCCTCGCCCAGGAAACAGCCGACCGCCAGACGCTCGGCAGCTCCATTCTGCTAACCGGCCGCAAACACGATACCGCGCAGCCTTTCGAGCGGCCTTCCTGGGCGAGAACTTTTAAGAAAGAAGACTTTAAGCTACGCCCCATCAAGAGCTTCGAATACGGTTATTGGTGGTTCGAATGGGGCGGGCAACTCAATACCCTTAAAGACAACGCCGAAATCCGACACGAACTGCTCCGTATCACCCTTGGCGTGTGGGATTACATCAAAAACTCCGGCGAGTTCCCCGAAGCCGCCCATTGGGGCCTGGAATGGGTGGGCTCGATCCCCGGTAAACGCGAGTCCCGCCGCTTCCACGGCCCCTACCGCCTCACGGAAATGGACGTGTTGAAACCCGGACGCTTCGACGACACCGTCGCCTACGGAGGTTGGTTTGTCGATACGCACCCCCCCATGGGCGTGGACGCCCCGGAGGAACCACCCTGCATCCAGCACCACTTTGACCACCTGTTCCCAATCCCACTACGCTGCTACCACTCGCGAAACATCGCCAATCTCTTCTTCGCCGGCCGCAATATCAGCGCCACGCACATCGCTTTTGCCAGCACCCGGGTGATGGCCACCTGCGCTGTCGGAGGCCAGGCCATCGGCACCGCCGCAGCCCTTTGGCTCCGTGAAGAGTCCAATGATATTCGTGTCCTTTCTACCCCCGCCAACCTCCGCGCACTCCAGCAGCGACTCCTCCGCGACGACGCGTTCCTCCTCGAGCTTCGCCACGAGGACACCGCCGACCTCGCCCGCTCCGCCCAGGCCCGCGCGACAAGCGGTGACGACACCGCCCCCCTCGTTCTTGATGGCATGAGCCGGGATCTGCGTTCCGCTTTCGGCTCTTGGTCCTCCACCAGCCACCACGGCTGGACTGCCACCACCGTTCCCGCCGCCTTGACCCTCGAGCTGGCCGCGCCCGCCGCTCTCCGGGAAATCCATATTACCTTCGATAGCGGCTTTGAAAAAGAGCTGCTCCTGACTCCTAGCCATCACCATCAAAAAATCAGCGCCCCACGAGGCCCGCAAACCCAGCTAATCCGCCATTACCGCGTGAAAATAGACGGGGTGGTCGTGCAGGAGGAAACCAACAACATCCTTCGAAAACGCATCCACCGCCTGCCCCCCAGCATCACCGGTCGCACAGTGGAAATCGAATGCCTCGCCACCCACGGAGCCTCCGTCGCGCGCATTTTTGAAGTGCGCATCTACGGAAGCTAAAGAAATCGAATCCGGTTTATCATGAAACTTATCCCCCTGCTGGGTCTGCTCTGCCTGGCTGTTTCTTCTCCAGCCCAAATCTTTACGGTGCCCAAAGACAGCACCGAGCCCGAGCGCAAAAGGCTGGCGCGTTTCGAGTCCTTTCAGATTCGCGGCGTCTGCGGTGATCGCGACCTTGAGCGTCTCGCCAGTTTGGGAGTCAATACCGTGCGTGGTTACTCCATCCCCTCCGTCAAGGAAACCTGCGCAAAGCTCGATGCAGCCCATCGCGTGGGCATCAAAATGGTCGTAAGCGAGTGGATGCCCCATCAGGGGAAAAACAAGGGCCGAGACGGATCGTCCTGGGATTTCGACTACAACACACGGGGCGAGTCGATGGTCGAAAGCCTGATCGCCAAGGTCGAGGGCATCGGGGACCACCCTGCGCTCCTGATGTGGGGCCTGGGCAACGAGGTGCACCTAGACGAGCCCTACCTGCGCGTGGTGAACCGCATGTCGGAGGAGATCCATCGCCGTTTCCCCCATCACCTGACGAGCCTGACCGTGGTGAACGCCAAGGAGCCCGCCATCGCCGCGATCAAGGCCTTCGCGCCCGATATCGACGTGCTCGGGGTGCAGAGCTACAGCCGCGGCGCGGTGCGCGGTGCGATCAAGAAGACCGAGCTGTTGTGGGGAAAACCGTTCTACATGTCGGAGTTCAACACCAACGGGCCGTGGAATTTCGGCGCTACCGCCTGGGGCGTGCCGCTGGACGAACCGGTGGCGAAAAAAGTCAGCGACCTGAAGGATTGCTACGCCGCGATCGACGCCTCGCCGCTCTGTCTCGGCTCGACTATCTTCCTGTGGGGCCACGCCACCACCTACCGGCCGACCTATTTCAGCCTACTGCTCGATCCCGACCCCAACGGCCGGCCCAAATCGAGCGCCTACGATCACCTGCTGTTGACACCCCAAGCCGAGGTGATGATCGAGCATTTCACCGGCTCGCCGCCCAAAGGAAACCGCGCCCCCGTGCTGACAAATCTGGCGTTCGACGGCGGGGAGAAAGCCAGATTGGCCCAACCCGGCGAGGTCTTGACCATCCGCTTCGCCGCCGAGGACCCCGACGGCGACCCGATCGAGTTCGTAACCTGGATTCTCGATTCGTCCGCCCGTAAGACCACCCGCGTCGGCGGCCCCTTCGCCCAGACGTCCGCCGCACACGCTGAAATCGCGGCCCCCGCGACGCCCGGCGAATACCTGCTCATGACCTACGCGCACGATCGCCGCGGCGGCGCTTCCGCCAGCACCGTGCCGTTCAAGGTGCCCGTGCCCGTCACCGGTGACGTCGCCCCGACATCCAGCGCCGCCCAGCCCTGAGCACGCTGCCCCATCCTCCCACCGCGATGATCCTCCCCCGCTCGCTTTTCTTCCTCCTCGCGCTGGGCTGCTCCGCCTTGGCCCGAGCCTTTGTCGTGCCGCCTGACGCGACCGAGGCCGAGCGCCTGCGCTACGCCCCGTTCGAGAATTTCCGAATCAAGGGCGTCTGCGGCGACGTCGACCTCGAACGCCTCGCCTCGATCGGCGTGAACGCCGTCCGCGGCTACACCTTTGAGAACAACGCCGCGATGCGTCGTAAACTCGACGAGGCCCAACGCCTCGGCCTGAAGATGATCGTGAGCGAATGGATGCCCCATCACGGCGTGAACAAAACAAAGGACGGCTACCCGTGGACCTTCGACTACTCGGCGAAAGGCGAAGAGCTGACGGCCAACTTTATCCGAAAACTCGAGGCCGTTGGCGACCACCCTGCCATCCTGATGTGGGGCCTGGGCAACGAGGTCCACCTCGACGAGCCCTACCTGCACGTCGTGAACCGCCTGTCCCTCGCCATCCACGAGCGTTTCCCGCACCACCTGACCAGCCTGACGATGATCAACGCCAAGCCGGACGACATCGCGAAGATCAAACGCTTCGCCCCCAATCTCGATGTGCTGGGCATCCAATGCTACTCGCGCGGCGCGGTGCGCGGCGGTATCAGAAACGCCGAGACGCACTGGGGGAAACCGTTCTACCTGTCGGAGTTCAACACCAACGGCCCCTGGAACTTTGCCAAAACCGCCTGGGGCTGCCCGGTGGACGAGCCGGTGACGCGCAAGGTGGCCGACCTGAAGGATTGCTACGCCGCGATCGATGCGTCGCCGCTCTGCCTCGGCTCGACGATCTTTGTCTGGGGACACTACGGGGTGGCCGACCGCCCCACCTATTTCAGCACACTGCTCGACGCCGATCCCGCCGGGCCGAAAAAAACGGCCTCCTTCGACCAGCTGCTCTGGACTCCGCAAGCCGATTTGATGACCGAGCATTTCACCCGCCGCCCCATCACCGGCAACCGCGCGCCCGTCCTCTCGCGGATCGAATTTGCCGCCGGCGCCAAATCACGGACCGCCCTACCCGGCGAAACCCTGCCCCTCCACCTCGCCGCCGAGGACGCGGACGGCGACAGAGTCACCTTCGTTACCTGGATACTCCAGGCCAAGACCCGCAAGGTCACGCCTCTCGCCGGCCCCTTCCCCCAGACCTCCGGCGATAACGCCATCACCGTCGCGCCTGCCTCCCCCGGCGAATACCTCGTCATGGCCTACGCCCTCGACGGGCACGGCGGCGCTTCGGCCAGCGTGCTGCCCTTCAAGGTGCTGACCGCCGAGGAGCAGGCCATGGCCGCCGCGTGCCCGCCCGCCAACACCGACACGGTCGCCATTCCTTCCCCCGCCACCGATCCTCTCTCCGATTCGCGCCGCCCCAAAAAACTGTTCTTCAAATGATCCGCCCGCTAGCTTCGCCCCGGCTCGCCCGAGTTCGCGCCATTATAGCGCTGCTCGCCGGCGCGGGCCTCACGTTTGCCGGGACGACCACCGCCCGCGCAGCCGAACCCCCGGCGTCCGCGCGACCCAACGTGCTGTTCATCCTCTGCGATGATCTTGGCGTGAACGATCTCCACTGCTACGGGCGCGCCGACCACCACACCCCGCACCTTGACCGCCTCGCCGCGCAAGGCGTGCGCTTCACGTCCGCCTACGCCGCGCAGGCAGTTTGCTCGCCCTCCCGCGCCGCGCTCCTCACCGGCCTGAACCCGGCCCGCCTGCACATCACGGACTGGATCCCGGGCCGCCCCAACGCCGTCTCCCAACGCGTGCTTCAGGCCGAGATGGCTCTGACCGTCCCGCTTTCCGTGCCGATGCTGCCGCGCCACTTCCGCGAGGCCGGCTACGCCACCGGCTTTTTCGGCAAATGGCATGTGGGCGAGTCCCCCGGACCCGCCGCGCACGGCTTCGAGGTAGTTTACCATCCCGGCGACAGCAAGAACACCACCCCGTCCGAGACCGAAGGAGGCAAGGCGGAATACGAGCTCACCCGCGAGGTGCTGCGCTTTCTCCAGGCCGATCGCTCCCGCCCCTTCCTAGCCTTTCTTTCCCACTACACCCCGCACGCTACGTTCACCGCCCGCGCCGCGCTGGTGGAGAAAAACGCCCGCGCCTTCGAACCGGTTTACGCCGCCCTGATCGAGACCCTCGATGACTCGGTCGGGCTACTGTTCGCCGAGCTCGAGCGTCTCGGCCTGGCGGACAACACCCTCGTCGTCTTCACCTCCGACAACGGCGGCCTGCACGTGCCGGAGGGCGGCCACGCGCGCATCACCCACAACACCCCGTTTCGCGCCGGCAAGGGCCACACCTACGAGGGCGGCTCCCGCGTGCCGCTAATCGTGCGCTGGCCCGGCCGCATTCCCGCCGGCCGCGTGGTGGACAGCCCGGTGAATAACGTGGACTGGCTGCCGACCCTGCTCGCGCTCGCCGGGCTCGAGATCCCCCCGGGCCTGGATGGCGTGAGCTTCGCCGCAGGCCTCGCCGGCCAGGCCTTCACGGACCGTCCGCTTTTCTGGCATTACCCGCACTACACCAATCAAGGCGGTCGCCCCTCCGGCGTGATGCGCGCGGGCGACTGGGTGCTGGTGGAGTTTTACGACGCGGACAAAACCGAGCTCTACCACCTCCCCACCGACCCCGGCCAGAAACACGATCTCGCCACCCGCCACCCGGACCGCGTGACCGCGATGCGCGCCGCGCTGGCCGCTTGGCGCACCGCGAACGATGCCCGACACAACGAGCCCAACCCCGCCTTTCAGGAAGCCGAATACCGCAAGGTCTACGTCGACGTGGACCCCTCCGTTTTCGACCCCGCCACCGCCACCGGCGCCGAGTGGGACCGCCTCCGGCTTTGGCGGCGGGACATGAACCGACTCGCCCCCTGGAAACCCCAAAAAAACCGCCAGCCATGACGCCTTTCCGCACCCTCGGCTTCCTCCTCATGACCCTCGCCAGCCAAGCCGCCAACGCCGCCGAAACCGCCTCCCCCTACACGGTGACCAGCACGCCCGCTACCACGCTCCATGACCAAGGCGGAAACTGGATGGCGCACACCCGCTTCGGGATGTTCATCCACTTCGGCCTCTACTCGCTGCCCGCCGGCGTCTGGCAGGGCGAAGAGATGGGGCGCAACCACTACTCCGAGTGGATCCGCACCCAGTGGCGCTGGCCCCAGCCCGGCGGCGGCATCCCGCGCGCGGACTACGATTCCCTGCTCTCACAGTTCAACCCCGTCCGCTTCGACGCCGACGAGTGGATCGGCCTGGCCGCCCGGGCCGGCATGCGCTACTTCGTCATCACCTCCAAACACCACGACGGCTTCGCCCTTTGGGACTCCGCTGTCTCCACCTACGATATCGCCTCCACCCCTTTCGGTGCCGGCGGGCGCGATCCCCTCGGTGAACTCGCCGC
Source organism: Akkermansia muciniphila (assembly GCA_945888375.1). Classification (GTDB taxonomy): domain Bacteria; phylum Verrucomicrobiota; class Verrucomicrobiia; order Opitutales; family Opitutaceae; genus IMCC26134_A. The sequence goes on along the minus strand of CAMCZZ010000005.1, from coordinate 52,656 downwards.
CGCCTGCCGCAAACACGGCGTGAAACTCGGCTTCTATTACTCGCATTGGCAGGATTGGGAACACCCCGGCGGCGCCCTGCCCCCCTGGCCCGAGATGCGCGGTGATCCGCCCCTCGTCCAGCCGACCGACGAACAGTTCGAAGACTACTGGACCGGCAAATGCCTCCCCCAGGTCACCGAGCTGATTGAGCGCTACCAACCCGCCATGTTTTGGTTCGACACCTGGGGTAAGGGCGCTCGCCACCAGGTCACCGCCGCCCGCCGCGACCAGCTGATCGCGCTCATCCGCGCCAAGGCACCCGCCTGCATGATCAATGGCCGCATCGCCGCGCACGACCCCGCCGGCGCCGATTTCATTTCGCTCGGCGACAATCAATTTCCCGACGCCTCCGACGCCCCCAAGGTCCCGTGGGAAACGCCCGCCACGATGAACCACGCCTGGGGCTACCACCGCCTCGACTTCCAGTGGCGCGGCTTCGACCAGCTCCTCGACTCGCTTATCACCAACGCCCACTTCGGCGGCGCCATAACGCTCAACGTCGGCCCCATGTCCGACGGCTCCTTTCAACAGGCCGCGAAACGCCGACTCCGCGAATTCGCTGCGTGGATGGAGATCAACGAATCCGCCCTCCAACCCACCCGCCGTAGCCCCTTCGCGCCCGACGCCCTGCCCGTCAACGTCCGCGCCACCCTCCACCCCGAAGGCACGCCGCCCCACTTTAATCTTCTCCTGCTTAAACCGCTCCCCGCCGGCGACCTCAAGCTTCCCCAACCGCTCGTCCTGCCCGACCCTGCGGTCGAGTTCCGCGCCCAGGTGCTCGAAACCCGTCAGTGGCTCGACGTGAAGCGCGACGGCGCGAGAGGCCTCGTCCTCACCATCCCCGCCACTCTCGCGCAGATCGACCACCCGGTCATCCGCGTCGGCCCCGCCTCCTCGCTCCCCGCCCTCTACGAGGACGGCACCCCGGTGACGCCCGTCCGCCCAGGCACCTTCGGCCGCTAACCCCGCGCACCGATCCCCAGTCCCGTTTCCGAACGCACCTTACATACCTACAGGTCAAGGCAGCCCGCCCCAGCCGGCTTCAGACCGTGTCCTAACAAAGGGCCCCACAAGCATGAAACTCCTATCCACGCAATTCCTACTGATGCTCGCCGCCTTCCCTGGAGTCGTCCCGTCCTTGCCTGCAGAGATGGCTCGCGCGGCCCAGTTCGAAACCACCCACTCCATGCCACTTTCAACCCTGTCCGCAGAACGGCTGACGCAACTCACCGCACCCGGTTCCCCGCGAGTCTACTCGGGGGCGGAGCTTGCCAGCATTGCCATGCCGGTGGGCGGCATTCTGGCCGGCCAGCTTTACTTCACGGGCGAAGGCCGCCTCGCGCATTGGGATATCATGAACGGACGCGCCTTCGGCTCGTCTCCGCTCGTCCGGCCCACCGCCAGTCTTGAGCAGGGTTTCGCGGTGCGCCTCCGCGACGAAACCGGCAAGCTGACGAGTTTCCCCCTCAGGCCCGAGAGCTTCCCTGACCTAACCTTCACCGCCGATTACCCAGCCGGCGTGGTGGCCTACCAAGGCGCCAAAAATCTTCCCTTGGCCGTGACCCTGGAGGGCATCGCTCCCTTCCTCCCGCTCGACACCGAGACTTCCGGCCTCCCGGCGACGTTCCTCCGCATCACGGTGAAAAACACCAGTGAACATCCCGTCGAGGGCGATGTGCTCGGCTGGCTGCAAAACGGCGCGGCCCACCTCTCCGGCCTCGAAGCCAAAGAGGGCTCCCGCACCGCCACCGTGCGCCAACCGGCCGGCGCCCTGGCCATCGAGTTCGCGGCGGTTCCCTCCGAAGCCAGCCTGGCGGACAGCGGCGAGGCGCCGCCACCCGTGCTCCTCGCGAATTTCGAAACGACCGACTACATGGGCTGGCAATCGAAGGGCGGCGCCTTCGGCATCGGACCGGCAAAATTCACGGCGCTGCCGGGAGGCGGCCCCAAGGGTCGTGCCGGCGAAGGCTGCGCCAGTTCCCTCCCCGCCGGTCCGGCCGCCACCGGCACCCTGGTGTCCCCGGAGTTCGTCATCGAGCGCAACAGCCTGCGCTTCCTGCTCTCCGGTCCTACGACCGACGCCGAGCTTCTACAGGTGAAACTACTCGCCGGCGAGGAGGTGCTTTTCTCCGTCAGCCCCGGGCGGGTGGATACCCTACGGCCAGTGATTTGGGATCTGCGTCCGCACTTCGGGAAAAAAGTCCGCCTCGTCGTCACTGACGTATCGACCAAGGCGGGGCTGGTGTTCGACCAGGTGGAGCAGCTCGATCAGAAACTCGCCCCCCTCACCCAACGTCCCGATTTCGGCACGATGGCCCTCGTGCTCCTCGCGCCTCCCGCCGAGGCCCGCGCCCTCCCCTCGGTGGACGGTGATCTGGCCCAGGGCGAGGCACCGGTTCCAGCCGCCGCGACGCTCCCCTTCGGCCGCGAACAAACCGGCGCAATCACCGCGCCCTTCCGCCTCGCCCCGGGCGAGTCGCGCCGCCACACCTTCGCGGTCGTGTGGCATTTTCCGAACTTCGAGCTGCACGACTGGGGCAAACTCCAAGGCAAGGGCCGTTGGTATGCCACGCATTATGGCTCGGCTTCCACCGTGGTGGAAAAACTCGCCGCCGAAGGGCCCGGTCTCGTCGCGCAAATCGACCTCTGGCGCCGCACCTACTACGATTCCACCCTGCCCCGCTGGTTGCTCGACCGCTCCATCGCCAACATCTCGGCCCTCGCCACCGCCACCTGCTTCCGCTTCGCCGACGGCCGCTTCTACGGCTTTGAGGGCGTGTATTCCTTCCCCGGCACCTGCAACCACGTATGGCACTACGAGGAGGGCGCGGCGCGGCTTTTCCCGGAGTTGGAAAAATCCCTCCGCACCCAGGCCGATTTTGTCCCCGCCGTGGGCATCAAATCCGATGGCAGCATCGCCATGCGCATCGACGGCCTGCCCGGCTCGCCCGATCCGCTGCCCAAGCAACCCACCCTTTTCGGCTGGGGGTATAAGCATTGGGCCTCCATCGACGGCCAAAGCGGCCTGCTCCTGCGCACCTACCGCACCCACCTGCTCGGCACCGACGATCAGTTCGTTAAAAAATACTGGCCGCAAATCCGTCTCGCGACCACCTGGCTGCTTGCCCAGGACAGCGACGCCGACGGTCTGCCCGACCTCGTCACCCATCACACACTCGACGAAGACATCGCCGGTCCCAGTCCGTGGATTTCCAGCCTCAGCCTCGCCGCCCTCACCGCCGTCGAGCGCATGGCGCTCATCGCCGGCGACCAAGCGTTTGCCAAACTTTGCGGCGAGCGCGTCGCGACCGGGCGCAAAAATTTCGTCCCCCGCCTGTGGAACGGCGAACGCTTCATCCACCACTCGCCCGAGTCCGAGAAATGGCGTCCCGGCTCCTACGACGGCAGCCACCTCGATCAGGTGCTTGGCCAGCAGTGGGCGTGGCGCACCGGCCTGGGGCGCATCGTGCCCGAGACGGAAACCCGCGCCGCGCTCGCCTCGGTGTTCCGCCACAACTTCATGACGGACGTCGGGCCCTACTACGCGCGACCCGAAAACAAGCCGAGCCGCCCTTTCGCGCAGGCGGGCATGGCCGGCACGGTGATGGCCACTTGGCCCGCGGGCTCGTATCGGCCGGATGGCACCCGGCCCGGACATCCTTGGTCGGCCGGGCACCATTTTCACCAAGGCTTCTACAACGAAACCATGTCCGGCTTCGAGCACGCCTTCGCCTCTCACCTCATCTACGAGGGCCTGTGGCCCGAGGGCCTTGCCGTGGCCCGGGCCGTCCACGACCGCCACCAACCCGACAGCCCGAAAAAGGGGAATCCCTTCAACGAACCCGAAGCCGGCGAACACTACGCCCGCGCCATGGCCAGCTACGCCACCCTCCTCGCCAGCGGTGGCTTCGCCTACGACGGCCCGCAGGCAGCGATCGGCTTCGCGCCCCGCTGGCAGGCCCACGCTTTTAAGACGCCATTCACCGCCGCCGAAGGCTGGGGCTCCTTCAGCCAGACCCAAAGCGGCACAAGGATGACGGCGTCGCTCGACCTGAAATTCGGCCGTCTTCGGCTCCGATCGCTCGAGCTGGTGCCGCCGCCCGGCTCAACCCCCACCCGCGTCGAAGCCACGCTCGACGGTCGCGCCGTGACCGCGTCCCTCGCCCCCGGCTCGGGCACCGCTAGTATCCTATTTACCGATACTGTTTCCCTTACCGCCGGCACATCCCTGGTGGTGATCCTCCACTGAAACGCCCCCAACCCTAACCCCCAACTCCACCCGATGATCGCCAAAACTTTCCTCCTCGCGCTGCTTGCCCTTTCTCCGCTCACCCCCGTCTTGCAAGGCATCCGCGCCGCCGACGCCGCCCCCGGCTGGCAGCAAATCGTCGCCGCCCGGGCGCAACTCTACGGCCACCGCAACTGGATCGTCATCGCCGACGCCGCCTACCCCGCCCAGAGCCGGTCCGGCATCGAGACCATCACCACCGAAGCCGGGCAGACCGAGGTGCTCCGCCACGTGCTCTCCCTCCTGGACCGCCAATCGCACGTGCGCCCCGTGGTATACACCGACGCCGAGCTGCCGCATGTGGCCGAATCGGACGCCCCAGGCATCGCCACCTACCGGAAGGAGCTCGCGGAATTGTTGACCGGACGAACGGTCAACACCCTGCCGCACGAGCAGATCATCGCCAAACTCGACCAAGCTGGCGCGACCTTCCACATCCTCATCCTGAAGACCAACCTCACCCTGCCCTACACCTCCGTCTTCCTCGAACTCGACTGCGGCTATTGGAGCGGCGACGCGGAGCGCCGGTTGCGCCAAGCCTTCAGCCCGACCCCAGCGAAGTAAACGGCAAGACGGCCAAACCGTCCCAAACTCCATGCGCGCCCCCCAGCTTACGTCCGCCATTGTCGCCCTGCTGCTTTTCGCTCCTTTCCGACTCTCCGCCATGTGGTCGCTCCGCGAATCCGACCCCGTCCCAAATCGGCCTCGCCATGCCTACGAAGTTTTTCCCAAGGCCGCGTGGGAGCGGAGCAACTTCGCCTCGCCCCAGGATCTGCAGTGGTTTCGCGACGCCAAATACGGCATGTTTGTCCATTTCGGCCTCTCCACCTTTAAAAACGCCGAACTGAGCTGGGGCGTCTGTCAGGTCCGCGTCCCCCCCGACAAGGGCGCCGGCCCCTATCCCGCCTCGGAATGGATGGCCTGGAAAGACGAGTTTCGCCTGCCCGAGTTCGATGCCAAACAGCTCGCCCAGCACGCCTTAGACGCCGGCATGACCTACGTGGTGGTCATCGCGAAACACCACGATGGCTTCCACCTGTGGGATACCCAGCTCTCCGACTTCAAAGTCACTCGCACACCTTTTGGCCGCGATTTTATCAAAGAGACCGCCGAAGCCTGCCGCGCCGCCGGACTCAAATTCGGTATTTATTATTCGCAACGCGATTGGATCCACCCCGACTACGAACCCACCCACTGGCAGGGAGAGCGGCACCAGCGTTATATCAAGTATCAAAACGAGGCCGTCCGCGAACTCTGCACCCGCTATGGCAAGGTGGACATCTTCTGGTTCGATGCCCTCACCTGGGGCGACATGTTCGTCCCCGAAATGTGGGACGCCGAAAACCTCACCCGGATGATCCGCCTGCTGCAACCGGGCATTATCATAAATAACCGCGCCAGCCTCCCGGGCGACTTCGATACCCCCGAACAAAAAATCGGCAGCTTCCAGACCCACCGTCCTTGGGAGAGCTGCATGACGCTCTGCGCCACCTGGTCCTACAGCGAGACTCCCGTAAAATCCCCGAAGCGCCTGGTTGAAATGCTCATAAACACCCTCTGCGCCGATGGCAATATGCTCATGAGCTGGGGGCCGCAGTGGAGCGGAGCGTTCGCTCCCCATCAAATCGCCTCGCTCCACACCACCGGCGCCTGGGTAAAGAAAAACGCCAGGGCCATCTACGCCACCCGCGCCGGCCCTTGGGTGCCCGCCAAATGGGGCGGCAGTGTGCAACGCGACCGCACGGTTTATCTACATATCACCGCGCCTCCCGAGGAAAATATATTAAAACTTGAAGGGCTTGAATCCACCGTTCTCGCGGCCCGCCTCCACCACGGTGCCGAGGTCCCCTTTCTACAAACGGGCGACCGCCTGGAAATCAACATCCCGGCCGCGAGCATCGATCCGCTCGCCACCGTCCTCGAACTCACCCTCGACCAGCCAAACCCCGAAATCATCCATCCCAAAAAGCGGAATTCTCTCTTCGATTCCGCCGATTACGGCAGCGTGGTCTCGGACACTGCCACCCTGACGCTCAGCTCCCGTTCCCAGTGGGATAAGCCCGCTCTGCATACCCAACTATTCACGGGTGTTCTCACCAGCGCCCAGTTCGCCTTTCACACCGCAGAGGAACTCAATCCTTACGTCACCATCGACCTCGGCCGCGCCCCGTCCCTCCGCGGCATCCTGATCCAAAACCGCGTAGGCTACCCCGGCCGCAACTCCGGCGTCGCCGTATCCGTGTCCCTCGATGGCAAAACCTGGGAGCAAATCTGGACCGCCCCCGACTCCAGCGACAGGTGGGAAATCCCCGTGACGAGTTTCATCGCCGGCGCGCACGTTCCAGGGAAGACCGCTCGCTATATCAAAATCGAGCGCCGCCTGCAAACGCCCGATGCCCTTCACCTCCAGGCCGTGAAAGTCTTCGGCCAATAACCACCACTCAAACCGCCTTCGTAGGTCCTAACCTCTTGCGCGACCGAGCCTGACGCGGGCCCAGCCCGCTGGCCGGGGCGCCTCAGAGAAACGCCCCGCTTTCATTTTCCTGACACAGAATGACCTTGCCTTGCCCGACAATCAGACAAAAATCAATCAGGCCTCGATTTTACTTTCCCCAGGGTTTTCAAACGAAAGCTCACCGGCCCGCTTCAGCCCTTACCCCAGCCGATGAAATATCCCCGCGTCCTACTGTGTTGCCTGGCTCTTGCCGTAGCCCTCGTCACCCCAGCGCTGACCGCCGCGGAGTCTGCTCCCGCGATGTCAGATCGCACCGCGAAGCGCCCAAAATTCACCAGCAAGATCCACATCCCGGTGCAGCTCGCGGCCGAGGTCACTCCCCTGCCCCCGGCCGGTTACGAGTTGGTTTTCGCCGACGAGTTCAATGGTGAAAAAATCGACACCGCGACCTGGGGTTTCCGCATCGACAGCAAGATGTTGAGCACGCAGCAGCCGGAGAATATCTCGGTCAAGGACGGCAACCTCGAAATCGCCCTGCGCAAGGAGTCAGTCCGTGGCAAGGACTACACCGGCGGCGGTGTGATCAGCCGGCGGACCTTTGTTTACGGTTATTACGAGGCGCGTTTCCAAACCCCTGGGGTCGAGGGCTGGCATACCGCGTTCTGGTCGATGCGGAAACGCTTCCCCGATCAACCTCCCGGACCACCTGCGCTCCTGGAACTGGACTTTTGCGAGCAGGACGGCGGCGATCCCCATTTCTATAGCTTCGGCATCATCAATCAGTCCCGCTGGCACCAGCGGAAAAACCGCCAGTCTTGGAACGCCGGCCGCTGGGTGATCGAGGACGCACCAGACACCTCCCTTTCCTTTAATATCTGGGGCTGTGAGTTTACCCCGGAAGTGACGCGCTTCTATTTCAACGGCCGCCTCACCAAAGAGATCAGCTCAGCCGGTTTTCCCCACGACGAGATGAGCGTCTGGATGAGCGTCATCGCCAGCACCCTCAAGGGAGACCGCTGGGTGGATGAGTCCAAGCTACCGAACGCCGTGCTGTGCGATTATATACGGGTTTATCAACATCCGAAGTATCGCGAGGCGGAGGCCGCCGTGCGCGCCGCGGTCCTGATCCCGCTGCCGCCCTTAGATAAAAAAGACGCGGCCGCCGCCGAGCCCCGCCCCGCCAATCTGGATTAAACCCTGGCCGCACCGCGCCAGCCTCGCCGCCGAAACTTATACTATGACAATTCTAAACCATCCGGCCTTCTTCCCCGCCACCAAGCGCAGCGCCCGGACCCTTTCCGTCGCCTTCACCTCTCTCGCCGCCCTGCTGTCCGCGCCTCTCTTTGCCGCCCCTCTATCGGAGTCGAGCCCGGCCGCCGCCACCGTAGCCTCCAGTCCAGCCGAACCGGCTTTCGTGGCTCGTATCCACAATGCGGACTTTGAAACCGGGAACCTAAGCGGCTGGAAGGACTGGCGGCTCCGCCGGGCCGAAATCACCCCCATCGCCCATTCCGGAAAACACGCGGTCGCCCTCGGACCGGAAAGTGGACAATGCACCCAAGAGGTTAAAATCCGCCCTAACAGTCGTTACCGCCTATCCGCTTGGTTGAGAACGGAATCCGGGGCTGAGCAGATCGAACTCATCGCCAGAGACTTCGGCGGACCCGCCAAGTCGGTAGCGAGCGCCCTGACGGAATACACCCAGGTATCACTCGAATTCACCTCCGCCCATGCAACATCCACCCTGTTGGTCATGCTCAAGCATCCCAACGGCCCCGGCAAAGGCTACGCCGACTCCTTGGAACTGGAGTATCTCGGCGAGGCCCCGGAACCGGTCATCCAGGAATTTGTGGCACCCGCCATCCCCGCTCCACAATCCCAAGGCGGGGTCGAAACACTGCCCCACGAAGCCCTGGAGTGGTATCTCGACGCCAAATTCGGCATGTTTATCCACTGGGGCGTTTATTCATCCATCGACAAGGGGAACGAGTGGGTAATGCACAATAAAGTCATCACCCCGGACGTCTATCGAGCCCGCGCCGAAGACCCAACGACCGGCTTCACCGGCGCCAAGTATGATCCCGCCAAGTGGGCGGAACTCGCCAAAACCGCAGGCATGAAATACATGGCCCTCACCACCCGCCACCACGACGGCTACGCCCTATTCGACAGCAAACACCCCAACAGCTGGACAAGCGCTAAACATCTGGGGCGGGATTTTATCAAAGAATATACCGACGCGGTCAGAAAAGCCGGGCTCCATGTCGGCCTTTATTATTCGCCGATGAGCTGGCGTTATCCCGCTTACTACAACGTAACCGGAGACAATATGAAGCCCAACGTCTGGGGCTACACCCCCCAACCGTGGCACAAGGAAAACGCCCGGCTCATGAAGGAGGAGGTTTATGAACAAGTTTCCGCGCTTCTGACCAACTACGGGCCGATCGAGTATATGTTCTGGGACGGAGGTTGGCTGGGGCAGAGCAAGGACAGCGCCCTCGAGTATCGCTTTTGGGACGCCGGTAAATACCAGGACCCGAAAGGCGACTGGCCGGTCGGCGAGGCTTTCGTCGAACGCGAACCCACCACCGGCAAGGCCCTCGGCGTCATGGGCTTGGTCCGCAAACATCAGCCCCGGATGATCGTCAACGAGCGCTTCGGCTGGGTGGGCGAGGTGCACGGCGAAGAAGGCGGAGCCGCCACCTCCGGCGACATTCGCAGCCAGAAATACATGGAGAAGTGCATGTCGGTGCAAAAAGGCGGTTGGGGCTACGTTCCAAACGCGCCGGTAGTCAGCTTCGAACAGGTCGCCGTATTCCTCTCTGACTGCGTGGTTCGCAATATGAACCTGCTCCTCAACGTCGCGCCCGACCGCGAAGGTGTCATCCCCGAAAATCAGCAGGAAGTCCTGCGGCAGACCGGCCGTTGGCTCGAGAAAGTCGGCCCCGCCATCTATAAAACACGGGGTGGCCCCTGGCAACCGCTGCACGGCGAGTATGGGTTCACCTACGCCGGCGATAAAATTTACTGCCACGTTTACAAAGACTACCGCCACAAGGCCACCGGGACCTTCACCACCCAGTCCATCGGGACCAAGCAAGCGACCAAGGTGGTCGATCTCTATTCCGGCCGGGAACTACCTTGGAAGAAAAACCAGGACCACACCCTCACCATAGAGCAGGTGGACTACGCTCCCACCCCTTACGTGACTATTCTGCAAGTAACCCTCAGCGAAGACGTCTATGAAAACTAATATATTCTCCATCACGCTCTTCGTTCTTTTTTCCTCGCTGATAAAGGGCGGGGACGCGCCCATCCAGGTGGAAGATTTATTAAAGCCGCACCTTCAACTCAAGGACATCGCGGTCACCGCCCCCGCTTCCGTGCAAACCACGCTATCAAGCACAGGAAACCTGCGACTTTCCGGCGAGCTTCCGGAAAAGTCCTGCACCGTCGTATTAAAATCCATAGCTGGCACGTGGGATATCTCCGCCTTCTCCTATTTTCGGGTGGATATCACCAACCGGAGCGACGGGATCGTCTGGCTCCGGGGGCGTCTGGACAACGAAGGTGCCCTCGATTGGCAGGACAGCTCCTCGACCCAGGCCTATATTCTCCCCGGGGAACGGGCGACATTGGGCTTCCCCTTCCAACGCGACCAAAGCGCGGACGACACCCCGGCTCTTTATTATCCGATGGGCGCGCGGCCAAACGGGTTTCGTTATCACTGGATGCACTTCAAACCCGAGGACGTGCGGGCCTGTCGTTTAGTCATTCGCTCGACCTCCACAAAACTCGATCTCGCCGACATCGAGGTCAGCCTGGCCCAGCCCTTCGGCATCGCCGCCAATCCCAAACTCATGGAGCTGCCCTACCTGGACCGATTTGGCCAGGTTCGCCAGCTCGGCTGGCCGGGGAAGACGCACTCCGAAGCGGAACTCGTGGCGCGCGCTAAAAAAGAAGCCGCAACCACCGCGACGGCCTCCAGTCCAAAAGCATTTAACCGCTACGGGGGCTGGGCCGACGGCCCGCAGTTAAAGGCCACCGGGTTTTTCCGCACCGAAAAATACAAAGGGCGCTGGTGGTTCGTGGACCCCGAGGGACGATTGTTTTTTTCCCATGGAGCGAATTCCATAGGCTTCGAACAACCTACTTCGGTCAAAGGCCGCGAATCCCTTTTCAGCTGGATACCCACGGAATCGGACATCGGTGATGCGCGGAAAAAGGATAACCTAAACTTCATGATCGCCAACTTGCACCGGACTTTCGGGCCGGACTGGCGGAGCCAGGCCTACGACCGGGTCCATACCCGCCTGCGCCAGTGGGGCATGAATACGATCGGCGCCTGGTCGGACCCCGCTTTGTATAAAAACCCGAAAACACCCTATACACCGATTCTGCATGTCTGGCGCGGCGGTAATCCCCTCGGCAAAAACGTCGCCGATCCCTTCTCCACGGAGTTCGAAAAACGCGTCGAGGAAGGCTTGCGGACGTTCCAGGCATCCGTGGCCTCGGACCCTTGGTGCCTAGGCGTGTTCATCGACAACGAGCTCACCTGGTATGAAAACATCGTCGGCAACGCGCTTGCGGGTGATCTCGACATGCCCGCGCGCAAGGCCGTGGTGGCCGTGTTGCAGGAAAAATACGCCACGCTCGAAAAACTCAACGCCGCTTGGGCCACCCAGTATGAATCCTGGGACACCCTGAAGACCACACCCGCCGATTCCGCGGGATTCGCCGAGGACCGCAAGGAGCTCGAACGTCTGATCGGCGCTCGTTACTATAAAGTCTGCCACAACCTGATGCGCAAGATTCTCCCCAACCACCTCTACCTCGGCTCGCGCATCCACAAGGCCCCGCTCGCGATCATGGAGGAGTGCGCCCGCTATTGCGATGTCGTGAGCGTGAACCGCTACATGCCCCTGCCCTCCGCCGGGGTGCCCACGGGGTTTGATAAACCCGCCTTGGTCGCGGAGTTTCACTTTGGCGCGCCGGACCGTGGCGTTCCCGGCGTGGGGCTGACTTTTGTCGGTGACCAGTTGCAACGCAGCCGCGCCTATGCCGCCTACGTTTTGGATGCGGTCATCCAGCCCGATGTAATCGGCACCCACTGGTTCGCCTTCCCCGATCAATCCGCCGCCGCCCGCCCCACCGTCGGCAAACCCGGCGAGAATTATCAAATCGGTTTTGTGGATGTCACCGACACCCCCTACCCCGAAATCACTTCTTACAGCCGCCGCCTGGCCGAAGTGATGTATCCTTTGGCCGAACAGGAGAAGGTGGACTTGTTGCACCTGCTGGAAACCATCTGGCGCACTCAACCGCCGCTTGGAAAGAAACGCTGATCCCAGCCAAGTCCGTTGCGATAGGACGGCCTCTCCCATGAATATTTACCGCGTCCTTCCGCTCCTTTTGCTGTCGGCCCTGACGCATGCCGCCGAGCCGCCGAATCTCGTCGTCATCATGGCCGACGACCTCGGCTATGCGGACGTGGGATTCAACGGGTGTTCCGACATCCCTACACCAAACATCGATCGCATCGCAAAAGGAGGCGTCGTGTTCACCGACGCCTACGTGACCTACACCGTCTGCGCTCCGAGCCGCGCCGGCTTTATCACCGGACGTTATCCGCAACGCTTCGGTTTCGAGCGAAACCCGGCCTACCAGCCAAACAGTCCCGAGATCGGGCTGACCCGTCACGAGAAGACCCTTGCCGAGGCCCTGCGCCCCGCCGGCTACACCTCGGCCCTGGTGGGTAAATGGCATCTCGGCGCGCATGACGACTACCACCCGCTCAAGCGCGGTTTCGACGAGTTTTTCGGCCACGTGGGCGGAGGAAAGCGCTACTTCCCCGAGTTGCTCACGAAGGAAACCACCACCGACGCTAAGAACGAGTGGGATAGTTACCACACTTGGATCACGCGGGAGTTCACGCCGGTGAAGACGACCGGCTACCTGACGGATGAGTTCACCCGGGAGTCCTTGGATTTTATCCGCCGTCGCGCCGCTACCGCCGCGCCGCAGAAGCCCTTCTTCCTCTTCCTCGCCTACAACGCCCCCCACGGCCCGCTCGAGGCCCCCGCCGACGAGATCGCGAAGTTCGGCCACATCCAGGACGAGAAGCGCCGCACCTACGCCGCCCTGATTTCGGTGATGGATCGGGGCATCGGACAAATCCTCGATCTGCTCGACGAGCAAAAACTGGCCGACAACACCCTCGTCGCTTTCCTCTCCGACAACGGCGGCGCAGTCTACACCCACGGCTCGCGCAACACCCCGCTGCGGGGCGCGAAGGCAGAGCCCTGGGAAGGAGGCTGGCGCGTGCCCATGGCCGCCCGCTGGCCTTCGATGTTTCCGGCCGGCCTCAAGTATGCCCAACCCGTTTCTTCAATGGACATCTTTGCCACCATCGCCGCGGCCAACGCCCTCCAACCCGATCCGCAACGCCCGCTCGACGGCGTGAACCTCGCCCCGTTTGTGCGGGGTGAAAACGCCGATGCGCCCCACCAAAGGATCTACCTTCGTATGTTCGATCACGGCGCCTTCGCCATGCGCGAGGGGAACTACAAAATCATTCGCTCCAAGCGGGCAAAAAACTCGAACGATGAGGCGGCCGTTCAGTTATACGACCTGGCCGGCGATGTTTCCGAAAAGCGTAATCTCGCCGCCACCGAACCCGAGCGAGTGCAGGCGATGCGCCGGGACTACGAGCAGTGGAACACGCAACTCATCGCGCCCGCTTTCGAGGGACTAGAAGCGAGGAAATAGCCCCCGCGCCCGCTCGCCCTTAAAAGATGAAGCTTCGCCCCCACCTACCTCGCCACCCGACTCTCATTCACAAGGGGGTTCAGCTTCTCTGGTTCCTGGCTCTTTCGATCACCAGCGCCGCCCACGCGCAGCGCTTCAACCTCGCCAAGTTCCAGCCCGCCGTCGCCAGCTCGGTCAACACCAGCTACCTCGCCGACTTCGCCACCGACGGCATCGTGAGTAACTTTCACTCGCTGCGCACCAATAACATCAACACCAACTTTTTTACTCTGGAGTTCACCTACCCGCGACCGGTCACCATCGCGAGCGCCCACCTTTACTCCGGCCTGTTCGAAACCGCCACCCCAACTCAGGTGCTGAGCAGCTACCGTTATCAATATTTCGACGGCTCAGCCTGGGTTACCATCACTTCCGTCCTCAACAACACCGCCCCCGAGGTCGCCACCCTTTTCCCCCAGTCCGTCACCGCCTCGCGCTTCCGCCTGCTCGGCATCAACAACGGTTTCTTCACCGTCCGCGAAATCGCCTTTTTCCCGCCCAATCTCGCCGGCAGCGTCGAGCAGGGCTACCCACTCGGCACCGACGTCACCCTCAACCTCGCCCACCAGCGCCCCGCCGTCGCTTCCTCCGCGCAACTGGTCAACGCCAACGGCCCGGGCTACGCCAAAAACGCCTTCGACGGCTACCTCGACAACCGCTCCCGCTGGCTCGTAAACCCCGTCGCCAACGCCTACGCCAGCGGCGAGTCCATCGAGGTCGATCTCCTGTCCCTCCACAGCGTCGGCTCCGCCCATGTCTACTCGGGAGTGATGGATGCCGCCCGCGCCAGCTCGTCGCCCATCCCCGACTTTACACTCGAATACTGGGACGGCACGGGCTGGCTCCCCATCCCCGGCGCCACCGTTACGGGCAACACCCACACCGCCCGCGCCCTCGCGTTCGCCTCGCCCGTATTCACGACGCGTATCCGCATGGTCACGACCAGCCCCACTCCGGCCCGACTTCAAGAATTGCTGCTCTTCCCTCCCCGCGCCGGCGGCTACCCGCTGGGCCTGGGGGTGCTCGACGCCGCCCCCCCCTCCGACACGTTTGAGCGCTACTCCGATTCGTTCTACCGCGTGAACAACGTCGGCTCCGGCCTGAACATCGGGCTCGTCGAAGACTCCGTGGCCGCCACCGCCGACAATCCGACCTCCCCGGATCACACCATGTGGCAGCTCCTGCTCAACTACCGCGACGGCACCTACCGGATTCGCCATGCAGTCACGGGCCACTGCCTTGCCCTGTCCCAGATCAGCAGCACCGCCGGCATTTCCGTGACGGCCGAGACTTACTCCGCCCTGCCTCACCAGGACTGGCGCCTGATCTACGACGCCGCCAACCCGGCCCGGTTCTCCCTCTTCAACGCCTACTCGGGCCACGCCCTCCAGCCGCTCGGCAAAGCCTCCGCCCCCGGCACCTCGCTGGTCGTCGCTACCGACTCACCAGCAAACCCTTTCCAGCAATGGACCGCATCCTTCCGACGCCCCCACCCCAAAAAAGGCATCGCCGCCACGAATAGCATCATCGGCACCCGCTACACCGCCGCACCCGGCCTCACGTTTCATCAGGACTTCTACCACCGCTTCAACGCCGGTTGGAGCTACACTTGGAACCGCCAAAGCAGCGACACCTTCCCCTACCTCGACGCCGCTTTCACCCACAACCCCATGCTCTGGGGCGGCGGTTCCGGCTGGAACCATGGCGACAGCACGCGCCTTCCGCTCGACCGCTTGCACCGCGATCTTCAATCGAACGGCAAACCCGTTTCCCTCCTCGGCTTCAACGAGCCCGAACACGAAGAACAGGGTAACGTTCTGGTAGAGGAGGCCATCCGGCGCTGGCCCCGCTTCGAGGCCCGCGATGTCCCGCTGGTCGCCCCGGCCGCCGCCAACACGTTCGGCCCTTGGTTTGCGGAGTTTGTCACCCGGGTCGATGCCCTCGGCTACCGTCGTGATTACACCGCGATGCACCTCTATTATCCGCCCAACTCGGATACCTTCATCAACCTGCTCACCCGGGCCTACAACGACTTCGGCCGCCCCGTCTGGCTGACCGAGTTTGGCAACACCCGCTGGTCCGGCAACGGCACCTGGACCGAGGCCCAAAGCTACAACTTCCTCGCCGAGTTCATGTGGCGCGCCGAGGGCCTGCCCTGGTTGAAACGGTATTCCATCTTCGGATACATTGAGGAGGCGCCCGACGCCCCGCCGCCCGTCTCGCCCGACCCTCCCGAGGCGCCGCGCTCGAACATCATCCGTTACGACGGCAGCCTCACCCCGCTCGGCGAACTCTACGCCGGCTGGGACGGCGTCACCTCCGTCTTGAACGACCGAGCCTACCACCTGCACAACAAGAAGGAATACCGCCGCGCCCGCAACCCCGGCCTGCCCCCTTCCGCCCCCACCGACCTCGTCACCGCCGCTTCTCCCGAAGGCGCCACCGACGGCGCGCAGTGGTTCCTCATCCCCGGCATCACCGCCGACACCGTTCGCATAGTCTCCACCCGCGACGCCCGCCGCCTGCGTTACTTCACCGGCACCTACGTCGGCCTCGCCCCCGCCACCAACTTCACCGCCCAGAGCGAATGGCGCCTCGTCGCCGACCAGCACGGCTGGTTTTTCCTGACCCACCCCCAGTCCGGCGCCCGGCTGCAAATCAACTCGAGCGGCACGCTGCTCCAAGGCTCCGGCACCGCGACCGCCGACGAATTCAAATGGCGCTTCATCCGCCCTGCCGCCCCCGACTCCGTCGGCCCACCCGCCGCCCCTGCCGGCGTCCTCGCCCAGGTCGACTCCTCGACGATCACCCTATCTTGGACGCTCGTCAGCGCCGCGACCCGCTACACCGTCTCCCGCGCCACCAGCCCGTCCGGCCCGTGGACCACGTTAAACGCAAACGTCACCACCACCACCTACACCGACTCCACCGCCCTGCCCGGGACCACCTATCACTACCAGCTCACGGCCACCACTCTCCTCGCCTACACCTCCGCGCCCTCGGCCATCGTCTCCGCCGCCCTCCTCCCGCCGCCCGATCCGTTCGTCGTCTGGGCGGCGGAAAAACTCTCCGCCCGCCCGCCCGCCGACCAGCTCCCCGGCGCCGACCCCGATGCCGACGGCCTCGCCAACCTCCTCGAATACGCCCTCAGCTCGGATCCACTAACCCCCAGTAGCACAGCCAGTCCTGTGTGTGGCCTAAACTCTTCAACTTCATCTTTAACCTTAACCTTCCTGCGCGCCCGCGCCGCCGTGACCTACGAGGTTCAAGCCAGCCCCACCCTCGACTCCGGTTCCTGGGTCGTCATCGCCACCAATCCTGGCGCCGTCTCCCTCACCACGCCCGTCACCGTCACCGACTCCGAGCCCATAAACTCGCGCCGCTTCCTCCGCCTCCGCGTCACCCGCTGATCCACCCGGCACCCGAAGCCAGGCACCCGAAAAGTCACGCTACCCCAACAACCCAATGAAAACCCTTCGCTCTACGCCACCCTGTGCCCCCGCCACCTTTTTCCTCCTTATAATCCTCACATGCTCGGCCTTCTTGTCGTCGGCGTGTGCCGAAGGCTTGAAGTTGGGCTCGTTGTTTACCGACCACATGGTCTTACAGCGCGAACAGCCGGTTCCGGTCTGGGGCACGTCGATGTCCGGCGCGCAGATCACCGTCGAGTTTGCCCAACAAAAACAGACCACAACGGCGGACGCGAACGGCCAATGGATGGTCAAACTGGACCCGATGCCGGCATCGTTGGATGGACGCGAACTGGTCGTATCTGCCGGCGCTGAAAATCTAAAAATCAACCTCTCCGATGTTGTCGTCGGCGATGTCTGGCTCGGCTCCGGCCAGTCCAACATGCACTTCACCATGAAGCGCGTTTACAAAGCCGATCAGGAGATCGCCGCCGCCAAGCATCCCGCCATTCGCTTCTTTTATGTGAACCCCCAATTCGCCCGAGCATCCAAGACCAGCGTCGAAGGCGAATGGAAGGCCGTTTCGCCCGAAACCGCCAGTGAATGCTCGGCTGTGGCCTATTACTTCGCTCGCGACTTGCAGCAGAAATTGGGCGTGCCGATTGGGTTGCTCCTGAGTTCGGTTGGCGGCACCCGGATCGAGACCTGGATGCAGCCCAAGACGCTCTCCGACCTCGGTTTGGCCGGTCAGCTGGTGGACAAGTGGAAGGATGTCTCAGCCGAGGAATTTCGGCAGCTGGACGAAGATTATCGCGCCTACCAAAATCAGCTCTACAAAGTGCATCCCGATCTGGTCAGGACGGCAAAGAGTCAGGGGCTCCCCATCCCCCCCTCACCCACCCGGCCCGCCATGCGACCCCACGACTGTCCGGGTGCACTACACCACGGCATGATCGCCCCCCTGCAACCGTTTGCGCTCCGCGGGACCCTTTGGTATCAAGGCGAGGCGAATGTCGGCGCTCCGGCGGCTTATGAAAAACTACTACCGGCCTTGATCGCCGACTGGCGTAAGGTCTGGGGGCAGGAAATGCCGTTTCTCATCGTGCAGCTCGCCCCGCACGAAAGTGCGGCCCCCGCTTTTCGCGAGGCCCAGGATCGAATCTGGCAGAAAACTCCAAAGACGGCGCTGGTCGTTACCACCGATGTCGGTGACGCCAAAGACATCCATCCCACCCGCAAGCAACCCGTGGGCGAACGTCTGGCTTTGGCGGCGCGCGCGTTAAGTTACGGAGAACAAATCGAGTATTCGGGCCCGGTCTTCAAAAGCATGAGCGTTAACGGCTCGAACGCCGTCATTTCGTTCACGCACCTCGGGGAAGGCCTTATGGCCAAGGGCGATACGCTCAAAGGCTTCGTCGTCGCCGGGCGTGACGGAAAATTCTTCCCCGCGAAAGCCGGGATCGAAGGTTCGACCGTCGTGGTATCCTCCGACCAGGTCGCTACGCCCGCCGTCGTCCACTACGGCAACGCCAAAGTGCCGGATGTGAATTTATACAACCGCAACGGAATGCCCGCAGTGCCTTTCCGCAGCGACGCCCCGCAACGCCGCGAAGGGCTTGATTGAATCGCGCGTGCGCCAACGAACCGCCGCGAAGAATACCCCACCAAAAAACGCCTCATGAAACTTCATTCCTGGCCGTCGATCAGGCCACCGCTGCTCGCCTACCCCTCCGCGCCCTCGGCCACCGTCTCCGCTGCCCTCCTCCAGCCGCCCGATCCTTTCGCCACCAGGGTCGCGGAAAAACTCTCCGCCCGCCCGCCCACCGACCAGCTCACCAACGCCGACCCCGATGCCGACGGCCTCACCAACCTCCTCGAATACGCCCTCGCCCAAGAGCCGCTTTCCGCCGCCTTCTCCTCATCTCCGCTGCTTCAGGTTTCCGGTCTCAGCCCTTGTTTCTCCAGCTCAGCTTCCTTCGCGCCCGCGCCGACGTTACCTACGAGGTTCAAGCCAGCCCCACCCTCGACTCCGGTTCCTGGGTCGTGATCGCCACCAATCCCGGCGCCGTCTCCCTCACCGCGCCCGTCACCTTCAGCGATCCCGTATCCATAAACTCGCGGCGGTTTCTCCGCCTCCGCGTCATCCGTTAGTTGATCCAATGAAAACCAGCCTGCCCTTCGCGCTCCTCGCCTGCCTCAGCGCCACCGCGCCCGCCGCCGATCTTACACCGCCCATGCCCGCCTCAACCCCGGCCATCATCCAGCACGAGCCCAGCCTCCTCCAACCCGACTTCATCAGCCGCGGCTACGGCATGTTTATCCACTTTGGCATAAACACCTTTAACGAAACCGAATGGTCCTACGGCAAACTGCCCGTCGAGTCCTACAATCCCACCGCGCTCGACGTGGACCAATGGATCCGCGTCGCGAAGGAGGCCGGCTTCCGCCACGTCGTGCTCACCACCAAACACGTGGACGGTTTTTGCCTGTGGGACTCCGCCCTGACCACCTACGACGTGGCGTCCACCCCGGTCAAAACCGACATCGTCGCCGAGGTCGCCAAAGCCTGCCAAAAATACGGCGTAAAGCTCGGCCTGTATTATTCGCTTTGGGATGCCCGCGAGCCCTCCCAGAAAAATGATATGCCACGCTATGTGGACTATATGAAGGGGCAGATCACGGAGCTACTCACCCAGTATGGTCCGGTCTGCGAGTTCTGGTTCGATGCCCCTTGGGCCACCCCGAAGGACTCCGATTGGTGTTACCCGGAACTGCGCGAGTTGATTCGGCGGCTCCAACCCGATTGCGCGGTCACGGTGAATCACACGATTTTGCCCCCGAGCTTGAAGCGTGAGTCCTTGAACCCCGAGCATTTTACGCGCGGCAGCGTGCTGCGTTTCTGGCCGGTGGACTTCCGCACCAAGGACCCGAATCTCGTCCGCTGGGACGACCCGAAACTCTACACCGCCCCGGACCAGAGTCTGGTATATCTCCCGTTCGAACACACCGTCTGCATCTCCGATCTGGCGAACTGGTTTCAAAAGAAGGCCGTCCGCCCCGCCCGCAGCGCCGATGAGCTCGAGGCCTTGTTCTACTGGTGCACCGCCAACGACAACGTCCTCTTGCTCAACATCCCGCCCGACCAGACCGGCCAACTCCGCGCCAACGAGGTCGAGGCCGCGCTGGCGGCCGCCGACCTGCTTGGTATCCGAGGTGGCCATACGTCCCTGCCGACCGCACCCGTGAACCAGGCCTTCGGCGTCAAGGCCGAGGCCGACAGCACCGCAGGTCCGGAAAACACGGCGGAGATGGCGGTGGACACCAAACTCGAAGGCCCCGCCTGGATTTCCGCCGCCACGCCAGCCACCCTCACGCTCACGCCCGCGACCCCGTTTCGCTTTGATCGCATCGTGCTGCACGAGCACTGCACGCTAAAAGATCTAGGCGACAAATTCTCCTTCTTGCGCCAATTCGCCGTAGAAAAATTCGTCGTCGAAGCCTTCCGCAAAGGGGAGTGGCACGTCATCCACGAGGGCGAAAAAATGGGCGCGGTAAAAACCATCCGGTTCGCGCCCGTGCAAACCGCCGAGCACCTTCGGGTGCGTATTCTCGAGGCGAACCGCCCGGCTGGTCTTTACCACATTGAGGTCAGCGAGTTTTCGACCCCGGGAACCCGCCCGCCCGCCGCCACGCGCATCACGCCATGAAGACGTTGCCCGGTTTCCTCGCCCTGTGCCTTGCCACTCTCGCCCAGGCGGCCGAACCCCCCAAGCCCAACATCCTGCTCCTCTACGCCGACGATCTCGGCTATGGCGATCTGCGCGCCTACAACCCCGCCTCCAAAATCCCCACGCCCCACCTCGACCGCCTCGCCGCCGAGGGCCTACGTTTTACCGACGGGCATTCTTCGTCCGGCATCTGCACGCCAAGCCGTTACGCCTTGCTCACCGGCCGCCACCACTGGCGCGATTTCCACCTCCACCTCGAGGCCTTCGAGGGCTCCGTCATCAAACCGGAACGCCTCACCCTGCCCGAGATGCTCCGCGCCCAGGGCTACGCCACCGCCCACATCGGCAAGTGGCACCTCGGCTGGGACTGGGACGCCATCAAACGTCCCGGTGCCGAACCGCGCACCACCGGTAAAAATAAGGTCTGGGGCCCCGAGGCCTTCGATTGGTCAAAGCCCATCCCCGACGGCCCGCTCGCCCACGGCTTCGATTCCTACTTCGGCGACGATGTCATCAACTTCCCGCCCTACACTTGGATCGAGAACGACCACGTGCTCGCCGCGCCCGACACCCTGCTCGACACGAAGGCGTTCAAGCCCGTCAAAGAGGGCACTTGGGGCACCCGCCCTGGCCCCATGGTGACTGGCTGGAATCCCTACCAAAACATCCCCGAAACCACCCGGCGCGGCGTCAACTACATCCGCTCCCGCCAGAACGCCCAGGAGCCCTTCTTCCTCTACTTCGCCTACCCCTCGCCCCACGAACCGATCATCCCCAACGACGCCTTTGACGGCAAATCCGGCGCCGGCGCCTACGGTGATTCCATCGTCGAGACCGACGCCTCCATCGGCCAACTCCTGCACGCCCTCGACGAGGCCGGACTGGCGCAGAATACGATCGTGATCTTCTCTGCAGACAACGGCCCAGAGTGGTTCGCCTACCCGCGCGACAAAAAGTTCGGCCACTGGTCTTCCCACCCCCTTCGCGGCGCCAAACGCGACCTCTACGAGGGCGGCCACCGCGTGCCGTTTCTGGTAAAATGGCCCGGCGTCACCACCCCCGGCCGCGTGTCCGATGCGCTCGTTTCCCAGATCGACCTGATGGCGACACTCGCCTCCGTCACCGGCGCCGCCCTTCCCGCTGACGCCGCCGAAGATTCGCACGACCTTCTACCCCTGCTCCGCTCCGCCGAGGTCGCCCCCATCCGCACGACCCACGTTCACAACACCTACGCTAAGGCCTGGGCCATCCGCCACGGCGACTGGCTGCTGATCGAGGCCGCCACCGGCTACGGTTCCGCGCAAAACTCGGATTGGGAGTCCCGCCACGGCTACCCGGCGGACGACGACCAAGCCGTCGAGCTCTACAACCTTCGCCAAGACCTCGCGCAAAAAAACAATCTCGCCGCCGCAGAACCCGCGCGCGTCGCCGAACTGAGCGCCCTCGCCAAAACGATTCGCACTAGGGGCCACTCCGCCCCGCGTCTGTTTTCCCAAACCCGCCTCCCATGAAAAAACTAGCCCTCGCTTTAGCCCTTTTCGGCTTCTTCGCCCTTCCGGCCTTCTCCTCGCCCGCCAAAGGCCCTTCCGAACCTCCCGTAGGCGAAGCCGCCGAACGCATCGAGTGGTGGCTCGACGCCAAGTTCGGCCTCTTCATCCACTGGGGACCGTGCAGCGTGGCGGACGCCGAGATCGGCTGGTCCCGCGCCGCCGCTCGCCGGGGTTTTTGGAACAGCAAAGGCACCGAGGTTCCCGTCGAGCGCTACGACAATCTCTACAAAGAGTTTAATCCCGTAAACTACGACCCCGCCACCTGGGTCGCCATCGCCAAGGCGACCGGCATGAAATACATCGTGCTCATATCCCGTCACCACGACGGCTTCAGCATGTGGGACACCCAGGCAAGCGATCACAAGATTACCTCCCCAAACAGTCCTTACGGCAAAGACGTCGTTCGTCAGCTCGCCGATGCCACCCGCGCTGCTGGCCTCCGTTTCGGCCTCTACTATTCGCAGCCCGATTGGAAGCACCCCGACGCCTTCACCGATCGTCACGCCGACTACCTCGCCTACCTCGAAAAACAGATCAGAGAGCTCATGACCAACTACGGTCAGATCGACATCGTCTGGTTCGACGGCCTCGGAAAACCCGCCGCGGAATACGGCTCCGTCGCTCTCACCAAAGCCATCCGCGAGCTCCAGCCCCAGGCGCTCATCAATAATCGCAACGCCAGCCACGAAGACTTTGATACTCCCGAACAACGTGTAGGCACCATGGAGGTCAAACGCCCGTGGGAAACCTGCATGACCCTGGGGCGCGGCTGGAGCTGGCATCCAAACGAAAAGCTGAAATCCGCCGCCGAGTGCATCCGCATCCTCGTCTCCACCGTCACCGGCGGCGGCAATCTGCTCCTCAATGTCGGCCCCATGCCCGATGGCCGGATCGAGCCCCGCCAAGTCTCCATCCTCACCGAGATAGGCGCATGGACCACGAAGAACGCCGTCGCGCTTTACAACACCCGAGGCGGACCGTGGGCAAACGGCTCTTGGGGCGGCTCCACCTACCTCGACCGCACCATCTACGTCCACCTCCAGCAAGCGCCGATACACGGTCGTCTCCGCCTCGCCGCCCTCCCGCATAAAATCACCGCCGCCCGCCTGCTCCACGGCGACACTCCGGTCACCTTCACCCAAACCGACGCCGCCGTTACCCTCGACATCGGCGCGAACACTTACTCAGGCCCCGTCACCACCTTGGAGTTGACCACCGCCGAACCCGTCACCCCGTATCAGGCTCTCGGGGCCGGACGCGGAGCCTTTGAGGATGAATCCGCCTTCGGCACTGCCCGCCAATCCACCGCCGTCATCACGCCTTCTTCCGGCGCGATCACCAAAAACGACGACCAAAGCCTCACGGTTAAAACCGCCGCCGAGTCGAAGCCTTCCCTTACCATCGACCTCGGCACCACCCAAAATGTCACCGCCTTCTCCGCGGTCCAGATCGACTTCAGTGCCCACAACAGCAACGCGGAACTCCACCTCGAAATCTCCACCGACGGCGAAGCGTGGAGCGAGGTTTACCAGGGCTCCTATGGACTCGCGCAATGGGAGATCCCCGTCACGCGCTTCGTCGCTGGCATTCAACAACCCGGCGTCCCCGCCCGCTACGTTCGCGTATGGGTCGATTTCAGCGCCCGCCCCGGTAGCCTCCAGCTCGGCCAGTTTGTCCTTTTTGCCCGTTAACCCGCGCGCCCGCCCCCACAATCACCGCCATCTTATCTTATATGAAAACCCACCTGGCGCTTGCCGCGCTCTCCCTGCTCACCGTTTCCACGTTCGCCTTCGCCGCCCCGCCGTCACCCATGAAAGCCCCCAATCCGATCGTCCG
Organism: Akkermansia muciniphila; assembly: GCA_945888375.1. GTDB lineage: Bacteria > Verrucomicrobiota > Verrucomicrobiia > Opitutales > Opitutaceae > IMCC26134_A. The sequence goes on along the minus strand of CAMCZZ010000005.1, from coordinate 28,542 downwards.
CCACCGATTCACCGCCGATCCCTCGGCCCGTGTTTTTGACGGTCGGCTCTATGTCTATACGTCGCACGACCGAGACGACGCCACGGGCTACGACATGATCGACTGGTGGCTCTTTTCCACGGATGATATGGTCACCTGGAAGGACCACGGCGCGGTCTTCACGCTCAAGGATTTCGCCTGGGCCGGAAAGAAGGCCTGGGCGCCCGACGCCATCGCCTACAACGGAAAATACTACCTCTTCCTTCCAACCGACCAGAGCAAGATCGGCGTAGCTGTATCGGATAAACCTTACGGCCCCTTCGTGGACGCCATCGGCGCCCCGCTGATTGACAACGCCACCATGCCCGAGGCGGGTGTCGAACCGATCGACCCCGCGCTTCTCGTGGATGACGACGGCACCCCCTGGCTCTACTTTGGCTGCCGCCAACCCATGGTGGCGAAGCTCGATCCCTCCCTGACCAAACTCGCCGGCCCCTTGCAGCAACTGGTCATCCTGAACCCGTCGGGCGAACCCGTGCCCCAAGCGATGCCCGGAAAGGATCCGCAACGTCCCGCCGGCTACGGCGAAGGCCCGTCGATCTTCAAACGCGAAGGCTGCTACTACTTCGTCTACTCCAACGGCTGGGCGACGGGCACGACCCTCGTCTACGCCATGGGAAAATCGCCCACCGGGCCGTTCACCTTTAAGGGCCCCGTCATGTTTCCGGTCAACTGCAGCACCCATCACGGCATGGTCGGTGAGTTTCAGGACAAGTGGTATATCTTTTACCACACCGCAGATCTGTCCGGCGGCAACGGCTACCGCCGCTCGGTCTGCGTCGACGAGCTTACCTTCGATCAGGACGGCAGAATCATCCCCGTAAAGGGCACTTCCGGAATACAATAGCTCCGTCCGCCCGACTCACTTTTTCCCGTTTTCCGCCCTCACTGCCTAGTATCAATCCGCTTCATCCAGCGTCGCACCTATGGAATGGGCAGTAACACCGTTGGCAGGTGGTTGCACGAATAGCCTGGAAAACGATAGTTTATGCCGCTCAACCAGCGAATATCCTATGTGTAGTGCAACCGATTACGTTTCCTTTACAAAATCAGTCCTGCTTCGCGGCCAGGAAGCACATCGGGATCGCATTCAAAACGAAGCACGCATTACCAGGACTGGGGCAACGCGCTCCAGAACTTTACTCTCCTCGTTACCGGAGGCAATTTCGCGGATCCAGCGCACGGCTGACAAGGCGATGCGATCCATGTCTTGTTGAATCGTAGTCATCGGCGGATCGGTCAACTCGCCCCGTTGGGCGCCGTCATAACCGATTACCGCCACGGTGCTAGGCACTTCAAAACGCTGATAAGCAATTACCTCTAGAAAGTTAGTCGCCAAACGGCCATCCGTAATAAAATAAGTTCCATTCGCCGGGAACTTCTCAAGGTAGGCCTGCACCTTGAGTGCAATTTCAAACGAACTGCGGCTCCATTCGATGGGCACCAAAGTCATCGATTCCAAGGATCGTCCGCCCTCCACCCAGGTTTGCCGGAACCCATCGATGCGTGCATAAATACGGGGGTTTTTCTCAGAGCCAGCGTGATAAAGCACGGTGGCCAAGGGATCACCTCGCTTTAATATCGCTTCGGCCGCGATCCGGCCGCCGAGATAGTGATCTGTCACAATATTTGCCCGATAAAGATCACTATAATTGGCATCGAGACCAATCACCGGCACGGGAAACGCGGAAAACGTATTGAGAAAAGCACGGCTGCTATCGCTGTCAGTCATCAATAAATCGCAGTTCTCCCATACCTTACTTTCCGGCGCGGCTTTTAAAGGCAGCAGTTGAATGTGGAGATCAATATTATGGTAGCGGCACTCCCGGCTAAGAGCATCAGCCAAACGACGGAAGCCCGAAAAGTAGATGTAACCCTCACCCGAGAAAATCGCTTTTACCCGGATCGAACGAAGAATACGTGTATAAAGTTTGGCCGATACAGTGTAACGCTTGTTAGGCAGAATATCGAGCCAATCCTCCTTTTGCAACTGCCGCAAGGCGCGCCAAACTGCGTCTCGAGTGATACTAAAATGCTCGGACATTTTTCGAACTGTCGGCAAACGTTCTCCCGGCCCGAGCCGGTTGGACCGAATAAAATGCTTAATCTGATCACTCGCCGCATCACGCCGATTGGATTCGGGACTGATTGCAAGAGGGCGTTCTATATTGGTGATTGCGGACATGGTGCGAAACAGGTCTAAATACCCTCAGCAGATAGGTCTCAGGCTTTAACCATAGAACTATCAGAGTAAGTGCTGAAGTCTGATAAAAGCGGAATAGTCATGCAGTCCATGATTAAATTGCAGGTCTTTAGGGTCTAAATCTTAACTGCCAACAGCGTAAGTCATTATGCCGATCCTAAGAAAAGCAAGAAAATCGAAAATTGATTTGAGTATCAGACAGCTTTCAGACAAATGATTATCACCATGCAGTATTTTCGTTACGGCCGCGATGGGCAGGTGAGACTACCAGGCGGGTTGAGGCCCCTGACTGGGCCAATTATTCAACATAAATGCGTCAAACGCCGATCCCGCTGCCTAGTGAGCTCACGCTATGCCTGACCGACTTCGTGACGGCTCGCCATTTTCGAGATATACATGAAGCCCCACCCGATGAAACGGCCAAGCCAACTCCCCAGCGCTGATCGCTTGCGCTATGGCGCCGATTACAACCCCGACCAATGGTTAGATCAAGTCCAGGTGTTAGAGGAGGACATTTCACTCATGCAGAGAGTCCAGGCCACCTCGGCTTCGATCGGGATTTTTGCCTGGACCTCTTTAGAACCCAGTCCCGGCCATTACAATTTTGCCTGGCTCGACGACACGATGGAGCGCTTCGCTAAGGCCGGCTTGTCGGTTTTTCTCGCCACCCCCAGCGGCAGCAAACCGATGTGGCTCTCCGAGCAACACCCCGAGGTCCGCCGTGTGACGGCCGAGGGCCGACGTGAACCCTCCGGAGGGCGGCATAATCATTGCCCCACTTCCCCAGTTTACCGCTCAGCAGTGGCGCGCATTAATCGTCAGCTTGCCCTGAGGTATGGCAAGCACCCCGCACTTGCCCTCTGGCACGTAGGCAACGAACTCAATGGCGAATGCCATTGTCTCCTTTGCCGGAGCGCCTTCCACGCTTGGTTGCAAAAACGCTACCACTGCCTCGAAACACTCAATCGGGTATGGTGGAACTCATTCTGGAACAAAACTATAACAGAGTGGACACAAATTCCAACTACAGATCCGGGTAACGACGGCCTGACCGTGGACTGGCTTCGTTTCGTGAACGACCAACATGTTTCTTTTCTCGAAAACGAGATGGCTCCGCTCCGCGAACTTTGTCCACACGTGCCCTGCACCACGAACTTCATGGGCACCAACCGCTCGACCAATTACTGGCAGTGGGCTGGCTCGCTCGATTGCATCGCAAACGACCACTACCCCCTGCCCGACGACCGCGCAGGCTGCTGGCGCAAAGCGCTAGGCACAGACTTTATCCACAGCCTAGTCCGCGGGCTCGCCGACGGCGCCCCGTGGCTGCTGATGGAGTGCTCACCCAGTTCCGTGAACTGGAGCCGAATCAACAAGCTGAAACGTCCCGGTGTGCATCTACAGGAAGTCTTGCAAGCCGTGGCCAACGGCGCAGACGCGATCCACTATTTTCAATGGCGGAAGGGGCTCGGCGGACATGAAAAATACCATGGCGCCGTGATCGATCACGAGGGGAGTAGCGACTCTCGTGTCTTTCGGGAGTGCGCCGAGGTTGGCAAGGTGCTCCGGGACTTGGCCCCGGTCGCAGGGCTTGCCCCCGAGCGCGCCAAAGTCGCAATCATCTACGACTGGGAATCACGTTGGGCACTGGAGGCCTCCGCGGGACCGAAAAAAGCCGAGGAGAGCGATCGCCACAACGAGGCATGCTTGGAGCATTTCCGTGCTTTGCGCTGCGCCGGAATTGAAGTGGACCTGATCGCTCCAAATGCAGAACTCGCCGCCTATCGCTTGGTCGTCAGCCCTGCGCTATATTCCCTCTCCGCGGAAACGGCTCGCCGGCTCACGAAATTCACGATCGCAGGCGGCGCTTGGGTTGCCACCTATCTTACGGGCTACGTCGATGAACACAACCGCTGCTGGCGCGGGGGTTTCCCAGGCCCCAATCTTCGCGAGGTGTTCGGACTCTGGAACGAAGAAGTGGACTACCTTTTCGATGACGAAAACGTCAGAATCGAGGGGGCATTGTTCGGACCGGGCGGAAGCGCCACCGCCACCGACATCGTCGAGCAACTGAACGCCGAAGGAGCCCAAACGCTGGCCACCCTGGCATCGGAGTTTTACGCCAACCGCCCCATCGTGCTCCGCAACAACTGCGGCGCGGGCAACACGTTTTATATCGGCGCGCGCCTGGCCGAGGAAGGTTGCATCTCGTTCTACGAATACCTCGCCAGCGAACTGGATCTACCTCGACTAGTCCTGCCGCGCGGGGTCGTTCGAAAAACCCGCGCAGGCGCCGACGGTCCGGTCGAGTTTTTGTTCAACTACACCCGCGAGGAAGTATCGGTTGATCTAGGTGAAGACACCTTTCACTGCCTCGTGGACGGGCACGCGTGCCACGGAAAAACCACGCTTCGTCCCTATGCCAGCCTCGTCAAAGGCTGCCGACCCGCCAGCCTCCCGCCGCCTAGCCCGACTCCCCTCCACCCCACCCATGAGGAACCCCAACTTTCCGCATCGCCCCGTCGTTAAAAACCCGGCCGGAAAGCAGATTGACCGGATTTTGGACTGACCCAACTGACGCTAAGTCTTGCTCTTAAAAAGATCCACGCCCGCAGAAACCCACTGGTTTATGATCGACTATTTATCCTGTATTATTCGTTTCTCAACCCGCTGGCAGGCCCTTGTTTTCGCCGTCCTTAATCCACTCGCGCTCGCCGCCACCACCATCCAATCAGGCAACGTCACAACCAGCCTGGGGCCGACATTTTTTATCGATGACGCCCTCAATGGCGGCAGCGATACCGATATCAACCAGCCCGGCATCGGCGTATTTAATCGCAACTTCAACGGCCTGCTCAAACGCAACCAGGGACCGACAAAAGTTACCCTCACCGGCTTCGGTTTCGCAGCCCATACAAGCGCAGCGGCTAATGATGCCACCACCGTGGCGGTCTCCTTTACCTATCTCGGGGCAGACGAGGTAATTGGCGGAACCGACGATGTTGTCGTCGGCACCGCCACGGGCACCTATGCCTTCACCGTAGGCGGAGAATACGTCTTCGCCTTCGACACTCCGCTCAGCGCAAATTTAACCATCACCGGCACACGTTTTAGAATAACCGTCACACCCACTAACGCCGGCGGCAACGGCTCGTTAAAACTAAAATCGTCCGCCATATCCTATGAAGCCACCGCGACCACTAGCGCCACGCTCAGCGTGGCGGGTATGGCATCCCCATTGGTCTCAACGCAGCGCGTAAACCTCGCCAAATTTCAAACCATGACACCCGGCTCGGTGGCCGGCAATCGGCTCGCCGCCTATGCGACCGATGGCCAGACCGGAAACGATAGCCGCTGGCAGAGCGAAACGTGGGCCTACAACACCGCCCGAATCGATTTTCCTTTCCCGGTCGAGATCGGCAGCGCCCAGGTTTTTAGCGGCGTTGATGATGCCTCCCCGCTGGCTCAATTTAGTATTCAATATTTAAACGGAAGCAGCTGGGTGACCATCGCCGGGGCAAATGTAACCGGTAATACCAACGTCGAACGTAACCTCGTCTTTACGAATTCCATTACAGCGAGCGCCTTCCGGCTCATTGCCCTTGATGCCCCGATCCGACTCCGCGAGTTCGCCCTCTATCCGCCAAATGGTCCCGCCGGCTACCCCCTGGGCACCGATCTTACGGTCAATCTTGCCTACCAGAGACCGGCCGTCGCCAGCGCCTTCACCCCCGGCGCCTATCCGCTCAATGCCGTGGATGGCCGCACCCACGTCGGCTCCTCCTGGCAAACCACAACCGCAGGTGTGACCACCCTGGATATCGAGCTGGTTTCCAATATGAAAGTGGGAAGCGCCCATTTATATTCCGGAGCGACCGGCGTGGCGCCCATCGCGGATTTCACCCTGAAATACTGGAATGGGAGCGCCTGGCTCAACCTGCCGGGTGGCGCCGTGACCGGCAACACGAGCGCCGAACTCATCATCCCATTCAGCACGCCGACCGCCACCACCAAAGTGCGGCTGGAATTCACCAAAACAGGCACTACCGCCACCGTAATTCGCGAGTTGCAGATCTTCCCGGCCAACACCGGCAACGTCGGCTACCCGCTTGGCACCAACCTCAACACCTCCGGCACCTACGCGGACTACGAAGACTTCAACGACGCCTTTTACCGGATCCACAGCCCCGCCGCCACTCTCGACCTCGTCGTCGCCAGCGGCGGCCAGCCCGCGTTGAACCAGCCCGCAAGCACGGCCTCGCAAGCCCAGTATCAGGTATTACTCAATTTATCCAACGGCACCTATCGTCTGCGCAACCGCGCCACCGGCAACTGCCTTTCGGGCGCGCAACTCTCAAAAACCGCCGGCTTGGCCCTCACCGACGCAACCTATCAGGCCCTGCCCCATCAGGACTGGATTCTCGAACCACTCGGCAGCGGGCTTTATCAAATTATAAACGCTTGGAGCGGATTAGCCATCGACACCCAAAGCGGGGCCACGGCTGAAGGCACAGCCCTAGTGCAAAATACTGCAGGCACGACCAGCACTCAAAAATGGAAATTTAACCAGGTTACCTGGGCGCCCAAAAAAGGCCTCGGCCACAGCAGCTTCGCGGAGCAAATGAACGCGAAGTGGTTTTATAACTGGGGACAAAGCACCTCTTTAACCCTGCCGGCCGACCTAGTCTACAATCCCATGCAGTGGGGCAGCTACAACTGGTCCTACGGCACCACTCCGGGCCCGATCTGGCAGTATTATTCCGCCTGGCGCAAACGCGGAGACGGCATTCACTTTCTGGGCTTCAACGAGCCCGATCGCGTGGACCAATCCAATGTTTCGCTGGAAGATTGCGTCGCACTTTGGCCCCAGATGATGGCGCTGGACCAGCCCTTGGTCAGCCCCTCCCCGGGCACGCTAAACCCGCCGGCCGGCGCGCCCAGCTGGCACCAACTTTTCTACAACGAGGCAGCCCGACTCGGCTACCGGGTCGAGTATAACGCCATACACACCTATCCCGGCCCGAGCGGCGGCTCGTCCAATAATCTAATAAACCTGGTGCAAAGTGAGTATAATGATTACGGCCGCCCCATCTGGCTCACCGAATTTTCGTTTGTGGATTGGGGCGGCAACCAATCCTGGAGCGAAGAGGACAACTACCAGTGCCTCGCGGAATTCCTCTGGCGCGCGGAAAACCTGACCGCCTTACGCAAATATGCCCTGTTTATTTTTACCGCCGACACCAACAATCCCCAGCCCGCCAACCCATGGACAAGGTATACGCCCGCCCCCCGATCAAATAGCTACGATACATCGGGCAATCTCACCGCCTTCGGAAAATTATACACCGCGTGGGACGGAGACACCACGATCCGCCCCGATAAAACTTATCTACTTCACCATAAAGGCACCCGAAAACGCCTGGCCAACCTCCTCGCCGCCGGACCGGACGGGCAATCCATTCGGATCGATGGCCACCCCGTCAATTGGACCTTGGTGTCCACGGGCGTCGCGGACCGCTACCATGTCGTATCCGCCCGCGACGGGCGTCGACTGAGCTCCGCAGCAGGCGCCGCACCCACTCTAGTCTCCGCCGGAACTACCGGGGGGAACGTCGAATGGGCGCTCACCGTCAGCCAAAACGGTTGGTATTATCTAGGCCATCCGGCCTCCGGTCGCCGTTTGCAACTAGCCTATAACAACACCACCGCCGCAGCCACCTACTCAATGGCGACCAATTCCACGACCGGAGACCAGGTCGAGTGGCGCTTCATCGTCCCGCTGGCCGAGGCCAACGCCGCCCCAGTGCTCACCCCCATCCCGGCCCAGACCGTGAACGAAGGCGTTCTCCTTGCCTTCACCGCCACCGCCACCGATGCCGACCTCCCCGCGAACACCCTGACTTACAGCCTGCTCAACGCTCCCGCCGGCGCCGCCATCGCGAGCGAAACCGGTGCCTTCACTTGGATACCGACCGAAACTCAGGGACCCGGCACGTATTCGTTCACCGTGCAGGTCAGCGACGGTTCCCTGACCCACGATCAACCTTTGTTTGTGACCGTCAAAGAGTCTAACCTCGCCCCAGTGCTCGCCCCCATCCCAGCCCAGACCGTGAACGAAGGCGTTCTCCTCGCCTTCACTGCCACCGCCACCGATGCCGACCTACCCGCGAACAAGCTGACTTACAGCCTGCTCAACGCTCCCGCCGGCGCGGCCATCGTCAGCGAAACCGGTGCCTTCACCTGGACCCCGACCGAGGCCCAGGGCCCCGCCACCTACACCTTCACCATCCGGGTAACCGACGGTTCCCTCACCCACGACCAACCCGTGGCGGTAAACGTTCGAATTCCGCTTCCCAGCGCCGTGCTCGATACCGATGGCGACGGACTGCCAGACCTGCTGGAATACGCCTTCGGCACCAACCCCGAAATCAGCAACCAGAGTCCCTTTCAAATCATCGAAGCAAAAGCCGGACGCGTGACCCTCCAGTTTCGATGGAATAGACTAGACCCGCGACTAACCTGGAGCCTCCACCATGGAACAGATCTGGCCAATCCCGCCACCTGGCCCGCGATTACTCCAGAAACGACTTCCGTGACGCCCGAGGGAAACCTTGACCGGATCACGGTCACGTCCGCCCTGGCCGTCCCAGCCGGCTTTTACCGGTTGAAGGTCTTGGCTAGTCCGTAACAGACCCATGCGGGGTGAGGGCAGCCTCACCCAAAGTTTTTCCCCGCGCCTTCAAATTGTCCTTGCGCGGAGGGACGACAGACTCTGTTGTCTCACCTTTATTTCCATGAAAGCGACCATCAAAACTCAAGGTCAGCAGTTCGCCGTCACCGAAGGCGACGTCCTTTTCGTTAACCGTTTCCCGAACACCGAGGCCGGTTCCATCGTCGAGATCACCGAAGTCCTCTCCTCCGGTGAAGGCGCCTCCTTCAAGGTCGGCACCCCCACCCTCGCCGGTGCCAAAGTCACCGCGAAGATCCTCGAAAATAAACGCGGCGACAAGGTCATCGTGTTCAAGAAACGCAAGCGCAAGGGCTACCAGCGCAAGCGCGGTCACCGTCAAGAACTGTCCGTGATCAAGATCCAGACCATTTCGGTCTGATCCCCCCTTTAACCAACATAATCCGGAGATCCTAAGTCATGGCCCATAAAAAAGGTGCAGGCACAACCAGCAACGGTCGCGAGAGCCACAGCAAGCGTCGCGGCGTCAAGAAGTTCGGCGGCCAGTCGGTCATCGCCGGCAATATCATCGTCCGCCAGTGCGGTTCCAAGCTGCACGCCGGAGACAACGTCGGCATCGGCCGCGATTGGACGCTCTTCGCCCTGAAGGACGGCGTCGTCCAGTTCGACAAGGCCCGCCGCAAGGTCGCGGTCGTCGAGCCAGTGGCCACCGCCACCGCCTGAGACGTTCCCAATACGTCTCCCCACTCCTCCAGCCGACCTCCGGGTCGGCTTTTTTGCGTCTAGCTCCCTCACCCCGCCCCTTGACCCGAGACGCATTTGGCTGCTTGCTGAAAAATAGTTTGATGCCCCTAGCGCCGCCTCCGATCCCGCGTTCGCCTGCCGTCGCCGCCCCTTGGCGGGCGCTTTCGACTCTGCTTGCACTGCTGGTTCTAGGCGCCCACCTCCTCGCTTACGCCCCCGCCGTCCACGCCCGGCTCCACACCTGCCCCGACACGGCCGGGGCCCATTCGTCCTCCGGAAATAAGGCCCCGACGACGCCCGACCACGTCGCTCACGACACCTGCGCCATCGCCCTCCTCGCCCAGGGGCTCACCGCCGCGCCCACCGCACTCGTCGTCTCCTCTCCCCGCCTCTTGGCCGCGCCGCCCGCCCTCGTGGCGACGGCCCGCGTGCCCATTTCACCGCGCGCCCACCGGTTACCGCCGGCCCAAGCTCCGCCCGCGGCCGCCTGAGCCGCCCCGTTTTCGCACCCGGATCGCACCGCGCCACCTGTCGCGGGCACCGGATCATCCGCCAATCCGAGCCTGCGCGCCCGGCTTTTGCGCGTTGCCCTTATCGTATCCGTCCAACCGCGCGCTGCGCCGCGCCCCGTCCATCCCCCCGTTATCCGTCATGTCCTTTCCCCTTCGCTCCACCGTCCTTCTCGGCTCCGCCCTGTGCATCGCCGACCTTCCCGCCCAAACGCCTCCGTCGCCCGCAGCGCCTTTCGCACCCGAAACTAGAACCGACGAGCCCCTGCTGCTGGAAAATCTCGTCGTCACCGCGTCGCCCATGGCTCGCAGCCAGGCCGACCTCCTGAGTTCGACCAGCGTGCTGGCCGGGACCGCCCTGCTCGAAAACCAGCAACCCAGCCTCGGCGAGACCCTCGCCGCCCTGCCCGGGGTATCCTCGACCTACTTCGGCCCCGGCGCCAGCCGCCCCATCCTGCGCGGCCTCGGCGCCAACCGCGTGCGCGTGCTGGCCAACTCGACCGACACCCTCGACGCGTCCAACACCTCCCCCGACCACGCCGTGTCGGTCGAGCCCTTCCTCGTGAAACGCATCGAGGTGGTGCGCGGCCCCTCCGCCCTGCTCTACGGCTCCGCCGCCGTCGGCGGCGTGGTCAACGTCATCGACCACCGCCTCGAGACCGAGCTGCCCGCCGGACCGCTCGCCGGCACCTTCGACACCCGCGCGACCGATAACGGCGCCGGCTACGCCGCCGGCGGCTCGCTCGACGTCGCCCTCGCCCCCGACCGCGACGCCGCGTCCGGCTTCGTGCTCCACCTCGACGGCTTCCAGCGCGAGGCCGCCGACCTCGCCGTGCCGGGCTTTTCCGGTCAGCCCGGCGCGCCCAAAGGCGAGTTGGTCAACACCGGCGTCGATTCCCAAGGCGCCTCCGCCGGCCTGAGCTACGTGAGCCCCTCCTTCGACGCCGGGCTCAACTACAACGGCTTCGACACCCTCTACGGCGTGCCGAACGAGACCGGGGTGAAAATCGACCTCCGCCAGCGCCGCATCGACGGCTCCGCCGACTACACCGGCGATTTCGGGATCTTCACCGGCGCCCGCGCCAAGTTCGGCCACGCCGACTACGAGCACCGTGAACTCGACGAGGGCGCCGTCGGCACTACCCTCGCCAATCTCGGCACCGACTTCCGCCTCGAACTGCTCCAGAGCGAGGTCCTCGGTTGGTCCGGCGCGCTGGGCTTCCAAACCGCCCAGGCCGAGCTGTCCGTCGTCGGCGACGAAGCCTTCCTCCCGACCCACACCACCGCCTCCGGCGCGTTATTTCTGTTCGAGGAACTCGTCCGCGACCGCGTGACTTGGCAGGTCGGCGCGCGGGTCGAGCACCGCGAGATCGAGGCCGACCCCTTCGCCAGCCCCGGCGGCACCGCCTACGCCGCCCGCTCCGATGACCGCACCACGTTCTCCGGCTCCTTCGGCGCCATCTACACCCTGAATCCGACCTACAAACTCGCCTGGAGCCTCGCCTACACCGAGCGCGCCCCCACCGGCCAGGAACTCTACGCCGACGGCCCGCACATCGGCACCGCCGCCTACGAGATCGGCGACCCCGGCTTCGACGACGAACTCAGCCTCGGCTACGAACTGAGCCTGCGCAAGGTGACCGGCTTTGTCACCGGCAGTCTCACCGGCTACGTCAACGCCTTCGACGGCTATCTCTACGAGCAGGGCACCGGCGTGCTTGTCGACGCCGCCAACAATGCCGCCGCCCCTGAAGTCAAGTTGCTCCGCACCCGTTTCGTCCAACGCGACGCCCTCTTTTACGGCGCCGAGGCCGAGGCGGTCTGGCACCTGCACGCGACCACCGGCCATACCCTCGATCTCACCACCGCGCTCGACGCCACCCTCGCCGCCGAACACGACGGTCCCGACCTGCCCCGCATCCCGCCGCTAAAGGCCCGCCTCGCCCTCAATTGGCGCCACCAAGCCTGGCACGCCGGGGCGGATCTCGTCGCCATCGCCGACCAGAGCCACACCGCCCCCGGGGAAACCGAGACCGGCGGCTACACCCTGCTCGGGACCGGCGCCGGCTACCGCCTTTCCACCGCGCACGTCGTTTATGATTTCTTCGTGCGCGCCGAAAACCTGACCAACGCCGACGCCCGGGTGCACACGTCCTTCCTCAAGGACATCGCCCCGCTCCCCGGCCGCGCCTTCACCGCCGGAGTCCGAGCCACTTTCTAAACGCGGTAGCCGCTATTTTACCCCCCTACGGCCCGCCTCACCGCTCGTGGCGGGCTTTTAAATTCATTTTGGCGCGTCTAGTTTAACACCGGAAAAGCACTCCTCAAGAATTCGCCCCGCCCGAACCCGCCCCGCCTCCCTTTCGCGTTGCCCGGACCCCAGTCCCGCCGTGTGCTCGGATCCTTCCCGCACACCATGGCAAAATCCTCTCAAGCCTCCTGGGGCGGCCGCTTCTCCGCCGGCCCCGCCGACCTCATGCTCCGCTTCAGCGAGTCCGTGTCCTTCGACCGCCGCCTCGCCCCCTTCGACATCGCCGGCAGCAAGGCCCACTCCGCCATGCTCGCCCACGTCGGCCTGATCACCGCCAAGGAACGCGATGCCATCCACGCCGGGCTCGATACCATCCTCGCCGAGATCACCGCAGGTAAGTTTACTTGGAGCACCCAGCTCGAGGACGTGCACATGAACATCGAGCAGGCCCTGACCAAAAAGGTGCCCGCCGCCGCCAAACTCCACACCGCCCGCTCCCGGAACGACCAGGTCGCCACCGACATGCGCTTGTGGTTTAAATGGGCCTGCGCCGAGCTCCAGGCCCGCCTCCGCGCCACCCAGCATGCCCTGCTCGACCTCTCCACCCGCGAGGGCCACGTGCTCATCCCCGGCTACACCCACCTCCAGCGCGCCCAGCCCGTCTTCCTCGCCCACCACCTCTTCGCCTGGCTAGAGATGCTCGAACGCGACCACGCCCGCTTCGCCGCCGTCGCCAAACACGCCAACTGGTGCCCCCTCGGCGCCGGCGCCATCGCCGGCACCACCCTGCCCATCGACCGCGAGTTCACCGCCGTCCAGCTCGGCTTCGTCGACGAAAAAGGCCGCCCCCGCGTCACCCAGAACTCGATGGACACCGTCGCCGATCGCGACCTGTTCCTCGAATTCGCCGCCGCCGGCGCCATGTTCGGGCTGCACGCCTCCCGCATCGCCGAGGACCTCATCCTGTGGTCGTCCACCGAGTTCAAATTCATCGAACTGCCCGACGCCTTCTGCACCGGCTCGTCCCTCATGCCGCAGAAAAAAAACCCCGACTCCTGCGAACTCCTGCGCGGCAAGTCCGGCCGCCTCGCGGGCAACCTCTCCGCCCTCGTCACCATGGTGAAGGGCCTGCCCCTCACCTACAACCGCGACCTCCAGGAGGACAAACCGCCCGTATTTGACACCTTCGACACCGTCGCAATCTGCGCCGAGGTGCTCGCCGGCACCCTTGCCGGCATCACCGTCCACCCCACCCGCTGCGCCGCCGCCGTCGCCGACCCCGCCCTCCTCGCCACCGACCTCGCCGACTACCTGGTCGAGCGCGGCGTCCCCTTCCGCGAGGCCCACCACGCCGTCGGCGCGGTCGTGAAACTCGCCGAGACCCAGGGCAAACCGCTGAACCAGCTCGCCACCGCCGACGTGAAAAAATGCCACGCCGGCTACGGCGACGATTGGGCGACCGTGTTCGACCTGAAACGCGCCATGGCCAAACGCCGCGGCACCGGCATGCCCGGCCCCGCCCAAATCAAAAAACAAACCGCCCGCTGGACCAAGCTACTGAAAGAAGGAGCTGGAAGCTAGGAGCGAGCAGCGAGAAGCCGCTCCCCCATCGCCCCCGGGTCCAGCCTTCTAGCTCCTAAATTCTAGCTCCTAGCTCCTTTCTGTGGCCAAGGTCCGCATCCTCCCCGCCCGGGTCGCCAACCAGATCGCCGCCGGCGAGGTGGTGGAGCGCCCCGCCGCCGTGGTGAAGGAGCTGGTGGAAAACGCCCTCGACGCCGGCGCCACCCGCATCGAGGTCGAGTTCGCCCACGGCGGCCGCGCCCTCATGCGGGTCGAGGACAACGGCTCCGGCATGGACCGCGAAGACGCCCTCCTCGCCCTCGAACGCCACGCCACCAGCAAGATCAACGAAGCCGCCGACCTCGACCGCCTCGCCACCCTCGGTTTCCGCGGCGAGGCCCTGCCCTCCATCGCCAGCGTATCCCGCTTCACCCTCCAGACCGCCCCCGCCGAGGGCCCCGGCACCGAGATCGTCGTGAACGGCGGCCGCCTCGTCCACGTGCGCGACCACGGCCGCCCCCGCGGCACCCGCCTCGAGGTCGCCCAGTTGTTCAACTCCGTCCCCGCCCGCCGCAAGTTCCTCAAGACCGACGCCACCGAGGCCGCCCACATCGTCGCGGCCGTGCGCCTGCACGCCCTCGCCGCCCCGCACTGCGCCTTCACCCTGATCGAGGACGGCCGCACCATTTTCCGCTCCCCTACCTGCCCCGCCCTCGCCGACCGCGTGGCCGAGATCTTCGGTCGCCAGCTGGCCGATACCCTCATGCCCATCGACGCCCGCGAGGGCGGCCTCCACCTGCACGGGCTCATCGCTCGCCCCGGCACGCCCGGCCGCGCCACCCGGCACGAGACCATCACCTTCGTCAACCGCCGCCCGGTCGAGAGCCGCACCCTCGCCTACGGCCTGATCGAGAGCTACCACGAGGTCCTCCCCAAGGGCCGCCACCCCGCCGCGTTCGTGTTCCTCGACCTCGACCCCGCCGCCGTCGACGTAAACGTCCACCCCGCCAAGCGCGAGGTCCGCTTCCGCGCCGACGCCCAGGTGCGCTCCTTCGTGATCCGCAGCGTGCTCGCCCTCCTCCGCACCGAGGCCCCGCCCGTCGCCCCCGTCGCCGAAGTCATTCTGCCACCTTCTCCGCTCCCCGCTCTACGCTCTCTACTTCAGCCGCCGCTCCCCACGCCCCCCACCCCGCCCCAACTCCCCCGCTCCCCGCTCCCGCCTTCTAGCTCCCCGCTCCTCGCTCCTAGCTCCTCCGTTCGCCCCCCGCTCCCCGCTTCTCCACCTCCCCCCAGCACCTCCTCTTGGCGTTTCCTCGCGCTAGCCCACTCCGTCTACGCCCTCTTCGAGACCCCCGCCGGCCTGCTTCTGCTCGACCGCCGCGCGGCCCAGGAGCGTATCGTGTTCGAGGATCTCGCGGCCCAGTTCGCCGCTGGCGCAGTCGTGACCCAGCGGCTGCTGCTCCCCGCCGTGCTGGAACTCGATCCTATCGCCTCCGCCCTGCTCCGCGACCGTATCCGGTTTCTTCTGACGCATGGTTTTGAACTGGCCGAATTCGGCCGCCACACGTTCCGCTTGGAAGGCGTGCCCGCCGTCCTGGAGCCGGCCGACGCCGAGGCCTGCCTACGCGACCTACTCGACGCCTTTCGCGACGGCCGCTCGCCCGAGCGCCAGCCCGAGGTCGCCCGCGAGCAACTCGCCCGCCTCGCCGCCGCCCGCGCCGTGCGCCTCCCGGCGCAGGTTTCGGCCGAGGAGATGCGCCGCCTGGTGACCCGTCTCTTCGCCTGCCGCGCCCCCCACACCAGTCCCGGCGGCCGCCCCACCCAAGTCGAGTTAAGCCAAGGGGAGCTCGCCCGCCGCTTCAGCCGGACCTAAAAACTTCCCGCCCTTTCCGAAAATCGACTCCCGAGTTCTCCTGCATGCCCCCCGATCGCCTCACCGCTCTGCGCCACCAACGCGCCTTGGTGGCCGAACACCTGGCCTGGCTCGACGCCGAGATTCACGCTCAGACCCCCTTCCAATCTTTGCCCGGAAACTCCTTTGCCGAGAACGGAAAAGGCGGGAGCACCGCCGCCGGCACGCTGGCCACCAGGCAAGATTCACCCGCGTTGATCGAGCCCGCCCCAGAAGCCCTAGCCGCCGCCAACGCCCGCGCCGACGAAATCATCGCCAACTACGCCGCGACCGAGCGCCTTGACCCCGTCGCCGCCCGCCAAGGCTGCCTGCAACTCGCCCTCGCCCTCGGTCTGCTCGGCATCGCCGGCATCCTCACGGTCTACCTGATTTACTACTGATGGAGATCGTCGCTCACCGGCCCGCGGCCGCCCACTTGGCCAACGCCCGACCGGTGAGGCTGCGCCCGCTCTTGGTCGCCGCATCGCGTTCAATCCCCACCCGCGGACCGGCGTAAACGATCTCGCCGCCCGCCGTGCCGCCACCCGGGCCGAGGTCGATAAGCCAGTCCGCCAGATTGATCACGTCCAGATTGTGCTCGATCACGATCAGGGTGTTGCCCGCGTCCCGCAGCTTGAAGAGCAGGTCCATGAGGTGCTGGATGTCCACCCAGTGCAGCCCCGTGGTGGGCTCATCCAAAACATACAGCACCCGGCCCTGCTGGCGCTTGCTCAACTCCAACGACAGCTTCAACCGCTGCGCCTCGCCGCCCGAGAGCGTGGTCGCGCTCTGGCCCAGCGCGAGGTAGCCCAACCCCACCGCGTCGAGCGTCTGGAGTTTGTCCATAATCTTGGGGATGTTTTTAAACACCCCGATCGCGTCGCGGACCGTCATATTCAACACGTCGGCGATCGAGTGGCCGTGGAAGAGGATCTCCAGGGTTTCTCGATTAAAACGCCGTCCGGCGCAGCTTGGGCAGGGCGCGTAGGCGTCGGCCATGAACTGCATGTCGAGCTTGATCACCCCGTCGCCCGCGCAGCGCTCACAACGGCCGCCGCGCACGTTGAAGGAAAACCGGCTCGCGGTGTAGCCCCGCACCTTGGCCAGCGGCACCATCGCGAAGAGATCGCGCAAGGGGTCGAGCAGCCCGGTGTAACTGGCGGGGTTCGAGCGCGGCGAACGCCCGATGGGCGATTGGTCGACCTGCACCAGCTTATCGAATTCATCCAGATTCTCGATGTGGCGGTGTTTGCCCGGGATGGCCTTCGCGCCGTTGAGTTTACGGGCCGCCGCCGCCGCGAGGACGTCGTTGACCAGCGTGCTCTTGCCCGAGCCGGAGACACCCGTGACCGCCGTGAGCAAGCCGACCGGGAAACGCGCGTCCACGCCCTTGAGGTTGTTCTCCCGCGCCTCGCGCACGGTGAGGAAAAGCCCGTCTCCCGCCAGGGCCTTGGCCGCGCGCGTCACCGCGGCCTTGCGGGCCAGAAACGGACCCGTCCGCGAGAGCCGCGCCGGCAGACGCATCAAGTCCGCCGGCGTGCCTTGAAACAGAATCTGCCCGCCCTCCGCGCCGGCCCCCGGCCCGAGCTCCACGATCTCGTCGGCCAGCCGCATCGTATCCTCGTCGTGTTCGACCACCACCACCGTATTACCGCGATCGCGCAGCTCGGCGAGGGTGGCGAGCAGCTTCTCGTTGTCCGCTGGGTGCAGGCCGATGCTGGGCTCGTCGAGCACGTAGATGACACCGATCAGACCCATGCCGAGCTGGGTCGCCAACCGCACGCGCTGGGCCTCGCCGCCGGAAAGGGTGTCGTATTCACGATTCAAAGTCAGGTAGCCCAGCCCGGTCTCGAGCAGGAAACGCAGGCGCTGCTCGATCCCGCCCGCGATCTCGCGCAGCGCATCTCCGTTCGCCACCCCGAGTAAACCGGCCGCCCAAGCGTGCGCCGCCGCCACGTCGCGGGCAAAAAACTCCGGCAACGCGAGCCCGCCGGCCTTTACCGCCATGCTGCGGGCATTGAGCCGGCCGCCCCGGCAGGTCGGGCACCCGCCGCTGACCATAAACGTCGTCAGGCGCGCGCGGAAACCGTCGCTGTCGGTCTCGCGGAAACTCTCCTCCAGGTCCGCGATCACCCCCGTGAAGGGCATGCTGCGAGCCTCGCGCATGCGCTTGAGTTTGAACGCAAACTCGCGCTCGCCCGCACCGTGTAAAATGGCGTGGCGCGTCGCCTCCGGCAGCTCCGCCCAGGGCGTCTCAGGATCGAAAGGCAGCTGGGCGGCCAGCTGCTTGAGCAGGGCGTTGTGTTTAATAATGAGGTTTTTTCCACCGATACGCCAGGGCTTGAGCGCGCCCTCACGGACCGATTTGGCCGGGTCGGGCACGATGAGCTCGGGCACAAAACGCAACTTCCGCCCGAGCCCCTCGCAGTCCGGGCACGCGCCCTCGCGGTGGTTGAAGGAGAAATGCCGGGGTGTGAGCTTGTCGAACACATCCCCGCACACCTCGCAAGCCAGCGACTGCGAGAGGGCAAGCTCGCGCCAAGCGTCAGGCGCGGCGCCGGCTTTTTGCGAGAGCACGACCACGCGGTCCTTGCCTTCACGAAAGGCGAGCTCGAGTGAGTCCGCCAGTCGTGAACGCTGCTCGGCCAACGCCACTAAGCGGTCCACCACCACCTCCACAGTCAACTCGCGCGTGCCCTGGCCGTTGGGCACAAGCTGGGGATCATCGAGGTTTTTAACCACTCCGTCGATCCGCACCCGCTGGAAACCTCGCTGGCGGAGCCGGGGCAACTCGTCGCGCAAGACGCTGGGCCGGGCCTTCAAGGCCGGCGCGAGGAGCATGATGCGTTCGCCCGCACACTCGGCTAGAACTCGCGCGATATTGTCGTCTAGTGAACGTTGCACCACGCGGCCGCCGTCCTTCGGACACCTTTGCTCGCCGTGCAGGGCCCACAAAAGACGCGCGTAATCCGCGATCTCCGTGACCGTGGCGATAGTCGAGCGCGGCGAACCGTTGCCGGTGCGCTGCTCGATCGCGAGCACCGGGGAAAGCCCGTGGATAAAATCGACATCCGGCCGCTTGAGTTGCTCCAGGACCTGCCGCGCCTGGGTAGAAAGCGACTCCATGTATTTCCGGTAGCCCTCCGCATACAGAGTGTCGAAGGCGAGGGAGGATTTACCCGAGCCCGAAGGGCCGGTGATCACAATGAGCTTACCGCGGGGCAGGCGGAGCTCCAGGTTCTTCAAGTTGTGCTCCCGGGCGCCCTTGATGTGGATATGGGTGGCAGGGACTGGCGTCATACGATGGGGATAACCTTACGGGTTCCGACCACCGCGCAAAGTCTCTTGCGCCGAAAACTTTCCTCGCGCACGCGGCCACGTCAGGCTTTCCCTGACACATGGCCGACGATCCCGCTTCCGCCCAGATCCCGCCCGCCGCTGGCGGGCTGGTGCCGCTGCTCTCGCCCGTCCAGCGCCGTGTTGCCGGCTTCGCCCTCGCGCTATTCGCCTTCATCGCCGCGGGTGCCCTGCTTGCAGGTCTAGCTCTGCTCGGAGTGGTTCTTCTGGGAGTATTTGCAAACGTCCTCTGGCCTCTGGTCACCGCTGGCATCATGGCCCTTGTGCTATTGCCCCTGGTTTTGTTGCTCGAAAAACGCCTCCGTATCCGGCGTATCATCGCCGTGGCCGTTATCTACGGCGGTTTCCTCCTGGCGGCCACAGCGCTGATCGTGACGGTCATTCCACCCGCGGTTTCCCAGTTGCTCGATTTAATCTCCTTTCTGCCCGCCCTGTGGGAACGTGCCCTCGCGCAGGGCCAGTTGCACTATCCGGAATGGGTCGCCTCCGGGCAGCGTTACCTCACCAATCCTACCATTAAAAACGCCGTGGAACACATGCTCGGCGAGGGACGCGCCCTGCTTGCCCAGGCAGTCCCCTCCCTAAAGGCCGCGGGGGCCGGCGCACTCAGCCTCTTCGGCTTTTTTACCAACCTCGCCATCGTTCCGATCTACCTTTTTTTCTTCCTGCTCTCCAGCGGCGACCCGACCAAAAACCTGGGGGAGCACCTGAGCTTCCTGAAACCCGGTTTACGCGAGGACCTGATTTTCCTGATGCGCGAGTTTATCGCCATCGTGGTCTCGTTTTTCCGCGGTCAACTCATCATCGGCCTGATCATGGGCGCACTGCTCGCGCTGGGATTTACCGTCATCGGCCTGAAGTTCGGTCTGTTTATCGGTCTGATGCTCGGCGTGCTCAATATCGTGCCCTACCTCGGCACCATCATCGGGCTGAGCATAGCCCTGCCGCTCGCCTTTCTCCAACCCGGCGGCGACCTGAAACTCGTGGGCCTGGCTCTGGGTGTGTTCCTCCTCGTGCAGACTATCGAGGGCTGGTATCTCACCCCGAAGATCATGGGAGAACGCACCGGCCTGCACCCCGTCGCGATCATTGTCGCGATATTCTTCTGGGGCACCGCGTTGGGCGGCATCCTCGGCATGGTCCTGGCCATTCCGCTGACCGCCTTTTTCGTCACCGCCTGGCGCCTGCTGAAACATAAATACCTACCGGCCCTCGCTGGCTCCCACGCCTGATTGCTGGCCGCCCACCGTGCTTCACTGGTCCTTCCTCGATCGTTTCACCGACCTGGGCCTTCTCGTTCTGCGGGTCGGGATCGGCACGATTTTCCTCTTCATCCACGGCCTGCCGCGCTTAGTCGCCGACACCCAGGCCTGGTCTCGGGTCGGGCGGGCCGTGGCCTACCTCGGGATTGATTCCGGTCACGCGTGGTGGGGCCTCGCCGCGATCGTGGCCATGACGGGTGGCGCGGTCTGCCTCATCCTCGGTTATCTCCACCGCCCCGCCGCCCTCGCCCTGACCATCACAATGGGGGTCGCCACGATCTGGAAGTTCTACCCCTTCGGCGGCTGGGACTCCGCCGCTCACCCCGCCACCATGGGCGTTGCCTGCCTCGCCCTCGTCATCCTCGGACCGGGTAAATACTCGTTTCAGCGCGGATGACCCGCCCGGAAACCGCCGGGCGGATTTTCGGCCAAACCATTTGCTTCAACCAGCCGGGCAATAGAGTCACGACGTGCCTTGGGAGGTTCAGTTTCGCAACGGTCTCCATCTACCTCAACTCGACTGGTGGCTTGATGCTCATCATCCGGTAGGGAGGAGCTTCGTATCGCACGCCCACTTCGACCACCTCGCCGCTCATCGTGAGGTCTTGCTCTCCCCCGGCACCGCCGCGTTGATGCGCGCCCGTATGCCCGACCGGGGCGGTATTCGGGTGGAGCACATTCTCCCTTTTGGCGAAATCGCCCCGCTCTCCGCCGACCACCCTGAGATCGCGGTGTCACTGCACCACGCCGGCCACATCCACGGCTCGGCCATGATCCTGCTCGAGCACGCCGAGCACGGGCGCCTGCTCTACACCGGCGATTTCAAGCTCCGCCCCGGGCGCTCCGCCGAGCCCTGCGCGCCGCCCCGGGCCGACCTCGTGATCATGGAGACGACCTACGGCCGGCCCCACTACGCCCTGCCGCCCACCGAGGCCGTGCTGGCCGACGTGATCGCCTTCTGCCGCGCTGCGCTAGAAGACGGGGAAACGCCCGTGCTTTTTGGCTACAGCCTGGGTAAGAGCCAGGAGATCCTCAGCGCCCTCGCGGGTGCCGCGCTTCCGGTCATGCTTCACCCGCAGACCCTCAAGCTCACCCGCGTCTACGAGTCCCTCGGCCTGGCCTTCCCGCCCTACGCCGCCTTCGCCGCCGGCACCTGCGCCGGCCATGTCGTCATCTGCCCCCCCCAGGCCGCCAACGCCCCCTTCGTGCGCAAAATTCCCCGCCGCCGCACCGCCGTGCTGACCGGCTGGGCCCTCGATCCCGGGGCGCGTTTTCGCTACCAATGCGACGCCGCCTTCCCCCTCTCCGACCACGCCGACTACCCCGACCTGCTGCGCTTCGTCGAGCTCACCCAACCGCGCCGCGTGCTCACCCTGCACGGTTACGCCGCCGACTTCGCCCGCGACCTCCGTGAACGCGGGATCGAAGCTTGGGCGGTCAACCAAGACAACCAGCTCGAAATCGTCCTTTCCTCCGGCACGCACCTTCCCGCCGCCGCCAAAACTCCCGCTCCGCCGCCCACTTCCGCCGTGCCCGGCCCCTCCGCCGCCGACACCCTCGACGCCCTTGCCTCCCTCGGCGAACGCATCCGCGCCACCCCCGGAAAATCCGCGAAAATCACCCTCCTGCGCGACCACCTCGCCGCCCTCGCGCCCGCCGATGCCGCCCGCGCCGCCCTGCACCTCACCGGCCGCGCCTTCCCCCAGTCCGATCCGCGCTCGCTCCAGGTCGGCTGGGCCCTGCTCCGCCGCGCCGTGCTCGCGGTTTCCGGTCACCACGAAGGCGAATTCCGCACCACGTATCGGCGTTTCGGTGACGGTGCCGATACCGCCGAGGCCCTGCTCACCACGCCCAAAACCCCCGCCGCCGCCGCCGAGCCGCTCTCCCTCTCCGGTCTAGCCGGCCTGCTCGCCCGCCTCGCCACCACCGCCTCGCCCGCCGCCAAACTGGACCTGCTCTCCGCCACGCTCCGTCGTCTTGCACCCGTCGCTGGAAAATACCTGCTCAAAATCATCACCGGCGACCTCCGCATCGGCTTGCGCGACGGGCTGGTGGAGGAAGCCGTCGCGTCCGCCGCCGGCCGGCCCCTCGAAGCCGTTCGCGAGGCCCACCTGCTCTGCGGCGACCTGCCCGCCGTCGTGCTCGCCGCCTTCGCCGGCAGCCTCGACGGCATCGCCCTGCGCGTTTTCCATCCGCTCCAGTTTATGCTGGCCAGCCCCGAGCCCACCTCCGAGGCCCTGCTCGCCCGCCTCGGGGCACCAGTCTGGCTGGAGGAGAAATACGACGGCATCCGCTGCCAACTCCACAAGCGGGGATCCCGCGTGGAGCTGTTCTCCCGCGAACTGAAACTTATCACCAGCCAGTTCCCTGACCTCGCCACCGCCGCGCAACGCGAGCTACCCGGCGACTGTATCCTCGATGGCGAACTCCTCGCCTGGCGCGACGGCCGCGCCCTGCCCTTCACCGACCTCCAAAAACGCCTGAACCGCCGCCTCGACGGCGATGACCTCTTCCTCGGCCAGGAGATTCCCCTCGCCTTCTCCGCCTACGATCTTCTGTGGCACGCGGGCGAAACGCTCCTCCAATCCCCGCTCCGCGCCCGCCGCGCCCGCCTCGAAACCCTGTTCGCCTCCGCGCCTTCGTCGCTCCACCTCGCCCCGGTGTTCATCGCAAACTCCGCCAAGGAGATTGAAGCCGCCTTCCTGCGCGCCCGCCTTCGCGGCAACGAGGGCCTCATGGCCAAGGATCCGGCTTCGCCCTACACCCCGGGCCGGCGCGGGCAGGCCTGGCTGAAGTTCAAAAAAGCCTACGCCACTCTGGACGTAGTCGTCGTCGCGGCCGCGCTAGGCCACGGCAAACGCAAGGGCGTGCTGAGCGACTACACCTTCGCCGTCCGCGACGAGGAGTCCGGCGCGCTGCGCACCGTGGGTAAAGCCTACTCCGGTTTGACCGACGCCGAGATCGCCGAGCTCACCGAGCACTTCACTCAAAACACGACCGAGGAACACGGCCGCCTCCGCCGCGTCGTGCCCGACACCGTGCTGGAGATAGCCTTTGACCGCATCCAGCCCAGCACCCGCCACGACAGTGGCTTCGCCCTGCGTTTTCCCCGCATCTCGCGTATCCGGAAGGACAAGACCCCGGCGGACATCGACACCCTCGAAACCTGCCGACGGCTGGCCGAGGCCAGCGCCCCCGGAAAGGCCTAGCCGGCGGCCAGTTCGAGCCCGAAGTAGGCAGCGGCGTTGCCGAAGCAAATGTCGCGAACCAGCCCGTCCAGGGCCTCGTCGTCGGCCGGGATGAGCCCGGCCTCGACGTCCTCGCCGAGCAACTTGCAGAGCAAACGCCGGAAATACTCGTGACGCGGATAGGACAGAAAACTCCGCGAATCCGTCAGCATGCCGACGAAGCGGGAAAGCAACCCGAGGGAGCTGAGCGCGTTGATCTGCCACTCCATTCCCTCTTTCTGGTCGAGGAACCACCAGCCGCTGCCGAACTGGATTTTGCCCGCCGAGGTGCCATCCTGAAAATTGCCCGTCATGGACGCGAAGACGTAGTTGTCGGCCGGGTTCAGGTTGTAGAGCACGACGCGCGGCAGGGCGTTTTCCCGCTCGAGCGCATCGAGGTAGCGAGAAAGGGCGCGCGCCTGCGGAAAATCACCGATCGAGTCGACGCCGGCATCCGCGCCGAGACGCTTGAGCAGGCGCCCATTGTTGTTCCGGAGTGCGCCGAGATGCAATTGCTTGGTCCAGCCTCGTTTGGCATCCAGACGGCCAAGGAAAAGCATCACGAACCAGAGCCACTTGGCGGCCTGTTCGGGCGTAGCCGACCGGCCCCCGCGCGTTTGGACGAAGATGGCCTCGGCCTCCGCCTCAGTGCAGTCGGCATCGGGGAGGTTTTCCAATCCGTGGTCGGAGAGGCGCCCCCCGAGAGAGTGGAAAAAAGCGTGGCGGCGATCCAGCGCCTCGAGCAAGGCGACCAACGAATCGACTGCCAGGCCGGCGCGGGCGGCGAGCTGGTCGCACCAGGCGTTGAACACTGCCGGGACGGCGACGGCGACGAGTTTGTCCGCGCGGAAAGTCGGGTAGACGCGCGTCTTCAGGCCGGAACGGGCGATGGCCTGATGGTGCTCCAGCGAATCGGCGGGATCATCGGTGGTGCAGACCACGGCGACACCGGCGGCGGTGAGGATGCCGTGGGTGGAGAAGGCGGGGGTGGCGAGGCGGGCATTGGCCTGTTCCCAGATGCGGGGTGCGTTGGCCTCGTTAATCATCAGGTCGATGCCGAAAAAGCGGCGCAGCTCCAGATGCGACCAGTGATGGAGCGGATTGCGGACCAGCTGCGGAACGATCCGGCAGTAGGCTAGGAACTTGTCGTAATCGGAGGTGGATGTGCCGGTAATCAGCTCTTCATCGACCCCGGCGGCCCGCATTGCCCGCCACTTGTAATGGTCGCCTCCCAGCCAGATCTGGGTGAGATTTTGAAAGCTGCGGTTGGCCGCGATCTGGTCGGGCGGCAGGTGACAATGGTAATCGTAGATCGGCTGCATCTTCGCCACCTCGTGGTAGAGACGGCGGGCGGTTGCGGTGGTGAGCAGAAAATCTTCGTGAAGAAAAGGGGACATGATCAAGAGCTGGAGACGTGGGTAAAAATGACGCGAAAAAAGGAGGGGATCAGGACACTAAGTGAGCCCGGATGTAGTCGTAGCTTTGCCGGATGGAGGTAAACGGATCGCCCGGGCAGCTATCCTGCTCGACGATAAACCACTCACACCCACCCGACTCGGCCTCGGCGATGATACGAGCGAAAGGCAAAGTGCCGGCGCCAATCTCGCAGAAGGTGGGCTCGCCACCCGGGCTGACCTTGTAGTCTTTGAGGTGGATGAAGGGCTGGCGGCCTTTCAGGCGACGGACCCAGTCCACGACATCGCCGCCGCCGCGTTGCACCCAGTAGGTATCGAGCTCAGCCACAAGGTTCTCCGGGGAGGTCTCGGCGTAGACCCGCTCCAGGAAGCAGGGGCCGCCGTCGGGGCGGTAAAACTCATTCGCGTGGTTGTGGTAGCCAAGCGATAGCCCGGCAGCGCGGAATTTAGCGCCGACGGCATCCAGTTTGCGCAGCAGTGAGTCCAGATGGGCCGGGTTATTAAAATCGATGCCCGCCGGATAGGGATAGGCCGTAAGGGTCGTGCCGAGTTTGTGCAGTCGCTCGATTATCGCCTCGGGTTCGTCGAGGATGCGCCGCCCGTCCTCATGGGTTGCGCAGATGGTCAGACCCTCGCCCTTGAAGATGGCAACAAGTTCGGCCTCGGGCACGGGCCCCACCCCGCTGATCTGGACGGCGGTGTAGCCTATCTCCCGCACCCGGCGGGCGGTGGCTGCGACCTCGGGCGCAGTTTTGCAGAAATCGCGAAGGGTATAGAGCTGAAGGGCGACTTGGGACAGTTTCATGGAGTAAAAATTTAGCGGCCAAAGGACTTGGCAAAGTCGACGGGGGCGGCGGCGACTGACTTTTTCTTTTTCCCGAGTTTGGCCGACTCGGCGATCTTGGCCTTGAGCATTCGCTCGTATTTACGTCCATCGATGGGCAGCGCGACGGGCTTGGCGGTCCAAGCCGAGAGCAACATCGCGTTGGCGAGCTCGACCGAGTGAATGCCCTCGGGGGCCGGCGCAATGAGCGGTGTGCCGTCAAGAATGGCATCCGTGAAGTTCTGCAGCACTTCGTTGTGCTGGCCACCATGACCAGCGACGGGGATCGAGACATCCCAGATTGGGGGGGTGGCAAAGGAGTGCGGAGTGGTGCGAGAAAACTCGCCCATCGGCACCTCATTGCGGGTAAAAAGAATCCGGTCCTGCTCGTAAACCAGCTTGCCCCGCTCGCCCACGACCTCGAGCCGGTTGGTGCCCGGGGCCTCGCCGGTGGAGGTGATAAAGACGCCGGTCGCGCC
The DNA here is from genome assembly GCA_945888375.1 of Akkermansia muciniphila. GTDB lineage: Bacteria > Verrucomicrobiota > Verrucomicrobiia > Opitutales > Opitutaceae > IMCC26134_A. Next base: position 2,094 of record CAMCZZ010000005.1, on the reverse strand, counting down.
GTTGGCAAAACGCATGGTCGCGGTGACGTCGTCTTCCACCTCGATGTCATGATAACGGCCAAATCCGCATCGCGCGGTCAGTTCGACCGGCATGCCGAAAATCCACTGGAACAGATCCAGATTGTGGGGGCATTGATTTAACAAAACACCGCCGCCCTCGCCCGCCCAAGTGGCGCGCCAGCCGCCCGATGCATAGTAGGCGTGCGTGCGAAACCAATTCGTGATGATCCAGTTGACCCGCCGGATTTCCCCAAGTTCACCGGCCTGAATGAGCGCGCGGATCTTTTGGTAATACAAATCGGTCCGCTGGTTGAACATGGCGGCGAAAACCTGCCGGCCCTCGCGGCCGCGATGGGCTGCGATGAGCCGCTCGCAATCCGCCCGATGCACCGAGATGGGCTTCTCCAACAACACGTGCAGGCCGGCCTTCAGCGCCGCGATCCCGAGCGAGGTATGGTCGTAATGCGGCGTGGCGACGAGGATGGCGTCGATCAGCCCCGAGGCCATCATGCCGGCCGCCGTCTTGAAACCTTTCACCTGCGGCACGCGGGCGATTTTATCGGAATTCACATCGGATACAGCACCGAGTTCCAACCGGGGGATTTTGCCGGCCAGGATGCTATGGGCATGGGCGAAGCCCATATTGCCGAGACCGACAATGCCGATGCGGACTTTTTTCATAGGAGAGAACAACAGTAGAAGTTACGGAAAAACGAAGTGAAAGAGGCGGCGAAGGCGCTTGCCTGCAAACTGTTTCATGAATTCGCTTTAAATGCTTTAAAAACGGTCATGCAAGACGCCCGCGTCACTCTCAAACAAGTCGCCGAGCGGGCAGGAGTGCACGTTTCCACCGCGTGGCGTGCCCTCAAGAATGATACATATGTGGAGCCGGCCAAGCGCGCGCGCATCCGGAGTCTCGCCACGGAAATGGGCTACGCACCGGATCCCATGCTCACCGCGTTGAGCAATTACCGCCGCAAGCAAGCCCCGGTGGCGTTTCAGTCCACCCTCTCCTGGATCAACAATTTTTCCACGCGGGAGGAAGGGCGGGCGCTGGTCAATATCGCTGGCTACCATGAAGGGGCGCAGCGCTTCGCCACCCAGATGGGCTTCAAGCTGGAAGAATTCTGGTTGGCGGAACCCGGCATGTCCCCGAAACGGGCGCGCGACGTGCTTCTGGCCCGGGGAATACGCGGGCTGGTTTTCCCGCCGCAACCCCTCTCCGGCACTGATCTGGGCTTTGATGTCGAACCTTTTGCCGCGGTTGCGATCGGCCACTCGCTGGCCTCGCCTCGACTTCACGTGGTCGCCTCGCACCAGCACAACGCCAGCCTGCAGGCCTTGCGCGAATTGGCGCGGCTGGGGCACGTGAGGATAGGCATGGTCGCCGCCACTGAAACCCTGAGGCGGGCTAACCACGGTTTCGAATCACCTTACCACTTTTTCCAGGCCGTTCAGGCGGCGAAACACCGCATGCCGCTCTTTGCCATCCCCGGCCGGGAAGATCCCCGCAATGTGGCGACGGCGCGCGAAGATTTCCTCGCCTGGTTCCGCCGGCATCGCCCCACCGCCATCGTCTGCCATTTGAGCGAAGTCCGGCAGTGGCTGGAAACCGCCGGTATCATCGCCCCCACGGATGTCTCCCTGGCCACGCTATCGCGCGCGTTTGACGCCAACTGGTCGGGCATCGACCAACAAGAATCGGAGATAGGCCGGCGAGCGTTGGAACTACTGGTGAGTCTCTTTCAAAGCGGGGAACGCGGGGAGCCAGCCACACCGCTGCGTTTGCTCGTGGAGGGCCGTTGGACCGAGGGCGAAACGACCAGACGGATCGGCCCGCCAGCCGAGGAGTTGCTGGACCGGCTCAGCTGAGGCGGGGTCATTCCGTTGAACGGCGGAGCAGCGGGACGAGGGTGCGAGTAGATTTCGGGGCGGACCGAGTATAGGACGGAGCGAAGCGGAGATGGCGCAGCCAGTTGTGTCCGTCAAGTTCAGCAAAAGGGTCTGGGTTGGTAGGTGGATTGAAGACCTAAAGATTAAAAATGGGGAGGGGTGCAGGGGCGGGGGCATGGCCCCCGCCCCGCCCGCTCGGGA